>JAHJOO010000038.1 GCA_018820275.1 Alphaproteobacteria bacterium
CCGCCGCCGCCGCCGCCGCCGTCCGGATTGCTGGAGGCGGCGCCGCCGCTGGCGGTCGCCGCGGGGAAGCTGGGCCCGCCGCCGTTTCCGGTGCGTGCCCCGAGGCCGCCGACACCGGCGGTTCCGGTCGACGTCCCGCCGCCGCCGCCCAAGGCCCGGAGCACGATCACCCCATCCAGGCGGACCGCGCTGTCGCCGCCGCCCGCGCCCGCCAGCCCCGAACCTCCGCCGGAGCCCCCGGCACCGACCGAGACCGTCAGGTCGCCGCCCAGGGCCTCGACCGGCCAGACCGTGTGGGCGTGACCGCCGGCGCCGCCGCCGCCGCCGCCCATCCGCAGGGTGCCGGACGCTCCGCCCTGGCCTCCCCCACCGCCCCCGCCCGCGCCGATCACCAGGGCCTCCACCCATCGGGCCCAGTCCGGGGGCGCATAGGTCGCCGAACCGGAGAAGACGACGGTCTCGCGACGCAGCGCGCCCCGGGGAAAGGAGACGCGCCCGTCAGCGGGGTCGATGCTGAGCCCCTCGCGCCAGGTCACGCCGTCAGCGCTCACCTTCAGGGACAGCCTGTCGTCGCCGACCAGTCCGATCTCGGCCCGGCCGGCGAAACCGCTCTGGAACAGGAGCGAGGCGATGCGGGCCTCCGCGTCCTTGCTGAGCGCCAACCGAACGTCGCCGGAGCCGCCCTCCGGGGCCGGCAGCGCGGCCAGCAGGGCCCCGTTCAGCCGCGCGGTGAAGGGGTTGTTCGCGTCGGGCGCCCCTCCGACGCCGAGGCGATCGACGAAATCGATCCGGCCCAGACGGTCGCCGAGCCCGGCCCAACCGCCGGACGTCCTCACGATGAGGAGGTCCTCGTCCATGACCAGGGCGACCGCCCCGACGGGCGCGGAAAGCCTCACCCAGCCCCCGTCCTGGAAGGCAGCGATCGCCCCCTCTTCCATGGCCGACCAGTCCGGCCCCGACGGCCCGGGCGGGATCAGCCAGGCGTCGCCCTCACCCGGGTCGACGGGCTGGTCCGCGAGACTGCGGCTGAGGACGGCCAGATGCACGAGGGCATCCAGCCGCGACAGGGCCGCGTTGAGGGTGACGTGCTTCTGAAGCTGTCCGGCCGCCAGGAACGGCAGGCCGAGGCGCGTCGAGGTGTCGTCGGACATGTGAGGGCTCCCGTTTCGTGTCGGGAGCAGGCTGGCCGGAGCGTCGACCGACGGCGGCGCCGATCGTCAAACCGGACGTCGGCGCTTGTGAAACAAGGAGAATTCGGACGCAGCCGTCACAACGACCCAGGTCGGGCCGCCGCAAGGGGAGGACGGGGAAGCCTCTGGAAGGGCTTGGGGGCGACTTCCCCGTCCGACGACCGAAGACGCCGCCGCGGAGGTTGGCAGCCTCGTCGATCGCCTTGCGGAAGCTACGGCCGCATGGCGTCCGCGGATGCGCCTCAGAGTTGCTGGAGACTGCCGCTGGCGACGACCGGGCCGTCAGGAGCTGTGGCGGCGGGCGTGTGTCCGGGTTGCTCCATCGACACGGCGACCTGGGCGGCCTCGCCCGCGAGGTCGTGGATCGCCCCGCTCAGCGTGTGACGCGAGGTGGCGGAGCCGTCGATGGCCCCGACCAGCCGGACGCCGCCCTCGGGCATCAGCAGCCAGAGATGCGGCACCCGGACGTCGCCCTGCATCTTGTCGGTGGGCGCAAGATAGAGTTCCCCGGTCGCCGGATCATAGACCACGGTCATCGCCACGGCGCCGTCTTCCAGGGTCAGGGTGGCGACGCGGGTGACGGGGCCCGCCGCAGGCGCAGGCGCGATGGCCGGCGGCTGGAGCGCGAGGAAGACCGCCACGGCAAAACTCGCGGCCGCGAGCGCGCTCGCGCCCACGGCCCAGCGCCGCCAGAACCGGACGCGCGGTTCGTCATCGTTCGCGGCACCCGCGACCGTCTCCACGCGCGGCCACAGGTGGGCGCCGGGCGTCACCGGCGCGATTTCCTCCGCCAGGACCCCGAAGCGCTCGTCCCAGGCCTCGACGCGGCGGGCGAAGGCGGCGTCGGCGTCGGCGCGCGCGCGCGCGCCGGCTTCCTCGGCCCCGGAGAGGACCCGCAGCGACAGCTCCGCCGCGAGGGCGTCGTCATCGTCGGCCGGTGTGAAAGGGGCGTCGGTCATCGTTCGAGGCACCCCCGAAGGCGCAGCAGGCCCCGGCGAATCCAGCTCTTCATGGTGCCCAGAGGGGTGCCCTCCGCGGCCGCCAGCTGCTCGTAGGTCGCACCCTGGAAGAAGGCGGTGCGGATGGCGGCGGAGGTGCGGACGTCGAGCTCCTCGAGGCAATGGGCCAGGCGCAGCGCCTCCTCCTTGCCCGCCACGACCTCGTCGGCGGGCACGCCGTCGTCGGCCAGATCATGCGCCTCATCGACGGGCACGGACTTCCGCGCCGCCGCGCCCGAACGCAGGCGGTCGATCGACCGGTTCCGGGCGATCGTCACAAGCCAGGTGATCGGGCTGGCGCGCGAGGCGTCGAAGGCCCCGGCCTTTCTCCAGACTGTGACGTAGGTTTCCTGCAAGACATCCTCGGCGATCTGTCGGTCGGACAAGATACGCAGGCACACGCCCATCAGCTTCGCGGAAGTCGATTCATAAACGTCACGAAAGGCGACGCGGTCGCCCCGGCCCACGCGGGCCAGCGCCGCGCTGAGTTCGTCGCGGGTCAGGCTGACGCTCATTCCACCCCCTGCCGGCCACCGGTGGCCCCGTCGCCGACTTGGCCGTGTGCGGGCGGGGTCGTCAAGCGATCTGCATCAATCGTGCAGGTAGATGATGCGCTTCAGCTTGCGGTCTCCGCGGACCTTCTCGACATGGCGGTCGTGATCGCCACTCTCGCGGGCCGCGGCAAAGGAGTCCTCGACCCAGTGGGTCGTCTCGATATGCTTCTGCAGCGCCTTGGCCGCCATCAGATGGCCGGGGAACAGGGCGTCGACCGCATCGCCAAGGAGGGGCACCTCTCCGGTCGCCACGTCCACTCCCAGATAGCCGACCATCTGCAGGATCGTGCCCGCCTCCGCCCGGGCGCGCACCGCCTGGGTCAGCAGCCAGCCCCCGGCCCCGACGCTGTAGACCGTGCCGACGACGGGAATCCATGTCAGAAGGGCGTCCAGCCCCAATCCGAAGGGGCCTATGCCGATCACGCGGTCGGAGATCCGCTTGATCCCGTCGACATTCAGCCAGATCTTCTCGATATCGGCGATGCTGCGGCGCGCCATGCGTGTTTCCCCCTGCCCGCCCCTCAACGCTCAAGGTCGAACGCCGTTCACCATGCCGCCACGCTTTTCCGACCGCGCGCAAGGCTTTCTCGCCGGAGCGACCGCCATGGCCCTCCTGTCGCCGTTGATCGCGATCGGCCTCGCCGACCTGAGCGGCGAAGGTCATCGCTGGATCGATCTGGCAGCGCAGTTCTCGGCACCCGCCGCCGTGGGCGCGCTGGCGCTCACGGGTCTGTTCATGGCCCTGCGTTGGCGAGGCCCCATCCTGGCGGGCGCGCTGACCGCGGGGGTATGCGCCGTCGCGGCGGCGCCGCAGGCCTTTCCGCCGCTGGCCGAACCCGAGGCGGGGGCCCCGGAGGTGCGGCTGTATTCAGCCAATCTGTGGGTGGGCAACGAGGACGTCGGCGCGATCCGGGACAGCATCCGGGAGGCCCGGCCGGACGTCGTCGTGCTGATCGAGGCCGGAGACGCGGCGCAAGCGGCTCTCGACATGCTGGCCCCCGACCTGCCGCACCGCCGCGAGTCCGCGCGGGTCGACTGGCGTGGCCGAGGAGCTCGAACGATCATCGCCTCCCGGTGGCCGCTCGGCCCGCTGAGTGGAGAGCCGGGCGTTCCGGTGCAGAGCGCGGTCGTCCGGTCGCCTCTGGGGCCTCTCAGGGTGACCTCCGTCCACCTGACCCGTCCGTGGCCTTACCAGATCCAGTGGGAACAGATCCGCCAGATCGACGCGCTCGCCGCGGCCGTCGCCGCCCACCCGGACGCCACGCGCGTGGTCGCCGGCGACTTCAACAGCGTGACCGACGCGCGCATCGGCCGGCGGTTCGCGCAAGGCACCGGCCTGACCCCCGCGCCGGCCTTCCCGGGGAGCTGGCCGGCCCAGCTTCCGTCGCCTCTCGGCCTGGGCATCGACAACGTCTGGGTCAGCCGGGACCTGACCGTGGCGCGGCGGAGCCTGGGCACCCGCAACGGATCCGATCACCGGCCCGTCGTCACCGTCCTGACCCGCGCCCGGCCCTGACCGCGGCGGCCAGGCGCCCGGGGACGTCGTCCATCGGGAAGTCGTCGGCAGCCCAGGACGCCTCGAAAGCCCGCAGCACGGCCCCGGTCTCCGGCCCGGCGGGCACCCCCAGGCGGGCGACGTCCCGCCCGCCCACCGGCAGCGCGGGCGGCGTCCAATCCCCCGCGACGCGCAGGACCACCTCCGCAGCCGCCCCGGCCGGCGACTTGAGAGCCCGATCGGTCGCTGCACGGGTGCCGACGGCGTGCACCAGCCGACGGGCCGCCCGCTCCGTCGGTTCGTCCAGCGCCAAGGGTTCCGCCGCCGCCTCCAGACGGGCCCACGCGGTCTTGGGCAGCCGGAGCCGGCGCGCGGCCGCGGCCACGAAGGCCCGGTCGTCCGGCCACAGCGCCGACAGACGCACCAGGGGATCCGCGTCGCGCCGGGCCGCCGCCTCGAACCGGCGCACATCCGCGGGGGTCCCCAGCACGCGCGTCAGGACCCCGGCCGCCTCCATGGCCCGCACCGCCGACGCGGGGTCTGGCGCGGCGAGCAGTTTCATCAGTTCCGCGGAGACCCGTTCGGCCGAGAGACGGTCGACCCCGGCGGCCATCGACCGACAGGCCTCCAGCCCGCCGGGGTCGGGCTCGTCCCGGCCGAACCAGGCGAAAAAGCGGAAGAAGCGCAGAATGCGGAGGTGGTCTTCCGCGATCCGTCTCCGGGGGTCCCCGACGAAGATGATGCGGCCGGCGCGCGCGTCGGCGACGCCCTCGCCGACCGGATCGAACACCCGGCCATCCCCGTCGCTGTAGAGGGCATTCAGCCGAAAGTCCCGCCGATGCGCATCCTCGGTCCAGTCGTCGGTGAAGGCGACGACCGCGCGCCGGCCGTCCGTCGCGACGTCGCGACGCAGGGTGGTGATCTCGAACGGCCGCTTGTCGCTGACCGCGGTCACGGTCCCGTGCTCGACGCCGGTCGGAACGGCCTTGAGCCCGGCCGCCGCAAGGGCTGCGATCGTTTGCTCGGGCCGCAAGGTGGTGGCGAGGTCCACGTCTCCGCCGGCCCGGCCCAGCAGGGCGTCGCGCACGCAGCCGCCGACGAAGCGGACGCAGCCCTCGCCTCCCGCGGAGGCCAAGGCGCCGATCACCGCCTGCGCGGCCGCGTCGTGCAGCCAGGACGCATCGATCCGCGTCACGCCGCCCGCTCCGCGGCCCGTTCCAGCCGGGCGGCAAGCCCCACGATCATGCCGGCCGTGGCGCCCCAGACCAGCCTGTCTTCCCAGTCGATGGACCAGAAATGTCGCCGGACGCCGTCCAGCTCGTAGTGGTCGCGTCGCCGGTTGGCCGGCGCGGCGAGGTGCGCCCAGGGGACCTGGAACACCTCGGCCACCTCGGCCGGCGCCGGGTCCAGCCCGGGCAAGGGTTCGACCCAGCCGACGACGGGCGACACCAGGTAGCCGGTCCCGGTGCGGTAGCTGTCGCCGAGGCCGAGCAAGCGCACCGCCTCGGGCGGCAGACCGATCTCCTCCCACGCCTCGCGCACCGCGGCCTCGGCCGCGCCCTCTCCGGGGTCGAGGCGACCGCCGGGGAAGGCGATCTGACCCGTGTGCCGCGCAAGCGTGTCCGACCGCCGCGTCAGGATCACCTCGGGCCCCCGGGGACCGGGCGTGAACGCGACCAGCACGGCGGCCTGCGACGGCCTCCCGGTCGGCACGGCCAGTCCCGGGTTGAGGTCGAAGTCGGAGTGGTCGGCCGCGTCGGCCGGGTGCCAGTCGCGCAGCGGCGACAGCGCGCGGGTCAGAAGCTCCGGCGTCACGGCGCCGCCTCGACCGCACCGAGATCGTGGGCGGCGTCGCCGACGCGCAGGACCAGCCTGTCGCCCTCGATCTCCGCGGCCTCGACCAGTTCGTAGAAGACCGCCCGGGTGACCCGCGCCCACAGGTCGCCGCGGACCCGCACGCGCGGCGCGGGCTGCCCGGCCCCGTCCACGTCCACGACCAGCGGATGCTCGCCGTCGACCGTCACCCGATCCTCCTGGTCGGTCGTGAACGTCAGGCCGTCCTCAAGCTGCGCCGCCACGGCGCGAAACGGCAGATCCTCCACCTTGATGGACAGCTTCTCGACCGGCGTGACGAGACAATAGCCGTCCGCGTCCTTGCGCAGGACGGTCGAGAACAGACGCACCAGTTCGGGCCGCCGGATGGGTGCGCCCTCATGCAACCATGTGCCGTCCGCCCGGATCACGATGTCGATCGTGCCGCAGTTCGGCGGGTTCCAAAGGTGGACCGGCGGCAGGCCCCGGGGCCCGGCCGCTTCGGCGATCCGGCTGAGGGCGTTCGAAGGCGGGTGTCCGTCCGTCATGCCCCAAAGCTAGGCGCAGTCGCCCGGCGTGCAAACCGTCAGTCGCACACGCCGACGACCGCGCCGTCCGGGGCCTCGACCGAAAGGGCCCGCCAGAGGAGGCGGCGCGGATCCACCGGCCCCGGCATGCGCGCGCCCGGGAGTTCCCGGAAGCCGAACCGGCCGAAGTAGGGCAGATCGCCGACCAGCAAGACGCCGCCGACGCCCTCGCGCGCAGCGCAGGCGAGGCTGCTCTGGACCAGGGCCGCACCGAGGCCCGCCTTTCGCGCCCCCGCCTCGACGGCGATCGGGCCCAGGAAGAGCGCGGCCGTCTCCCCGACGCGGATACGCCACAGGCGGACGGAGCCGACCAGTCGGCCGTCGTCGCGCATCACCAGTCCGCACGCCGGGGCGGACGCCTCGCGCAGGCGTTCGGCCGTCTTGGCGTGCCGCCCCGGCCCGAAGGCGGCGTCGACCAGCGCCGCCACCTGACCGGCGTCGGCAGGCGTCTCCGGTTCGGCCGGCGGCAGGTTCAGGGGCACGGGCTGGGCGGACATGGGCGCGCGCCTTTACGCCCGGGATCGACCGGCTGCAATCGCGGTCAGGCGAAGTTCGGCGCGCGCTTCTGGCTGAAGGCCATGAAGGCCTCCATCGCCTCCGGGCTGCGCATCTGGCTGCCGAAGGCCTCGCCCTCCGCCTGCATGAGGGTCCACAGCCGTTCGGCGTCGCGCATCAGGGCCTTGGTCTTGCGGATGGAATTCGGGGCCCGGGCCGCCAGCTTGCCCGCAAGCTCGGCCGCTACAGCGTCGACCTGATCCGCCGGGACCGCCCGGTTGGCGAGGCCCCAGGCCAGGGCGGTGCGGCCGTCGATCGGCTCGCCCAGCGCGAAGACCTCGAAGGCGCGCTGATGCCCGAGGACGTGCGGCAGCAGCATCGACGACGCCGCCTCCGGCGCGAGCGCCAGATTGACGAAGGGCGCCGACAGGAGGGCGTCCTCGGCCACCACCACCATGTCGCAGTGAAGCAGGAGCGTCAGGCCGATGCCGACCGCGCGGCCCCGTACCGCCGCCACCGCCGGCTTGTCCAGATCGGCCAGCGCCTTGAGGAAATGGAACACCGGGGCGTCGATCAGCTGTCCCTCGCCCGAGGCACCGATGGCGATGAAGTCGGCGATGTCGTTTCCGGCCGAGAAGCTGTCGCCCTCGCCCTGGAACAGGATCACGCGCACGGCCTCGTCGGTCCGCGCCCGGCGGGTGGCCTCGGCCAGCGTCCCGTACATGGCCTGGGTGATGGCGTTCTTCTTTTCCGGCCGCGCCAGGGTGACGGTCAGGACGCCGTCGGCGAGGTCGGTGCGCACATGGTCGGTCACGAGTCGTCTCCGGAAATGACGGTCCAGCGGTCGGCGCCGTCGTCGTCCGGCGCGCGCCGGACGCGGCCCTGCCGCTCAAGATGGTTCAGGTGGGCGATCGCCTCGCCCGTGGCCATGCCCAGCAGGCCGTCGCCGACGGGTCTGCCGAACAGGGTCGGAAAGACGTCGACGACGCGGGCGGGATCCCGAAGGCGGCGCTCAAGCCGCTTCAGCGACGTCGCATGGCCCCGTGCGAGGGCGTCGAGGCGACCGTGGACGCCCCGGAACGGCTCACCATGCGAGGGTAGCACCAGCAGGTCGGCGGGCAGGAGGTCCCGCAGTTTCGCGATCGACGACAGCCAGTCGCCGAGGGGATCGGCGGCGGGTTCCGTCGGCCAGACCGAGATGTTGGACGAGATGCGCGGCAGGATCTGGTCGCCGGCGATGAAGACGCCGTCGCGTTGCCGCCAGAGGCAGACGTGCTCGGGGCTGTGGCCGTCGCCGATCACGATCCGCCAGTCGTCGCCGCCGATCGTGATCGTCTCGCCCTCCGACAGGCGGACGAAGCTGTGCGGGAGCGGCTCCACCGCCGAGCCGAAGCGACCATAGCCCTTGCGCCACGCCTCGATCTGCAGGTCCGTCCAGCCGGCGCGGCGATAGAAGACCGCCCCCGCCTCCGGGGCGGGCCCCGTCTCGGAGATCAGCATGCGGCCGGTGACGTACTCCAGCCGCGACATGAGCAGAGGGGCGTCGAACCGGGCGCAGAGCCTGCCCGCCAGCCCGATGTGGTCGGGATGCATGTGGGTGCAGATCACCCGGGTGACCGGGCGCCCGGCCAAGGGCCCCGCCAGCGCCGCCTCCCAGGCGTCGACGGAGACCGGCGTCTTCAGCCCCGTGTCGACGACCACCCAGCCCTCGCCGTCGGCGATCGCCCAGACGTTCACGTGATCGAGGGCCATCGGCAACGGCAGGCGCATCCACAGGACGCCGGGCGCCACGGCGATGGCCTCCCCCGGCGCCGGACGGGCGTCGAACGGATAGGTCAAGGCCGTGTCCGGGACCGTCGCGACGGCTTCGCCCTCCGCCATTCGTGCGTCTCCAAAAGCAACTGTCTTTCATAGGCTCCCCGATCCGCATTCGTCCAGTCGTCGCCGCATGATCGCCTTGACCCCGTGCGACAGGGCCGTCATCGCTTCATCGAAGTCACCGCACAGGATTCCAGTGATGCTCAAACTGTTCGTCGCGACCTCGGTCGCCTGTCTGACGCTGGCCGGCGGCGCCGCGGCCCAGCAGACCAGCAACCAGCCTTCACGCGCCGAACAGCAGCAGACCACCGCCGTCCTGCCGGGCCGCATCAGCGACGGAAACCAGCGCAGCGCCCAGGACCGCCGACGGTCCGACCGCCGCCAGCAACAGGCGGCCACGCCGACGCCCGAGCAGGTCGCCGCGGAAGTCGGGCCCCTGGTCGCCGTCGCCGCGCCGAACTGCCAGATGACGGAGAGCGCCCTGCTGGGCGCGCGCGAGGACGGCACCAAACTGTTCGAAGTCGCCTGCGCCACGGGCCCGGGGTACGTGATCGAGGCCGTCGCGGGCGCGCCCAAGGCCAATGACTGCGTGCTGCAGTGGAGCTTCGGCGAGATCCAGCGCGAGGCGGATCCCGCGGCCGACGTCGGCCTGCAGTGCAGCCTGCCGGGCAACCAGAATCCGGTCCAGGTGATCGCCGCCTACGGCGTCGAAGCGGGCCTGAACTGCCAGGTCGACAAGGCCCTGGCCACCGCCGTGGACACCTACGAGATCGGATGCGCGGACCGCGACGGCTGGCGTCTGGAGCGCGAAGCCGGCGCCTGGGACGCGACGCCCTGCTGGGAGCTGGCCCTGACGTCGAACGTCACCTGCCGCTTCTCGACCCGGGAAGACGCCCAAGCCGAATGGCCCAAGCTGGTCGTCGGCACGGACGCCGCCGCCTGCCAGGTCGAGGACGTGGCCTGGATGGGCGACAACCCCGAGCGGGGGTCGTTCTACGAGCTGAAATGCGCGTCCGGCGAGGGCGTCATCGTGCGGTTCAAGGACGGCGCGGGCCAGCAGACCTATTCCTGCATCGACGCGCCGCAGATCTTCCGCAAGCCCTGCAGCCTGACCACGGTGGAGGCCCCCGCCGCCGCCCCGGCGCCGACCGGCGGCCGCGCCTGATCCCAGGCCACGATTGACGCTTCCGGTGGGGCCCGACGCGCATTAGCGTCGGGCCCCATGCGCATCGCCACCTGGAACGTGAACTCGGTCAACGCCCGCCTGCCGACCGTACTGGCCTGGCTGGAAGCCGCGCAGCCCGACGTCGTCGGCTTCCAGGAGATCAAATGCCTGGACGAGAAATTCCCGCGCGAGGCCTTCGAGGCGCTGGGCTACAACGTCGAGACCAACGGGCAGAAGACCTACAACGGGGTCGCCCTGCTCTCGAAATTTCCGATATCCGATCTCCGCCGCGGGCTGCCGGGCGAAGACCGGACCGGCGTCGAGGTGGATGGACCGCAGGCCCGCTACATCGAGGCGCTGATCGAGGCGCCCCGCCCGCTACGGGTCGGCTGCCTCTACCTGCCCAACGGCAATCCGATCGACACGCCCAAGTTCGCCTACAAGCTGGACTGGTTCGGGCGCCTGCACGCCCACGCGGCCGACCTGCTGGGCCAGGAAGAAGCCTTCACCCTGATGGGCGACTACAACGTCATCCCGACCCCGG
Source organism: Alphaproteobacteria bacterium (assembly GCA_018820275.1). Taxonomy (GTDB): domain Bacteria; phylum Pseudomonadota; class Alphaproteobacteria; order Caulobacterales; family Caulobacteraceae; genus Brevundimonas. The sequence goes on from JAHJOO010000038.1 coordinate 10,659, forward strand.
ACGACGCGAAGAATCCGGCCGCCTGGGTCACCGACGCCCTGTTCCAGCCGGAGAGCCGCGCGGCGTTCCGGGCGCTGAAGGGCCTCGGCCTGTATGAGGCCGGGGAGCTGGGCCGCCAGCCGCCGGGGACCTACACCTTCTGGGACTATCAGGCCGGCGCCTGGCAGCGCGACCACGGCATCCGCATCGACTTCCACCTGCTGTCGCCGCAGGCGGCCGACCGGTTCCGCGGCGTCGAGACCCACCGCGAGGCCCGGGACATGGACAAGCCGTCCGACCACGTGCCCGTGGTCGTCGAGCTGGAGGACTGAGCCGTGGGCGAGGCGATCCGGCTGTTCCTGCTGGTCGCCCTCGTCGCGGCGGCCGGCACGACCGGGGTGCTGGCGCTGGCCTGGTGGATGGAGCCCGAGCGCCGCATGCGTCGCGCCATGGCCAAGTCGCTGGGCGCGCCGGCCGAGACCGAGGCCTATTCCGCCGCCGAGGGCCGGGCCGCCGGCCTGGACTTCGAGGGCGGCCAGGTCGCCGTGCTGTGGGACCGGGGCGGATCGGGCCTGGTCTATGCCTTCGAGGAAATCGAGGGCGGAGAGGTCATCGTCGACGGCCACGTGCTGGCCCGGGTGCGCCGCGGAGAGGCGCGCAAGTCGCTGGACGTGCTGGCCCCCGACGCGGAGCAGGTCGTGCTGCGGCTGATGTTCGCCGACGCCCGGCATCCCGAGTTCGAGCTGGACCTGTGGAACGTCACCGCGCCGACCCAGACCGGCTCGCCCGCCGAGGCGCTGCGGCTCGGCCGGCGCTGGCTGTCTCACCTCGAGGCCCTGCTGCGCGGTTGAGCGCGGGAACGGCGGGCGTTAGAAGCGCGCTTCCCCTCCGCCTCCCTTTCCGAGATTTCCCGTGGCCCGTCTGTTCGACGCCTACATCATCGCCGACTGGACCGCCGCCGAGGGCAAGAAGCTGGGCGACAACTCCGTCTGGGTCGGCGTCGCCAAGCGCGACGTGCGCTTTCGCCTGTATTCCGAGACCCACAACGTCGCGACGCGCGCCGAGGGCGAGAAGCTGATCGCCGACCTGCTGGCCGATCACCGCCGGCGCGGCGACCGCGTGCTGCTGGGGTTCGACTTCAACCTGGGCTATCCGGCGGGCACGGCGGCGCGGCTGGGCCTGGAGGGTACGCCGTGGTCGGCGATGTGGAAATTCGTGGCGTCCAACGTCGTCGACAAGGCCGACAACACCAACAACCGCTACCAGGTCGCGGCCAAGATGAACCGGCTGATGACCGACGCGGCGTGGCCCTTCTGGGGCGCGCCGGCCAAGCAGACTCAGCGCTGGCTGACGGCCACCAAGCCGCCGGAGGGCTCGGGCGACATGGCCGAGTTCCGGGCCACCGAACTGGCGGTCCGGAAGGGCCGGCTGCAGCCCAAGAGCGTCTGGCAGATGCACGGCGCGGGCGCGGTCGGTGGCCAGACCCTGGTCGGCATCGCGGCCGTCCGCCGGCTGGTGGAGAAGCTGGGCGAGAGCGCTGCCGTCTGGCCCTTCGGCACGGGCTGGAGGAAGCTGGACACCGCCGACGTTGAGCCGCTGTCGACCCTGATCGTCGAGGTCTGGCCGTCGATGTGGGACGCGAAGCCGAACCCGGGCGAGTTCAAGGACCAGGCCCAGGTGCGCGTCACCGCCGAAGCCCTGGCGCAGATGGACGAGGCGGGCACGCTGTCGACCGCCTTCGCGCCGCCGAAGGGCGCGTCTGAGGCGCTGATCGCCCAGGTGGAGGGCGAAGAGGGCTGGATCCTGGGAGTCTGACGCGACGTCAGTCCTGGCCCACGAAATCCTGGGCGAACTCCGGGGCGGCGTCGTCGAGGTCCAGCAGGTCCTCGCCGTCCTCGCTGGCGCCCGGCTGGGGCACCTCGAACCCGGCGGGAATGGCGAAGTCCAGCAGGCCCGCCGCCTTCATGTCCTGAAGGCCCGGCAGGTCGGCGAGGCTGGCGAGGCCGAAATGCTCGAGGAAGCGGTCGGCGGTGCCGTAGGTGACGGGGCGGCCGGGCGTGCGGCGGCGGCCGCGCAGGCGCACGAAGCCCATCTCCAGCAGCAGGTCCAGCGTCCCCTTCGACAGGGAGACACCGCGCACGCTCTCGATCTCGGCGCGCGTGCAGGGCTGGTGATAGGCAATGATCGCCAGGGTCTCCAGCGCCGCGCGCGACAGCTTGCGGGGCTCGTCGCGTTCTTCCGTCATCAGGAAGCCGAGGTCGGGCGCCGTGGCGAAGCGCCAGCGGTCGGCCACGCATTCCAGACGCACGCCGCGGTCGGCGTAGCGATCCTTCAGCGCCATCAGCGCGGCCGTGACGTCGGCACCTTCCGGCAGCCGGCGGGTCAGGTCGGCGGCCGAGAGCGGCGCGGCGGCGGCGAACAGCAGGGCCTCGACCCGGCGTTCCATCTCCGTCTCGTCGGGCTGGAATTTGAGGTCGGTCACGGCGTGAGTTCCAGCGGAAGGCCGCGGCCGCGACGCTTCACGTAGAGGTCGGCGAAGATGGCCTCCTGGCGTACGTCCATGGCCCCCTCCTTCACCAGCTCCAGCCCGGCCGACAGGGTCGAGGCCAGGTAGCTGGCGCGGCTGGGGCCGTCGGGGTCGTCCGGATCAGCGTCGGGGGCCACGGCGGTCAGCGGCGTCCAATGCTGGACGGTGGGCAGGCGCGCGCGCAGCCAGTCGCGGGCGGCCTCCAGCGGGAAGGCCTCGACGCGCTGTCCCGGCGCATACTGCCGACGCGCCTCGCGCCGGCGCTGGGAGACGTAGGCGCTCATGAGGCCGTACAGGTCCGCCTCGATGCGGTCGGACGGGATCACCACGGTGGCCTCGGGGTCGCCGCGCATGAAGACGTCGCGGCCCAGCACCGGCCGCTGGGTCAGGGTCTCGCCCGCCTTGCGCATGGCCTCCAGCTTGCGCAGCCGAAAGGCCAGGGCCGCGGCCAGATCCTCGGCCGGCACCTCGCCGTCCTTCTGCTTTTCCGCGCGCGGAATCAGCAGCCGCGACTTCAGGAAGGCCAGCCAGCTCGCCATCACCAGATAGTCGGCCGCCAGCGCGAAATTCCGCCGCCGCGCCTCGTGGACGAAGGCCAGGTATTGCTCGGCGAGAGTAGTGATCGACAGCTTGAGCAGGTCGACCTTCTGAGACCGGGCCAGGGCCAGCAGCACGTGCAGCGGACCCTCGTAGCCCTCCAGATCCACGACGAAGGCTTCGGACGCCTCCGCCTGCTCCGCGGCGGAGAAATCGAGATTGGGCTGGAATGCGTCCGTCACGCCTGGGCCTCGCCGACGTCGGGTCCCCTGGCCGCGTCCAGCCGGCCCCCCAACAGGGCGGCGAAGCGGGTTCGGGCCTCCCGCTCGTCCAGCGGTTCCGGTGTGTGGACGATGCGGGCCAGCGCCGCGGCGGCGCGTTTGGACGCCTTGCCCTTGAGCTTGCCGACGCCCGCAGCGACCTGCTTCATCTCGGCCATGTCGCCGTTCCAGTGCACGACGGCGTCGCACCCCGCCTTCAGCGCCGCCTCGGCGCGTTCCGTCAGGGTTCCGGACAGGGCGTTCATGACCAGATCGTCCGACAGCAGCAGCCCCTGGAAGCCGAGGTGCTCGCGCATCAGCTTCACCGCCTTCTTCGACGTGGTGGCCGGGCGCTTCCTGTCGATGGCGGTGAAGACGACGTGCGCGGACATGGCGATCGGCATGTCGGACAGGGCCTTGAACGGCGCGAAGTCCCAGGCGTCGAGGGTGTCGAAGTCGGCGTGGACCGTCGGCAGCTCCTTGTGGCTGTCGGCGAAGGCGCGACCGTGGCCCGGCATGTGCTTGATCACCGGCAGGACGCCGCCGGCCAGCAGGCCTTCAGCGGCCGCGCGGCCCAGCTGGGCGACGGTCGCGGGGTCCCTAGCATAGGCGCGATCGCCGATGATGTCGTGGGATCCCGGCACGGGCACGTCCAGCACCGGCAGGCAGTCGACGTTAACCCCGACGGCCTTCAGATCGTGCGCCATCAGCCGCGCGCCCAGCCGCGCCAGTTCGCGGGCGGCCAGAGGATCGTTGGTCGCCTTCAGATAGGCTTCGCCCGGGGGATATTTCTGCCAGAGCGGCGGCCCCATGCGCTGGACCCGGCCGCCCTCTTGATCGATCAGGATCGGCGCCTCCCACCCCACGGCCGTGCGCAGGGCGTCGGTCAGACGCCGCACCTGTTCGGGCGACTGCACATTGCGCCGGAACAGGATGAAGCCCCACGGGTCCGCGTCGGCGAAGAAGGCGGCCTCGTCCGCCCCGAGCTCGTGACCGGCGCAGCCGAGTACCATGGCGGTGCTCATGCCGGCCTCCGTCCCCGCAGGATAGCGCGCGCGTTCAGCTGGAACCTCAGCGCACGATGCAGTCGCCGCCGGCGGCGCGGATACCGCCGCAGAGGGCGCGGGCGTTCTCGGTCGACAGGCCGGTGATGGAGGTGCGGTAGAGCGTGGAGCCGGACGACGAGGTCACCTCCTGCACCCTCTTGCCGGCGCCGCCCGTCAGCTGGGGATACCGGCCGACGGTGGCCGTCCACTGCTGATCGGCCTGACCGGGGGTGGAGAAGGCGCCGATCTGGACCGAGGCCGAGCCTCCCGCAGGCGCGGGGGCCGGCGCTTCCTTCACCGGCGGCGCTTCCTTGGCCGGCGGCGGCGTTTCGGTCCTGGGTTCGGGCCGCGGACGCACCGCCTCCGGCGGCGGAGCGTAGGTCGGCGCCGTTTGCGGCGCGACGGCCTCGTCATACACGTCGATGCCCTCGGCCGGATCGATCGGCTGGGCGTCGGCCGGGGCCTCGACCTTCAGGTCGCCCACCGGCGTGCCCACGGTCGGCGGGGCATCCTCGGAGCCGCGGGGCCCGGCGCGATAGTAGAGAACGACCGCGATGATCAGAACCAGAAGGACTCCGCCGCTGATGAGCAGGGTCACCGGCGGTGCCTTGGCCCCGCCTCCGCCCCCGGCGCGACCGCGCGCGTCGAAACCGCCGCGGCGGAAGGCCAGGTCGTCGTCGGTGGGAGGCGTGTAGGCCCCCCGGTCCTGGCGGTGCGGATCTTCGTGCGACATGGCGGGCCTCGCTGGCGGTCCGGGCGAATCGAATGCGCGGGCCTCGATCTTAGCCCCGCCCGGCCGCCTTTCGCATCACAGATCGAGGGCCAGATCGAGGCTGAACAGCCGTTTGTGCTCCTCGATGGCGTAGCGATCGGTCATGCCGGCGATGTAGTCGCAGACGGCGCGGGCCTTCTTCGCCTCATCGCCGCCCAGCGCCTTGCCGGACCATTCCGGCGGCATGACCTCGGGCTCGGCCATGAACAGGGCGAACATTTCGGCGAGGATGCGCCGGGCCTGGCTGCGCGTGCGGTTGACGCGATAGTGCCGGTACATTCGCTCGAACAGGTGCTTTCGCAGCACGGCCAGATCGGCCAGCATGGCGGGCGAGAAGGCCACCAGGGTCCGCCTGGCGACGCGGACGTCGGCGACGCTCCCGATCCCGTCGGCGGCCAGCCGGGCCTCGGTCTCGGCCAGGACGTCCTCCACCATCACGCCGATCATGCGACGCACGGCCTCAAGCCTGACCATCCGGTCGTCCAGATCGGGCCAGTCGCGCCGCGTGGCCGCCAGTTGGGGCCCGATCAGCGGCACGGTCTCAAGCTCCGCCAGGCTGAGCAGGCCCGCCTGGACGCCGTCGTCCACGTCGTGATTGTTGTAGGCGATGTCGTCGGCGATGGCGGCGACCTGGGCCTCCAGCGAGGCGAAGCCGCCGGGCTCCACGTCCCACGTCTGATGATAGTCCCGGATCGGCGCCCAGGCGGGCTCGTCCAGCCGGTGGGCGATCGGCCCGTTGTGCTTGATGACGCCTTCGACCGTCTCCCAGCTCAGGTTCAGGCCCTTGAAGGCGGGATAGCGCTCCTCGAGCTTGGTCACGACGCGGAAGGTCTGGACGTTGTGGTCGAACCCCCCGAACCCGGCCATGCAGGCCTGCAGTTCGTCCTCGCCGGCGTGGCCGAACGGCGGATGGCCGAGGTCATGGGCCAGGGCGACGGTCTCGGCCAGGTCGGTGTCCAGCCGCAGCGCGTGGGCCAGCGACCGCGCGATCTGGGCCACCTCCAGCGAATGGGTCAGGCGCGTGCGGTAGTGATCGCCCTCGTGCGCCACGAAGACCTGGGTCTTTTCCTTCAGCCGTCGGAAGGCGGTGCAGTGGATGATGCGGTCGCGGTCCCGGGCGAAGGCGGTGCGGGTGCGGCTGATCGGCTCGGGAACCAGCCGACCGCGCGAGGCGGCGACGGTCTCGGCGTAGGGGGCCAGGCGACGGTCTGAGGTGCTCAAGGGGTCTGCGCCGGTGACGGCGGGCCTTTGCGAACGCCCGCCCGCGCCTCATATAGAGCCCCGTGAGCAGCGTCCAATCCACAGAGTTCCGCATCGAGGCCGGCCGGTCTTCCGGCCCGGGTGTGACGATGACGGCCGCCGCGGCGGCGCGGCTGTCCCGTCTGTCGGCGCAGCAGGGGCGGGAGCTGATGCTGCGCGTCGCCGTGGACGGCGGCGGCTGCTCCGGTTTCCAATACCGGTTCGAGCTGGTCGAGGCCGCCGAGGCCGACGACCTGCGGATCGAGACCGACGGCCGGGCGGCGTTGATCGATCCCGTCTCCCTGCCCTTCCTCGTCGGGTCAGTCTTGGACTTCGTGGACGACCTCGGGGGTGCCCAGTTCGTGGTGCGCAACCCGAACGCGGCCTCCAGCTGCGGCTGCGGGGTCAGCTTCTCGATCTGACTTGACTTAGGGGTTCGCCTAATTAGGCTGGCCCCTATGAACGACCTGTTCAAGGCCCTGTCCCATCCCGTGCGTCGACGCATCGTCGGCATGTTGCGCGAACGGCCGATGACGTCGGGCGAGATCGCCGAGGCCTTCGACCTCAGCTGGCCGACGGTGACCGGACATCTGAACGCCCTGAAGGCCGCCTGTCTGATCGCGCCCGAGCGGCGGGGGACCTCGATCCGCTACCGGCTCGAGATCTCGGCGGTCGAGGAGGGCCTCGCCTTCATGATCGCGCTGCTGGACGCGGCCAAGGCCCTGACACCCGAGACGAAGGAGACGGCCGATGAGCGGCAGCCGGTTTCATCCCGCTGACGTCGGCACGGCGCTGGGCGCGCTTGGAATGGCGGTCGCCGCCGTGTGGATCGCTCTGGCCGGGCCGACGCGACTCCTGCCGGTTCACTGGGGCTGGGACGGCACGGCCGACGGCTTCGGGACGCGGGAGACCGTGGCCCTGATGCTCGGCATCCTGGCCTTTGTCACGGCCGCGCTCGGCCTGGGCCTCGGCCTGGCCGCGCGGGGGGACGCCGACCCCGCCCGGGCCCGGTCCCTGCGGGCCGGGCAGCTGCTGATCGTGGTGGCGACCACGGCGATCGCGGTCCTCGCGACGTCCGCCAGCCTGGCGGGCCTGACCACGGTCGCGGCCGAGGCACCGATGGCCGGTCTGGGCCTGCTTCTGCTGCTCGTCGGCGCGGTGGTGGGCCGCGTGGGGCCGAACCCGATCGCGGGCGTCCGCACGCCTTGGGCGCTGAAGAGCCGGCTGGCGTGGGACCGCTCCAACCGACTGGCGGGACGTCTGTTCGCGCTGATCGGTCTGTCGGCGCTGATCGCCGCGCCGTTCGCGCCGCAGCCGCTCGCCTTCCAGATCGTGATCGGCGCCGTCCTGCTGGCCGCCGTCGCCGCCGTCTTCGAGAGCTGGCGGGTCTGGGACCGGGATCCCGACCGCCAGCCGTTCTGAGCCTTCGCCAAGGAGCCCGCCATGCTGTCCCTCGCCCTCGCCGCCGCCCTGACCCTGGGCGATCCGACCGCGACGCCGATCCAGGTCGCGAGCCAGCTGGCCCCGCTGCACGGGACGCTGCTGACGCCCGACGGCGGGGCGCGGGCGGCGGCGGTGATCATCGCCGGCTCGGGCCCCACGGACCGCGACGGCAACAGCCCGCTCGGCGTGTCGGCCGGGTCCTACCGCCTGCTGGCCGAGGGGTTGGCCGATCGCGGCGTGGCGACGGTCCGCTACGACAAGCGCGGGGTCGGTGAGAGCGCGGCGGCGCTGGGGAACGAGGCCGATGTGCGGTTCGAGCACATGGTCGACGACGCCCTGGCCTTCGCGGCCGAGACGCGGGCCCGGACGGGGCAGGACTGCGTCTGGCTGATCGGGCACAGCGAGGGCACGGGCGTCGCCCAGATGGCGGCGGCGCGCAGCCCGGAGGGTATATGCGGCCTGGTGCTGCTGTCCGGCATGGGGCGGCGGCCGCGGCTGATCCTGGAGGCGCAGCTGGGACCGCAGCTGCCCGAGCCGATGCGGACCCAGGCGTTCGACGCCCTGGCCCGGCTGGAGGCCGGCGAGCGGGTGGCCGACACCCCGCCGGCGCTGGCGGCCCTGCTGCGGCCGTCGGTGCAGCCGTTCCTGATCGGCCTGCTGGCGCTGGACCCGGCCGCGCTGATCGCGGCTTACCCGGGGCCGGTGTTCATCGGCCAGGGCGCGACGGACATCCAGACAACGGTCGAGGACGCCCAGGCCCTGAAAGCGGCGCGACCCGACGCCACCCTGGTCATCTGGGAGGGCGTCAACCACTTGCTGAAGGTGGCACCGGCCGAGCGGGCGGCAAACATCGCGACCTATTCGAACCCCGGCCTGCCGCTGGCGGACGGCGTGGTCGGGGACGTCGCCGGGTTCATCCTCAGCCCGCGCTGAGCGTCTCCATGAAGCGAACGGGGCGGCCATGGGCCGTTCCGATCAGCTCGCCGTCGCGCATGACCTGACGGCCGCGGACGATCGTGGCCATGGGCCAACCCCTCGCCTCGAAACCGTCGAAGGGCGTCCAGCCGCAGCGGCTGGCCTGCTGGTCGTGGGTGACGACGCGGCGGGCGTTCAGGTCGACGAGGGTCAGGTCGGCGTCGTAGCCCTCGGCCATGCGGCCCTTGCCGGCGGTGCCGAAGACGCGCTGGGCGCCGGCGCTGGTCAGGTCGATGAAGCGCTCCAGCGTCATCCGCCCCTCGGCGACGTGGGTCAGCATGACGGGCACGAGCGTCTGCACGCCCGGCATGCCCGACGGCGAGGCCGGATAAGGGCGGGCCTTCTCTTCCAGCGTGTGGGGGGCGTGGTCGGAGCCGAGGACGTCGACGACGCCCTGCTGGATGCCGCGCCACAGGCCGTCGATGTGGGGACGGTTGCGGATCGGCGGGTTCATCTGGGCCAGGGCCTTGAGGCGCGCATAGGCCTCGTCGCCGTCGATCGTCAGATGCTGGGGCGTGACCTCGACCGTGGCCACGTCGCGGTGGCCGGCCAGAAACTCGATCTCCTGCGCGGTGGAGACGTGCAGCACGTGGATGCGGGCCCCGGTCTCGCGCGCCAGGCGGACCAGACGCTCGGTCGACTGGATGGCCGACTGGGCGTCGCGCACCTCCGGGTGGCTGGTCCAGTCGCCGGTGCGGGCCAGCTCGCGGCGCTCGGCCAGCCGGTATTCGTCCTCGGAGTGGAAGGTGGCGCGGCGGCGGACGTTCGACAGGACCTGCCGCACGCCGTCGTCGTCGGCGATCAGCAGGTCGCCGGTCGAGGCGCCCATGAAGACCTTGACCCCACAGCAGCCGGGCAGACGCTCCAGCTCGTGCAGGTGATCGGCATTGGCGTGGGTGCCGCCGACGTAGAAGGCGTGGTCGGTCCACATCCGGTCGCGGGCCCGGGCCAGCTTGTCGGCGAGCGTGTCCGGATCGGTGGTGTTGGGATTGGTGTTCGGCATCTCGAACACGGCGACGACGCCGCCCAGGGCGGCGGCGCGGCTGCCGGTCTCAAGGTCTTCCTTCCACTCCAGTCCGGGCTCGCGGAAGTGGACCTGGGTGTCGATGACGCCGGGCAGGACCGTAAGACCGGCCGCGTCCACGACCTCGCCCGCCGAAGCTTGGGACAGGTCGCCGATGACGGCGATCCGGCCGTCGCGCACGCCCACATCGGCCGGGCCCCGCCCGGCGTGGTTCGCCACCTCGCCGCCGCGGACGATGAGGTCGTAGGTCTGCGTCATCTGGCGCGCTCCAGCCGTTTCACGGCCGCCTTGAACACCCGGTCGGCGGGAAGGTCCAGCAGATGCTGGATGGCCTGGTCGAGGCGGGGGTCGATGACGCGGTATTCGTCGATCGTCCGGGGGCCTCGGACGACGACCTCGCCGAACGGACCCCGCGCCGCGTCGTCGGAGGGTCCGAACACGGCCACGACGGGGGCCCCGGCGGCGACGGCCAGCTGGGTCCACAGGCTGTCGCCGCCCAGCACCAGCGCGGCCCGGGACAGGGCAGCGCAGGTCTGGAGCCGGGTGAGCCGGCGGGTCTCCAGCGTGCGCCGGATCGGCGCGGCCATGCGCAGGGCGGTGCGCGTGTCGCCGTCCAGATCATCGCCGACGATCAGCAGGCGACCGCCCGCCAAGGGACCGTCGTCGGCGAGCAGGCGCGTCGCCACCTTCACATAGCGATCGGTGGGCCAGACCTTGCCCATCCAGTCGGCGGTGGGGGCGACGGCGAGGATGGGCCCCTCCCCCTTGGCCAGCAGGACGTCGGCGGCGGCCCGGGTCTCGTCGCCCAGAAACAGGCGGGGGCGCGGGGTCCCGTCCAGCTGCAGGGTACGGGCGGCGGCGGCGGCGGCGTGCTCGCCCGGCTCGGGATCGACGCGGACGGCGCGCTTCTGGCGCTTGAGCCGGGCCGACAGGGTGGTGCCGCGCATGTCGACGACCAGGCCCCAACGGCGGTCACGCAGCTGCGTCCACAGCTTCAGCCAGTCCAGCCGCCCCTCGCGCTCCAGCACGATCAGGCGCTCCAGCCCGGGCAGGTCGGCGAACAGGGGCGCGGACTGGGGCGAGCCGACCACGGTGACGCGCGCGCCGGGCATGGCCTCGACGACGTGGGCCAGCGCGCCCGAGGACAGCACGGCCTCGGTCGGGTCGGCCTCGGCGACGTAGAGGATGGGGAAGCCCGGCATTCGCCGACCGTATACGGATTCTCGCGGTTTCGCGGACGCGGCGCAGCGCCTATCTGGGGACGCATGACCGCCAGGATCGCCCGTCTGGAAGACCGCGCCGTCGTCGCCGTGACGGGGCCCGACGCCCGTTCCCTGATGCACGGGCTGGTGACGCAGGACGTGCTGACCCTGGTGCCGGGAGAGGTGCGGTTCGGGGCCTTCCTGTCGCCGCCGGGGCGGCTGATGTGGGACCTGTTCCTGTGGGGTGCCGAGGATGGGGTCCGGCTGGACGTGGCCGCTGATCGGCGCGACGCGCTGATCGCCCGGCTGATGATGCACCGGCTGCGGGCGCAGGTGACGATCGCGGCCGAGGCGACGCCGGTGTTCGTCGGCTGGGACGGCATGGCCGACGGCTTCGCGCCCGATCCGCGGCTGGGAGCGCTGGGTGGACGGCGGCTGGGCGAGGCGGCGGCGACCGCGACGGCGGAAGATTTCGCGGCGCACCGGCTGGCGCTGGGCGTGCCCGACCCGGACCACGACTGCGGCATGGACCGCACCTATCCGATCGAGGCGAATTTCGACCTGCTGAACGGAATCGACTTCGGCAAGGGCTGCTTCGTGGGTCAGGAGACGACCTCGCGGATGAAGCGGCGGGGGACGATCAAGACACGGATGCTGCCGATCGGGTTTGAGGGCCCGGCGCCGGTCGAGGGTGCCGAGGTGCTGACCGCCGCCGAGTTGCGCGCCGGCCAGGTGCTGACGGGCGGCCCCGGCCGGGCGATGGCGCTGCTGCGGCTGGACCGGATCGACGGGCCGCTGACCGTGGACGGACGGCCGGTGACGGTGGAGCGGCCGGACTATCTCGACTAGCCCCTTCCCCGCTCGCCGGGGAAGGAAGACGATGTGGGGAAGGAGGTGGAGAGCAGCCGGGGTTCTTACCTGTGCGCCGTCTTCGACCCGGCGATCAGGTCGTCGACCACGGCCGGATCGGCGAGGGTGGAGGTGTCGCCCAGGGTGCCGGTTTCGCCTTCGGCGATCTTGCGCAGGATGCGGCGCATGATCTTGCCGGAACGGGTCTTGGGCAGGCCGGGGGCCCACTGCAGGGCGTCGGGGGCGGCGATGGGGCCGATGACCTTGCGCACATGGGCCACCAGTTCGTGCTTCAGGTCGTCGTGCGGTTCGACGCCGGCGTTCAGGGTGACATAGGCCCAGATGCCCTGGCCCTTGACGTCGTGGGGGAAGCCGACGACGGCGGCCTCGGCCACGTGGTCGTGCAGCACCAGGGCGCTCTCGACCTCGGCCGTGCCCATGCGATGGCCCGAGACGTTGATGACGTCGTCGACGCGGCCGGTGATCCACCAGTAACCGTCCTCGTCTCGCCGGGCCCCGTCGCCGGTGAAGTAGCGGCCCGGATAGGTCGAGAAATAGGTGTCGAAGAAGCGCTGGGGGTCGCCCCAGACGGTGCGCATCTGGCCGGGCCAGCTGTCCGTCAGGCACAGGTTGCCGCTGACCGCACCGGACAATTCGTGGCCCTCGGCATCGACCAGGATGGGCGTGATACCGGGCAACGGCAGGGTGGCCGAGCCGGGCTTGAGGTCCGTCGCGCCCGGCAGGGGCGAGATGAGGATGCCGCCGGTCTCCGTCTGCCACCAGGTGTCGACGATGGGCAGACGCCCCTGCCCCACCACCTCATGATACCAGCGCCAGGCCTCGGGATTGATCGGTTCGCCCACGGTGCCGAGCAGGCGCAGCGAGGCGCGGCTGGTGGCGGTGACCGGGGCGTCGCCCTCGCGCATCAGGGCCCGCAGGGCGGTGGGGGCGGTGTAGAAGACCGCGACCTGGTGCTTGTCCACCACCTGCCAGAAGCGGCTGTGGTCCGGGTAGTTCGGCACGCCCTCGAACATCAGGGTCGTCGCGCCGTTCGCCAGCGGACCGTAGACGCCGTAGCTGTGGCCCGTCACCCAGCCCACGTCGGCGGTGCACCAGTAGACCTCGCCCGGGCGGTGGTCGAAGACGATCTCGTGCGTCCAACTGGCCCAGAACAGATAGCCGCCGGTGGTGTGCAGCACGCCCTTGGGCTTACCGGTCGAGCCCGAGGTGTAGAGGATGAACAGCGGGTCCTCGGCCGACATCGGCTCGCACGGGCAGTCGTCGGAGACGGCATGTTTGGCCTCACCGTAGCGGACGTCGCGGCCCTCGACGAAGCCGACGTCCGCATTGGTGTGGGAGATCAGCAGGACCTTCTCGACGCTCACCTTTTCCAGCGCCGCGTCGACGTTGGCCTTCAGCGGCACGCGCTTGCCGCCGCGCAGACCCTCGTCGGCGGTGATGACGACCTTCGAGCCGCAGTCCTCGATGCGGCCGGCCAGGCTGTCGGGCGAGAAGCCGCCGAAAACGACGGAGTGGATCGCGCCGATGCGGGCGCAGGCCAGCATGGCCACGGCCGCGGCCGGGATCATCGGCAGGTAGAGGGTCACCCGGTCGCCCTTCTGGACGCCCAGCGCCTTGAGCACATTGGCCATGCGGCACACTTCGCGGTGCAGCTCGGCATAGGTCAGGTGGCCGCTCTGCGCGGGGTCGTCGCCCTCCCACAGGAGGGCGCGCTGGTCGCCGCGCGCGGCCAGATGGCGGTCCACGCAGTTGAAGCAGGCGTTCAGCACGCCGTCCTCGAACCAGCGGATGCGGAAGTCCTCCCGGGCGAAGGAGACGTCCCTGATCCTGGACGGCGGCGCAATCCAGTCGAGCCGGGTCGCCTTTTCGGCCCAGAAGCGCTCCGGGTCGGCGGCGGCGGCGGCGCAGGCGGCGTCGTACGCGGCCCGGTCCATGCGGGCGTCAGCCGCGAAGGCCGGGTCGACCGGATAGAGTTCCTTGCCTTCAGACATGCGGGGCCTCCCTGCGGCGTTTGTTCATGGGTAGCCCGCGCCGCTTGACAGGGGCAAGGAGTCGGGGCCTTTGGGCGGCGCTCTCGCGGGAGAGATCGGGCCGTCGTCACGGACCCGAGGCCGAAGGCGCAACCGCCCCGGAAACGCTCAGGCAAAAGGACCGCGAAGCGCACGGACGCTGGAAAGAACCCGGCCGGGTTCGCCGACGGAGCAAGCCCCGGATCCCATCCGGAGCGGAATCTCTCAGGCTTCAGGACAGCGGGGGCTCCAGCGGGCGGATCGCCCCGAGCGGAGACCCGACGCCGATGACCGACGCGACCCTGAAGACCACGCCGCTGAACGCCAATCACCGCCGGCGCGGCGCGCGCATGGTGGGCTTTGGCGGCTACGACATGCCGGTGCAGTACGAGGGCGTACTGGCCGAGCACCGCTGGACGCGGGAGCACGCGGGCCTGTTCGACGTCTCGCACATGGGTCAGGCCAGGATCACGGGCGCCGATGCCATCGCGCAGTTCGAGCGCTTCGTGCCCGGCGACTATCAGGCGCTGAAGGCGGGAAAGCAGAAATACTCGCTGCTGCTGAACGACCGGGGCGGAATCCTGGACGATCTGATGGCGGGCAAGCCGGACCACGACGGCCTGTATGTGGTCGTCAATGCCGGCAACAAGGACGCGGACTTCGCGCACCTGCGCGCCAACCTGTCGGGCGACGCGACGCTGAAGGTGCTGGACGACCGGGCGCTGCTGGCCATCCAAGGGCCGGAGGCGGCGGAGGTGATGGCGCAGCACGAGCCGGTGCTGGCCGAAATGGGCTTCATGGATTCGGCGCGGCTGATGCTTTTCGGCGTCGACTGCTACGTCTCGCGCTCGGGCTACACCGGCGAGGACGGCTATGAGATCTCGGTCCCGGCGGCCGACGCCGACCGGATCTGGGACCTGCTGCTGGAGGACGCGCGGGTCAAGCCGATCGGCCTGGGCGCGCGGGACTCGCTGCGGCTGGAGGCGGGCCTGCCGCTGCATGGGCATGACATCGACGCAGAGACGACACCGGTGGAGGCGGGGCTGACCTTCGCCCTGTCGAAGTCGCGCAAGGAACGGGCGGACTTCGCCGGTGCCGAGACCATCAGCCGCCAGCTGGCCGGGGGCGTGGCGCGCGTGCGCGTGGCCCTGATCGTCAAGGAAGGTGCCCCGGCCCGCGAGGGTGCCGAGATCGCCGACGCCGACGGAAACCTGATCGGCAAGATCACCTCGGGCGGGCCCTCTCCGACCCTCGGCAAGAACGTGGCGATGGGCTATGTGCCGCCGCAGTTCGCGGCTCTGGGCACGGAGCTGAAGGTCGTGGTGCGGGGCAAGCCCGCCGCGGCCGAGATCGTCGCCCTGCCGTTCGTCGCCCAACGCTACTACCGCAAACCGAAGGCCTGAGAGGGGTCAGACCATGAAGTTCACCAAGGATCATGAGTGGGTGCGCCTCGACGGCGACGTCGCCACCGTCGGCATCACCAAACACGCCGCCGACCAGCTGGGCGACGTGGTGTTCGTGGAAGTGCCGGACGCCGGCAAGGCCGTGAGCAAGGGCGACGGCTTCGCCGTGGTCGAGAGCGTCAAGGCGGCGTCCGACGTCTACGCGCCGGTCGACGGCGAAGTGGTCGAGGGCAACGCCGCCCTGGGCACCAATCCGGAAACCGTCAACGCCGACCCGGAAGGCGACGGCTGGTTCGCGAGGATCAAGGTGTCCGACGCCGCCCAGCTGGACGCCCTGATGGACCGCGCCGCCTACGACCAGTACCTGACCACCCTCTGATCAACCGTCAGAGGCTCCAACCCGTCCTCCCCGGACAGGAGCTCCCATGCGCTACCTCCCCCTGACGCCCGACGACCGGACGGCGATGCTCGCCGCCATCGGGGCCAAGTCGATCGACGACCTGTTCGTGGACGTGCCGGAACAGGCGCGGCTGGACGGGCCGGTGAACCTGCCGCGCGTGGCGGGCGAGCTGGAGGTGGAGCGGGCGCTGGGGGCGCTGGCAGCCAAGAACGCCACGGCCGGAACCGTGCCCTTCTTCTGCGGGGCCGGGGCCTACAAGCACCACGTCCCGGCGACGGTGGATCACGTGATCCAGCGGTCGGAGTTCCTGACCAGCTACACGCCTTATCAGCCGGAGATCGCGCAAGGGACCCTGCAGTATCTGTACGAGTTCCAGACCCAGGTCGCGAACCTGACCGGCATGCCGGTGGCCAACGCCTCGCTCTATGACGGCTCGACCGCCATGGCCGAGGGCGTGCTGATGGCCACGCGCGTGACGCGCCGCAACAAGGCGGTGATCTCGGGCGGGGTGCATCCGCACTATGTCGCCGCGACCGAGACGGTGGTGCACGCCGTCGGCGTGGAGACGCAGGTTCTGGCGGCCGCCGTGGATGCGGAAGCTGACGTCATCGCGCAGATCGGGCCGGACACGGCCTGCGTCGTGGTCCAGACGCCCAACGTCTTCGGCACGGCGACCGACGTGACGAAGATCGCCGAGGCGGCGCATGCCGCCGGGGCCCTGCTGATCGTGGTGGTCACCGAGGCCGTGTCGATGGGCCTGCTGAAGGCACCGGGCGACATGGGGGCCGACATCGTGGCGGCCGAGGGCCAGTCGATCGGCAATGCGCTGAACTTCGGCGGACCGTACGTCGGCCTGTTCGCCTGCCGCGAAAAACTGATCCGCCAGATGCCGGGCCGCCTGTGCGGCGAGACCGTGGACGCGGACGGCGAGCGCGGCTTCGTGCTGACCCTGTCGACGCGGGAACAGCACATCCGCCGCGACAAGGCGACGTCGAACATCTGCACCAACTCGGGCCTGTGCACCCTGGCCTTCACCATCCACATGAGCCTGCTGGGCGAGACGGGGCTGCGGAAACTGGCGCTGCTGAACCACGAGGCGGCGGTGAAGACGCGCGACGCGCTCGCGGCCATCCCCGGCGTGGAGGTGCTGACCCCGCGCTTCTTCAACGAGTTCGCCGTGAAGCTGCCGAAGCCCGCGGCCGAGGTGGTCGAGCAGTTGGCTGCCCGGCGGATCCTCGCCGGCGTGCCCTATTCCCGCCTGGCGCCCGCCGCCGGCATGGACGACGTCCTGCTGGTCGCCGCCACCGAGATCACCACGGACGCGGACATCGCGACCCTGAAAACCGCCCTGGCGGAGGTTCTGTAATGAGCACCATGAACACCGTCGGCCGCCCGACCACGCCGAACGCCGTCGAGACCCGGCCCGCCACCCTGACGGGCGGGCGCGGCCTGCTGCAGAACGAGGCCCTGATCTTCGAGGGCGACGGCTGGGGCAAGACCGGGGTCGATCTGCCGGAGCCCCGGGGCGACGCGTCGGATCTGGGCGATCTGGTCCGCAGGGATCCGATCGGCCTGCCGGGCCTGAGCGAGCCCGAGACCATGCGCCACTATGTGCGGCTGTCGCAGAAGAACCACGCCATCGACCTGGCCATCTATCCGCTGGGCTCGTGCACGATGAAGCACAACCCGCGCCTGAACGAGAAGATGGCGCGCCTGCCGGGCTTTTCCGACATCCACCCGCTGCAGCCGATCTCGACCGTGCAGGGCGCGCTGGAGCTGATGGATCAGCTGTCGCACTGGCTGACGACCCTGACCGGCATGCCGGCCGTCGCCCTGTCGCCCAAGGCGGGCGCGCACGGCGAGCTGTGCGGCCTGATGGCCATTCGCGCGGCGCACGAGGCGTCGGGCCAGCATGAGAAGCGCCGCAAGGTGCTGGTGCCGACCTCGGCCCACGGCACCAATCCGGCGACGGCCGCCTTCGTCGGCTATACGGTGGTGGAAGTGGCCCAGACCGACGACGGCCGCGTCGACGTGGCCGATCTGGCGTCCAAGCTGGGCGACGACGTCGCCGCCATCATGGTCACCAATCCCAACACCTGCGGCCTGTTCGAGCGCGACATCCTCGAGATCAGCCGCCTGACGCACGAGGCCGGGGCCTATTTCTACTGCGACGGCGCCAACTTCAACGCCATCGTCGGCCGGGTGCGCCCGGGCGATCTGGGCGTCGACGCCATGCACATCAACTTGCACAAGACCTTCTCGACGCCGCACGGCGGCGGCGGGCCGGGCGCGGGTCCGGTGGTGCTGTCCGAGGCCCTGGCGCCCTTCGCGCCCGCCCCCTGGGTGGTTTCGGGCACCGACGGCTATCGCCTGATCGAGCGCGAGGAAGACGAGGCGGTTCAGGCCTTCGGTCGCCTGTGCGCCTTCCAGGGCCAGATGGGCATGTACACCCGCGCGCTCAGCTACATGATGAGCCACGGCTCGGACGGCCTGCGCCAGGTGGCCGAGGACGCGGTGCTGAACGCCAACTACATCAAGGCCCGCCTGTCGGACCTGATGAGCGCCGCCTTCCCCGACGGCCCCTGCATGCACGAGGCCCTGTTCGACGACGAGTGGCTGAAGGGTACGGACGTGACCACGCTCGACTTCGCCAAGGCGATGATCGACGAAGGCTTCCACCCGATGACCATGTACTTCCCGCTGGTCGTCCACGGGGCCATGTTGATCGAGCCGACCGAGACGGAGTCCAAGGCCGAGCTGGACCGGTTCATCCACGCCATGCGCGCCCTGGCGACGGCGGCGAAAGCCGGGGACGTCGACCGCTTCAAGGGGGCCCCGTTCCACGCGCCGATGAAGCGCCTGGACGAGACCCGCGCCGCCCGCGCGCCCAAGCTGCGCTGGACCGCGCCGGAAGGGTCGAACCTGGCGGCGGAATAGGCCGTCAGGCCCTGGCGGCGGCCAGTTCACGCAGGCGGGCGAAGGCCGCATGGCCGATGTCTTCGGGCGAGTCCGTCGCGCCCGAGACCCACGCCTGCGTCGCCAGTTTGAACACGTCGACGCCCACGGCGGCGGCGATGCGGCAGCCCAGATCGTCGGCGGCCAGTCCCTTCCGCTCGGCCAGGGCCGCCGCCAGGGCGCGTTCGACCGCCTCGTACTTGGCCTGATCGCCCGCCGCCAGCGACGGGGTTGTGCTGATCAGCCGCGCCAGCGCCGCGCCGCGCGGATCGCGAGGGGCGCGGGCCAGATCGGCGAAGGCGTTCTCGACCATGTCCAGCAGAGGCTCGTCGGCGGGGCGGGCCGAAACGGCGGCGGCCACGAAGGCGGGGAAGCCCGCCTTGGCCGACAGGACGATCTCTTCCTTCGACGCGAAATAGTGGAACAGGCTGCGGCGCGAGACGCCGGCGGCGTCGGCGATCTGGTCCAGGGTCGTGGTCTCGAACCCCTGATCCAGAAACAGGCGCACGGCCTCGGCCTGGATACGGGCGTGCGTCTCCGCGCGTTTGCGTTCACGCAGGCCGGGCTCGGACGGTATGTTTTGCACGTCTTGCATATTTGCACTGAATGCACATAATGGATGCGCGCCGGTTTGGCGAGCGCCCTGCAGCGAGGATAGCCGAGATGACGTCCTGGACCACCCGTGACATCCCCGACCAGAGCGGACGGCTGGCCATCGTCACCGGCGCCACCGGCGGATTGGGACTGGAGGCGGCGCTGGGGCTGGCAGCCGCGGGCGCCGACGTGATCCTGGCGGCACGCAACGCCGACAAGGGTCGCGCCGCCGAGAATCTGATCCGCCACCGCGCCCCGGACGCGCGGGTCAGGTTCGAGCCCGTCGATCTGGCCAGCCTGGCGTCGGTGCAGGCCTTCGCCGAGCGGATGGTCTGGGAAGGCCGGCCGATCGACGTGCTGATCAACAACGCCGGGGTGATGGACCTGCCGACGCGCAGGACGACGGCGGACGGACACGAGATGCAGTTCGGCGTGAACTACCTGTCGCATTTCGCCCTGACGGCACGGCTGCTGCCGTTGCTGAAGGCCGGCACGGCGCGCGTGGTGCAGTTGTCCAGCGTGGCGCACCGGGGCGGTCGCATCGCCATCGACGACCTGAACGCCGAGCGCGGCTATCGCTCGTGGGCGGTCTATCAGCAGTCGAAACTGGCCATGCTGATGTTCGCCATCGAGCTGCAGCGGCGCAGCGAGGCGAACGGATGGGGCCTGACCAGCGTCGCGGCCCACCCCGGCGTGGCGCGGACCGACCTGGTCGCCAACGGGGCGGGAACGGAGCGGCCGCTGCGCACGATGATCACGCGCGCCCTGATCGGCGCGCTGGGCCATTCGGCGGCGGCGGGCGCCCTGCCGGTGCTGATGGCCTCGACCCTGCCCGACGCCACCCCGGGCGGCTATTATGGACCGCAGGGACCGGGCGAGACGCGGGGCCGGCCGGGCGTGGCGCGGGTCGACCGGGCAGCGACCGACGCGGAGATGGCGGCGCGGCTGTGGGCCGAGTCGGAGCGGCTGACCGGGGTCGCCTTCGCCTAGACCGGCGTGAACAGGAAGTTGTTGGCGTAGTCCGGCGACTTCCAGAAGCGCTCGCCCGCGGCGTTCTGATGCGTGGCCGGGTCGAACTGGTCCACGGGCTTGAGCTCGCCGCGGTGGATGAACCAGCCGCGATAGCCGCGCGCCTGCAGGAAGGCGAAGCCGTCGGCGACGGTCGAGCCGTCGCGCAGGTGGCGTTGCTCGCTTTCGAACAGCAGCGAGGGCCGGTCTTCGCGCAGGAGGCGTTCGGCGCCCTTGAACACGTTCAGCTCGGCACCCTCGACGTCGACCTTGAGGAAGCCGACCCGGTCGCCGGCGGGAAAATGGTCGTCCAGGGTCGTGACCGGCACCTTGACCGTGCGGGCACCCGCGATGGGGACCAGGCTGGCCTCCGGCGAATTCTCCGACGGCATGTAAAGGTCGAAGGATCCCGAACGGTCCCCGACGCCCTGCGCCTCGACCGTCACATTGGTCAGGTGCAGCTGGTGGGAGACGTCGGTGAGATAGGTGGCCAGCCCCGGTTGGGGCTCGAAGGCGACCACCCGCGCCGCCCATCGCGACAGCCAGTACATGTAGCTGCCCTTGTTGGCGCCGACGTCGCAGGCGATCGCGCCCCGGTCGATGTGACGGCGGATGGCCGACAGTTCCGGGCGCTGATCGAGGAGACGCGCGCGATGGGCGCGCCAGAGGAATCTGGACTTCATCCTCCTCCTTAGCCCGCGCGCCCGGGCCGTCCAACGCGCCGCGCACGCCATTGTGAACGGCGCTCTCCCGGAAGGGCGTATGATCGGAGGGCGTAATCAGAACCGAAACGAGCGTTGGGAGGCGCACTGGTCATGATGTCACGCGTATTCAAAGGCATGATCGCGGGTCTTTCCGCAGCAACGGCGGTGGCCGTTCTGGAAGCCGTCCAGATGTGGGCCGGCCCGTGGTTCGTCAGCTTTCCCAGACTGTTGACCGTCATCATGCAGACGGAAGGCCTGGCCTGGACGGGCTGGGCCGCGCACTTCGCCGTCGGGACCTTCGTACTGGGTCCGCTGTTCGGGCTGCTGTGTCCCCGCATGCCGACGGACACGCCCGAGACCAAGGGGATCGTCTTCGCCGTGGGGGCCTTCGTCCTCATGGGGCTGACGGTCGCGCCGCTGGCCGGGATCGGCATGTTCGGCCTGAGGGCGGGCTTCCTGACCTTCGCCTGGCTGATCTTCACCCACGCCGTGTTCGGCGCGGTGATGGGCAACGTCTATGCCCGGATGGTCGGCAAGGACTGGCGGATGCGCCGCGTCCGGGACGACATCCACCTGGCGCACTGACGGAGCGCCCGCCCAAAGAGAAAGGCCCCGGACGACGCCCGGGGCCTTTTTCACGTCCGCGCGTGGCGGCGGTCAGTTCAGGCGGTCGCCGATCTGGGCCACGGCGGCGTCGAGCACCGGGTCGGGCGCGCCGGCGGCGAGACGGGCGGCCAGGATCGATTCGGCGACCCGGGCGGCCTGTTCGACGGCGGCGGCCTTCACGTCGGCGGTGGCCTGGGCCTCGGCCTGGGCGATGCGGCGCTCGGCCAGCTGCTGGCGGCGGGCCAGGGACTCTTCCAGCCTGGCGCGGGTCTCGGCCTCCATGCGGCGGGCCTCGTCCTCGGCGGCCTTCAGCATCTCGGCGGCCTGGGCCTCGGCCTCGGCCTTCTCCTGACGGATCTGGGCCAGCAGGGCCTCGGCCTCGGCCCGCAGACGCGCGGCCTCGTCGAGCTCGGACTGGATCTTGGCGGCCTTGGCGTCGAGCACGCCCGCGATCAGCTTCGGCACGCCGGCGACGACCACGATCGCGAAGAACAGGAGCAGGCCGACGGCGACCCAGAGTTCCGGGTTCGACAGATCGTAGAGATGGGGGTTGAGGAATTCCATCAGGCGACGCCCTTCAGTTCGGCGGCGGTCGGCGCCTGGCCGGTCAGGCGCTCGACCATGGCGGAGGCGGCGTCGGCGGCGACGGTGGAGACGTTGGCCATGGCGGCGTCGCGGGTCTTGCCGATCGCGCCCTCGGCCTCGGCGATGCGGGCGGCGACGACGGCCTCCTCGGCCGCGGCGCGGGCGTTCGCCTCTTCAGTGACCCGGGTCTTGGCGGCCTGGGCGGTGGCGCGCGAGGCAGCGCGGGCCTCGTCGACCTCACGCTTGGCGGCCTCGGCCTGACCGGCGGCCTCGGCCTGGACCCGGCGGGCGGCGTCGACGGCGCCGGAAATGGTGCCGGACCGCTCGTCGAACACCCGGCGCATGCGCGGGGCGAAGACCTTGGCGATCAGGAAATAGAGAACGGCGAACAGGAAGATCAGATAGATGATCTGCCCGAACCAGTGCTGGAACTCGAACTGGGGCAGACCGCCCGACGCGTGCGCGTCGCCGTGAGCGACCTCCGTGGAGGCGTGGGTCTGCTGCGCCGCCGCTTCGGCGGGCGTTTCGCCGAGCACGGGCTCGGGCGGACCAGGCGGCTGGGCGATCGGAGGGGCCATCGGACTACTAGCTTGCAAAAAGGAAGATGCGGCCGGCCATCAGGCCGGCCGCGCTCTTGGAGTGCTTAGTTGGCGCCCGAATACAGCAGGAAGCCGATGACGAACGCCAGAATGCCCAGGGCCTCGGCCAGGGCGGCGCCGACGAACAGGTTGCCGACTTGCGAAGCGGCGGCCGACGGGTTGCGCAGGGCGCCCGCCAGGAAGTTGCCGAAGATGTTGCCGACGCCGATGCCGGCGCCGATCATGCCCGTCATCGCGAGACCGGCCCCGATGGCCTTGGCGGCTTCTACTTCCATGTTTCTCTAGTCCTAGTTGGTTGGGTTGGAAGGGATGGCTGGCCCGACCCTTAGTGGGCGTGGTCCAGGTTGACCACATCGTTGAGGTAGATGCAGGTCAGAACGGCGAAGACGAAGGCCTGAAGGAAGGCCACGAGGAACTCCAGGGCGGTCAGGCCGATGGTCATGCCCATGGCGAGGGGCGCGATCAGCAGGCCGAGCCAGCCCGCGGCCCCGATGGCGGCGGTGGCGACGAACCCGGCGAACACCTTGAGGGCCACGTGTCCGCCCAGCATGTTGCCGAACAGACGGAGCGTCAGGGTGAGGGGTCGCAGCAGGAACGAGAAGAACTCGATCAGGCCGACGATCGGACGCATCACCAGCGGCGCGCCCGTCGGCCAGAACAGTTTGAAGAAGCCCAGGCCGTTCTTCATGAAGCCGATGATGACGACGACGGCAAAGGCGATGACGCCGAACGTCGCGGTGATGGCGAGCTGGGAGGTCACCGTGAAGCTGAGGAACATGCCGAGCATGTTCATCGCCAGAATGAAGGTGAAGATGGCGAACACGAACGGGAAGTATTTCTTGCCGTCGTGACCGATGATGGAGTCGGTCATGCCGTCGATCATGCCGAACAGGGTCTCACCCGCGGCCTGGAACCGGCCGGGCACCACCTTCGCCCCGGAGGTCACCGCCTGCAGGAACAGGACGACGGCGAAGAAGGCGATCGTCATCGCCACGTGCGAATTGGTGATCGCGAAATCGACGTAGCCGACGACCGGAAGGGTCGCGTCGGGAAGGTCGACGTACTTCTGGATCTGAAACTGATGCAGCGGATCGGCCATCGGTCGATCAGACTCCTTCGTCGTCGAAGGGGATCGCCTGCGGCGTTTCCCCGGATGCTTTGGCCTCGGCCATGATGCGTTGCGAAGTCCGCCACGCCATCCAGACAGAGACGGCGAAGCCCGCGAGGACTCCCCCTATCGTTCCCCACGGCTCCGTTCCGGCGAACCGGTCCAGAAGCAGTCCCAGCGCCAGGCCGACGAAGACCCCGCCGAGAAGATCGGCAAGGATCCGCCACGCCTGCCCGGCCGCCTTCTGCCCCGCCAGCTCGTGGGACAGCGGCGGCGCCGTCCGCGCCTCCAGATCGGATGCGCTTCGGGTGAGACGAGCGATCGCCTCTTCGCGCGATTCCGGGGGCAGGGACATGGGTGGCCTCAGCGCTTCGACACGAATGCCGAAGGGGGTCTGAATTCGGCGCGGAACCTATAGGCGGGACCCCGGAAGGTCAAGGCGCGGGGCCAGATCGTCAGGCGATTGTTTTTCCTGAACTATTACAAGGTGCGGCGTTCAGGCGCGAAGGGCTCGGGCGGCGGCGCGGGCCTCGTCGGTCACGACGGCCCCGGACAGCATGCGGGCGATCTCCTCGTCCCTCTGGGCGGCGTCCAGCACGGCGATGGAGGTGCGCACCTGACCGGCCGCTTCGGCCTTGCCGACCTTCCAGTGCGCCTCGCCCATGGCCGCGACCTGGGGGCTGTGGGTGACGACGACGACCTGGGAGCCCCCGGCGAGCCGGCGCAGACGACGGCCCACGGCCTCGGCCACGGCCCCGCCGACGCCCTGGTCGACCTCGTCGAAGATCATGACCGGCTGGTCGCCGCCGGCGCGGGCGGCCAGCGCCGCCTTCATGGCGAGGGCGAAGCGCGCCAGCTCCCCGCCCGAGGCGACCGAATCGAGCGGGCCGAACGACTGGCCGGCGTTGGTGGCCACCTCGAATCGCACGGTCTCGCGCCCCTGCGGCCCGCGGCGGTCGTCGGCGACGGGGTCCAGCACGACGCGGAACTGCGCCCGCTCCAGCTTGAGGGGGCCCAGCTCGGAAGCGACCGCGGTCTCAAGCCGCCGGGCCGCGCCGTCGCGGGCGGCGGACAGGGCGGCGGCGGCGGCGTCGTACGCCTCGCGCGCGGCGGAGGCGGCGCGACGGCCCTGGGTCAGGGCGTCGGCGTCGCCCTCCAGAAGGGCCAGTTTCTCGCGGAACTCGACGCGCAGCGCGGGCAGCTGGTCCACCGTCGCGCGCAGCCGACGCGCGGCGGCGCGCAGGGCGAACAGGCGCTCCTCGGCCTTGTCCAGGCGGCCGGGTTCGAAGTCGAAGGCGTCGGCGGCGGCGTCGACCTGGGCCACGGCCTCGGCGGCCTCGATCAGGGTGCGGTCGATGGCCTCGGCCGCGGCGGTGAGGCGCTGCAGGACGGGGTGCCCCTCCCCCACCCCGGCCTGACGGGCGCGGCGCCCGGCGTGATCGACGGCGCGCAGGGCCGAGGCCAGCTTCTGCGACAGCTTGTCGCCGCCCAGGGCGGCGCGGGCCTCGGACAGGTCGTCCAGAGCCTTTTCCGCAGCGCCGAGGACGGCGCGTTCGCCCGACAGGGCTTCTTCCTCGTCGGCGCGGGGGTCCAGCTGGTCCAGTTCGGCGAGGTCCCGGGCCAGCTCCTCGCGTCGCGCCTCGGCGTCGGCGGCGGCGGCCTGAAGCTCGGCCAGACGCGTCTCGGCAGCGCGAAGGGCGTCGGCGGCGGCGCGCACCGCCTCGACCTCGCGCCCCAGGCCACCGAAGCCGTCCAGCAGGCCGCGGTGGGTGCGCCAGTCCAGCAGGCCGACGGTCTCGTGCTGGCCGTGCACCTCGACCAGGGCCTGGCCGATCTCGCGCAGGGTGGTGACCCCGACGGCCTGGTCGTTGACGAAGGCGCGGCTGCGGCCGTCGGCGCCGAGGACGCGGCGCAGGATCAGGTCGTCGCCGGGCGGCACCTCGATGCCCTTGTCGTCGAGCAGGGCCGCCAGGTCGCGGGAGACAGGCGCGGCGAAGGTGGCGACGGCCGAGGCCTGACGCGCGCCCGACCGGACCAGACCGGCGTCGGCCCGCGCGCCGAGGGCCAGGCCCAGGGCGTCAAGGATGATCGACTTGCCGGCACCGGTCTCGCCGGTGAGCACAGTGAGGCCGGCGCCGACCTCGAGGTCGAGCGACTCCACCAGCACCACGTCGCGGATGGACAGGCCGGTCAGCATGGGAAGGCGGCGACCCGATTCGTCATGGCCGCCATCATGGCACGGCCGGGGCCGGGCCTCAGCCCGGGATCAGACGTTGCAGCCAGTTCTCGCGCGGGCCCTCGGGCGCCACGTCCGGCCGGGCGCCGCGCTCGGTCAGCAGGGCGTAGGCTTCGGCGTACCAGGGGCTGCCCGGATAGTTGTGGCCCAGGACCGCGGCGTTGCGGTTGGCCTCGTCGACGAGACCGAGCATCAGGTTGACCTCGACCATGCGGTACAGCGCCTCGGCGACGTGCGAGGTGCGCTGGAAGTCGGGATTGTCGACCACGACGCGGTAGCGGTTCATCGCCGCCAGCGGCTGGTCGGCGCGCTGGTAGTAGCGGCCGATGTTCATTTCCTTGCCGGCCAGCTGGTCGTTGACCATGTCGATCTTGACCAGGGCGTCGGTGGCGTAGGCCGAACCGGGGAAGCGACGCACGACCTCGCGCAGGCCCAGAAGCGCCTGCTCGGTCAGCGCCTGGTCGCGGCCCACATCGACGATCTGCTCGAAGTAGCAGACGGCGCGCATGTAGAAGGCATAGGCGGCCGACGGATTGCCGGGGAACAGCTGGATGAAGCGATCGGCCGAGGCGATCGCGTCCATGTAGCGACCGTCTTTGTAGTTGGCGTAGATCTGCATCAGGATCGCGTGACGCGACCATTCCGAATAGGGGTGCTGGCGCTCGACCTCCTGGAAATAGTCGATGGCGTCGCGCCACCGACCGCGCTCCAGCCGGTCGTAGCCGGTGTTGTAGAGCAGCTCGACCGGCCGCTCTTCATAGGCCAGCCGCGTCCGCGGACGGTTGTTGCAGGCCGACAGGCCGAGGCCGAGGATCAGGACCGCGGTCATCACGACCGCCGCACGGGACCTGGAAACTGACACGAAGCGACCTCTCGACGATCTGACCACGCCCGCCGCGCGGCGAACGAAGCGGCGGTTCTACACCACACGCCCCGACGCGCCAATCGGATGACGGGCGACGGCTTGATGCGCCCGGCCGCCGCTGTCAAAGAGGCGCGCCGGGCCCCCTGCCGTCTTCTTGGCGGGGTGATCGCGGCGAAAGGATGACGCCTCATGAAGCTGCTCTCCGGCAATGCGAACCGGTCGCTGTCCCAGGCCATCGCGGCCCATCTGGACGCGCCGCTGACCAAGGCCCAGGTCAAGCGGTTCGCGGACAACGAGGTGTTCGCCATGATCGAGGAGAACGTCCGCGGCGAGGACGTCTTCATCCTGCAGTCCACCAGCTATCCGGCCAACGACAACCTGATGGAGCTGCTGATCCTGACCGACGCCCTGGTCCGGGCTTCGGCCCGCCGGATCACGGCGGTCGTGCCCTATTTCGGCTATGCCCGGCAGGACCGGAAGACGGACGGCCGGACGCCGATCTCGGCCAAGCTGGTCGCCAACCTGATCACCCGCGCCGGTGCCGACCGGGTGCTGACGATGGATCTGCACGCGGGCCAGATCCAGGGCTTCTTCGACATTCCGACCGACAACCTGGTCGCCACGCCGGTGCTGGCCCAGGACATCCGGGAGACCTACGGGCGCGACGACAGCCTGATGATCGTCTCGCCGGACGTGGGCGGCGTGGTGCGGGCCCGGTCGCTGGCCAGCCGCCTGAACGCCGATCTGGCCATCGTCGACAAGCGACGCCCGCGCGCGGGCGAGAGCGAGGTCATGAATATCATCGGCGACGTCGAGGGCCGTCGCTGCGTCCTGTTCGACGACATCGTGGATTCCGGCGGCACGCTGGTGAACGCGGCCCGGGCGCTGATCGAGCACGGCGCGACCGAGGTGTCAGCCTATATCAGCCACGGCGTGCTCTCGGGCCCGGCGGTGCAGCGCATCACCGACGGCCCGCTGAAGGAACTGGTCATCACCGACTCCATCGAACAGCCCCGCGAGGTCGAGACCTGCGCCAAGATTCGCCGCGTCTCAGTCGCTCCCCTGATCGGCGAAGCGATCCGGCGAATCGCCAATGAGGAGTCCGTGTCCAAACTCTTCGATTAACTGTCGGAAAACGCTTCCTGGCGCGCTATAAGCACGCCGACGCGCCGCGGCGAGACGCGGCGCGGAATCCGCATCCCTGGGGAGTTTCGTCGATGGCCTGGGCTATCTTGCGCCGCAACCTGTCGCTGGCGGCCGTCGCCGCGGCCGCCGTCCTCGCCGCCTGTGCGCAGCCCGAACCCGAGGCACCCCCGCCGCCGCCCGCCCCGCCACCGCCGCCGCCGCCCGCCTTGGCCCTGAACAGCGGCATCGCCGAGGCCGCGTCGGTGTACGTCACCTTCATCCGCGAGGTCGGCACCATCGAGCGGGCCTTCAACAGCCCCGAGGCGATCCAGGCCGCGATCCGCAAGGGCGCGGCCTATGAGCCGGTCCAGCTCTCGCGCGGCATGATCGCCTATGGTGCCATCCTGGCGCTGCAGTCGCCGGAGTTCGTCGCGGGCGTGCGCCAGTACGCCGCCGACCCGGCCCAGCGCGAGGAAGTCATCAACGCCATCCTCCGGGATCCGGCCTACGCCGCCACCCTGCCGGGCGCGGACCACGCCGCCGGCCTGATCGTGGCCACCCTGGGCGCGGACATCGCGGCCCTGGCGTCGATCGGCGATGCCATCAAGGAAGACGCCTACACCATCCAGGGGCGCAGCGACCCCCGCCGGCGCTGGGCCACGACGCCCGTTCCGGACCGCCCCGCGCGGCTGGAGGCGGCCAAGACCCTGTCGACAACGCGCCTCGTGCCCGTGCCCGCCGAGAGCGAGCGCCTGCACGGCGCGGCGCATGCCGGGTCCGGCCTGAACCTGACCGCCGCCCGTCAGGGCCCGCCGTATACGCCCGCCGTGGTGCACAGCCTCGCCATCGCCGCGCTCGCCGCCCTCGGCGCGGGCGGCGAGGAGCAGCGCGCCTACACCGAGGCGCTGATCGTCGAATCGAACAGCGAGTTCTGCTTCAACATGTCGAAGCTGAACCTCTTCCAGTGTCTGGCGGCGTCGCGGCCCCACTACGAGGACATGTTCTGCGTCGGCCAGCACATCGTGTCCGACATCGCCCAGTGCACCGCCGCCAACACCGGGCCGCTGAACCCGCAGATCGCGCCCGCCGCCACGCTTGCGGACGCGCCGCCCGCCCAGTCCACCGCCGCGGGCGCGGTCGCCGCCGCCGATCAGGCCCAGAACGCGGGCCGGCAGTAGGGTCGCCGCCGGCTGCGGACGCCTGATCGTCGCCGCAGGGATCGCGCCGCGAGCCCTCCCGGCGGATCGGGCTCAACGGGCCGGTTGCGCCGGGCCACGGGTGCGTGTATTAGCCCGCGCTCTTGAATTCGAGGGATCATTCCCCGCCGCGCGGGCCGGACAGTCCGCGCGGTGTTCGTCATTGAGGCAGGCCAGATGGCTGAGATCATCCTGAACGTGGACGTTCGTGAAAACACCGGCACCGGCGGCGCCCGCGCGGCCCGTCGCACCGGCGCGGTTCCCGGCGTCCTGTACGGCGGCGGCAAGGCGCCGGTCGCCATCTCGGTCAACGAGAAGGACTTCCGCAAGAACCTGTACACCGGCAAGCTGCTGGGCCACCTGGTCACGCTGAAGTACGGCGAGGAAACCCAGCCGGTCATCGCCAAGGACGTGCAGTTCGACCCGGTGTCGGACCGTCCGCTGCACTTCGACCTGATGCGGGTCGACGAGAAGCAGACGATCAAGATCGAAGTGCCCGTGCACTTCATCAACGAAGACCAGTGCAAGGCCTTCCGTCAGGGCGGCTCTCTGGAGATCGTCCGCCACTCGGTCGAGATCCTGGTCCGCGCCGACCACATCCCGGAAGACCTGGTCGTCGATCTGGCCAACCACAAGCTGGGCGACACCATCCGCTGGTCGGACGTCAAGGTGCCGTCGGACGTGGAAGCCACCATCACCGACCGTGATTTCGTGATCGCCTCGATCAAGACCTCTTCGGCCGCCAAGGCCGCCGACGAGATCGAGGAGGCCATCGCCGAGGAGCAGGCCGAGGCCGCCGCCGAGGTTCCGGCCTCGGAGCAGGCCGACGGAGACGCTTCGGAAGGCTGATCCGGCCCCCGATCTGGTATCAAGACGGCCCTGTCGGCGACGACGGGGCCGTTTTTCTTTGCGGACGTGACGCATGCTGATCCTCGCCGGCCTGGGCAATCCGGGCGCCAAGTACGAAGGCAACCGCCACAACATCGGCTTCATGGCCGCCGACGCGATCGCGCGTCGCTGGCGGTTCGGGGCCGAGCGGGCGAAATTCCAGTCGGTGATCGCCGAGGGCGAGGTCGAGGGGACGAAGATCCTGCTGATGAAGCCGCAGACCTTCATGAACGAGAGCGGGCGGGCGGTCGGCGAGGCGGCGCGCTTCTACAAGGTGCCGCCGGCGGACGTGGTGGTGTTCCACGACGAGATCGACCTGGCCCCCGGCCGCTTCCGCATGAAGACCGGCGGCGGGGCGGCGGGACAGAACGGCATCCGCTCGATGATCAGCCAGCTGGGCCCGGACTTCCGCCGGGCGCGGATGGGCGTGGGGCACCCGGGGCGGCCGGAGCTGGTGCACGGCCACGTGCTGAGCGATTTCCACAAGGCGGAGAAGCCGTGGCTGGAGGCCTTGCTGAACGCCTGCGCCGACGCCCTGCCCTTCCTCGTGGCCGGCAACGACGAGCGCTATCAGGCCGAGGTGCTGCGGCTGGCCCCCGCGCCGAAATTCAGCCCGCGGCAGGCTGCCCAAGGGGAGTGACCCCCTACTCCGTCACCTCGTACCGGTAGGTCAGGGTCACGCTGTCCTCGGGCGGGACGGTCAGGGTCCAGGCAGGCCAGCCGGACTCTGTGACGGCGCTGCGCAGGCTCTGGCGGGTGATGCGGAAGCCGGTTTCGCCGAACTCCATCGGGATCAGTTCGACCGTCTCGGCGTCGCCGCCGAAGTTTGAGACGACGACCTCGACCTCGCGCCATTGCGTCGTGAGGGCACGACGCGTCCGTTCGCCGTCGCCGGTAACGCGGGTGCGGACCTCGACGTCGGACGCGTCGCCTCGGGTCAACTCCAGGGGCAGGCCGACAGGGCGATCCTCCGTCTCCGCCTCGCCCGCCAGGACCGAGCGACCGTCCGGCAGGATCTGGCGCAGGCTCCAGTTCCCGCCCGGCAGGGCGAGGCCCAGGCCGCCGGCCTCGGTGTTGCGCAGGCGGAAGACGACGCGGGGCGTGGAGGTCTCGGTCTCGCCCGGCTCCTCCCAAAGCGTGCGGAGCCACTGGCGGTTGACGCGATCGTAGGGCACCGCGGTCCGCTCGAGGAAGCGGACCTGTTTGGTCTGGCGCGCGGCGACCGTGGTCGGCGACGGCAGGGTGAAGATCTTGTAGTCGCCGAGCTCGCCCTGCTCGGCGATCCGGCTGCCGGTGACGACGATGTCGTACACCTCAGTCTCTGGAGCGCGGGCCATGGCAGGCGGCGGGGGCGGGGCCGGGGGCGCGGGCACGGCGACGGGGTAGTCGCCATAGGCGTCCTTCATGTCCGGGTTGACGCCGTTGGTCGTCGTATCCTGGGGCCAGCAGCCGGGGCTGCGACGGCGCAGGACGGGGTCGACCGGGACGCTGCGGCCCGTGGTCTGCAGGTCGCCGGCCACCACCTGCACCGGGGCGTCGGGGAAGCTGGTCCCGCCGAAATTGGCCAGGGTCAGCCAGCCGGTCAGGTCCAGGGTCCTCCCGTCCGGCGACAGCCGCGCGACGTAGTCGGTGGACCACTGAAGACCCGTCGAGAGGTAGGCGAGCGTCACGGTGTAGCGACCGGGCGCGTCCGAGCGCGTGCGGATCGACAGGCTCGGCTGGTCGGACAGGCCCTCCGGCACATCCTCGAAAATCACCCGCTGGATCAGGCCGGAGCAGGACAGGGCCTCATACCGCCCGTCGATCTCCAGCACGGCCCCGGCACCGCCGGAGCGGACCACGGCGGTGCGGACCTCCTCCCGGCCGGTGGCCGGATTTGTTTGCACAACCGTGACACTGTCGCCGATAGATTTGTCCAGCAGCGCGCCGGGCGTTAGCAGGTCGAAGTCCGCGTTCTGCTCCAGCACCGCCGAGGGCAGGCCCTCGATGGTCACGCTCTGCGGCACGATGCCGGTGGAGACGCCCTCGAAACGGATCACGGCGTCGCCGGCCGGCACGTCGATGGTGCGCGTCTCGACGATCAGGGCCAGACCTTCGCGGTCCAGTCGGCTCCACGACTGGCGCGAGCGCTCCATCAGTTCGACAGTGTCGACCGGCTGGTCGCGGTAGATGACCACCGTAGCCGTGTCGGCCTTCTCGGACGTGGAGACGGTCTGGGCGAGCGCCGGCGCGGCCAGCAGGCTGAACAGCGCCGTCGCCGCCATCAGGGCGGCGCGCATCTCAGCCGCCCGTCTCGATTGTCGCTGTCAGCCTGACCTCGCCGTTGGCCGGGACCTGCACCTTCCAGACGATGGTGCGGGAATCCTCCAGCACGCCGGGGTGGCTCTGCTGCTGGATCTCGGTGTCGCGGCCGAGGCCGCCCTGACGGACCTCGATGGTGACCGGCTCCGGACGGGCGTTGCGCAGGGTGTATTCGACCGAGCGGCGCGTGCGGAAATAGTCGACGATGCGCGTCGAGACCCGTTCCTCCGTCACCAGACGCGGCTGGACCGTGACGTCGAAGGCCTCGCCGGTGGTGATGGCCAGGTCGGAGCCGGCGGGGGTGTGGTCGATCGAATCCTCGCCGATGAAGCGCGGCTCGCCCGAGGCATCGTTGATGTAGACGCGGATGGTGCCGGCCGGCAGGGAGCGGTTCTGGCCGTTCATGGGGCCATTGGCGAAGAGGTAGGCGACCTCGACGGCCTGGGGCTGCGGCTGCGTGGAGAAGCCGTAGGTCTCCCACCGATAGCGCTTGGTGGTGGCGACGCCGGAGACGTCCAGCAGGCCGACCTGCTTGTTCTGGTTGTTGGCGACGGTCACCCGCTCGGGCAGGGGATAGACGTAGTAGTCGCCCAGCGACTGGTCGTCCGACGCGGCGACGCCGTTGCCGCGATAGTTGCCGCCGTCGGAGACGTCGCCGGCCACGACGCGCGTCTCGGCGTCGGCGAAGGTGGCGCCCGACCGGTTGGTGATGGTCACCCAGCCGACCAGATCCAGCGTCGAGGTCCGCTCGTCCACGCGCATGACGTAGTCGGCGGTCCAGCTGAGGCCGGAGGTCAGATAGGTCAGGGTCACGTCGCGGCGACCGGTGCCCTCGGCGTCCAGCGTCACGCTGAGCGTGGGGCGGGGGCGCAGGTTGGCCGGCACCTCGTCGAAGATGACGCGCGTCGGCACGCCGTCGTCGCGCAGCACCTCGACCCGCCCGCCGATGCGCAGGACCACGCCCTCATTGGCGGCCAGCACGGTGGCGCGCTGGGTCTCCTCCCGACCGGTGCCGGGGTTGATGCGGACGAGGCCGATCTCCTGCCCAACGGCGCTCTGCATCAGCTTGTCGGGGGTCAGCAGGTCGTAGTCGAAATTCTGCTCCACCACCTCGAGGCCGCGGCCCGTCAGGCTGACGGTCTGGGGCCGGATGGAGGCGGAGACGCCGGGGAACTCCTGGCGCGACCGACCGGCAGGGATGTTGAGGCCGCGCACGTCCTCCACCAGGGTGACGTTGCCCTGATAGATGGTCAGGTCGACCCGCTCGGGCCCGCCGGGCCGGGTGTCGATCTGGGCTTCTTGAGCCGTGGCCGCGCCCGCCATCAACGCAAGGGCGGCGCCCGCCAGCAAGGTCCGTCGCATCATCATCCCGCACTCCCACACACCTGCGAAGCGGAACCGTCCCACGCGCCCTGCGCGAAGTCGAGCCGTCCGCGACCGCCGGACCCGTTGCCCGGCTTTCAGGGTCAGGCTAAGGCCGTTTCGTGGACACCCGCGCCTTTCGGAACCTGACCGGCCTGCAGGCCGTCGCCATCCTGGCGGCGACCTTCGCGGTCGTGTGGGGCGCGCTGTTCCCCTATGCGGCCCAGGCGGCGGCCCAACCGGGCATGCCGCTGATCCTGTGCTCGACCGAGGGGCCGAAGACGGTCGTCATCGACCCGGAGACGGGTCAGGTCGAGCGGACCTCGGACGCGCCGTCCTGCGCCGCCTGCGTCCTGCCGCCGCCCGCGATCCTGCCGGCCGCGCCGGAGGCGCCCGCCGCCCCGGTCCTGACCGCGACGGTCGTCCCGGCCCCGGCGTCGACGACGCTGCGCCTGCCCCCCGCCCGCGCCCCGCCGCGGCCGCCCTCGACCGCCCCGCCCCACGCCTGAAGACCCCCACGCAAGCCCCGCGCCCGGCCTGAACGGCCGCGCGCGTCCGTGACTCTTCAGGAAAAATCCCAATGAAAATCCGTCTTCTGTCCGCCGCGTCTGCGGCCGTCCTGGCGTGCGTCGCCGCGCCCGCCCTTGCCCAGGAAGCCGCGGGCCCCGTCTTCCAGGTCGACGAAGTCATCGTCACCGGGGCGCGCAACCCCGAGGACCCGCCGGTCGTGGCCGAGGCGCGCCGCCGCCTGTCGCGCACGCCCGGCGCGGTGGCCGTGGTCTCGGCCGAAAGCCTGCAGGACCGCTACGCCCCCAACGTCGCTGACGCCCTGCGCGACGTGCCCGGCGTCTATGCCCAGAAGAAGTGGGGCGGCGACGTGCGCATTGCGATCCGCGGCTCGGGCATCGGCAACGCCAACCACCTGCGCGGCCTGTTCGTGGCGCAGGACGGCATCCCGTTCAACGAGGCCGACGGCTTCGGGGACGTGCAGATGTTCGACCCGCTGCTGGCCCGGTACACCGAGGTCTACAAGGGCGGGAACGCCCTGCGCTTCGGCGGCGCCCTGCTGGGCGGGGCGATCAATCTGGTGACCCCGAACGGCCGCACGGCGCGCGAGACCGTGGCGCTGAGGGCCGAGCTGGGGTCGTGGGAGACCGCGCGGGTCCACGCCGAGGTGGCCGGCCTGCACGGCGACTGGGACGCCTTTGTGGGCGTCACCGGCGTCACGGCCGAAGGCTGGCGCGAGCGTTCGGAGGGGCAGCAGCAGTATGTGACGCTGAACCTCGGCCGCAGCTTCGGCGAGGACCGCGAGGCCCGGCTGATCGTGCAGGGTGCCTACATCCATCAGGACATCCCGGGCTCGCTGACGCTGAACCAGGCCCTGACCACGCCGACCGTCGCGGCCGCGGCGAACCGGGCCAACAGCTATCAGCGCGACTACGCCTCGGTGCGCACCACGCTGTCGACGCGCTGGCGGCTGTCGCCCGGCCTGCTGTTCGAAGGTGCGGTCTACGGGACGTGGAAGGACCTGCATCACCCGATCTTCCAGGTCATCGACCAGCAGAGCCGCAACTACGGCGTCTTCGGCCGGCTGGACTGGGAGGGGACGCTGTTCGGCCTGCGCGCCGACGCCTTCGGCGGCGTCTGGTTCCGCTCGGGCGACCTGGACGCCCTGCAGTTCGTCAACGTCAATGGCTCCAGCGGGGCGCCGACGGCCAAGGCGCGCCAGAACGCCCAGGCCGTGGACGTCTTCGCCGAGGGCCGGCTGTTCGTCACCGACAAGGTCGCCCTGGTCGCCGGCGGGGCCTGGGGCCGGGCCGAGCGGGACTTCCAGCGCTTCGCCCTGCCCGGCGTGCCGTCCAGCTTCGACCAGACTCTGGGCAAGGACTACGACTGGTTTGCGCCGCGCGTGGGCCTCCTGTGGGAGGGCCCCTCCGGTGCTCAGGCCTATGCGAACGTCACCCGCTCCGTGGAACCGCCGAACTTCGGCTCCCTGTCGCCCGTGGCCACCGGCTTCGCCCCGATCGAGGCGCAGGAGGCGTGGACCTGGGAAGCCGGCGTCCGCGGCCGCACCGCCGCTTTCAGCTGGGACGTGGCCGTCTATCGCGCCGAGCTGGAGAACGAACTGCTGAACTACGTCGTCAACCCCGGCCTGGGCATCCCGGCGGCCACCTTCAACGCCGACCGGACCGTGCACCAGGGCATCGAGGCGGGGCTGGACTGGCGCTTCGCGCCCGGCTGGCGCCTGCGCCAGACCTACACCCTGTCGGACTTCTACTTCGAGGGGGACGTCGCCTACGGCGACAACGATCTGCCGCTGGTCCCGCCGCACATGTACCGCGCCGAGCTGCGCTATGATCATCCGTCGGGCTGGTTCGTCGCGCCCAACCTCGAGTGGACGCCGTCCGACAGCTGGGTCGATTACCAGAACACGCTGAAGGCCCCGGGATACACCGTCGCCAATCTGGGCGCGGGGTGGACCCTGCCGAACGGGGTCGCCCTGTTCGTCGACGCCCGGAACCTGTTCGACGAGCGCTATGTGTCGAACTTCAGCGCCGTCACGGACGCGCGGACGGCGTCGACCGCGGTGTTCTGGCCCGGCGAGGGCCGTTCGGTGTTCGTCGGCGTCCGGTGGGCGCTGTGACCGGCCCGGGCGAGACGGGGGCGGCTGCGGCCGCCCCGCTTTCCGGCGCCTATCGCGCGGTGTGGCGCTGGCATTTCCATGCCGGGCTGCTGGTGCTGCCGTTCCTGATGCTGATGGCGCTGACCGGCGGCATCTATCTGTTCAAGGCCGAGATCGACGACTGGCAGACGCGGTCGGTAGCCGTGGTCGAGCCGCGCCCGGCGGCCAGCGCGCCGGCGGACTGGATCGCGGCGGCGACCACCGCCGTGCCGGGCCGGGCGGCGACGGTGCTGGTCCCGGATCGACCGGATCGCGCGGTGCAGGTCACGGTCGAGCGGCCGGATGGATCGCAGCGTGTGGTCTTCGTGGATCCGGCGGACGCGCGCGTCACCGGCGACCGCCCCGTGGGCGGCATCTCCGAGACGGTGAAGCGCCTCCACTCGCTGGTCATCGCGGGCCCGCAGATGAACCTGATCGTGGAGGTCGTGGCAGGCTGGACCATGATCCTGGTCGCTACGGGCATCTTCCTTTGGTGGCCGCGCAAGCGCGAAGCGGGCCTCGTCACCGTCAAGGCCAGGGCCGGGCGACCGTTCTGGCGCGACCTGCACGCGGTGACGGGGCTGTACGCCGGAGGCGTGATCTTCTTCCTGGCCTTCACCGGAATGCCGTGGTCAGCAGTCTGGGGCGACGGGATCATGGGGGCGGTGCGCGAGGCGGGCTTCGGCCGTCCGGCGGCCCCCGCGGCGCAGGACTGGGAACATGCGGAACATGCCGTGCCTGGTGCCGGATGGGCCATGGAGCGCGCCGCCCTGCCCGCATCGGGGGCCGCGCCGGACCTGACCGCCCTGGTCGCGTCGGTGGAGACGGCGGGTCTGGCGAAGCCCTATCTGATCGGCCTGCCCGCCACGCCCGAGCGGGCCGTGACGGCGGCCTTCCAGAACCGGGCGGCCGAGGACGCGCGCCTGATCTACATGGCCGCAGACGGCCGGGTGCTGGCCGACGTCACGGCGGACCAGTTCGGCGTCGGCGCGCGCGCCTTCGAGTGGGGCATCGCCGTGCACGAGGGGCGGCAGTACGGCCAGGTGAACCGCTGGATCATGCTGTCGGCCTGCGTCGCGGTCTGGATCCTGGCGATCTCGGCGCTGATGATGTGGTGGAGGCGCCGGCCGAAAGGGAAGCTGGGTGCGCCGACGGCACCGCCCGGACCGCGCGTTCGTGCCGCGGTCCTGGGCATCGTGATCCCGTTCTCGATCCTCTATCCTCTGACCGGCCTCAGCCTGCTGGCGGTCCTGGCGCTGGACCGCGCCTGGAGGATGATCCGCAGGAGGGCCGCGACGTGAAGGACCTGACCATGTTCCGAACTCTCCTGATGGCCGCCCCCTTGGCCGCGCTGGCGGCATGCGGGGAGCCCTCGTCGTCGGCGCGGGTCTCCGAAGCGACCGACGGGGTCACCGTCGGCGTCGAGGTTACCGACGTCTGGTGCCGGGCCACGCCCAACGGCGCCCGCGCGGGCGGCTGCTTCGGCGAGTTCCGCGCCTTGGGGCGGGCCGACCGTCTGACCTCGCTGACCTCGCCGGCCGCCGAGGCCGGGGAGATCCACGAGGTCTCAACCGAGGGCGGCATCATGCGCATGACGCCCCTTCCGGACGGGCTGCCGCTGCCGCAGGGCGAGCGGGTGCGGCTGGCCCCGGGGCAGGACCATCTTATGCTGGTCGGGCTGAAGGGGCCGCTGGTCGACGGAGAGCGGGTATCGATGACGCTGACCTTCGAGAGCGGCCGGGAGATGTCGCTGCAGGTTCCGGTGCGGCGGGCGCCGGCGCCCTGACGCGAGCCATGGCGGTTCCGTCCGGCGCATTCATGCTCTAAAGGCTCGCGCTTCCTTCAAAGACCCGGATCCCATGGCCCTGAAAGTCGCGATCGTCGGCCTGCCGAACGTCGGCAAGTCCACCCTGTTCAACGCCCTGACCAAGACGGCGGCGGCGCAGGCCGCCAACTATCCGTTCTGCACCATCGAGCCGAACACCGGCGACGTGGCCGTGCCCGAGCCGCGCCTGAACGTGCTGGCCGAAATCGCCGGCTCGAAGGAGATCATCCCGGCGCGCATCACCTTCGTCGACGTGGCGGGTCTGGTGCGCGGCGCGTCGAAGGGCGAGGGGCTGGGCAACCAGTTCCTGGCCAACATCCGCGACTGCGACGCGGTGGCCTTCGTGGCCCGCTGCTTCATCGACGACGACATCACCCACGTCGAGGACCGCATCGATCCGGTCGCCGATCTGGAGATCATCGAGACCGAGCTGATGCTGGCCGACATGGAGAGCCTGGAGCGGCGGCGCGTGCAGATGGAGAAGCGCGCCAAGGGCGGCGACAAGGAGCAGCAGCTGAACCTGAAGCTGGTCGACCTGGCGCTGGCGCAGCTGAACGCCGGGAAGCCGGCGCGGACGGCCGAGGTGTCGAAGGAAGACCGGAAGGCCTGGGACATGCTGCAGCTGCTGACCGCCCTGCCGGCCCTGTACGTCGCCAACGTCGACGAGGGCTCGGCCGACAAGGGCAATGACCTGTCCGAAATGGTCGCCGAGCGCGCCCGGGCCGACGGCGCCAATACGGTCGTCATCTCGGCCAAGATCGACAGCGAGCTGGCGGTGTTGGACGAGGCCGAGCAGATGGAATTCCTGGAGGGTCTGGGGCTGGCCGAGCCCGGCCTGAACCGCCTGATCCGCGAGGCCTACGCCCTGCTGGGGCTGCAGTCCTACTTCACCGTGGGACCCAAGGAGGCCCGCGCCTGGACCATCCACGTCGGCGACACCGCCCCGCAGGCCGCGGGCGTGATCCACACCGACTTCGAGAAGGGCTTCATCCGGGCCGAGACCATTGCCTTCGACGACTACGTCGCCCTGCGCGGCGAGGCGAAGACGCGCGAGGCGGGCAAGCTGCGCGCCGAGGGCAAGTCCTACATCGTCAAGGACGGCGACGTGATGAACTTCCTGTTCAGCTGACCGGTCAGCCCGTCGGTTCGGGGGCGGGGAGCGGGAGCGGCGGCGGCGCGGGCTGGGGCGGAAGGTCGGCGGACGCCGCCGGGCAGCGCACGAACGCCACGGAGTCCGCGCCGGCGCGATCCGGCCAGCTCATCGTCATGCGGTCGTCGGCGACGCGCAGGCGCACCCGCTCCTGCGTGGTCATGCCCTCCCCCGTGCAGGTGCGCAGGACCTCGTAGGCCGTGCCCATCTGGCGCACCTCGTCGATGCGGCAGCTGTTCTCATAGCCTTCGAACCGCGTCGTCGTGATGCGGATCGGCCGTTCCGCCCCGGCGGTGTTGGCGCACCATTCCGGACGGGCGGCCCAGGCTCCCACGAAATTGCCCGCAACGGGGCCGGGCATTGAGGTTTCGCCGTCGACCGGCGGGACGGGGGCGGGTGCCGCGGGCCCGGCCGGGTCCTCCCCCTGCGAGCAGGCGGCGACGGCGAAGAAGGCGCTCAGGATCAGGAGACGGGTCATGCCGCGACAACGCGTCGCCGCACTGGCGGTTCGCGGACGGAGTCGAATTGCGATTGATCCTGATAATCGTTCGCAGTAATTGCCGCCGCCTTGGTTTCACCTCCCCGGGGCTCCGCACATGAACATCCGTCTTCTGACCACCACCGCCGTCGTCGCCGTCGTGGCCCTGCCCGGCGTCGCGCTGGCCCAGGCGCAGGAGCCGCCGGTGACCGAGGTGGCCCCGATCACCGTCAGCGCGACCCGCACGGCGACGCGCGTGGACGAGGCGCCGGCCACGGTCAGCGTCATCACCGACCGCGAGATCGAGGCGAACCTGTACACCGACATCAAGGATCTGGTCCGGTTCGAGCCGGGCGTCAGCGTGCCCAGCCAGCCGGCGCGGTTCGGCGCGGCGCTGGGAAGCACGGGGCGGGCCGGCAACGAGGGCTTCGTGATCCGCGGCCTCGGCGGCGACCGGGTGCTGATGGTCGTGGACGGGGTGCGCCTGGCCGACGGCTTCGTCTTCGGCGCCCAGAGCGTCGGCCGCGGCGGCTATGCCGATCTGGAGCTGATGAAGTCGGTCGAGATCCTGCGCGGCCCGGCCTCGGCGCTATACGGCTCGGACGGCGTGGCCGGGGCGGTGGTGTTCACGACGAAGGATCCGGCGGACCTGCTGACCGGCGGGCGCGACTTCGCCGCGCGCGGGCGGCTGGCCTACAACTCCGCCGACGACGGCCGGACGTGGGGTTTCTCGACCGCCGGACGGGTCGGCGCGGTTTCGGGCCTGATCGCCTACACGACGCGCGACGTCTCGGAGACCGAGACCGCGGGCACGAACGACGTCGAGGGCGCGCTGCGCACCACGGCCAATCCGCAGGACGGGTCGACCGAGGCCCTGCTGGCCAAGGCGGTGTGGGACGTCGCGCCGGGGCACCGCCTGCGGCTGACCTGGGACGCCTATGAGGCGGACGTGTCGGCCAATGTGCTGAGCGGCCGCAGCGCCTCGGTTCTGGACCTGCGCGCGGACGACGAGACGACCCGCGAGCGGATCGCCGCGGACTGGCGCTTCGACGGCGTGCTGGGTCTCGATCGCGGACAGGTGACGGCCTATCGGCAGACGTCGGAGACGCGGCAGTTCACCTTCGAGGATCGCACCCCGGCGGTCGACCGCACGCGGGACAATCACTTCGACAACGCGGTGATCGGCGTCGGGGCCGAGGGGGTGAAGACCCTGGACCTCGGCGGGACGACGCACCGCCTGACCTTCGGCGGCGACTGGTCCGAAACGACCCAGATCGGCATCCGCGACGGCACGGTGCCGCCGTTCGGCGAGACCTTCCCGTCCAGCCCCTTCCCCGAGACCGACTATCGCCTGTCCGGCGTGTTCGTGCAGGACGAGATCGTTCTGAGGGGCGGCGACCTGCGGATCATCCCGGCGCTGCGGTTCGATTCCTATGCGCTGACGACGAAGGACGACCCGCTGTACACGGGGGCCCGGGCCGATCAGTCGGGCGACCGCCTGTCGCCCAAGCTGGGCGTGGTCTGGTGGGCCAGCGACACCTTCAGCCTGTTCGGCAGCTATGGCGCGGGGTTCAAGGCGCCGACGCCGTCGCAGGTGAACAACGGATTCTCCAATCCCGCCTTCGGCTACGTCTCGGTGCCGAACCCCGACCTCAAGCCCGAGACCAGCACCAGCCTGGAGCTGGGTGCCCGCGTGCGCGACGTCGACCTGTTCGGCGGCCGCCTTGCCGGTCAGGTCGTGGCCTTCCGGTCCGACTACGAGGACTTCATCAGCCAGCAGGTCGTGTCGGGCGCGTTCACCCCGGCGGACCCGGCGGTCTATCAGTTCGTCAACTTCACCGAGGTCGAGGTGTCGGGCGTCGAGGCACGCGCGGACGTGCTGTGGGACAGCGGCCTGAGCGCGCGCTTCTCGGCGGCTTGGGCCGACGGCGACCAGACGTCGGGCGGCACGACCGTGCCGCTGACGACCATCGATCCGGTCAAGGTGGTCGGGGGGCTTGGCTGGAACGATCCCTCCGGGACCTGGGGCGGACAGGCCATCGTGACCTGGTCCGACGCGAAGGATGCCGGGGATCTGGCCGGCCTGGCCTGCGCGCCCAACTGCCACGCAGGCGACAGCTTCACCCTGCTGGACCTGACCGCCTACCTGCACCTGACCGACCACGCGACGCTGCGGGCGGGCGTGTTCAACCTGACGGACGAAACCTACGCCTGGTGGAGCGACGTGCGGGGCGTGTCGTCCACCTCGGCGATCAGGGACGCCTACACCCAGCCCGGGCGAAACGTCGGACTCTCGCTGACCTTCCGGCTTTGACCGGGCTTGCCCTCTTTCCGACATGTCGTGATAACGCGACTGCCTCGCATTATTGGAGACGCTTCATGCGCGCCCTTCTGATCGCCGCCTGTCTGGCGACCACCGCCATCCCTGCCCTCGCCGTGGCTCAGGCGCCCGCGGCCAACACGGCCGAACACGCCGCCTATGAGCAGGACCGCAAGGCGATCCTGAGTCAGGTCGGCGACTTCAACGTCCGCTTCGACATGCGCGAGACGGTCAATTTCGTCGACGGCTACGCGCCGCTGGCGCCCAAGGCGTCGGGCGGCCACGAGATCGTGCGGGTGGTCTATGACACCGGCGACAGGATCAGCCTGCAGCACATCCTGGTGATGGAGCACGAGGGCCAGATGCACGTGATCAAGCACTGGCGTCAGGACTGGGTCTGGCAACCCGCCTCGGTGCTGACCTACGCCGGACCGAACACCTGGACCCTGACCCCGGTCGGCGAATCCGAGCGTGCCGGGGCCTGGTCGCAGACGGTCTGGCAGACCGACGACAGCCCGCGGTACGGCGGCGTCGGCAGGTGGAGCCACGCGAACGGGCTGGCCGAATGGGTCTCGGCCCCGTCCTGGCGGCCGCTGGCCCGCCGCGACGCGATCCGCAGCCCGGTCTACGACCGCTATCTGGGCGTGAACCGCCACGCCCTGACGCCGTGGGGCTGG
Source organism: Alphaproteobacteria bacterium (assembly GCA_018820275.1). Lineage (GTDB taxonomy): Bacteria > Pseudomonadota > Alphaproteobacteria > Caulobacterales > Caulobacteraceae > Brevundimonas. The sequence continues at coordinate 53,589 of JAHJOO010000038.1, forward strand.
GTCCATATTCAGGACAATCTGAAGATGCAGCCGGCGCAGGGCTCGGAAGGCGAACTCACCGTCGTGGTGCACGAGGACGTGGTCAATTCCTACCGCCGGTTCGACGGTTTCGATCCGAAAGCGGGCGAGGACTACTGGGCGGCGACGCAGGGGTACTGGGCCGCCGTGCGCGACGCTTGGGACGCGGCCATCGCCCGCGGGGACGGGATCCATCTGCAGGAGGAGCCGCAGGCCGGGGCCGTCACCGGGCCGGAACTGATGGACCTGGCCGACAGGGTGCAGTCGGGCGAGATCACCGAGGCCGACGCCATCGCGCAGGCAGAAGCCCTTATCCGGGAGTCGACCACGCGTTGAATCTTTCCGCCGGGGGCTTGACGGCCCCCGGCCGCGTCCGCCAGCGTAGGGGCACTCATCAAGACCGGCTGAGGGATAGGCCCTTTGACGCCGGGGCAACCGACCGGACCCACCCAGGTCCGACACGGTGCCAACTCCTGCGGGGACTTTCTTCAGTCCGCGAGAGATGAGTGAAGCGACGGTCGCCTTGCGCGGCCCGGCGACTTCACGGGTCTTCTCCATCCGCACGGGTGCTCGGTGAGCGGGACCGTGCGAGACCGTGGCGAGACTTTCCGACTTCCGAGACTTCGACGTCGCCCTGCCCGGCGGCGGGACCGCCTACGCCCGGCTGACCGGCCGCGCCGACGGCCCGCTGGTGGTGGTGGCCGGCGGCATCTCCGCGGACCGTGCGCCGGCCAGCGACGCGGGACGCCGCGGCTGGTGGGAGTGGGCCGTGGGGCCCGGCGCGCCGGTGGACACCGACCGGCTCGCGGTGCTGGCGATCGACTGGCTGCCCGCCGCCGGAGCGGCCCCAGACCGTCCGGTCACGACGCAGGATCAGGCCCGGGCGATCGCGGCGGCGCTGGACGCGCTGGGGCGGACGCGGGCGGACGCCTTCGTCGGGGCCTCCTACGGCGGCTGCGTCGGCCTCGCCTTCGCGGAGCTGTTCCCCGAGCGGATCGGGCGGCTGGTGGCCCTGTCGGCGCCGCATCGGGCGCATCCGACGGCCACGGCCTGGCGCGGCGTGCAGCGGCGCATCCTGGAGCTGGGCCGGGAAGCGGGGCGCGAGGCCGAGGCGCTGAGTCTCGCCCGCCAGCTGGCCATGACGACCTATCGCACGACGGAGGAGCTGGGCCTGCGCTTCGGGGGCGCGCCCCCGCCGGCGGTGGTCGGCGCGCCGCATCCGGTCTGCGACTGGCTGATCGCGCGGGGCGAGGCCCATGCAGCGCGCGCCGACGCGCAGCGTCAGATCATCCTGACCGACTCGCTGGACCGGCACGCGGTCGAGCCGGAGCGCGTCGCCGGCCCCCTGACCGTGGTCGGGTTCACCGACGACCGGCTGGTCCCGATCGCGGACCTGCACGAGCTGGCCGCCCGCGCATCGAACCTGTGCCGGTTCGTCGAGGCCCCCAGCGTGTTCGGCCACGACGCCTTTCTGAAGGAGCGCGAGGTCGTCGGCCGCGCGCTTCGGACCGCCCTCCTCCCCCTCCCCGCCTGTCCGGAGTTCGCCGCATGAGCCAGTCCCCGCAAACCGCCTGCGTCCGCCATGGGGTGGACACCGACGCCGCCCACGGCGCGGTCATTCCGCCGATCTGCCTGTCGGCCAATTTCAGCTTCGACGGGCTGGATGGGAAGCGGGCGCACGACTACACGCGCTCGGGCAATCCGACGCGCGATCTGCTGGCCGGGGCGCTGGCCGAGCTGGAGGGCGGCGCCGGCTGCGTGGTGACGTCCAGCGGCATGGCGGCGCTGGATCTGGCGCTGAGCCCGCTGAACCCCGGCGACCTGCTGATCGCGCCCCATGATCTTTATGGCGGCACGCACCGGCTCCTGTCGGCCCGGGCGCGCAAGGGTCATTTCGACGTCGCCTTCGTCGATCAGGGCGACCCGGAGGCGCTGGACCGGGCCTTCGCGCTGAAGCCGCGACTGGTGCTGATCGAGACGCCGTCGAACCCGCTGATGCGGGTGGTGGACGTGGCCGACATCTGTCGCCGCGCCCGGGCGGTCGGCGCGCGGTCGGTGGTGGACAACACCTTCCTGTCGCCCGCGCTGCAGATCCCGATCGCCCTGGGCGCAGACGTGGTGGTGCATTCGACCACCAAGTTCGTGAACGGCCATTCGGACGTGGTCGGCGGGGCGGTGATCAGCGCGGACGCCGAGGTGCATGCCGAGACGGCCTGGTGGGCCAATGCGACGGGCGTGACGGGGGCACCGTTCGACGCCTGGCTGACGCTGCGCGGGCTGCGGACCCTGTTCGTGCGGGTCGAACGGCAGCAGGCCAGCGCGCTGGAGATCGCCGAACGGCTGGAGCGGGCGCCGGGGGTGAAGGCGGTGCACCATCCGGGGCTGAAGAGCCATCCCGGGCATGCGCTGGCGGCGCGGCAGCAGAAGGGGTTCGGCCCCATGCTGAGCGTGGAGCTGGAGGGCGGCATCGAGGCGGTTCGGGCCTTCGTGGAGCCGCTGGGGGTGCTCACCCTGGCGGAGTCTCTGGGCGGGGTGGAGAGCCTGATCGCCCATCCGGCGCTGATGACCCATCTGGCGATGACACCGGAGGCGCGGCGGACGGCGGGGATCGGCGACGGCCTGGTCCGGTTGTCGGTCGGGCTGGAGCATCTGGACGACCTGTGGGCCGACCTCGAGCGAGGGCTGGCGGCGGTGGCGGCCCTGCAGACGGCGGAGGCGGCGTGATGGGCGTGCTGGAACTGGAGCGCGGCGTCGCGGCGACCGTGCGGCCGCTGCGGGTGGCGCTGGCGGGATGCGGTGTGGTCGGCGGCGGGGTGCTGAAGCGGTTGACCGGCGACGCGCGGTTCGAGGTGGTGGGCGTGCTGGTGAAGGACGCGGGCAAGGTCCGCGATCCGGCCCCTGAGGTGCGGCTGCTGGTGACCGATCCGGCGGCGCTGCTGGCGCGGGAGCCGGACGTGCTGGTGGACGCGCTGTCGGATCCGTCGACCGGGCTGGCGCTGACGCGGGCGGCGCTGTCGCGGGGCGTGCACGTGGCCAGCGGGAACAAGCAGGCGGTGGTCGAGGACCTGTTTCCGCTGGCGCGACAGGCGCATCGGGGCGGGGTCCGGCTGGGCATCGCCGCCTGCGTCGGCGGCGGGGCGCCGATGATCGAGACGGTCCGGGCGGCGCGGGCGCATGCGCCGATCGTGGCGATCGAGGCGGTGCTGAACGGGACGGTCAACTTCCTGCTGAACCGCTTGGCGCAGGGCGCGGACTTCGACGAGGCCGTGGCCGAGGCACAGGCTCTGGGGCTGGCCGAAGTCGACCCGTCGGCGGACCTTTCAGGGCGCGACGCGGCGGCCAAGCTGGCCATCCTGGCGGCCGAGGCGTTCGGGCCGCAGGGTCCGAAGCCGGGCGTGGTTCAGCCGCTGACGGCGGGCTTTTGCGGGACCGGCACGGTGCGTCAGCTGGCGCGCGCAGCGCCGGACGCCGCGTCCGTGCGGCTGGCGGAGGTCGAGCACGACCCGCTGTTCGCCGATCTGCCGGGGGCGCTCAACGCGCTGCGGGTCACCTGCGCCGATGGGCGGGCGTTCACCTGCACGGGTCAGGGCGCGGGGCGGGAGCCGACGACCGACAGCGTGATGGGGGATCTGCTTTCCCTTCTCCCCTTGCGGGAGAAGGGGGCAGGCGCAGCCTGACGGATGAGGGGTCGCGCCGACGGTTGACCCTTCGCTCGCCCCTCATCTCGTTGACGGAGAGACCCCTCATCCGACCCCGCTTCGCGGGGCCACCTTCTCCCGCAAGGGGAGAAGGTCAGATGCAGGCCACCGCCTCGATCTCGACCAGCCAGCTCTCGTCGAAAATGCCGGTGACGATGACGGTCAGGGCGGGCTGGCGGCCCTGAAGGCGGTCCAGCCTGACGGCGCGGTTGACGGCAGCGTCCTCGCGACGGGCGAGGAAGGTGGTGACCTTGACGAGGTTGTCCAGCGCCATGCCGGCGGCGCGCAGCTGGGTCTCGAGATTGTCCCAGACCTGTTCGCACTGGCCGGGGAAGTCGTCGGCCAGACCGCCGTCGGGCCGGGTCGGCACCTGGCCGGAGACGAAGAGCCACCGGGTCGCGCCGGTGACCTCCACCGCCTGCGGATACGACCCCTCAACCGGCGGCGAGCCGTCGCCGGTCAGGGGCCGCAGGGTCAGGCTCACCGCCGCGCCGCGTCCGTGCGGGCGCGGACGGCGCCGAACTCCGACGACGGCTTCCAGCCCGGCCAGTCGGTCGAGTTGGCGAGGTCGAAGCCGAGGCGATACAGCAGGTCAAGGTTCTCGACCGCCGAGCGGAAGTCGAGGTCGGCCGACCATTCGTCGGATGGCTGGTGGTAGTCCGCCTCGAATTTCGCGTCCCAGGCGGCGCGGCCCGCCGGCACCCCGCCCTCGTCCCAGTCGACGCCGTGCCACGGCATCAGGGCCGGCACGCCGGCGCGGGCGAAGGGGAAGTGGTCGGAGCGGTAGTAGAAGCCCTGCTCAGGCTGGCGGTCGTCGGTGATGTAGCGGCCCTCGGCCGCCGCGAGGACGTCGAGGCGGTCCTCGAGGTCGTTCTGGCCCTTGCCGAAGATGGCGACGTCGCGGGTCGGCGGCGACAGCGGCAGCATGTCGATGTTGATGTCGGCGACGGTCTTCTCCAGCGGATAGACCGGGTCGGCGACGTAGGCGTAGGCACCCAGCAGGCCCATCTCCTCGGCCGCCATGTGGGCGAAGACGACGGTGCGCTCCGGGCGCGGCCCGGCGGCGAAGGCACGCGCCATCTCGACCACGCCCACCGTACCCGAGGCGTTGTCCCAGGCGCCGTTCCAGATCTTGTCCTCGCCCTCCGCGTCCGGGTGCTGGGCCTCGCCGCCGACGTGATCCCAGTGGGCGGAATAGACGATGACCTCGTCGGGCCGCTCGGTCCCCTCGATCTTCGCCAGCAGATTGTGGGTGACCAGGGTGGTGACGGTCTCGGACGCCTGGACGTCCAGCTTCACGCCGGCCAGGTCCACCGCCTTGAACGACCCGGAGGCGTAGCCGGCGAACGACTGGTGATCGAGGCCGGCCGCCATGGCCATGGCGTGGGCGGTGTCCATGTTGATGGAGCCGGTGAACTCCACGTCGGCGGCGCCGGGGGTGAAGCCCCGGGTGCGGGCCGCGCCGCGCGCCGCCTGGGTCCAGGCCGGGTCGGTGGCCGCCACCGGATTGAGCGTGATCACGCCGACCGCGCCGCGGGCGAAGGCCTGATCCGCCTTGGCCGCGCCGGAGGCGTGGTGGGTGGTGTAGGCGCCGTTGAAGACCTCTCCGTCGGGCTCGCCGGGCATGACGATGACGACCTTGCCGCGCACGTCGAGGGTCCCGTAGTCGTCCCAGCCCCGCTCGGGCGCGACGATCCCGTAGCCGGCGAAGACCACGCCCGCGCCGCGGACGTTGGCGCGGCCGTCGTTGGTGGCGGCGCGCACGAGGATGTCCCTGCCCGGCTCCAGGGCGTGCGTGGCGCCGTCCGGTCCGGTCCAGCTGACGGTCGCGGCACCCTCGGGCGTGTAGCGCTTCAGCTCGACGCGCTGCAGCCACTCACCGTTCGGACCGCCGGGCTGCAGCCCCATGGCCTCGTACTGGGCCTGCAGCCAGGCCAGGGTCATGCGCTCGCCCTCGGTGCCCGGATAGCGACCCTGGAAGGCGTCGGCGGAGATAGTGCGGATGCCGTCGGACAGGCGCTGGGCCGAGATCTCGGGCTGCGGCGCCGACGCCGGCGAGGGCGCCGAGGCGCAGGCGGCACCGAGCAGCAGGCTGAGGGCGGCGACGCCGGCGAGAAGGCGGGAGGTCATGCAGGGGGCTCCGGGAGGCGGATCTTTGGTCGGCGCGGACCTTAGCGAGGGCACCGACGGTGGCTTCTTACATTTTCGTCATCTGACGGAGGATCACTTCATCCGCCAGGTCGCGCCGTCGGGGCCGTCCATGACGACGACGCTGAGGGCGTTCAGCCGGTCGCGGATGCGGTCAGCGGCGGGCCAGTCCTTCGCCGCGCGGGCGGCGGCGCGTTCGGTCAGCAGTTGCTCGACCTCGGCGCGGAGGGCGTCGTCGACCTCGCCTTCCAGCCAGGCCGCGGGATCGGACTGGAGCACGCCAAGGAACGCCGCGGCCGCGAGGAGCTGGCCCTTGGCGACGGCGACGGCGGCGTGGTCGCCGGAGGTCATGCCGCGCTCGATCTCGCTGGACAGGGCGAACAGGGTCGACATGGCACCCGGGGTGTTCAGGTCGTCCTGAATGGCCTTGAGGAAGTCCTCCGGCGCGTCGTCGCCGGCGGCGTCGACCGCCGCGGCGCGGTGCAGGGCGCCGTAGAGCCGGTCCAGCGCCTTCTTCGACTGGTCCAGCAGCGCCTGGTTCCAGTCCAGCGGCTGGCGGTAGTGGGCCGACAGCAGCGCCCAGCGCACGACCTCGCCCGGCATGGACTGCACCAGATCGTGCAGCAGCAGGACGTTGCCGATCGACTTGGACATCTTCTCGGCGTCGACGGTCAGGAAGCCGTTGTGCATCCAGTAGCGGCTGTACTCGCCATGCGCCCCGGCCGCATGGGCGTGGCCGTGGGCGCAGACGCCCTGGGCGATCTCGTTCTCATGGTGCGGGAAGACCAGGTCGATGCCGCCGCCGTGGATGTCGATGGGAAGGCCGAGGTTCTCCTCGATCATGGCCGAGCATTCGATGTGCCAGCCGGGCCGGCCGTCGCCCCAGGGCGAGGGCCAGGACGGTTCGCCCTCTTTCGACGGCTTCCACAGGACGAAATCGTGGGCGTTCTTCTTGTAGGGCGCGACCTCGACCCGGGCGCCGGCGATCATGTCGTCGAGGTTGCGGCCCGACAGACGGCCGTAGTTCGGATAGCTGGAGACGTCGAACAGGACATGCCCCTCGGCGGCATAGGCGCAGCCGGCGTCGACGATGGCGGCGATCTGGCGGACGATGGCGTCCATGTGGTCGGTGACGTGCGGCGCGAGGTCCGGCGGGGCCACGTTCAGGCGCGCCATGTCCTCGAGATAGTGCGCCTCGTACTTCGCCGTGATCTCTCCGATCGGCACGCCCAGGGCGGCGGCGCGCTGGTTGATCTTGTCGTCGACGTCGGTGACGTTGCGGGCGTAGATCACCTTGTCGGCCCCGTACTGCCGGCGCAGCAGGCGGATCAGCACGTCGAACACCACCGGCGGGCGGGCATTGCCGATGTGGGCGTGGTCATAGACCGTCGGGCCGCAGACGTAGAGCGTCACCCGGTCCGGGTCTCGCGGCTCGAAGAGGCGCTTTTCGCGATGAAGGGTGTCGTACAGGACCAGCGACATATTGATGCGACGTTCGTGGGTTTTCTTGCAGGACCGAGGGGGTCGCCCATATAGCGGTCAAGCGCCGCCCGCCGATAGGCCGGGCGTCGTCTTCTTTGAGGGAGCGCGGCACGCGTCATTTCCGGGGCCTCCGTCCCGGCGCCACTAGGCCGCTGAACGACATCCATGAGCTCAAGCCCCGTCGCGCACACCCTGGTGAGCGTCAACGACACCCCGACCCGTCCGAGCCGGGACGAGGCCCTGAAGGCCGTCCGGACCCTGCTGGCCTGGGCCGGCGACGATCCGGACCGCGAGGGGCTGAAGGACACGCCCAAGCGCGTGGTCGACGCCTATGCCGAGTGGTTCGAGGGCTATGACGCCGATCCCGGCAAGGAGCTGAGCCGCACGTTCGAGGACGTGCAGGGCTATGACGACATGGTCCTGCTGCGCGAGATCGAGGTGGAGAGCCACTGCGAGCACCACATGGCGCCGTTCCTGGGCAAGGCCTACGTCGCCTACATGCCCGACGAGAAGGTGGTGGGCATCTCCAAGCTGGCGCGCGTGGTCGAGATCTTCTCCAAGCGGCTGCAGACCCAGGAAGTGCTGACGAATCAGATCGCCGAGGCGATCGAGAGCCATCTGGCGCCCAAGGGCACGGCCATCCTGATCGACGCCGAGCACCAGTGTATGACGACGCGCGGCGTGCACCACCGCCACGTTTCGACCATTACCACCCGGTTCACTGGTGCCTTCAAGGACGATCCGGCCCTGATGGACCGGTTCCTGCGCCTGGCGCGCGGCTGAAAGTTCGCCCCTCCGGGGTAAACCGCCGGCTGGAACCGTTCGTCGCCCGAGACCGCTTTACAAGCGGCGCCGGGTCGGCCAAAGCCGTCCGGAAGCTTCAACCTGCCTGCCGCGCGCGGGCCTGACGGGAGACGCCACGCATGGGCGCGAAATTGGCCGGACCGGGCGGTGGGAAAACCGTCGAGCAGAACAGCGACATCAACGTCACGCCGTTCGTCGACATCATGCTGGTGCTGCTGATCATCTTCATGGTGGCCGCGCCGCTGGCGACCGTGTCGATCCGTCTGGACCTGCCGCCGCCGAACCCGACCCCGACGGAAGAGCCGGAAGAGCCGGTCTACATCACGATCCAGGAATCGGGCTCGCTGTTCATCGCCGACCAGGCGACCACGCTGGAAACCCTGCCCGCCGACGTGTGCGCGGCCTTGGGCGGCGGCGAGTGCCGTGAAGAGCGCCTGTTCATCCGCGCCGACGCCGAAGTGAAGTACAACGCCTTCATGGAAGTGATGAACACCCTGCAGGAGAACGGCTTCTTCAAGGTCGGCCTGCTGAACGAAGACATCACCTGATTTCGGGCGAATGCCTGGAGGAAAGGGCCGCTTCCCGCACGGGGGCGGCCTTTTTCATGACCGGAGACCGGCATGACGGCCGATGAGATCGACGCCCTGGTCATGGCCCTGCCGGGGGCGGAGCGAAGCACCGCCTACGGCGAGCCGTGCTGGCGGATCGCGGGAAAGTTCTTCGCCCGGCTGAGGGCCGAGGACGCCAGCCTGGCGCTGGATGTCGGCGACCGGGAGCGACGCGACATGTTGGTGGAGATGGAGCCGGAAGTCTTCCACCTGACCGACCACTACCGGGCCTGGTCCTATGTGCTGATCCGGATCGCTGGCGTCGATCGCGCCTGGCTGGAGACCGAGCTGAAGGCGCGCTGGCGCAAGGTGGTGCCGGCGGCGCTGCGGAAGGCGCACCCGGGCTTGACCTGACGCGGCGTCATCCGGCCATAGTGCGTTTCCGAAAAGGACGGACCTATGACCCCGGACCCGCGCGACCTGACCATTTCGGCCCGCGACGGCCACGCCCTGTCGGCGCGGCTGTTCCCGGCCGGGGCACCGCGCGCGGCGGTGCTGATCAGCTCCGGCACCGGGTTTCCCAAGGGCTTCTACGAGCGGTTCGCGCGGCACATGCAGGCGCGGGGCCTGACGGCGCTGACCTATGACTTCCGCGGCATCGCCGGGTCGCGGCCCGACGACCTGGCGGCGATGGAGATGGACTATCCGGACTGGGGCCGGCTGGACATGCCGGCGGCGCTGGACGCCCTGGTCGCGGCGGCGCCCGGGCTGCCGATCGGGCACGTGGGGCACAGCGTGGGCGGTCATTTCGTGGGCTTCATGGACAATCACGACCGCATCCGACGCCACGCCTTCGTCTCGGTCGGCTCGGGCTACTGGGGCAAGCACCACCGCAGCTACAACCCGCTGGAGCTGTTCTTCTGGTTCGGATTCGGGCCCTGGAGTCTGGCGCGGCGCGGATATGTGAAGGGCGGCGGCCTGTGGGGCGGTACGGACCTGCCGCGCGGGGTCTGGGAGACCTGGCGGCGCTGGTGCCTGAACCCGCGGTACTTCGCCGACGAACTGGCCGACCGGCTGAGGCCGCACGACTTCGAGGGGGTGACGGCACCGATCCGCAGCTGGATTTTCACCGACGACCCGATCGCCAATCCGCGCACGGCACCCGACATGCTGGCGGTCTATCCGAATGCGCCGAGCGAGATGATCGTCCGCAGTCCGGCGGACCAGGGCGTCGGCCGCATCGGCCACGAGGGCGCCTTCCGGCGCGGCATGGAGCCGCTGTGGGACGAGATCGCCGACTGGCTGGTTGACCCGGCGGAGCCCGGCCCCACCTGAGGCGTTCCGCCCGTTTCAGACTCCGGAGCCCGCCCATGACCGACCAGCCGACCGTGACCGTCGACGGACACGCCATCCCCCTGCTGGGCTTCGGCACCTGGAACCTGGCGCCGGACGACGCGCGGCGGATGGTGCGCGAGGCGCTGCGCGTCGGCTACCGCCACATCGACACGGCCTGGATCTATCACAACGAGGCGGCGGTCGGCGCGGGCATCCGGGACGCCATCGAGGCGGGGATCGTCGCGCGCGAGGACGTCTGGTTGACGACCAAGATCTGGGTGGTGAATTTTCACCGCGACGCCCTGCTGAAACAAGCAGAGGAGTCGGCCGCCAGCCTGGGCACGACGCCGGACCTGCTGTTGCTGCACTGGCCGAAGGCCGACCCGTCGTTCGAGGAGACGCTGGGGGCGCTGAACGCGGCGAAGGACCGCGGGCTGACGAAGGCCATCGGCCTGTCGAACTTCCCGTCGGCGGACTGGAAGCGGGCGCAGGCCGCATCGGAAGCGACGCTGGTCACCAACCAGGTCGAGTATCACCCCTATCTGAAGCTGAAGTCGCTTCTGGAAACGGCGCAGGCGCTCGGGTCGTCGATCACGGCCTGGTCGCCGCTGGCGCAGGGCAAGGTCGCGGACGACGCCACCCTGATTGAGATCGGACGCGCCCACGGCAAGACGGCGGCGCAGGTGACCCTGCGCTGGCTGATCCAGCAGGGAGTGATCGCCATCCCGCGCACCTCGAAGGAAAGCCGGGCGGCCGAGAGTTTCGACATCTTCGATTTCGCGCTGTCGGGAGAGGAGATGGACCGGATCCACGCCCTGGCGCGGCCGGACGGCCGGCTGGGCGACTGGCTGGACGACGCCTTCCAATGGGATCAGGAATGGTGACCGGCTGATCGCGCGCAGACGCGGCCGCCCAAGGGACAGGAGCCGCCGATGGGCCAGGTGCTGGGATTTCCCGGGATCAATCCGGACGACGCCGCCATGGGCGCCCGGCTGAGACGCTGGCGCGAGGCGCGCGGCATGGCGGTCGAGGACCTGGCCCGGCTGATGGACCTGACGCCGGAGGAGGAGCGGCGCGTGGAGGCGGGCCGGGTGCGTCTGAACAGCGTCAAACAGGGTGCGGCGACGCGCGCCCTGCGGCTGCCCCTCTGGGCGCTGGCGTCGGACAGGCCGGCGCATTAAGCCTCGGCCCATGGCCTACAAGTCCCTGCGCGACTTCATCGACATGCTGGAAGCCGAGGGCGAGCTGGTGCGCGTCCGCGAACCGGTCTCGACCCATCTGGAGATGACCGAGATCCAGACCCGGCTGCTGCGCAACGGCGGGCCGGCGGTGATCTTCGAAAAGCCGGTGATGCCGGACGGATCGATCAGCCCCATCCCCTGCCTGGCCAATCTGTTCGGCACGGTGAAGCGGGTGGCCATGGGGGTGACGCTGGAGAAGAAGCGCCGGACCACGCCCGAGGAGCTGCGCGAGGTCGGCGAGCTGCTGGCCTTCCTGCGCAATCCGACGCCGCCCCGGGGTCTGGGCGACGCCATGGAGATGCTGCCGCTGATTCAGACGGTCATGGCGATGCGGCCCAGGGTCGTGAAGTCCGCGCCGGTGCAGCAGGTGGTGTTGAAGGGCGAGCAGATCGACCTGACCCGCCTGCCGATCCAGGGCTGCTGGCCGGGTGAGCCGGCGCCGCTGATCACCTGGGGCCTGGTCGTCACCAAAGGGCCGGGCGAGGCGCGGGAGGACGACTTCAACCTGGGCATCTACCGGATGCAGGTGCTCGGCAAGGACCGGGCGATCATGCGCTGGCTGGCCCACCGCGGCGGGGCCCAGCACTACGCGCGGCACAAGAAGGCCGGGAAGCGCGAGCCCCTGCCCGCCGCCATCGTTCTGGGGGCCGATCCGGGCACCATTCTGGCGGCGGTGACGCCGGTGCCGGACACCCTGTCGGAGTACCAGTTCGCGGGCCTGATGCGCGGCGCCAAGGCCGAGCTGGTGCCCTGCAAGACCGTTCCGCTGATGGTGCCCGCCCAAGCCGAGATCGTGCTGGAGGGCCACGTCCTGCTCGACGAGCATGCGCCGGAGGGGCCGTACGGCGACCACACGGGCTACTACAACTCGGTCGAGACCTTCCCGGTGTTCCAGGTGACGGCGATCACCATGCGCCGCGACCCGATCTATCTGACCACCTTCACCGGGCGTCCGCCGGACGAGCCGAGCGTGCTGGGCGAGGCGCTGAACGAGGTCTTCATCCCCCTGCTGCAGCAGCAGTTTCCCGAGATCGTCGACTTCTGGCTGCCGCCCGAGGGGTGCAGCTACCGCATCGCCGTGGTGTCGATGAAGAAGGCCTATCCGGGCCACGCCAAGCGCGTGATGCTGGGCGTCTGGAGCTATCTGCGCCAGTTCATGTACACCAAATGGGTCATCGTCGTGGACCACGACATCGACGCCCGCGACTGGAAACAGGTGATGTGGGCCATGGCCACCAAGATGGACCCGGCCCGCGACATCACCCTGATCGAGAACACCCCGATCGATTATCTGGACTTCGCCAGCCCGGAGAGCGGTCTGGGGTCCAAGATCGGCCTGGACGCCACCGACAAGTGGGAGCCCGAGACGCACCGCGAATGGGGCCAGGAGATCCGCATGGACGACGCGGTCGTCGAGCGCGTCAACGAGATCTGGGACCGGCTGGGGCTACCGGGTGAAGGAACGCCGATCTGGAAGTGAGACGACGCCCATGTTATAACTTCGTTCTAACGGAGACGACCATGGGCTCGGCCATCAGGAAAATCGGCAATTCCGCAGGCGTGATCCTGCCCAAGCCGGTGCTGGAGGCGCTGGGCGCCAAGCTGGGCGACGTGGTCGAGTTCGTGACCGAGGGGTCGGTCGTCAGGATTGCGACAGTGAAGCGCGACCCGCGCGATGGATGGGAAGAAGACTCCCGCAAGCTGGGCCGCCTGGGCGTTTCGGACGAAACCCGGGAGTGGCTGGAAGCGCCGCTCAATGCGGAAGCCGACGCCGAGTGGGCATGGGATGGCGAATGGTGAGGCCCGCGCGCGGCGAGGTCTGGCTGACGCGGCTGGATCCCACCGAGGGCAGCGAAATCCGCAAGACCCGTCCCTGCGTGATCGTGTCTCCCGAGCGCCTTAGCCATCACGACATCTACATGATCGCGCCGCTCAGCAGCGGCGACGCCAAGGCGCGATTTCGGGTCGAGACGGTGTTCCAGGGCCGGGCGGGACGCGTCCTGCCCGACCAGTTGCGCACGGTGTCGCGTGGACGTCTGCTCCAACGGCTTGGCGTTCTCGACGTCGGCGACTTCGACCAGGTGCTGGGCATACTGAGGCTGATGTTCGAGCCGGACTAGGGAGGGCTCCGGACAGGCGGCGGGATGCCCGGGCCGTCAGGCCCTGGCGCCATATGTCAGCCGTCGCCAAAGCGCCTCCAGCGGCCCCTGGCCGAACAGACGCAGCCACACGGCAGACAACACGATCTGGCCCGCGAACAGCGCGAGGCCAAGGCCGACGAACTGGAGCGGCGCCATATGTCCGATCCAGCCGAGGCCGATGCCGAAGAAGACGGCGGTGCCCAGAACCGACTGCATCACATAGTTGGTCAGCGCCATCCGGCCCGGCGCGGAGAAGACGCCCAGCACGGGCTTTGCTTTGGGCCAGGCCAGCAGGAAGCCGGCGCCGTAGGCGAGCGCCAGCGGAATGACGCCGAGCGCATAGCCCGCGTCCTGAAGGACGCCGTTGAGGTCGCTGCCGTCCATGGTGGCCATGCCGAAGACGTAGAGGGCGTTGCCGGGAATGCCGAAGACGAGGCCGAAGATCAGAACCGGTTTCAGCAGCTTGCGGTCGGTCAGCAGCGTGCCGGCCACCAGACGGCGCCCGGCAATCAGGCCCAGCATCATCAGGGCCAGAACCTTGAACGGACGACCGCTCTCCAGCAGCGAGCCGAAGCGCCAGATCGCGCCCTGGAACTGGTAGAGGAAGAAGCTGGGCCAGCTTGGGTCACGTATGATGCCGATGAACTCGGGAAAGGCCGCGGGATCGACCATGCTGCGCGTGCCCGTGGCGTTCGCGAAGGCGGTCACGGCGGAATAGACGCCGAGGTCCAGCGGCACGCCCGAGGCGCGCAGCGCCGCCTTCAGCGGCACGACCAGCAGGATCAGGACCACCGCCGTGACCAGCAGACGCCGGTCGCTCCAGCCGCGCAGGAACACCAGCAGGAAGCCGAGCAGGGCGTACAGCGTCAGGATGTCGCCGAACCAGATGAAGACCAGATGGATCAGGCCGAAGGCCAGAAGCACGGACAGGCGCCGCCGGAAGATCGCCACCCCCGGCGCGCCGCGCCCGTCGAGCCGCGCCAGCATGATGGCGAAACTTGCCCCGAACAGCAGGGAGAACAGGCTGTAGAATTTGCCGTCGATCAAGCCGACGAAGGCGACCGCGGAGACGATGTCCTGAACCGGACCGGCGAGGGCCACCCGCTGGGGCGCGTCCATCAGGAACCAGCCCGAGAAGCTGGTGAACAGATTGGCGACGAAGACGCCCAGCAGGGCGAAGCCGCGCAGGGCGTCCACCGCGGTGATCCGCTCCGCCGCCGCGCTCGGCACCGCCCTGTCGTCGTCGTGCATGATCCAGCCCCCCGATCCTGCATAGACGGGTAGCGACGTTCGGCCAATGGCGCGGTGCGAAACTTGCCGCGTGACGGAGCGCCGATCGCGCAATAGGCTGATTTTTCACCGATCGCCGGGGGGGGCGGATGAGCGCGTTCGACGTCCTGCTCGACCTTCGCGGCCCGCGGCCATGAGCGCGTTCGAGTTCTTCTTCGGCTTCTACGGCCTGATCCTGGGCCTGTCCGTGGTGGAGATCATCGGCGGGTTCGCGCGGGCGCTGCGGGCGCGCAAGCGCATCCGGCTCGGCTACTGCACGCCTTTGCTGGCGCTGTTCCTGCTGCTCGACCTCATCAGTTTCTGGACGGGCAGCTGGACGCGCTTTCAGAACGTCGAGATCAGCCCCGGCCTGCTCGTCACCGCCCTGGCGATCGCCGGGCTCTACTATCTGGCGGCCTCGCTGGTCTTTCCCGACTTCCAGGAGTGGGAGACGACCGACGACTTCTATGACGGCCACAAGGTGTGGGTGCTGCTGGGCAGCTTCGTCGCCAACCTGCTGGCCTTCACCACCCTGCCGCTGGTGGCCGGGGATGCTGGCTTCGTGGTGGCCTTCTGGACCGACCCGAGCATGTGGATGTTCCTCGGGCCGCTCTTTGCGATGATGCTGGGCGTCGCCCTGATCCGCGACCGCCGGATCAACGTCGTCCTGCTCGCGCTCATCTGCCTGATGTACGCCGTGGACACCTTCATATGAGCGCCTTCGAGTTCTTCTTCAGCTTCTACGGCCTGCTGCTCGGCCTGTCGGTGGCCGAGCTGGTGGGAGGGTTAGCCCGACTGCTGCACGAGCGGCATCGGGTGCGTTTCGTGTGGCTGACGCCTCTGCTGGCGCTGTTCGTGGCAGCGGATCTGGCGACGTTCTGGAACCAGGCGTGGCGATTCTTTCGCGGGGCGCCGTTCAATCCGGCCCTGCTGTTGATCGGCCTGGTCATCGCCGCGACCTTCTATGTGGCGGCCAGCATCACCTTCCCGCGCGTGACCGCCGAAGGGGTCGAGACCCGCGTTGATCTGGACGACCACTTCTGGACGCACCGGCGGGTGGTGTTCGGCTGCGTGCTGGCCGCCAACGCCATGGTGTGGGCGCTGTTGGGCCTGCTGGCGCTGGCGGACCCGGTCTGGGCCGCCTTCTGGACGCCGCGGCTGCTGTTCGGGGTCGCCCTGTTCGCCGCCTGCACGGCGACGGCCGCCTTCGCGCCCTCGCGGCCGGTGGTCGTCGGTGCCCTGCTGATCGTGCTGGCCTACACCCTGTGGAACATGGTCCGGGCCGGCGCGATCCTGATCGCCGACGGGGTTTGGCTGCCGGCGACGGGGGGCTGAGGGTGAGCGCGTTCGAGTTCTTCTTCGGCTTCTATGGCCTGATCCTGGGCCTGTCTGTGGTGGAGGTCATCACCGGCCTCGTCCGGGTGTTCAAGCGGCGCCAGCGTGTGCGCATCGGCTGGCTGACGCCGATGCTGGCGCTGTTCGTCCTGCTGGACATCTCCAGCTTCTGGATTGTGGCCTGGGGGGCCATGCAGACGCTGGAGGTCAGATATGGCCTGCTGGTGATCGGCCTCGCCATCGCGGGACTTTACTCCGCCGCCGCCTCCTTGGTGACGCCGGACGATCTTGAGGCCTGGCCCGACTTCGACGCCTTCTATGACGCGCACAAGCGGTATGTGGCGGGCGGGCTGGCGATCACCAATCTGTTGGCGTTCGAAGTCGTGCCGTTGCTGACCACCGATCGGCTGACCGACGTGGTCGCGGCACGGCTCTCGCCCGACCAACTGGCTTGGACCGTCCCCTATTTCGGCCTGCTGCTCGCGATCGGTCTGGTGCGCGACCGGCGAGCAAATATGGCGTTCCTGGCCTTGCTGATCGGCTTCTACCTCCTGCAGACGTTCGGCCTCTGACCACTCGGGCCTTGCCGTCCGGGCCCATCCACGCGAGACCTTCGCCCCATGCGAAACGCCCTCGTCCTCGCCGTCCTGGCCGCCCTGTCCTCGAGCCCCGCCATGTCCCAGACCCCGCCGCCCGCACCGAACATTGCGCCGTGGGATCAGGAATTCCTGCCGCCCGCGCCGGACTGGAACGGCACCAGCCGCAGCCTGATCCGGCGCACGACCGATCCCTGGGCGACCGACTTCGAGAAGGATCCGGAGCTGAATTTCAGCCCTGACTATGCCGCGACCCGCGCCTGGTTCGACCGGCTGGACGCCTCGTCCGAGCTGATCCGCATCGAGGAATTCGGGGTCTCGCCCGAGGGGCGTCCGATCTATGCGGTCATCGCGTCGAAGGACGGCGCGGCCTTCGATCCGGCCAAGCCGGTGCTGCTGATCCAGGCGGGCATTCACCCCGGCGAGATCGACGGCAAGGACGCCGGGATGATGCTGCTTAGGGACATCGCCCACTATCGCAAGGACCACCTGCTGGACGGGGTCAACCTGATCCTGATCCCGATCCTGTCGGTGGACGGGCATGAACGGGCGTCGGAGTACAGCCGGCCGAACCAGCGGGGGCCGCGCGTCCAGGGCTGGCGCAACACGGCGACCAACCAGAACCTGAACCGCGACTACATGAAGCTGGACCAGGCCGAGATGCGCGCGGTGCGCGGCCTGATCGTGAAGTACCCGCCGGACCTGTACGTCGACGTGCACGTCACCGACGGCATGGACTACCAGTACGACGTGACCTTCGGATTCAACGGCGAGAACGGGGCGTTCACGCGGTCGCCGGCCAGCTCGACCTGGCTGGACGATGTGTTCAAGCCGGCGATGTACGGGGCGCTGGAAGACCGGGGGCACATCCCGGGCGAGCTGGTGTTCGGGGTCGGCGACGATCCGAAGGCGGGGCTGTCGGACGGCGGTCTGGGCGAGCGGTTCTCGAACGGCTGGGGCGCGGCGGCGCACGTGCCGACGATCCTGATCGAGAACCACAGCCTGAAACCCTATGACCAGCGCGTGCTGGGCACCTACGTCTTCATCGAGGCGGCGCTGCGGATCCTGGCCGACGACGGCGGCGACCTGCGCGCGGCGATCCGGGCGGACGAGGCGCTGAGGCCGGCGGAGATCCCGGCCAATTTCGAGCCGGACCCGACGCCGCAGCGCACCGTGGCCTTCAAGGGCATCCGCTACGAGACCTGGCGGTCGGAAGCCTCCGGGCGGGAGGAGATCCGCTGGCTGGGCGAGCCCGACCCGGAGCTGTGGCAGGTGCCCTTTTACGGGTCCCGGCCGACGCTGACGCTGACGCGACCGGACGCCTACTGGGTGCCGGCGCACCGCGCCGACCTGATCGAGCGGCTGGCGATCCACGGCGTGCGCATGGAGCGGCTGGACGCGCCGCGGACCGTGCCCGTCGACATGCTGCGGCTGGTGGATCCGACGGTGGCGACGCGGACCAATGAGGGGCACGTGGCCACTGCGGTGAAGACCGTCGAGGTCGAGCGCCGCGACTGGACCTTCCCCGCCGGCTCGGTGCGGGTGTCGACCGACCAGCCGCTGGGCGACGTGGTCGTGCTGCTGCTGGAGCCGCAGTCCAGCGAGAGCTTCTTCGCCTGGGGCCTGATCCCGGAGGTGCTGAACCGGGTCGAATACATCGAGGGCTATGCCATCGCGCCGCTGGCCGACCGGATGCTGGCGGCCGATCCGGCGCTGAAGGCCGAGTTCGAGGCCAGGCTGGCGGCGGACGCGGCGTTCGCGGCGAATGGCGACGCGCGTTTGCAGTGGTTCTACGAGCGAACCCCGTTCTATGATGACCGCTTCCGCCTGTATCCGATCGCCCGGGAGACACGATGAGCGCCCTGCAAGCCGCCGGTCTGTGGACCGCGCTCCTGATCCTTCTGCTGGTCGTCCTGTCGATCCGGGTCATGCTGCGACGCCGCGGGGCGCGCATCTCGCTGGGCGACGGCAAGGCCGGAGAGCTGGCGGCGGTGTCGCGAGGCTTCGGCAATGCGGCGGAGTACACGCCGCTGATGATCGGGGCGCTGATCCTGCTGGCCCAGCTGGGCGCGAGCCCGTTCGAGATCCACCTGCTGGGCGGCTCGTTCCTGGCCGGACGTGTCATCCATCCGCTGGGCCTCGACCCGAACCGGGCCCGACTCGCGCGGGTGATCGGCATGACCCTGACCTGGGTCCCGCTTGTGACCGCCGTCGCCATGCTGCTGATCGCGGTCTTCGCCCTGGGATGACGGTTGCGGGGTCCGGCCCCGACGGCCATATCGGGGCATGTTCGACGCCGCCCCCGACGACCTTCTGCCCGACCTGATCACCGCCGCGCGCAAGGCCGGCGCCGACGCCGCGGAGGCGGTGCTGGCCCAGCGCGCCAGCCTGTCGGTCGGGGTCCGCAACGGCACCCTCGAGGAAGTGGAGCGGGAAGAGAGCCGCGACCTGTCCCTGCGGGTGTTCGTCGGCCGCCGGCAGGCGACGGTCAGCTCGTCCGACCTGTCGCCGGCGACGCGGGCGCGGCTGATCGAGCGCGTCGTGGCCATGGCCCGGCTGGCACCCGAAGACCCCTACGCCCGGCTGGCGGCGGCCGGCGAGCTGGCGCGCGGCGACCTGCCCGATCTGGACCTGTTTGATCCGTCCGAGCCGACCCCGGCCGAACTGGAGCGGGCGGCCGTGGAGGCCGAGGCCGCGGCGCTGGGCGTCGAGGGCGTGGCCAGGTCGGAGGGCGGGCACGCCTCGACCAGCTCCAGCCGCTGGCGGCTGGTGACCTCGGAAGGGTTCGACGGCGTGCATCGCGGCAGCGTCTTCTCTCTGGGCGCCTCGGTCATCGCCGAGAAGGACGGAGCCATGGAGCGCGGCGGCGAGCACCGGGCCATGCGCTGGCTGGCCGACCTGCCTTCGGCGCAAGAGATCGGGCGCGAGGGCGGACGCCGGGCGGCGCGGCGCGTGGGCGCGCGCAAGATCGCCTCGACCACCGCGCCGGTGATCTTCGAGAACCGGGTGGCGACCCAGGTGCTGTCACCCCTGGTCTCGGCCATGGCCGGGCCGTCGGTGGCGCGGGGCATGAGCTTCGTGAAGGACCGCCTGGGCAACGCGGTGCTGCCCGCCGGCCGATCACTGATCGACGACCCCTTCCGCCCCCGCGGCCTCGGCTCCACGCCGTTCGACGACGAGGGCCTGCCGGTGGCCCGGCGGGCGCTGGTCGAGGACGGGGCGATCACGACCTGGCTGCTGAACCTGTCGGCGGCGGCGCAGCTGGGAATGGCCTCGACCGGCCATGCCTCGCGCGGCGGGGCCGGTCCCGCCGGCGTGTCAGGCCACAACCTGCACCTGACGCAGGGCGACCGCGATCTGGACGGGCTGATGGCCGACGCGGGCAAGGGCCTGCTGGTCGCCAGCATGTTCGGGCCGTCGCTGAACCCGGACACGGGCGACTGGTCGGCCGGGGTGTCGGGCTTCTGGTTCGAGAACGGCGTCATCGTCCACCCGGTCAACGAGGTGACCGTGGCAGGCAATCTGCTGGACCTCTATGCGCGTCTGGTGGCCGGGTCGGATCTGGAGTTCCGGGGGAGTTTCAACAGCCCCTCCCTGATGTTCGACGCGGTGGCCATCGCGGGAAAATGACCGCGTCGCAGGCCGATCTCGACCTGATCGTCGCGGCCGCGCGCGAGGCCGGCGCCCTGGCGCTGAGCGAGCGGTCCAAGGGTCTGAAGATCCAGACCAAGGTCGGCGGCTCTCCCGTGACCCACGCCGACCTGGCGGTCGACGCCCTGCTGAAGGCGCGGCTGCTGGGCGCGCGCGCGGACCACGGCTGGCTGTCGGAGGAGACGCCCGACGGGCCGGAGCGACTGTCGAAGCGGCGCATCTTCGTGGTCGACCCGATCGACGGCACGGTCGCCTACATGAAGGACCGGCCGTGGTGGTGCGTGCCGATCGCGATCGTCGAGGACGGCCGGCCGGTGGCGGCGGTGGTCCACGCGCCGATGCTGGACGAGACCTTCACCGCCGTCGCGGGCGGCGGCACCTTCCTGAACGGACGTCCGATCACGGCGTCGGACACGGCCGACCTCGACGACGCGGCCGTGCTGGGCGACGCGCGGCTGTTCGCCGACGTCAGCCTGTGGCCCGAGCCCTGGCCGGCGATGCGGTGGGAGAAGCGCAACGCCCTCGCCTATCGCCTGTCGCTGGTGGCGGCGGGCGCGTTCGACGCCGCCATCGCCACGACGCCCAAATGGGACTGGGACGTCGCGGCCGGCGCCCTGATCGCGACGGAGGCCGGGGCGAAGGTATCCGACCACCACGGCCGCCCCTGGACCTTCAACCGCGCCGACCCGCGTCAGGCCGGTCTGGTGTGCGCCGCGCCCGCCCTTTGGCCGTTGATCGTGCGGCGCACGCGGTCCATACCCCTGCCCGCCGACCTCCCCTGACGAGACGCCTGATGACCGAAGCCCACGACGACCACGAACAACTGCTGCACATCGTCATCGGCGGCGAGCTGCGCCATCTGGACGCGCCGGTGTTCCGGGACCTGTCGAAGGTGGAGTTCGTCGGCGCCTTCCCGAACTACGCCGAGGCGCGCAAGGCGTGGAAGGCGCGGGCGCAGGCGACGGTCGACAACGCCCACATGCGCTATTTCATCCTGCACGCGCACCGGCTGATCGACCCGCGGAGCGACGGTCACTGATGGAGCTGTTCGGCCGCACCTTCGACGCCCAGCAGGTGGCCGGCCTGGTCTTCATGCTGGCGCTGCTGGCCCTGTGGGGCAACGTGCTGCGGGCCCAGCTGCGCGAGCGGCGCTGGATCAAGCGGCGCCAAGCCGAGATGAAGGGCGCGAAGGACGCGTCGCGGCGGCCGGATCGCGGCGGGCCCTGGGGCTGAGCCCCTATTCGCGGCGCAGAAGCTTCTCGGTCAGCAGCGTGCCCCACCACTGGGCCTTGAACTCCGCACGGATCGCTTTGGGGTCGTAGGCGGGCGAACTGACCCAGTCGAGGAAGGCGACGCCGGTCGGCTCGACCTCGTTCAGATACTTCTCCAGCGTGAAGTCGAGCACGCCGGTCAGCCCCTCGCGGCTGTGAAGGTATTTCTTGTCCAGCTGTTTGATGGCCTCGGAGATCGGCTCCCCGAGATGGAAGTGGCGATAGAAGACCGCCATCATCCCGGCCCGGTCCGCGCCCGACTTGCAGTGGATCAGGGCGGGGTATTCGATCGTCCGGAACAGCTCCCGGGCGCGGTGGATGCGGTCGGCCTGGGGCGGATCGCGGCTGTCCAGCGGCGCGTCGATCAGCGTCAGCCCCAGCCTTTCGCAGGCGTCCTTCTCCAGCGCGTAATAGGCCTCGTCCCGCGCCCCGCGCAGGTTGATGACCGTCCGGATCCCCTGACGCTTCCAGTCCGCCAGCTGGCGCGGCGAGGGCTGGTTGGTGCGGACCAGGTCGGGGCCCAGCCAGTGGGCGTTGCGGAACCCCCGCCGCAGGAAGGCGTGGTCGCCCCAGACGTAGTCCCAGTGCGCCTTGAACCGGCCGGCGCGAGTGGAAAGATCGTAGCGGGACATGGAGCGGAGATAGCCCGTCCGCGGCCGTTCGGGAATGCGGGCGACGCGCGGCTGGCATAGGATGCGCGGACACAGCCGGAGATCGTCGATGAAACCGCTCGTCCTGAACGCCGCCCTGGCCCTCACGCTTGCCGCCTGCACCCCAGCCGAGGAGCCCGCCCCCGCGCCGGCCGAGGTTCCGGCCGCCCAGGTCCCCGCCGCCGTCGCGGCCGACCACACTCCGCTGAACCGGTTCCTGACCGCGTACACGGCGGACGCCATGGCCCCGCTGTCCTATGCGAGCGGCACGAGCGGCGACCTGACGTTCGTGCTGTTCTCGGGGCCGGAGTACTGCGGCTCGGGCGGATGCACGCTGTTGATCCTCGGCGGTGGCGACGAGATCGACTATGCCGTGCTCGGCGAGACGACCGTCACCCGCGCGCCGATCCGGGTGCTGTCGACGTCGGCCAACGGGCGACCCGACGTTGGCGTGCAGGTGGCCGGAGGTGGCGCGGAACCGCACGAGGCCCTGCTGGCCTTCGACGGCACGAAATATCCCTCCAACCCGACCGTCCCGCCCGCGAGACGCGTCGACGGTGCCGAGGGTCAGGTCGTGATCGCCGACGACGCCCCGCTGACGTCGCTGAAGGGGTGAGGCGGCGTCCGGCTTGACTTCCCCTCCCCGCCGTCCGACCTCCGACCGATGACCGCCGCCGCCGACAGACCTGCGCCGCGTCCCCTGCTGGGGCGGATCTGGCGCGAGCATCTGGCGAAGCGGAAGGGCGCGCTGGCCGTGTCCATCCTGTGCGCCGTGGTGGTCGGCGTCATGGCCGCAACGGTCCTGCAGCTGCTGGAGCCGGCGATCGACGGCCTGTTCCTGCAAAGGCCGGTGACGATCTGGGGCCTGATCGAGGTGCCGCCCGAAGGCGCGCTGGTCACCATCCCCCTGATCATCGTCGGCCTGGCACTCGTGTGGACGGTCGCGGCCCTGGGGCAGGCGGCGCTGGTCAACCGGATCGGCCACGGCATCGTCGGCGACATCCAGGTGCGACTGTTCGGGGCCATGATCCGGGCCGACCTGGCGCGGCTGCGCAGCAAGCACACCGGCAGTTTCGTCTCCTCGGTCCTGTTCGACGCCAATCTGGTGCGCGAGGCCTTCACCAACGGGGTGGTCAACTACACCCAGCACAGCCTGACCCTGATCGCGGTGCTGATCTACATGGCCCTCACCGACTGGCGGCTGACGCTGATCGTGCTGACGGCCGTGCCGGTCATCAGCTGGGTCATGCGGCGCTTCTCGAAGCGGATGCGCAAGGCCACGACCGGGGCGATGGTGGAGACGGAGAACCTGTCCACCGCCCTGATGGAGAACCTCGACGGGGTCCGGCTGGTCAAGATCGAGAACCGCGAGGCGGCCGAGGAGGCGCGCGTCGGCGAGGTGGTCGAGCGGCGCCAGCGGCACGTCATCAAGTCGGCCGACAGCCGGGCCTTCGCCGGGCCCTTCTCGAACCTCGTGGCCATGATCGTGGTGGCGGCGGTGATGGCCTATGCCGGATGGCGGGCGCGGGACGGGGCGATGACGGTGGGGGCGTTCGCCGCCTTCATCGGCCTGCTGATGGCGGCGGGGCAGAGCCTGCGGCAGGTGACCAATCTGCAGACCGTGATGGCCGAGGGGCTGACGGCGGCCGACCGGCTGTTCGCGGCGCTGGACATCCAGCCGGAGATCCGCGAGGCGGCGGCGCCGAAGCCCCTGCCGGAGGGCCCGCTGGAGGTGGCGTTCGCGGGCGTGGAGTTCGCCTACGCCGGCGCGCCCTCGCCCACCCTGTCGGACGTGACCTTGACGGTGGTGCCGGGGCGGACCGTAGCGCTGGTCGGGCCGTCGGGCGGGGGCAAGAGCACGATCCTGAGCCTGCTGCCGCGCTTCTATGACGTGACCGGCGGGCGGGTGACGGTGGGCGGAATCGACGTGCGCGAGGCGTCGCTGGCCGACCTTCGCGACCGGATCGCCCTGGTCACGCAGGAGCCCTTCCTGTTCGACGACACGATTCGCGCCAACATCGCCTATGCGCGGCCCGAGGCGACGGATGATCAGATCGAGGCGGCGGCCCGCGCGGCCGCGGCGCACGACTTCATCGCCGCCCTGCCCGACGGCTATGCCACGCGGGCCGGCGAGGCGGGAAGCCGACTGTCGGGCGGCCAGCGCCAGCGCATCGCCATCGCCCGCGCCTTTCTGAAGGACGCGCCGATCCTGCTGCTGGACGAGGCGACCAGCGCCCTGGACACCGAGAGCGAGGCCCAGGTGCAGGCGGCGCTGGAGCGGCTGATGGCCGGACGGGCGACCCTGATGATCGCGCACCGGCTGTCGACGGTGATGAAGGCGGACGTCATCCATGTGCTGGAGGCCGGCCGCCTCGTCGAGAGCGGCACGCACCCGCAGCTGGTGAAGCGCGGCGGGCTGTATGCGCGTCTGGCGCGCAGCCAGTCGCTGGACGGCCTGCCCGACGTCGAGGAGGTGGCGTGAGGCCGCTGCGCAATCCGGCGATCCGCGACGGGCTGGCCTGGCTGCTGGCGGCGTGGATGCGGTTCTGCTTTGCCACCATCCGCTGGACCCGCGAGGGCGAGGCGGAGGTCGAGGCGATCTGGGCGCGCGGTGGGGGCGTGATCCCGATCTTCTGGCACTCGCGGCTGGCACTGTCCCCGGCGTCCTGGCCGCTGGACCGCGCCACCCCGACCAAGGCCCTGATCTCGCTGAGCGCCGACGGCCAGTTCATCGCCCGGGCCATGGGCCGCGTCGGCTTTCCCGCCGTCCGGGGGTCGACGGCCAACAAGGACAAGGCCCAGGCGGCCAAGGGCGGGTCTCAGGCCCTGCGCGACGGTCTGAGGCAGCTCAAGGTCGGGGGGCTGGCCGTGACGCCGGACGGGCCGCGCGGGCCGGCCAATGTCATGGGCGAGGGCGTGCCGCTGATGGCGAAGCTGTCGGGCGCGCCGGTGGTGTTCCTGGGCCTGTCGTGCCGGCCGGCGATCCGGCTGGGCAGCTGGGACCGGGCCGTGGTGCCGCTGCCGTTCGGGCGGGGCGCCGTGGTCTACGACACGGCCCTGTACCCCGAGGGTGCCGAGCCGGGCGAGGTCGCGGCGGCGTGGACCGCACGACTGACGGCGGTGGAGGCGCGAGCGGACGCGATCACCGGTCTGGAGCGCACCTGAGTGAGCGCCGCGCTGTGGGCATACGGCGTCGTCACGCGCCTGCTGGAGCCGCTGGCACCGCGGCTACTGGACGGCAGGGCCCGACGCGGCAAGGAAGACGCGGCGCGGGTCGACGAGCGGCTGGGCCTGACCTCGGTCGCGCGGCCGGCGGGCGCGCTGATCTGGCTGCACGGGGTCAGCGTCGGGGAGACGCTGTCGCTGCTGCCGCTGGTGGAGCGGCTCCGTCGGGAACGCCCCGACATGACCGTGCTGGTGACCTCGGGCACCGTGACCTCGGCCCAGCTGCTGGCGCGCCGACTGCCGGCGGGGGTGATCCACCAGTATGCCCCGGTGGACGGCCCCCAGGCGGTCGCGGCCTTTCTGGACCACTGGCGGCCCTCGCTGGGAGTGATGGTCGAGAGCGAGCTGTGGCCGAACCTGCTGCTGGCGGCCAGGGCGCGGGGCGTGAAACTGGCGCTGGTCAGCGCCCGGGTCACGCAGAAGACGGCCGACGGCTGGGCCCGGATTCCGGCCGCGGCGCGGCGGGTGCTGGCCGCGTTCGACCGGATCCTGCCGCAGGACGACGCCTCCGCCGGGCGGCTGGAGGCGCTGGGCGCGCGGATCGACGGCCGGGCCAATCTGAAGCTGGCGGGCGAGGCGCCGCCGCATGACGCCGCGGCCTTCACCGCCATGTCCGCCGCGGTCGGCGACCGCGCGGTGATCGTGGCGGCGAGCACCCACGAGGGGGAAGAGGCGGCGATCGTGCGCGCGCTGGACCGGCTGACGGGTCGGGTCTGCCTGATCCTCGTCCCGCGCCATCCGGAGCGCGGGCCGGGGGTCGCCGCGGCGCTGGAGTCCGAGGGCTGGCGACTGGCGGTGCGGTCGCGCGGCCAGACGCTGGACGGCGGCACGGACCTGTATCTGGCCGACACCCTGGGCGAGATGGGGCTGTTCCTGCGGCTGGCCGACGTGGTGGTGATGGGCGGCTCGTTCCACGCGGCCGTCGGACAGCCGCCGGTCGGCGGACACAATCCGCTGGAGCCCGCGCGGCTGGGCAAGCCGGCCGTCACCGGCCCGGACATGACCAACTGGGCCGCGGTGACCGAGATGCTGGTCACCGGCGGCGGGCTGCGCGTCGTGGAAACGCCCGAGGCCCTGCCCGAGGCGATCGCGCCGCTGCTGACCGACCCGGCGGCGGCAAAGCGGATGGGCGAGGCCGGGCGGCGCACGGCGGCGGAGGTCGGTGCCGTGGTCGATCAGGTGATGGCGGCGCTGGAGCCGCTGATGCCCGCGCGGAAGGGGCGGCGATGACGCTGAACACGCCGCGCTGGTGGTATCGCCGGGACCGGAAGCACGGGGCTGTGCTGCGGATGCTGCTGACGCCCGCGGGCTGGATCTGGGCCGTGGCGACGGCGCGGCGGCTGGCCCGGGGGGCGTGGGTGGACGCAGGCGCGCCGGTGATCTCGATCGGCAATCTGACCGTCGGCGGATCAGGCAAGACGCCGGTCGCCATGGAGACGCTGCGGCTGCTGCGCGCGGCGGGCGTCGACGCGCATGCCCTGTCGCGCGGCTACGGCGGGCGGCTGACCGGCCCGGTGCGGGTCGAGCCGACCAGGCACACGGCGGCCGACGTGGGTGACGAGCCCCTGATGATCGCGGCGACCGCGCCGGCGTGGATCGCGCGCGACCGGGTCGCGGGCGCGCGGGCCGCGGTGGCGGCGGGCGCGGAGACGCTGTTGCTGGACGACGCGCATCAGAACCCCGCGCTGAAGCAGGCGCTGAGTCTGGTCGTCGTGGACGGCGAGACGCGCGACGACGAGTGGCCGTTCGGCGACGGCTCGGTCTTTCCGGCCGGGCCGATGCGCGAGCCGCTGAAGGTCGGGCTGGCGCGGGCGGACGCGGTGATCGTGCTGTTGCCGACCGACGTCGCGCAGGTCGATCCGGACCTGCGGGACGAGTTCGGCAGCCTGCCCGTCTTCGTCGCCCGGCTGGCCCCCGAGGGCCCGCCGCCGCTGGGACCCCAGGTCGGCTTCGCCGGCATCGCCAAGCCGTGGAAGGTGGAGCGCTCGCTGAAGGCGGCGGGCTGCGATCTGGTCGACTTCGCCGCCTTCCCCGACCATGCGGCCTATGCCGAGGCCGAGCTGAAGGCGCTGGCCGACCGCGCGGCGGTGTTCGAGGCCGGGCTGGTCACCACCGAAAAGGACTGGGTGCGCCTGCCGCCCGAATGGCGCGCGCGGGTGACCTCATGGCCGGTGCGCGCGCGGTTCGACGACGAGGCGGGGTTCCTGGCCCTGCTCAGGTCCCCCGTCTGACGGCGGGGCGGTCCAGCACGTCGTCTCGCAGGGGGGTCATGGTCGACAGGTCCCAGTCGGCCTCGACGAAGGGCTTGCGCGTCGGCTCGGTCACGGCGGGATAGCCGCCGACCTCACGCTCATGGTCGATGATCTCGCCGCGGCCCTCGGCCACCTCGGCGATCAGCAGGACGTCGCGCTGGTCGCGGTCCCAGGGGCGGGCGCCGACGTTGCGCAGCACGTTCACCTGGACGTCCACGGCCGGCATGGGCTCGAGGCCCTCCCACCACACCGGCGGACGGCGCACCTCGATGATCCGGGCATTGGTGGTGGTGTAGCGGCCGAACATGCGCAGCGGCTCGCCGACCTGGTCCACGGCGATGTTGTCGCGGCCGTAGTATTCCACGTCGCCCGCCCCGCCGATCATCATGAAGGCCAGATGCTCGGTCGGCGTGGACGGCCCGGCGCGGAGCACATTGCCGACGACGGTCATCTTGCCGACCTCGAAGGGCACCTCGCCCCATTCCTCGGGCGCGAGGTTGTAGTGGATGGCGCGCGGGCCCGGATTGTAGATCAGGTTGTTGGCGATGATGCCGTGCACCCCACCCTTGAACAGCGGGCTGCGCTCGTAGTTGTGGGCGTAGAGGTTGCCGACGATCAGAAGGCCGGTGACGTTGTCGTGGATCAGCGAGCCCTTGGAGTGTTCGCCCTTGGAATGGGTCGAATAGGCCAGGCTCTCGCCCGAGATGTTGTTCGAGAAGGTGATGTTGTGGCTGGTCCCGGCGCGCCAGTCCTCGGGCGTGGTTCCGGTGAAGCGGGGGCCGGAGGCCGACAGGTTCTCGTCGGTCGCCCAGGTCAGGCTGTTGTGGTCGATGATGACGTTGTGCGCGCCGACCGTGGCGATGCCATCCTCGTCCCAGCCGCTCATCCACTCGCCGCCGGCCGAGCCGGGACGAATGCGCAGGTGCTGGACGATCACGTCGTGGCCGCGGATGTCCATGCC
This sequence comes from Alphaproteobacteria bacterium, assembly GCA_018820275.1. Lineage (GTDB taxonomy): Bacteria > Pseudomonadota > Alphaproteobacteria > Caulobacterales > Caulobacteraceae > Brevundimonas. Next base: position 82,214 of record JAHJOO010000038.1, read on the forward strand.
GCCGCGGATCAGGGTGATGCCGGGCGAAGGCGCCGTCTGGCCGGCGATGGTGATGAACGGATTGCGCAGGACCAGGGTCTTCTTTTCGAGATCGATGACGCCGCCGACCTCGAAGACGACGATGCGCGGGCCGTCGGCCTCGATCGCCGCGCGCAGGGAACCCGGTCCTTCGGACGCCAGGGTGGTGACGCGGATGATGCGCCCGCCGCGCCCGCCCGGCGTCGTGGCCGCCCAGCCCTGGGCCCCCGGGAAGGCCAGCGGCGCGGCGACCTGCGGCGCGGGCTCGGCCCGGCGACCGAAGCCGAGGAACTGCGCCGAGGCCACCGTCGGCGCGGCGAAAAGCAGGACGAAGGCGGCGAGGCCGGCAAGCGGGCGTGAAGTTCGCATGGTTTCCATCCTATGGCGGGCCGCTTGAGGGCGCGACCGTCTGTTCCGGATTCAAATTGACACCGGTTTCCTTCGTGCGCAATGTCGGATCAACATGGGGAGGATGCGTGGCTCACGCGCACGACAATTCAAGCGTTTCGCCGGTCGCCCGCGCCTTCGTGGAGGCGCGTGAGCGCGGCCGCCCCCTGCCGGTCTGGCCCGGATCCGAGCCCGACAGCCTGGCCGCCGCCTATGCCGTGCAGGACGACGCCATCGCCCTGTGGTCCGACCGCATTGCGGGATGGAAGCTGGGGCGCGTGCCGCCGCCGTGGGACGCGCGCTTCGGGGCCGGCCGGCTGGCGGGGCCGATCTTCGCCGCCCAGGTGCGCGAGGCCGCGGAGGCGACCTTTCCTGTGATCGTCGGCGGATTCGCCGCGGTCGAGGCCGAGTACGTGCTGGTCATGGGCGCCGACGCCCCCGACGGGGACGGCTGGACCGCGGAGACCGTTGCCGATCTGGTGGCCGACGCCCGGATCGGGATCGAGATCGCGGGCAGTCCCTTTCCCGGCATCAACGACCACGGCCCGGCCGTCACCGCCTCCGACTTCGGCAACAATCAGGGCCTGATCCTGGGGCCGTCCATCCCCGACTGGCGGGACCGGCTGAACGGGCTGACCTGCCGCATGGAGATCGACGGCGGCGAGGTCGGGCGCGGGGGGGCCGCCATGGTGCCGGGAGGTCCGCTGGATTCCCTGGCCTTCCTGCTGAACCTTCTGCACACGCGGGGACGGGTGCTGGAGGCGGGGCAACTGGTGTCGACCGGGGCGGCCACCGGCGTGCACCGGATCTACGCGGGGCAGGCCTGCCTGGCCGATTTCGGGCCCGACGGAAGTCTTGCGGCGCGGGCCGTGGCGTGGGGGACGGACGGATGACGGCGACGCGGCGCGGACTGGCTTTCGGAGCCCTTGGACTGGGCGGGCTGGCGGTGTCGGGATGCGCCCCGACGGCGCGGGCGGGCGCCGCGACCGAGTTCAAATGCGTCGACGTGCATCCCGCCGACTATCCCACCGTCGCGGCGGTGAAATGGATGGGCGAGGAGCTGTCGCGCCTGACCGACGGCCGTCTGGGCGTGCGCCAGTTTCCCGCGGGCCAGCTGGGCACCGAGGACGACTCCATCGGCCTGACCCGCTTTCAGGCGGTGGACGTGTGCCGGGTGGCGGTGGCGGCGCTGAACAACGCCTTTCCCGAGACGCGCATTCTGGCCCTGCCCTACGTCTTCCGCTCGGTGGCCCATGTGCGCGCCGTGGTCGACGGGCCGATCGGCACCGACCTGCTGAACGTTTTCGAGGGCCGCGGGCTTGTGGGGCTGGCCTATTACGACGCCGCGCCGCGCAGCTTCTACAACGTCCGCCGGCCGGTGGCCGAGCCGGGGCAGTTGAAGGGCCTGAAGATCCGGGCCCCGCAGTCGGACATCTTTCTGGAATCGATCCGGGCCATGGGGGCCAATCCGACGCCGCTGACGTTCGGGGCGGTGTTCTCGTCGCTGCAGACGCACCTGATCGACGGGGCGGAAAACAACTGGCCCAGCTACCAGTCCAGCCGCCAGTTCGAGGTGGCCCGCCACTGGAGCGACACCCAGCACTCGTTCTCGCCCGACGCCCTACTGATGTCGAAGGCCAGTCTGGAGCGGCTGACGCCCGCCGACCGCGATCTGGTGCGCGACATCGCGCGGCGGTCGGTGCAGGTCATGCGCCCCCTCTGGGACGCGCGCGAGACCGAGGCGAAGGCGAAGGTGATCGCGGCGGGCACGGTGGTGACCGAGGTCGACCGCGACGCGTTCGCCGCCTCGGTGAAACCCGTGCTCGACAAGTATCTGGCCGATCCGGGACTGGACCGGCTGCACGACCTTGTGACGACGACGGCCGGATAAGGCCGCGAACAGAAACGGCTTGAAGAGGGAGGAGCCCATGAGCGATCCGACGCCCGCGCGCCGACGCGCGCTGGACGGGCTGGCGGCCCTGACGCTGGGCACCGCAGGCGCCTGCTTGGTCGGCATGGCCCTGGTGCAGGCGTGGCAGGTGTTCGCCCGCTATGTCCTGAACGACAGCCCGGGCTGGACCGAGCCCGTGGCCCTGCTGCTGATGGGGCTGGCGGTGATGCTGGGCGCGGCCGTCGGGGTGCGGCGCGAGAGCCATTTTGCCTTCGAGGGGCTGCGCGACGCCCTGCCCGGGCCGATCCGGGCGGCGGCGACGGCGCTGGCGCGGCTGATCGCGCTCGCAGCCGGTCTGGGCCTGCTGGGCTACGGTGCCTGGCTGATGATCGACGACTGGGGCGTGGCCATGGCGGGGGCCCCCCTGCCCTCGGGCCTGAAGTTTCTCGGGCTGGCGGTCGGCGGGGGGCTGATCTCCCTGTTCGCGCTGGAGCGGTTGCTGACCGGCGATTTCGTCGACCCGCAGGCGGAGGACTGAACCGATGGAATACGTGATCCTGTTCGGCGTCCTGTTCGGCCTGCTGGCGATCGGCGTGCCGGTGGCCTTCTGCCTGCTGGCCTCGACGCTGGCGACGGTGCTGTACCTGCTGCTGCCGCCCGTGGTGGTGTTCCAGCAGATGGGCTCGGACATGGGCTCGGTCGCCCTGCTGGCCATCCCCCTGTTCATCTTCACCGGCGAGCTGATGATGAAGGGCGGGCTGGCGGACCGGATGATCGCCCTGGCCGCCTCCATGGTCGGCCACGTGCGCGGCGGTCTGGGCCAGGTGACGGTGGTCGGCTCGACCCTGTTCGGCGGGGTCTCGGGCAGCGCCATCGCCGACGTCTCGGCCATCGGTGGCACCATGATCCCGCAGATGCAGAAGCGGGGCTATCAGTCCGACTATGCGGTCAACGTGACCATTTCGGCGGCGCTGGTGGCCCTGCTGGTGCCCCCGTCGCACAACATGATCCTGTACTCGGCCGCGGCCGGGGGCGGGGTGTCGATCTCCGACCTGTTCGCCGCGGGGATCATCCCGGCGCTGACGCTGGCCGCGGCGCTGATGGTCACCGCCTACGTCGTGGCGCGCCGCAGGGGCTATGCGGCCGAGGCCTTCCCCGGCTTCGGCGTGGTCGCGACGCGGTTCGTGGCGGCGGTCCCGGGGCTGCTGCTGGTGCTGATCATCTTCGGCGGCATCCGCGCGGGCATCTTCACGGCGGTCGAAAGCGCCTCGATCGCGGCGGTCTACGCCGCCGTCATCACGGGCATCGTCTATCGTCACCTGTCCTGGGACGGCTTCAAGTCGGCCTGCACCGGCGCGGCGCGGACGGCGGGCGCGGTGCTGTTCATCATCGGCACGGCCGGCGCCTTCGGCTGGCTGATGGCCTATCTGCAGATCCCCGGCCAGATGGTCGGCCTGCTGCAGACCCTGACCGACAACCCCATCCTGATCCTGCTGATGATCAACGTGGTGCTGCTGATCCTGGGCACCTTCATGGACATGGCGCCGCTGATCATCATCTGCACCCCGATCTTCCTGCCGGTGGCCAAGGCCTTCGGCGTGGACCCGGTGCAGTTCGGAGTGATCCTGCTGCTGAACTGCGGCATCGGCCTGATCACGCCGCCGGTGGGGTCGGTGCTGTTCGTCGGCTCGGCCATCGCGCGCGTGCCGATGACCCAGGCGCTGAAGACCATCTGGCCGTTCTGGCTGGCCTGCGCGGGCGTGCTGACGCTGGTGACCTTCGTGCCGGCGCTGAGCCTCTGGCTGCCCGCCCTGCTGAAATAGATCAGGCTGCGTCTTTCGGGCCGTAGCGCAGGCGGGCGAGGAAGTCGGTGGCGGCGCGCAGGGGCGAGTAGAAGTCCTTGCCCGCCTTCCACTTCTCGAAGGCCATGACGTTCTCGATGCGGGCGGCCACGAAGGCGTCGGCGGCCTCCTTGCCGTCGAACAGGCGCAGGGTCATGGCCGGGATCAGGATGCCCGACAGGATGGTGCGCTTGGACTGGAGGTTCCAGTCGGTCGCCGTGTCGCCGGCCCAGCGCCAGATGCGGTCGGCCGTGGCCCAGGTCAGGGACAGGGCCAGGTCGGCGTTGGTCGGCAGGGCCATGAAGCCGGCGACGCGCTTCTCGGCCTCGGCCCCCGCGGCCGAGGCCTCCAGCCGGGCCGAGACGCCGCGGGCGATGCGCTCGCGGATCTTCAGCGCGGTCGGGTCGACGTCGGCCAGCGATTCGAAGGCCGCGTCGTCGTTGCGGCGCCACAGCAGGGCCGCCAGGTCCCGCGGCCCGTTGGGCAGCAGCAGTTCGCGGTCGCCGTCCGACAGGCCGCAGGCGGCGCAGGCGGCCGCCACCATGCGACCGTTCCAGCCCATGACGGGCGCGCGGTCCAGGGCGGCGTCCAGCACCGTCTGCTCCATGCGGGAGGCCCAGTCGTCGGTTGCGTCGCCCGTTTCGGTCATGGCGGCATGATAGGCCCCGAAAAAGGGCCGCGCGAGCCCTCGGAAGGCGGCGCGACGATCTGGACAGGCCGCGGCGGCTCGTGTATCAGCCCGCCTTCATCCGCGGACCCGGTCTGACGGAGAACGATTTCGTTTTGTCTGCCCGTCTCCCTCACAGGACGCGGCGGGCGGCCAAAGGAGAGTTTCACCTGGTTCAGATTTTCGTCCGCGACAACAACGTCGATCAGGCGCTGAAAGCCCTGAAGAAGAAGATGCAGCGCGAAGGCAGCTTCCGTGAAATGAAGCGCCACGTGCACTACGAGAAGCCCTCGGAGAAGCGCGCCCGCCAGAAGGCCGAGGCCGTGCGCCGCGCCCGCAAGCTGGCCCGCAAGCGCGCCCAGCGCGAAGGCCTGCTGCCCGCGCCGAAGCCGCGCGTGCCCGGCGGCCGCTGATCCGCTGATCGGCAATCCAGATTGAAGAGCCGCCCCGGCAAGCCGGGGCGGTTTTTCTTTGTCAGTACAGCGTGCGGAACCGCAGCGTGCCCGCGATGGCCTTCAGCGCGTCGAGCGCGCGCGGGTCATAGTCGCGGTCGACGTCGACGATGACGTAGCCGGTGCGCTCGTCAGTCTTCAGGTGCTGGCCCAGAACGTTGAGGCCGGCGGAGGCCAGGGCGCTGTTCAGCTCCGCCAGGACGCCCGGCTGGTTGCGGTGGATGTGCAGCAGGCGATGTGCCTCGGCCACGTCGGACAGCTGGACGTTGGGCAGGTTGACGCTGAAGGTGGTGTCGCCGCGGTTCAGATAGCCCAGCAGGCGCTCGGCCGCGAACTCGCCGATGGCCTCCTGCGCCTCCTCGGTGGAGCCGCCGATGTGCGGCGTCAGGACCACGTTGGGCAGGCCCATCAGCGGGCTGTCGAAGGGGTCGTCGTTGGTGCGGGGCTCCTGAGGGAACACATCCAGCGCGGCGCCGCCGATGCGGCCTGATCCGATCGCCTGGGCCAGGGCGCCGACGTCGACGACGTGGCCGCGCGACAGGTTCAGCAGTAGGGCACCGGGCTTCATGGCCGACAGCTCCCGCGCGCCGATCAGATCGGCGTTCGAGGACCGGCCGTCGACGTGCAGGCTGACCACGTCGGCCTCGGCCAGCACGGCCTCCAGCGACGGCAGGCGGCGCGCATTGCCCAGCGCCAGCCGCTCGGTCAGGTCATGGAAGACCACGCGCATGCCGATGGCCTCGGCCACCACCGACAGCTGGCTGCCGATGGCACCGTAGCCGATCAGGCCCAGGGTCTTGCCGCGCACCTCGCGCGCGCCGGCGGCCGACTTGATCCACTGGCCGCGGTGCATGGCGGCGGACTTGTCCGACACGCCCCGCATCAGAGTGACGATCATGCCGATGGCCAGCTCGACCACGGAGCGGGTGTTGGAATGCGGGGCGTTGAAGACGGCGACGCCGCGGTCGGCGGCCGCCTCAAGATCGATCTGGTTGGTGCCGATGCAGAAGGCGGCAACGGCCATCAGCCGGTCGGCGGCGTCCAGCACGCGGGCGCTGACCTCGGTCTTGGAGCGGACGCCGAGGACGTGCACGCCCTTCAGCCGCGCGATCAGCTCGTCCTCGTCCAGCGCCCCCTTCACGGTCTCGACCGTGTAGCCCGCGGCCTGGAACCGCTGGACCGCGGCGGGGTGGACGTTCTCCAGCAGCAGGATGCGGATGCGGCTGCGGGGATAGGACCAGCGGCCGGCGAGACCCTCGGCGTGCAGGACCTCGTCCAGGGTGGCGGCCTCGCTGTCGGCGGCGGCCACGACGCGCTCGCGGCGGACGATCTCGGTGAAGGCGACGAAGCGGTCGGCGGCGCCGGCCAGCCGGACCTCCGCGTCGGTCCAGCCGTCGCCGATCATGACCACCGGGCCGGTCAGGTTCAGGGCGCGGATCGCGGCGGCCTTGCCCTGCGGCAGAAGGATGGGATTGGACCGGACGCCCGTGACCCGGCCGGCCTCGTCGTAGGTCAGGTCGTTGGCCAGGACGCGATCGGCGGGCACGCCCAGCAGATCAGCGACGGGGGCGATGACCTCGCGAAACCCCCCGGAGACGATCACCAGCCGGTCGGCGTGGCGGCGCAGGGTCTCGAGATTTCGGGCCACGGACGGCGCGAGGCGCGACGGGGCGCGGGCGGCCAGCGCCTGCACGTGCTCCCGCGTGACGGGCAGCAGGGCCAGCCGCTGCGTCAACGCCTCGGCGAAGTCGATCCGGCCGGCCATGGCCGCGTCGGTCAGCTCGGCGACCTGCGCGCGTCGCTCGGCGGCGTCGCTCGCGTCCGCCAGCGACAGCTCCGCCAGCGCTTCCAGGGTCTCGAAGTCCACAAGCGTGGAATCGAAGTCGAAAATCAGGGTCGGGGCGGCCATGCCGGGACCCTGACCGACCTTCGCAGTTGCAGCAAGCCGCGTTCAGCGCCGGTCCTGAAAATGCTTCAGCGCCGCGGCGCCGACGGCGGCGGCGATGGTCGCGATGGCCGCGGCGGCGGCACCTTCCTGGGCGTGATCGCGGGCGTAGCCGACGGCGCGGTGCCGCGAGTCGCGCCCGATCAGACGCCCCGACAGCTCGCCGACCCGGTCCCAACCGTCCTGGGCATGGTCCCTGACGTCGCGCAGACGGTCGCCCGCGCGCAGACGCGACCACAGGCGAGAGGGGCGCACGCGCTCGCGGAGGCGCTCGTAGCGCGTCGGGCCGCTGCGCTGGTTCAGAAGCAGGGTCGCCAGACCGATCCCCGCCAGCACGGCGACGACGCCGGCCGCCACGCCCGGGTGTTTGCGGATCTCCGCCAGAGCGCTGAAATTCCTGACCATGGGATAGTGCACCTCTTCCTCCAGACCGTCGTCGGCGGGATCCCAGAGGCCGTCCTCGTAAGGGTGATACTCGCCCCGCTTGTCGCGCATGAGCATCGGAGCGAACCGGGCGAACAGAGGTTCCGCGATGCCGGGCAGGGCCGAATAGAAGGAGGCGATGATGCGCCCGCCCCCGCCGACCGTGATCTCGCGGATCGGATGGGTGGCGCACCAGAGAATCGTGTCGGCGACCACCGGCGTCGCATAGACCGGCTGGGGGTTATGTACGGCGTGGCCGGTGAGGTTGCGGGCGTGCTTGTTATAGGGCGTGTCGATCGCGGCCGGTTTGACGAGGCTGAGCGCCACCGGCGCGTCCTCGCGCATCAGCTCCATGCGCAGGGCGTTGCTGAATCCCTTCACCGCGTGTTTCGACGCCGAATAGACGCCCTGCACCGGGATGGGGGCGTCGGCCAGGGTCGAGCCGACGTTGACGATGGTGCCGCCGTCGGGCCGTTCACGCAGGTGCTCCGCCGCGATCAGGGAGCCGTTCACCACGCCCCAGTAGTTGGTCTCGAACAGCCGGCGCTGGTCCTCGAGCGTGACCTCGCGGATGGCGCCGAAGATCGAGATGCCCGCGTTGTTCACCCAGGTGTCGAAGCCGCCGAACAGGCGGCGCGCCTTGTCGGCCGCCTCGGCGAGGGCCCCGTGTTCGGCCACGTCCGCCACCGCATAGCCGACGCGCGCGCCCTTGGCCTGCAGCTCCTCCGTCAGTTTCGCCAGGTCGTTTTCCCCGCGCGCGATCAGAAACACGCAGGCGCCCGCCGCCGCCGCCTTGCGCGCGGTCGCCAGACCGATGCCCGAGGTGGCACCGGTGATGACGATGGACTGCTCGCTCAGGGGCTTGAGGACGGGCTTGCGGGCCATGCGGCGCTCCTGGTTTCGGGGGATGTTCTCGAGAACGGGCGGCCGGCCGTCGCGTTCCCAGCTTGGCCGTAGCATCCGGGCTTGGATTGCGCCAAGCGCACGCCTATCTGGCCCCTTTCCCGATCGCTCGCCGGAGACCGACTTGACCGACGCCGCCCCGCCCCTCGACGACCTGGCCGCCGCCTTCCAGATCGAGGGCTGGCCGGTGCGCGGGCGGATCGTGCGCCTGGGCGCGGCGATCCACGAGGTCCTGTCGGCGCACGACTATCCCGAGGCCGTGGCTGCCCTGCTGGGCGAGGCCTGCGTGCTGGCCGCGCTGGTCGGCTCCAGCCTGAAGTTCGACGGCCGGCTGCTGGTGCAGGCGCAGGGCGACGGGCCGGTACGCTACCTCGTCGCCGACTACGGCACCGACGGCACGCTGCGGGGCTTCTGCCGGTTCGACCCGGAGGAGGTGGCGGCGGCGTCGCAGGGCTTCGCCCGACCGGGGGCCCAGACCCTGCTGGGCAAGGGCGTGCTGATCATGACGCTGGATCGCGGCCCGGACTTCGAGCGCACCCAGGGCATCACGCCGATCGAGGGCGAGAGCCTGAGCCTGTGCGCCGAGCATTTCTTCGAACAGTCCGAGCAGGTGCCGACCAAGGTGCGGCTGGCGATCGGCTCGGTCGACGCCGGCGAGGGGCCGCGCTGGCGCGCCGGGGGGGCCCTGATCCAGGTGATCGCGGCCGACGACGCCCGGGGCGACACCGCCGAGGTGTGGGAGCGCAGCCGCGCCCTGTTCGCCACCCTGGCCGACGACGAACTGCTGGACCCCACGATCACGCCGGAGGTCCTGCTGTTCCGCCTGTTCCATGAGGACGGGGTGCGGCTGGAGGGCCCCCGGGCCCTGCGCGCCCAGTGCCGCTGCTCCCAGGACCGGATCGAGGCCATGCTGGCCAGCTTCAGCCCCGCCGAACGCGCCGACATGGTCGAGGACGACGGCCGGATCCACGTGAAGTGCGAGTATTGCGGCCGGAACTATGAGCTGGACGCGGAGGCTCAGCCCGCCTGAGCGGTCCGGGTGACGGCGATGCTCGCGCCGTCGCCTCGTCGGTCCATGCGGAACGTCCCCGACCAGTCGCCGATGATGGTCCAGGTCCCGACGACGGACTGGCCGTCGGGCGACAGCTCGCCGACGTATTCGATGGTCCTCCGCCCCCCGTCCGGCAATTTGGTGAAGGCAACGGAGGTTCCGGTGCGCTGACCCTCGATCTCGGCTTCCAGCGTGCGGCCCGGATGCCAGGAGTCCGGCTCGGCGGTCAGGCCGGAGACATGACCATTCACCTCTTCCAGAGTCGCGGTGAAGGCGGTCGGCGGCAGGGCGTCCCCGGCGTAGAAATAGGCACCGGCCCAGCGCCCGGTCAGGTCGGGACCGCTCACCGGCTGGTACCCGTCGGGCTCAGGCCCCCAGATCCAGCGAATAGCCGGCGGAGCGCACCGTACGGATCGGGTTGACGGTGCCGTCGATGTTCAACGCCTTGCGCAGGCGGCCGACGTGGACGTCGACGGTGCGGGCCTCGACGTAGACGTCCGAGCCCCAGACGGCGTCCAGCAGCTGTTCGCGGCTGAAGACGCGGCCGGGGTGCTGCATGAAGTGGTCCAGCAGGCGGAACTCGGTCGGGCCGAGGTGGACCTCCGACCCCGCGCGGCGGACGCGGTGGGCGACGCGGTCGATGACGATGTCGCCGTGATTGATGCGGTCGTCGGCCAGGCCCGGGCGAATGCGGCGCAGAACGGCGCGGATGCGGGCGATCAGCTCCGTCATCGAGAAGGGCTTGGTCAGATAGTCGTCGGCGCCGGTGTCCAGACCGCGCACCCGGTCGGTCTCTTCGCCCCGGGCGGTCAGCATGATGATGGGCAGGTTGCGCGTCTCGGCCTTGCCGCGGATCCGGCGGCAGACCTCGATGCCGGACACCTTGGGCAGCATCCAGTCCAGCAGGACGAGATCGGGCAGACGCTCGTCGATCTGGACCAGGCCTTCCTCGCCGTCGCCGGCGACAACGACGCGATAGCCTTCCTTTTCCAGATTGTACTGAAGCAGGGTGGCGAGGGCGTCCTCGTCTTCCATCACCAGAACGTAGGGCTGCACTTCAGTCTCCAGGCTGGTCGGTCAGTCGCGGCGGGTCAGGCGCCGGCCTTGAATTCGGGTTCGGCCGGCAGGGCGCTGAGGCGAGGCCGCTCGCCGTACATGTCCCCGCCGGTGATCTCGTAGTGGATGGTCTCGGCGATGTTGGTCGCGTGATCGCCGATGCGTTCGAGGTTCTTGGCCATGAACAGCAGGTGGGTGCCGGCCGAGATCGTCCGCGGGTCGCCCATCATGTAGGTGAGCAGTTCGCGGAACAGGCTGTTGTAATGCTCGTCGACCTCGTCGTCGGTGCTCCACACCGAGACGGCGCGGTCCAGCTCGGAGGCAGTGTAGGCGTCCATCACGTCGCGCAGGCGGCCGGACACCAGCCGGCCCATCCGCTCGATCGAGCGGGTCAGGGGCACCATGGGCTCGCCCTCGGCCAGAATCAGGCCGCGCTTGGCGATGTTGCGGGCCAGGTCGCCGGTCCGTTCCAGATCCACCGCCAGCTTCATGGCCGCCAGGGTCTTGCGCAGGTCCGAGGCAACCGGCTGGCGCAGGGCGATCAGACGGATGGCCTTCTTCTCGATGTCGTGGTGCAGCGCGTCCAGCTTGTGGTCGCGTTCCACCACAGCCCGGGCCAGGGCAATGTCCCGCCGGGCGACGGAGTCTACGGCGTCGGCGACCTGGGCTTCGGCCAGCCCCCCCATGCGGGCGACCTCGGCCGTGAGCTGGTTGAGCTCTTCCCCATAGGACTTGACGGTGTGTTGGTTCATTCGGGAGGTGATCTCAGCCGAAGCGGCCGGTGATGTAGTCGAGCGTGCGCCGTTCGCGCGGGTTTGTGAAGATTTCCTCCGTGGGCCCCGTTTCGACGAGACGGCCCATGTGGAAGAAGGACGTGCGCTGCGACACCCGGGCGGCCTGGGCCATCGAGTGGGTGACGATGACGATGCAGTACTGCTCGCGCAGTTCGTCGATCAGTTCCTCGATCTTGGCGGTGGCGATGGGGTCCAGCGCCGAGCAGGGCTCGTCCATCAGGATCACCTCGGGCTCCACCGCGATGGCGCGGGCGATGACCAGACGCTGCTGCTGGCCGCCCGACAGGCCGGTGCCCGGCGAGTGCAGGCGGTCGGCCACCTCTTCCCACAGGCCGGCGCGCTTCAGCGAGCGCTCGACCACGCCGTCCAGGTCGGTCTTCGACGTCGTCAGGCCGTGGATGCGCGGGCCGTAGGCGACGTTCTCATAGATCGACTTGGGGAAGGGGTTCGGCTTCTGGAACACCATGCCGACCTGGGCGCGCAGCAGCACGGGGTCGACGGACTTCGAGTTCACGTCCTGGCCGTCCATCTCGATGGTGCCGGTGACGCGGGCCGAGGGGATGGTGTCGTTCATGCGGTTGAGGCACCGCAGGAAGGTGGACTTGCCGCAACCCGACGGGCCGATGAAGGCGGTGACGGTCTTGTCGGGGATGTCGACTGAGACGTCGTGCAGCGCCTGCTTGTCGCCGTAGGAGACGGAGACGTCGCGGGCGCGGATCTTGATCGGACCCAGCGGCTCGGCCGGCCGGGGAGAAACGGCGGCCCCGACGGTGGCGTCGGCGGGGGCCGGTGCCACCGCGTCCGAGGCGGGGGCCTCGGGCGGGTGACCGGCTTCGGCAGCCGGAAGGACCTGGCCGCCCATGCGGGGCATGTCGGTCGGGTCGCCCGAACCCCGGTCGTCGTGCGAGCGGAAGATGTTGAACTTCATAGGACTTACCACCGACGTTCGAAGCGGCGCCGCAGGACGATCGCGGCGGCGTTCATGACGATCATGAGGGCCAGGAGAACCATGATCGCCGCGGCGGTGCGCTCATGGAACGCGCGCTCGGAGGCGTTCTCCCAGATGTAGATGAGCGACGGCAGGGCGCCGGTCGGCTCGGCGATCGAGGTCGCCACGCCCGGCACGAAACTGACCATGCCGATCAGCAGCAGGGGCGCGGTCTCGCCCAGCGCATGGGCCATGGAGATGATGGCACCGGTCATGACGCCCGGCATGGCCAGCGGCAGGACGTGCTGGAACACGGTCTGGGTCTTCGACGCGCCCAAGGCCAGCGCCGCCTCGCGGATCGAGGGCGGGACCGCCTTCAGCGACGAGCGGGTGGCGATGATCACGGTCGGCAGCGCCATCAGCGCCAGCACCAGACCACCGACCAGGGGCGAGGACCGCGGCAGGTGCATCCAGTTGATGAACAGCGCCAGGCCGAGCAGGCCGTAGACGATCGACGGCACGGCCGCGAGGTTGTTGATGTTGACCTCGATGAAGGCGCTGATCCGGTTGCGCGGCGCGAACTCCTCCAGCCAGATCGCGGCGGCCACCCCGATGGGGATCGCCAGCAGGGCGGTGACCAGCAGCATCAGGGCCGAGCCCACCACGGCACCCAGAACGCCCGCCAGCTCCGGCTCGGTGGAATCCCCCGATGTGAACATCCGGCTGTTGAAGCGGCGCTCCACGAAGCCGTCGTCCTGAAGCCGGTCCAGCCAACCGATCTGGCGGTCGGTGACGCGGCGCTGCTCTTCGGGCAGATCGCGCTCGATCTCGCCCTTGAACAACAGGTCGGCGTCGTCGGAGAGCGGGGCGGTGACCGTGACGGTCTTGCCGATCAGCGACGGATCCTCACGCACCATGTCGGCGGCGACGAATTTGAGCTCCGACGAGAAGATCTGGCGCATCTCGGTCGAGGCGCGGCCCGCCGGGTCGTCGGTGACGCCCAGGCGCGCCAGCTGCTGCTCGGCGACCATCTGCGGGAAGTTGGTCCCCTGCGGATAGGCCGGATCGATGCGGGCGGGGTCCATATAGACCGGGATCGCCACCTCGTGCGCCCAGAAGGCGGTGTTGCCCTGGGTCCAGATGCGGCCCAGCAGCAGCGCGAGGAAGCCGATGGCCACGGCGATGGCCAGCAGGCCATACAGCTGGAAGCGCCGCTCGCGGGCGTAGCGCCGGCGCAGGCCCTTCTGCAGGCGGGCCGCGCGGTCCGCGGTGGAGGGGGCGATCGCGTCAGTCATACTGCTGCCGGTAGGTCTGGACGATGCGCTGGGCCACAATATTCAGCAGCAGGGTGGCGAGGAACAGGGTCAGCCCGAGGCCGAAGGCGGACAGGGTCTTGGCGCTGTCGAACTCCTGGTCGCCGGTCAGCAGAGTGACGATCTGGACCGTGACGGTGGTGACGGTGTCCAGAGGGTTCAGGGTCAGGCGGGCGGCCAGGCCGGCGGCCATGGTGACGATCATGGTCTCGCCCACCGCCCGCGACACGGCCAGCAGCAGGGCCCCCGCGACGCCCGGCAGGGCCGCCGGCATCAGGACGCGCCCGACGGTCTCGGACTTGGTGGCCCCCATGGCGTAGGAGCCGTCGCGCAGCGACTGGGGCACGGCGTTGATGATGTCGTCGGACAGGGAGCTGACGAAGGGGATCAGCATGATCCCCATGACGCCGCCGGCGACGAGGGCCATCTGGTTCTGGACCAGCATGAGATACTGGCCCAGCCCGTCCAGCGGACCGCCGATCAGCTGGGCACCGATGCCGTTGAAGAAGGCCCGGAAGGCCGGCCCCACGGTCAGGGCGGCGAAAAAGCCGTAGACCACCGTGGGCACGCCGGCGAGAATCTCCAGCACCGGCTTGACGATCGCGCGGGTGGCCGGACCGGCGTACTCCGACAGGTAGATGGCCGACATCAGCCCGACCGGCGCGGCCACGGTCATGGCGATCAGCATGATCAGGAAGGTGCCGGCGAACAGCGGCAGGGCCCCGAAGGCGCCGGTGGAGCCGACCTGGTCGGCGCGGATCGCGGTCTGGGGCGACCACTGAGTGCCCAGCAGGAACTCCTGGATCGGCACGCGTTCGAAGAAGCGCGTGGCGTCGATCAGCAGGGAGGCGACGATGCCGACGGTGGTCAGGACCGCCACCGCGGCGCAGGCCAGAAGCACGCCCACGACCCAGCCCTCGACCCGGTTGCGCGCGCGCAGGTCCGGCTGGATCCGGCTGAAGGCCAGGAGCCCGCCGAGAGCACCCGCCAGCAGGGCGATGGCCAGGGCGCCGAGGAGCCGGATCTGGTCCATGCGGGCGGCCCGCACGGCCTGGGCCGCGAGGTCGGCGTTCAGGGGCGCTTCCCACGCCTGAAGCGGCGTCTCGCCTTCGGCGACCCGGGCGACGTCGGCGTAGAAGGCGTCGCGGCGGATGTCGTCCAGCGCGGCGACGGTCGCGGGCTGGCCGGACTCCAGCAGGCTGCGTTCGACCTGGGTGCCGAAGATCGCCGCCGCGAGCAACACCACCAGAACCGGCGCGGCGACCCAGATAGCGGCGTAGGCCCCGTGCTGGCCGGGGCGCGAGTGCGGGCGCAGGCCCGCGAACCGGCGCTGGGCGACGGCGCGGCCGGCCCCGTAGGCCAGCGCGGCGAAAACGATCGGCAGGAGGAAGAGAAGCGCGCTCATCGGGTCCGGCGAAAAGGAATCAGACCGCGCCGGAGAGGCCGATCTGTCCGGCCGGGAAACTGCCCGTGATGGGTAAGCGGATTACGACTGTGGCGTGACAGTTCCGTTACAGCGTGGGGGGCCGCTCGCTCGCCGGCCTACGGTCGTCCGAGAGGGGGAAAAATGCCGTGAACACAGTACCTTGACCGGGCGCACTCTCGACCGAGAGGCCGCCCCTGTGGCGGTTGACGATATGTTTGACGATCGCCAGGCCGAGGCCGGTGCCGGGGCGGTCCCCCCCGCTCTTCTGCCCCTCGACCCGATAGAAGCGTTCGGTCAGGCGCGGAAGGTGCTCCCGCTCCATCCCCGGGCCGTGATCCCGGACGACCACGGCGGCGTGGCGGGACGCGCCGTCCCGGTCGGGCGTCAACAGCGGAAGTCGGGCCGACGCGCCCATCCGCGCGGCGCCCGCCTCGTCGACGGTGAGACCCGCCATGACCTCGATCTCGACCCGCCCGCCGCGGGGAGAATATTTGACGGCGTTGTCGATCAGGTTCTGGATCACCTGGACGATTTCGTCCCGGTCGCCGCGGATCGAGGCCGCGGGCACGCCGCCGACGACGACCTCGACGGCCTTCTCCTCGGTCAGCACGCTGAGGGCGTCGACGACGTCGGTGACCGCGCGCGCGAGGTCGACGCGACCGGACGGCGGAATGTGCTCGTTCAGCTCGATCCGGCTCAGCGACAGCAGGTCGGCGACCAGGCGACCCATGCGATCCGCCTGCGCGCTCATGATGTCGAGGAAGCGGTCGCGCGCCTTGGGGTCGTCCCGCGCGTGACCCTTGAGCGTCTCGATGAAGCCGGAGAGGGACGCCAGCGGCGTGCGCAACTCGTGGCTGGCATTGGCCAGAAAGTCGACGCGCATCAGCTCCATGCGCCGCACGTCGGTGTCGTCCCGCAAAACCAGGACGGCGAGGGGCCGGTCCTCGCCGCAGGACAGGGGACGGGCATGGGCCTGCCAGTGGCGGTCGCGCACGCCGGCCCAGTCCACCGTGCGTTCGACGCCGCCGAACAGGGCTTCGTCCACCGCCTCCAGCACCAGCGGGTCCCGCAGCACCGAGACCAGGATGGCGCCGTCGCTCTGGATGCGCAGCAGATCGCGCGCCGCCCGGTTGGCCAGCACCACGCGGCGGCCCGCGATGTCGTCCGGCTCGCCGCCGCTGACGACGAGGACGGCGTCGGTCAGCGCCTCGAAGGCGGCGTCGAGGAGGCCGGGATCCGCGGCCGCGGGCGCCGGGGCGTCGGGGGCCGTCGCGACGGACGCCGCCGCCGCCGAGGCCTCCTTCGGCCGGCTGACCATCCAGGTCGCGACGATCACCGCGACCACCCCGCCCAGCAGAACGGGCGCGTGGTGGGGATGGAGAGCCGCCACCGCCAGAAGGACCGCCGACGCCACCCCGCCGCTGGCCCCCGCCGTCCAGAGACGCGACGTCGCGGTCGGCGCGATCGGGGACGGATTGGAGGCGTCGGGCATCGGAAATCTCTAGGCGGTGATCGCGTCCGTTGGAACCGCCCGGAGGCCGTCCGACCCGACGGGCGACCGGAGAGCGGGCGCATAGCGGGCGTTTCCGCCAATCGCGTGACAGCGGCCGACACGCACGGAATGTTCACCTGTGCCGTGGAGACTGGAGGGAGACAGTCCCGGGATCCCGCGATTTTGAACGCCGTACTGCCTGGCCTGACGACGCTGCACGACCTTCGCTCGGTCGTGGCCGTAGGCGTCGTGTGCCTGATCGGGTTCACCGTCGCCCTCGTCCTGGGTCGGCGCGTCCTGCCGATGCGGGGCCGCACGCGCGCGGCGGTGGTCGTCGCCGCCGGCGCGCTCGGCGGCCTCGTCGTCTGGGTGGTGGGCTTCGGCGCGGCGGGTCCCGGTCAGGCGGGCCTTCTGGCGGCCATGGCGATCGCGGCCCTGTTCCCGGCGCTTGTGGCGGCCCTTCTCGCGGCGGTGAACCACTGGAACGACGGCCGCACGCTGGACCAGATCCGCGAGGCGGTCGAGGCCATGCCCGACGCTATGGGTTTCTACGATCCGGGCGGCCGCCTGGTGCTGTGGAACGCCCGCTATGCCGAGGTGAACACGGAGCTGGTGGCCAAGCTGACGACGGGGATGCGGTTCGAGGAAGTGCTGCAGATCGGTCTGGACGCCGGCATCTACACGGACGCGATCGGGCGTCAGGCGGAATGGCGCGCGGAACGGCTCGCGGCGCGCGAGCAGCTGTCGGCGACGCTGGAACAGCATCGCGACGACGGCCGGTGGCTACGCGTGCAGGACCGGCGCACCTCCAACGGGGGCATCGTCACCCTGGTGACCGACATCACCGACCTGAGGCGGGACGCCCGGGCCCTGGCGGAAGCGCGCGACGCGGCCGAGGCGGCGAACGCGGCCAAGAGCCTGTTCCTGGCCAACATGAGCCATGAGATCCGCACGCCGCTGAACGGCGTGATCGGCCTGGCCCAGGCGCTGGGGCGCACCGATCTGGGCCCCGATCAGCGCGAAATGCTGGAGCTGATGCAGTCGTCCAGCCGGATGCTGCTCACCTTGCTGGGCGACATCCTCGATCTGGCCCGGATCGAGAGCGGACGCCTGTCGCTGGAGGACGAGCCCTTCGAACTGAAGACCGCGGTGCGCGAGGCCGCCGACCTGTATCGGGCTTCGGCCGCCGCGAAGGGCCTGGCGCTGGTCGTGGACGTCTGTCCGGAATGCCCGGACTGGGTCGCCGGCGACGTGGTGCGTCTGAAGCAGGTCATGTGCAACCTCGTCTCCAACGCCGTGAAATTCACCGAATCCGGCCTGATCAAGCTGGAGGCCCAGTGCGGCCCGGCCGTGGACGGAACGCCGACCCTGCGCATCGCGGTCAGCGACACCGGGATCGGCTTCGGACCCGAGCAGAGGGACCGGCTGTTCGGCCGCTTCGAACAGGCCGACGGCGCCATCACGCGGCGCTACGGCGGCTCGGGCCTGGGCCTCTCGATCTGCCGCCAGCTGGCGGGGATGATGGGCGGGGCCCTGGACGCCGAAAGCGAGCCGGGCGGGGGCTCGACCTTCCTGCTGACCGTGCCGCTGCGCGCCGCCGAGGCGCCGGCCGCGATCGATCCGGATGTGGTCGCGACTCCCGAGGCCGGGGCCACGGTCAGGGTCCTTCTGGCGGACGACCATCCGACCAACCGCAAGGTGGTGGAGCTGATCCTCGGCGCGGCGGCGGTGCAGTTGACCAGCGTGGAGGACGGTGCCGAGGCGGTGGCGGCCTACTGCGCCGGAACCTTCGATCTGGTCCTGATGGACATGCAGATGCCGGTCATGGACGGCCTGACCGCCACCCGCGCCATCCGCGAGTTCGAGTGCGAGAACGACCGCCCGCTGACGCCGATCGTGATGCTGACGGCGAACGCCCTGCCGGAGCACGTGGCCGCCGCCCGGGCAGCCGGTGCCGACAAGCATCTGGCCAAGCCGTTCGAGGCGGCGGAGTTGCTGGCCCTCGTGACGTCGCCGGACCGAGCGGTCGCGCAGGCGGCCTAGCGGGCTTCGAAAAAGCGCTCGTATCGGGCCTGGTCGGTGCCATTGCTGAGGGGCGACAACTCCCACGCGACCCAGGCCGAGGCGGCGGACGAGAGCAGGAACAGTCCCGCGATGAGGCGCACGCCCCGATCCCTGACGATCGATCTCATTCCCGCCCTCCGCGTCGACCTGACGTCGACGTCACGGAAACGCCCGTTTCCCGACGCCGTTCCGCAGGCTCAGTCGCGGGGCTCCAGCGCGCGCCAGGCGATGTCGGAGCGGTGGAACCCGCCGGGCCAGTCGATCGCCTTGACCGCCGCATAGGCGCGGTCCCGGGCCTGAGCGACGTCGTCGCCCAGGGCGCAGACGTTCAGCACGCGCCCGCCGGACGCGACGAGGGCGCCGGTCTCGTCCCGGCGCGTGCCGGCGTGAAAGACCTGGACGTGGGGACCGAAGTCGCGGTCGGCGCCGCGGATGATCGAGCCTTCCAGCGGGCTGTCCGGATAGCCCTGGGCCGCCATCACCACGCAGATGCAGGCCTGGGGCCGGAACTCCGGCGCGGCCGGCATGCGCGACAGGTCCCCGCGCGCGCAGGCCAGCAGCCACGGCACGACGTCGCCGGAGAGGCGCATCATCAGCACCTGACACTCCGGGTCGCCGAAACGGGCGTTGAACTCGACGACCTTGGGGCCCTCGTCCGTGGCCATGAGCCCCGCGAACAGGACGCCGCGGAACGGCGCTCCCTCGCGCGCCATGGCGGCGACCACCGGCGCGACGATGCGGCTCTCGGCCTGCGCGACCATCTCCGGGGTGAAGACCGGCGCGGGGGAATAGGCCCCCATGCCGCCGGTGTTGGGGCCGAGGTCGCCGTCGAAGGCGCGCTTGTGGTCCTGGGCACCGCCGAACAGCACCGCCCGCGTGCCGTCGCACAGGGCAAACAGGCTGCCCTCCTCGCCGTCCATGAACTCCTCGATGACGACGCGGGCCCCGGCGGCACCGAAGCGGCCCCCCAGCATGCGGGAGATCTCGGACTCCGCGTCCTTGCGGTCGGGGCTGATCGCCACGCCCTTGCCGGCGGCCAGACCGTCGGCCTTGATCACATAGGGCGGCTTGAACACCTTCAGGGCGTCGCGCGCCTCGCTGATCTTCTCATAGACGCCGAAGCCCGCGGTCGGGATTTCCCAGCGCTCCATGAAGGCCTTGGCGAAGGCCTTGGAGGTCTCCAGTCGCGCGGCGCGGGCGGAGGGGCCGAAGCAGGGGATGCCGGCGGCGGCCAGCCGGTCGGCGAGGCCGGCCTCCAGCGCCGATTCGGGGCCGACCACCACGAGATCGGCCTGCATTTCGCGCGCGAGGGCGGCGAGGCCGTCGGCGTCGGTGACCTTCAGTTCGGGGCGAAGTTCGGCGTGCTTGCCGATGCCGGGGTTGCCGGGCGCGCAGACCAGCCGCCGGCACAGCGGCGACTGGGCGATCTTCCACGCCAGGGCGTGTTCGCGCCCGCCCGATCCGACCAGCAGGATGTTCATCGCCCGGGGGAATGACCGCGCCCGCCGACGGGGTCAAGCGCGCCTCAGCCCAGGCGGGCGAAAACCACGAAGGCCAGGACGCCCAGCAACACCACCCCGGCGATCAGCAGCCAGGGCGACAGGGCACCGCCGGCGCTGCGGCGCGACAGCTCGGCGTCGGCGGGAGAGGGGTCGCGCGGCGGCAGGTCGGGGGGCTGGGCGGCCATGGGATCTCCGGTTCGGGTTTGCCCCACGGTGAGGCCGGTCTACGTTCGCATCATGACCGACGACTCCTATGTGTTCGAGGGCCCGGCCGAGGCACCGGCGCCGCGCGACAACAATCCGCCGCTGTCGATCTCGGAACTGTCGTTCGCCCTGAAGCGCACGCTGGAGGACCGCTTCGGTCACGTGCGCCTGCGCGGTGAGATCTCGAAGGTGAACCGGCACGCCTCGGGCCACGTCTATCTGACGCTGAAGGACGACAAGGCCTGCATCGACGGGGTGATCTGGAAGGGGTCGGTACGCGGGCTCGGCATCCAGCCGGAAACCGGGCTGGAAGTCATCGTCACCGGCAAGATCACCAGCTATCCGGCGCGGAGCAGCTATCAGATCGTCATCGAGTCGATGGAGGCGGCGGGCGCGGGTGCCCTGCTGGCCCGACTGGAGGCGCTGAAGGTCAAGCTGCGCGACGAGGGTCTGTTCGACCCGGCTCGCAAGACGGCCCTGCCGCCGCACCCGGCCGTGATCGGCGTGATCACCAGCCCGACCGGCGCGGTGATCCGCGACGTGCTGCACCGGATCGCCGAGCGCTGGCCCTGCCGGGTCGTGGTCTGGCCGGTGGTGGTGCAGGGCGACGTCGCCGCCGCCCAGGTCGCGGCGGCGATCCGCGGATTCGACGCGCTGGGGCCCGGCTCCCCCCTGCCCCGCCCCGATCTGGTGATCGTGGCCCGCGGCGGAGGCTCGGTCGAGGATCTCTGGCCCTTCAACGATGAGGCCCTCGCGCGGACGGTGGCGGAGGCGCGCATCCCGATCGTCTCTGCCGTCGGCCACGAGACGGACACCACCCTGATCGACTTCGTCTCCGACCGCCGCGCGCCGACGCCGACGGGCGCGGCCGAGATGGTCACGCCCGTGCTGGCGGACCTGATCGGCTGGGTCGCGGATCTCTCGGCCCGGGCGGCCCGGGCCTCGGGACGGCTGGTGGAGGATCGGCGCACGCGGCTGCGGGCGGCGGCGCGCGGCCTGCCGGCGCGGGCCGACGACCTGCTGGCCCTGCCAAGACAGCGACTGGATCAGGCGTCCCTGCGCCTGGGCGCCGGTCTCGAGCGCAACCGCGCGGCGCACGAGCGCCGGGCGACGGCGATCGGCGCCCGGCTGGGACCGCACCTGCTGGAGCGGGCGATCGAGCGTCGCCGCGCCCGGCTGGACGCCACGACCGCCCGGCTGGCGGCCTTTCCGCCGACGCTGGAGCGACGCGGCGAGCGGCTGACCGCCCTGGCCCGCGCGCTGACGACGCTGGACCCGGCGCGGCCCAAACCGGGTTTCGCGCGGGTCGAGGATCAGGACGGCGCGTGGCTGACGAGCGCGACGGCGCTGACGCCGGGCCGGGCCGTGCGTCTGGTCATGCCGGACGGCACGGCCGGGGCGACCGTCGACGGCGGCGACCCGAGGCCTGCCAAGGCAGCCGCGAGGCCGAAGGCGACGCCGCCCGATCAGGGGGCGCTGTTCTGACGGTCTTGAGCCCGTCGCGCGCCGCCCCTACCCTGTCGCCATGAGCGATCAGGAAGCCCGCGTGTCCTATGGCGACGGCGACTTCGCCGTGGTGAAGCCGGGGCGGTTCGTCCGCTGCGCCGTCACCGGCAAGCCGATCCCGCTGGAAGGCCTGCGCTACTGGTCGGCCCAGCGGCAGGAGGCCTATGCGGGGCCGACCGAGGCGGCCCAGGCCCTGGGCGGCGCACGATGAGCCCCGACCGGCGCGCGCTGCTGGCGGGCGTCGGCGGCCTGGCCCTGGCGGGCGCGGCGCGGGCGGAGGTCCAGCTGGCCGTGACCGGCCGGTTCCAGCAGGGCGGCCACGCGATCGGGCGCACGACCCCGCGGGCCATGATCTACGTCGACGGCGAGGCGCTGACCCAGGCGTCGGCGGCCGGCTGGTTCTTCGTCGGCTTCGACCGCGATGCGGCCGGATCGACCGAGATCGTGGCCCGGGACGGCGGGGTCGAGGCGCGGCGCACGCTGCGGCTGGAACGCGGCGACTTTCCCACCAGCCGGATCGACGGCCTGCCGCCCGCCACCGTCCAGCCGACTGACCCGGCCCTGCTGGAGCGCATCCAGCGCGAGGTGGCGCTGAAGACGGAGGGGTTCGCGAGCCGGGTCGACGGCGACGACTTCCGCGACGGCTTCCGCTGGCCGCTGGAGACCGTCCGGGTGACCAGCGCCTGGGGCGCCCAGCGCATCCTGAACGGCACACCGGCGCGGCCTCACTACGGGATCGATCTGGGCGGGCCCGCCGGGGCCGCGATCCGGGCGCCCGCCGCGGGCACGGTGGCGCTGGCGGAGCGCGATCTGCATTTCGAGGGCGGCCTGACCCTGATCGATCACGGTCAGGGGCTGATCAGCGCCTGCCTGCACCAGTCGCGCCTGCACGTGGCCCGCGGCGACCGCGTGGCGGCCGGAGACGTCATCGGACGCGTCGGCTCCAGCGGCCGGGCGACGGGCCCCCATCTGTGCTGGCGTCTCAAATGGCGCGACCGGAACCTCGATCCCTCGCTGATGGTGCGGGCCTGACCGGCCGGGTGCGATCCGCCCCCCGATGAAGATTTGTTTCGGCCCTGATTTACCGACTCCTTACCACTCTGTAATCTGGTCCCCCGGTCGCGGACGTCGCGGCGCCCGGATCCCGTGACCATGTCGTCCTTGAGTCCCCTTCAGATCCTGCTGGTCGACGACAACCAGCACATGCGGGCCATCACATCCGCCATTCTCCAGTCTGCGGGCGTCCGCAGGATCCGCGAGGTCGGCGACGGCGGCGCGGGCCTGGACGCGCTGAAGGAGCAGGCCTTCGACGTGGCCATCGTCGACTTCAACATGTTCCCGCTGGACGGCGTCGAGTTCACGCGTCTGGTGCGCAACAGCGCCGACAGCCCGAACCCCTATCTGCCGATCATCATGATGACGGGCCACTCGGAGAAGAACCGGGTCATGGAGGCGCGGGACGCCGGCGTGACCGAATTCGTGGTCAAGCCCATCACCGCCAAGGCGATCCTCGAGCGGCTGAACGCCGTGATCTTCCGTCCCCGGCCGTTCGTGAAGACCGAGGGCTACTTCGGGCCCGACCGGCGGCGCACCGACGCGCGGAACTTCAAGGGACCCTATCGCCGGGCGGGCGATGCGGACCGGGCCGCGGACTCTGACGAGAGCGCGGCATAGACCTTGTCGGGCCACCGCCTGTGGACCCAGAACCAGTCCTCCGGAACCTCGCGCACCCGATCCTCGACGAAGGTCGTCACGGCCTGGACGCCCCGGGCGATGTCGGCGGCGCGATCGCCCGTCTTCTCCAGCACGATCGGGGCGTGCGCGGTGACCCGGAAGCGCACGCCCGGGAGGCGCACGACGCTCATCGGCTGCAGGACCGTGCCGAATCGGAGGGCCAGACGCGACGGCCCGGGCGCGGCGTTCACGGGCTGGCCGAAGAAGACGACCTCGGGCCCCTCACTGAACTTCTGGTCGTTCATCAGGGCGACCGACTCGCCGCGCTCCAGCCCCGCCAGCAGCTCCCGCGCGCCGTCGCCGCCCTTGGGCGCGAACAGCCTCACGCCGTAGCGGGCGCGGGCACGACGGATCTGGGCGTCGACGTAGGGATTGTTGGCCTGCCGGTAGGTGATCTGGCAGGGCACGCCGGCGGCCAGGATGGCGGCGGGCATGGTTTCGAAACAGGCCAGGTGGCCCGAGACGAAGACGACGGGCCGACCCGAGTCGCGGATGTCGTGCAGACGCTCCAGGCCGACGATCTCCAGTCGGCCGGACTCCATCGTGATGCGGTCCAGCAGGGTCGTCTCGGCGAAGGTCCGGCCGGTGCGCTCCCAGCTCTCCAGCGCCAACGCCTCGCGCTGCGCCTCGTCCATGTCCGGAAAGGCGATCCGCAGGTTCCGGATCACCGTGCGGTGGGTGCCGGTCTTCGGGCCAAGCGTCCTGAGCAGCCAGCCGCCGAAGGCCGAGGCGCGCTCCACGCCCAGCGCCCTCAGCAGCGCGGTCAGGCCCGCGAAGGCGACCGCCTCCAGCCGCCAGGCGAGATCCTGGACCAGACCGGGCCGGTCACCAGGCAATGGTGATGCCGCCGTCCACGACCAGGGTCTGGCCGGTCATGTAGCTGGAGGCCGGCGAGGCAAGATACACCGCCGCGCCCGCGATCTCGTCCGGCAGGCCGATCCGGCGCAGGGGCGCGGGGTCGGTGGCGACCTTCAGGATTTCCGGGTTCTCCCAGAGATAGCGGGCGAAGTCGGTCTTGATCAGGCCCGGCGCGATGCAGTTCACCCGGACGTTCGACGGCCCCCACTCCACCGCCAGGTTGCGCGCCAGCTGCATGTCGGCGGCCTTGGAGACGTTGTAGGCCCCGATCAGGGCGTTGCCGCGCAGGCCGCCGATCGACGAGACGATGACGACGGAGCCGTCCTTCCGCTCCAGCATCTCGGGCGCGACCATCTGGATCAGCCAGTGATTGGAGACGACGTTGTTCTGCAGGATCTTGTCGAACTGCTCGTCCGAAATCCCCGCCATCGGGCCGGCGTAGGGGTTGGACGCGGCGTTGCAGACGAGGACGTCGATCCGGCCGAAGGCGGCCCGGGTCTCGTCGACCAGCCGCTGCAGGTCTTCCTTGGAGGCGATGTTGGCGGGCACGGCGATGGCCCGGCCGGCGCCGAAGCGGGCGTTGATCTCGTTCGCCACCTCCTCGCACGGCCCCGGCTTGCGCGAGGAGATGACGACGTTGGCACCGTGCTCGGCCATGCGCTCGGCGATCGCCTTGCCGATGCCGCGCGAGGACCCGGTGATCACGGCCGTCTTGCCGGTCAGATCGAACAGTTCCATGGGTCGCCCCTTCATTCCCAAGTTTCTGCGGCCGCTCTCTGGCCGTTCCGACGCAATAGCCGGATACTTGGCCGATTCCACCCGGAAAGGGTCTTCCCTCCCGATGCGCGCGGTCACCACGGGCTTCCTGTTCTTCGGCTATCTGTTCCTCGGCATGACCGTGGGGGCCCTGCTGTGGCGAGGCGGCCTGGGGCTGGGAGCGGGCGTGGCCGGAACCCTGGGGACGCTGGGCGTGCTGGCCGCGGTTCACGTCGCCGTGGCCTCGGCCGCCCGGGCCCGGGCGCTGTCGCAGGAAATCGCCCAGGTGCGCGAGGCCCACCGCCTGCTGGCCGACGCCATGGAGCAGACCCAGGGGGCGCTGTCCGACCTGGCCCTCGCCATCGAGAGCGGCCCCCTGTCGCGCGCCGAGGAGCTGACCGGCGAGGTGCGCATGCTGGAGACCCTGATCCAGCAGATGAGCGAGAGCGTGGACCAGCGTCTGGCCGACGCCCGCCCCGCGGCCAGCCCGTTCGAGGATCGCCATCGGCGCCAGGCCGACGCCCTGCTGCGCACCGTGCACGACGCCCTGACGGAAAACCGGGTCGACCTGTACCTGCAGCCCGTCGTCAGCCTGCCGCAGCGTCGGACGGTCTTCTACGAGAGCTTCACCCGCCTGCGCGATTCGACCGACCGGGTGATGATGCCGGCGGAATACCTGTCCATCGCCGAGGGCGAGGGGCTGGTGCCGGCGATCGACAACCTGCTGCTGTTCCGCTGCGCCCAGATCGTGCGGCGACTGGCCCGGCAGGACCGCAAGGTCGGCGTCTTCTGCAACGTGGCCCTGTCCTCGCTGGGCGACGAGACCTTCTTCCCCCAGTTCCTGGATTTCCTGAACCAGAACCGCGACCTGAACCAGGCGCTGATCTTCGAACTGGGTCAGGCGACGTTCGACGCGCGCGGCGCCGTCGAGGCCCGCAACATGGCCAAGCTGGCCGACCTGGGCTTCCGCTTCTCCATCGACAAGGTGCAGACGCTGGATCTCGACTTCGCCGATCTGCAGCGGTCCGACGTGCGGTTCGTCAAGGTCGCGGCGGACCTGCTGATCGAGCAGCTGCTGGACCTCGACGGCGCGGCGCCGCTGGCCTCCCTGCCCGACATCCGGGCGGCGGACTTCGCCGGTCTGACGCGCCGCTACGGCATCGAGGTCATCGCCGAGAAGTGCGAAAGCGAACGCCAGATCGTCGACGTCCTCGAACTGGACGTGGGCATGGGTCAGGGCCACCTGTTCGGCGAGCCGCGCGCCATCAAGGAAGACGTGCTGGCCGAGACGGACCCGCCGGCGGAGTTCCTGCGCTCGACGCTTCGCACCGCCGAGACGCGGCGACGCCGCGTCGGCTAGCCTTGGCCGTCGCCGCCTGCTAACCGCGCCGCATGAAGATCCCCCGCATCGCCTGGGCCGCCTACGGCTTCGCCGTCCTGATCATCCTGCTGGACCAGGCCACCAAGGCCTGGGTGCTGGGGTCGGCGGACGTGTCGGACGTGGCGATGATCCCAGACGGCTACCGCTTCGCCGAGGTCATTCCGGGCCTCTTCCACATCACCATGGTTCGCAACACCGGCGTCAGCTTCGGCCTGTTCGGGGGCGGCGAGGCGCGCTGGGCGCTGACGGTCTTCTCGCTGCTGGTCTCGGGCTTTCTGGTGTGGTGGGCGACGCGGACCGACCGCCGGATCCTGATCACCGCCATCGGCCTGGTCATCGGCGGCGCGGTCGGCAATGCCATCGACCGGATCCAGTACGGCTACGTCGTGGACTTTCTCGACTTCTCGGGCACCGGGGTGTTTCCGTGGGTCTTCAACGTCGCAGACGCGGCCATCACGGTCGGCGTGATCCTGCTGTTCGTCGACGGTTTCCTGAGCGACCGCCGTCCGCCGGCCAAGGTTGGCGCGGCCCCCGAAAAGTCGTAATCAGCCGCTCTTGAAGTCCGACGCGCCTTCGTGCGTCCGCCGCCGTCGTGAGTTGAGACCATGTCGATCCGCAAATATGCCGTCCTCGGTCTGATGACCGCCTCCGCCCTGTCGCTGGCCGCTTGCGGCAACGTGCGGCAGTCGCTGGGCATGACCCGCGTCACCCCGGACGAGTTCCTGACGGTCTCCACCGCCCCGCTGAGCCTGCCGCCCGAGTACGGCCTGCGTCCGCCGCAGCCGGGCCAGCCCCGTCCGCAGGACGTCACCCCCGAGGTCGAGGCGCGCCGCATCCTGGCCACCGAGCGCGGCGCGGTGGTCCGGTCCGAAGGCGAACAGGCCCTGGCGGCGCGAGTCGGCGCGGGCACCGAGTCGGTCGACAGCCGCGTCCGCTATCTGGTCGACGACGAGTTCGGCGACCTGGCGCACAAGGAATCCAGCTGGGCCGACCGCGTGATGTTCTGGCGCCGCGACGACGCCTCGACGCAGGGCACGACGCAGATCACGACCAACGACGGGGCCGTGACGATCGACGCCACCACCGAATACGAGCGCATGCAGCAGCTGACGGGCGGCCAGAACGCCATCGTCATCACGCCGCGCCGCGCCGGCGGCGGCTTCAAACTGCCGGGACTGTAGGCCTCAGGTCGTCAGCACGCGGGGAAGTTTGAAGGTGACGGTCTCGCGCAGGCCGTCGTCCTCGCTCACCTCGGCGTCGAAGCGCCCACAGACGGCGTCGATCACCCCCTGAACCAGGCTTTCCGGCGCCGACGCCCCGGCGGTGACACCGAGTGCGCGCACGCCCTCGAACCAGGCCCAGTCGATCTGCGAGGCGTCGTCGACTAGATGGGCCGCGGCGGCCCCCGCCCGATGCGCGACCTCGACCAGGCGCACCGAGTTCGACGAGTTCTTCGACCCGACCACGAGCACCAGATCGCTGACCTGCCCCAGTCGCTTGACCGCTTCCTGACGGTTGGTGGTGGCGTAGCAGATGTCTTCCTTGTGCGGATCCGGCAGCTCCGGGAAGCGCCGCTTGAGCGCCGCGAGAATCTCCGCCGTGTCGTCGACCGAGAGGGTGGTCTGGGTGGCGTAGGCGAGGGCCGCCCCCGCGGGTCGCACGAAGGCCTCGGCGTCCTCGACCGTCTCGATCAGGGAGATCGCCTCCGGCGGAAGCTGACCCATGGTGCCGATCACCTCGGGATGGCCGGCGTGACCGATCAGCAGGATGTGCCGGCCGGCCGCATGGTGGCGTTCCGCCTCGACGTGGACCTTGGAGACGAGCGGACAGGTGGCGTCCAGGAACAGCATCTCGCGCGATCGGGCGGCGGCCGGCACGGACTTGGGCACCCCGTGGGCCGAGAAGACCACGGGCCGGTCGTCCGGGCAGTCGTCCAGCTCCTTGACGAAGATCGCCCCCATGGCCTTGAGGCGATCAACGACGTGCTTGTTGTGCACGATCTCGTGGCGGACGTAGACGGGCGCCCCGTACTTCTCCAGGGCGCGCTCGACGATCTGGATGGCGCGGTCCACGCCGGCGCAGAAGCCTCGCGGCGCGGCGAGCCGCACGGTAAGCGGACGGCGCGGATCGTCGACGGCGGCGGAGGGAGGGGTCATGCCGCCTCATCTAGAGGCTGGCGACCCCGCGCGCCACCGTCCCGCGGGTTTGCCGCGCCTCGGTTTAGCCGCTATCAGCGGTAAGCGTCTTACCGGGCGGGGCGCACGTCGCGCGCCCGCTCCCAGCCGGATATTCATCATGCGTCGCGTCCTTCCGCTCGTTCTCGTCGCCGGCCTGGCCGCCGCGGCCCTGCCGTCCGCCGTCGCCGCCCAGAGCCAGTCGGGCCGAGGCGAAACCGCCGACGGGCAGAACGCCAACCAGACCGCCCGCCAGCCGCGGATCGCCCCCCTGTCGCGCCGGGCGAACGCCGGGCCGTGCCCGACCGTCCGGATCCTCTATGACGCCGCGCGCTACGTCGAACTGGCCGACGGTCAGGCGCGCGCCGCCAGCGTCGGCTACACCGGCGAGATCGAGGGCGTGAACTCGGAGTGCACCTATCGCAACGACGAGCCGATCACGATCGACATGGACATGCTGTTCCGGCTCGGCAAAGGACCGGCGGCCCAGGGCGAGGGCCGCACCTACCGCTACTGGGTCGCGGTGACGGCGCGCGACCGCGCCGTGCTGCACAAGGAATATTTCGACCTGCCGGTGGCCTTCGTGGAGGGTGCCGACCGGATGGACGCCCACGAGCAGCAGCGGATCGTCATCCCGCGGGCGGAAGCCACCACCTCGGGCGAGAATTTCGAGGTCCTGATCGGCTTCGACGTGACCCCCGAACAGGCCGAGTTCAACCGCAACGGCAGTCGCTTCTGCGTCGACGCCGTCGGGACCGACCCGGGCACCTGCGTCCGCAGATGAGCGCTCTGAGATCCGACCTGGGCGAAGCGGTCGCGGCCGCCTTCGCCGCCGAAGGCGTGGACGCCGCGGCCGTGCGGGTGACGGCCTCGGACCGGCCCGACCTTGCTGACTTCCAGTCCAACGCCGCCCTCGCCCTGGCCAAGGTCACCAAGGCCAACCCGCGCGATCTGGCCGGGCGCGTCGCCGCGCGGCTGGAGGGCGATCCCCGCCTTGCGGCCGTCGAGGTGGCGGGGCCGGGCTTCATCAATCTGAAGGTTGCGGACGCCGCCCTGTCGCAGCGGGCGATCGAGGTCGCGAGCGACGCGGCGCGCGCCGGCGCCGAGGCCGTGGCCGAGCCGCGCCGGGTGGTCATCGACTTCGCCGGACCGAACGTGGCCAAGCCCATGCACGTGGGGCATCTGCGCAGCTCGATCATCGGCGAGAGCCTGAAGCGGCTGTTCCGCTTCCGCGGCGATACGGTCTGGGGCGACGCCCATTTCGGCGACTGGGGCTTCCAGATGGGGCTGCTGATCACCGCCCTGGCCGAGGAGGGCCGCGCCGACGCCTTTCTGGCCGAACACGGCCCCTTCCCCGCCGAAAGCCCGGTGACGCTCGAGGACCTCGAGCGGCTGTACCCGGCCGCCGCCGCCCGCGCGAAGGAAGAGCCGGAGTTCCGCGACCGCGCCCGCAAGGCCACCGCCGAGCTGCAGGCCGGGCGTGCCGGCTATCGCGCGCTATGGGCCCATTTCGTCGCTGTCAGCCGCACGGCGCTGGAGCGCGAATTCACCGCCCTGGGCGTCACCTTCGACCTGTGGAACGGCGAGTCGGACGCCGATCCCCTGATCCCCGACATGGTCGCCGATCTGAAGGCGCGGGGCCTGGCCGAGTTCGATCAGGGCGCCTGGATCATCCGCGTGTCCGAAGAGGGCGAGAAGCGCGAGCTGGCCCCCCTGCTGCTGGTCTCGTCCGAGGGCTCGGCCATGTACGGGACCACCGACCTGGCCACCATCCTGCAGCGCCGTCGCGAGCAGGATTTCGATCTCGTGCTCTACTGCGTCGACGCGCGCCAGGGCGACCATTTCGAACAGGTGTTCCGGGCCGCCTGCAAGGCCGGCTATGCGACGCCCGGCCAGCTGGAGCACGCCGCCAACGGGACCATGAACGGGTCCGACGGCAAGCCCTTCAAGACCCGCGCGGGCGGCGTGCTGAAGCTGCACGATCTGATCACCATGGCGACCGACAAGGCCCGCGATCGCCTGCGCGAGGCGCATCTGGGCGAGGACGCCTCGGCCGAGGAGTTCGACGCGATCGCGCACAGGGTCGGCGTCGCCGCCCTGAAGTTCGCCGACCTGTCGAACGGCCGAACCACCAGCTACGTCTTCGACCTGGACCGCTTCACCAGCTTCGAGGGCAAGACGGGGCCATACCTGCTGTATCAGGCGGTGCGCATCAAATCCCTGCTGCGCAAGGCCGCCGACCAGAGCGTTGAGCCGGGCCCCATCGCCGTGGCCGAACCCGCCGAGCGCGACCTGGTCCTGACGCTGGACGCCTTCGAACAGGCGGTGGACGACGCCTACGCCAAGCGCGCGCCCCACGTGGTGGCCGAGCACGCCTACCGGCTGGCCCAGGCGTTCTCGAAATTCTACGCCGCCTGCCCGGTGCTCGCCCCGGGCCACGAGGCGACCCGCGGGTCGCGGCTGGCGCTCGCCGCGGCGGCGCTGATGCAGCTGGAGACGGCGCTGGGCCTGCTGGGCATCGACGTGCCGGAGCGGATGTAGCGTCAACGACACGGACTCCGGGCCTGTGGATCGATTAACTGTTTCGATCGGGGACGGGCGGAGCCGGGCATGGGGCGCAGGGCCAGCATTGAGTTCGACGTACCGGCGGTGCGCCGCGACGGCTTCGCCCTGCCGCTGCGTCGGGCGGGCCTGTACGTCGACGGCTTCAACCTGCACCACGCCCTTCTGGAGTTCGACGAGCCAGAGCTGATGTGGCTGGACCTCAGGGCCCTCGGCCGTCGGCTGATCGGGCGGGGCGAGCGCCTGACCCAGGTCGTCTGGGCCTCGGCCCACCGGCCTCAGCGCCGCGACCGGGCCGAGCCCCTGTTCACCTACGAGCGGGCTCTGAGGGCCAGCGGCGTGCGCTGCCTGATGGG
This sequence comes from Alphaproteobacteria bacterium, assembly GCA_018820275.1. Taxonomy (GTDB): domain Bacteria; phylum Pseudomonadota; class Alphaproteobacteria; order Caulobacterales; family Caulobacteraceae; genus Brevundimonas. The sequence continues at coordinate 113,898 of JAHJOO010000038.1, forward strand.
CCATTTCGTGATGCACGGCGAAGGGTGCCGGGCCTGCGGGCACGTCTGGACGCGGGCGACCGAGAAGCAGAGCGACGTCAACCTGGCGCTCGCGGTCGCGGCCGACGCCATGGCCGGGCGCATCGACGCAGCCTATCTGGTAACCGGCGACGGGGATCATGCCGCGACCGTCCGCTATTTGGCCGAGGCACATCCGCGGATGCAGGTCGTCAGCGTCGCTCCGCCCGGGCGGGGCCATAATCGCCAGCTCCTGCGCTGGGCGACGGCGCGGACGGAGATCGCCCCCGCTCACGTGAGGGCCAGCCAGCTGCCCGACCGCATCGTGACCCGGGCCGGGGTCGTCGTGCGCCCCGATGCCTGGCGCCCCGACGACCCCACGCCGTCGCCGGACCCGACCGATCCCCCCTCGACCGCGCGCGCGCCGCACCTCAGACTGGTCGTGTCGAACACCTGAGGTCCACGCCATGACCGATCTCGCCGCCTACGTCGCCGGCCTGCCCAAGGCCGAGCTGCACCTGCACATCGAGGGCTCGCTGGAGCCCGAACAGATGTTCGAGTTCGCCCGGCGCAACCGCGTGGCCATTCCGTTCGACGACGTCGAGGCGGTGCGGGCGGCCTACGACTTCTCCAACCTGCAGGACTTCCTCGATATCTACTACGCCGGGGCGGACGTGCTGCGGACCGAGGCCGACTTCCACGACCTCGCCCTGGCCTATTTCCGGCGCGCCGCGGCCGACAATGTGCGGCACGCGGAGATCTTCTTCGATCCCCAGACGCATACGGACCGCGGCCTGCCCTTCGGCGTCGCGGCGGACGGTTTGCTGTCGGGAATGAAGGCGGCGGAGCTGGAACTGGGCGTCACGTCGAAGCTGATCCTGTGCTTCCTGCGCCACCTGGACGAAGCGGCGGCCTTCGACACGCTGAAGGCCGCCGAACCGTGGCTGGACCGCATCGTCGGCGTGGGGCTGGACTCGTCGGAGGTCGGGCATCCGCCGTCCAAGTTCCGGCGCGTGTTCGACCGCGCCGGCGAGATGGGCCTGAAGCGCGTGGCCCACGCCGGTGAGGAGGGCCCGCCCGCCTATGTGCACGAGGCGCTGGATCTGCTGCAGATCGACCGCATGGACCACGGCAACCGGTCGATGGAGGACGAGGCCCTGATCGCAAGGCTGGCGGCGGAGCAGATGACGCTGACGGTCTGCCCGCTGTCGAATCTGAAGCTGTGCGTGGTCAAGGACCTGAAGGACCACCCCGTGCCCGAGATGCTGCGGCGCGGCCTGCACGTGACGCTCAATTCCGACGATCCGGCCTATTTCGGCGGCTATGTGAACGAGAACTACATCCGTCTGGCCGAGGCCGTGGGGCTGACGCGGGCGCAGGTGACGCAGCTGGCGCGCCACAGTTTCGAGGGCAGTTTCCTGACTGATGCCGAAAAGGCGGCACACCTCGCCGAGGTGGAGGCCTGGGCCGCCCGCGCCGCCTCCTGAGCCATTTCGTCCGCGACCGGCGGACTTGACGACAAACGGACGCTTTACGGTCACGCTTGTGAAGCGGGGGCGTCGCGGGCCGGACACGCGCGGGGGCTACGGCCGGATTCTGCGTCACCCGGGGGATCCGTCATGCACAGCCACACCATCCGTAAGTCTCTGCTGCTGGGCGCTGGTGCCCTTGCCCTGTCGTGGGCGGCCGCCGGCGCCGCCTCGGCGCAGCAACAGGACCCGACCGTCACCCAGGTCGACGACATCATCGTCACCGCCCAGCTGCGCGAGCAGGACCCCGTCGAGGTGCCCTTCGCCCTGACCGCCTACACCGGCGAGTTCCTGCAGGATCTGGGCGTTCAGGAGTTCGACGGACTGTCGGCCTTCGTGCCCGGCTTCCTGGTGCAGAACCAGTCGCCGAACAACCCGGGCTTCGTGATGCGCGGCATCACCTCGGACTCCGGCGAGGCCACGGTCGAGCCCCGCGTGTCCGTCTATCAGGACGGCGTCTCGATCTCGAAGTCGCGCGGCTCCTACGTCGAACTGTTCGACCTGCAGCGCGTCGAGATCGCCAAGGGCCCGCAGTCGACCCTGTATGGCCGCGGCGCGCTCATCGGCGCCGTGAACCTGGTCCAGAACAAGCCCGTCATCGGCGTGGCCGAGAGCGAAGTCGCCGTCTCGGCCGGCAGCCTGGAGACGGCCAACATCGAGGCCTGGGCCAACCTGCCGCTGGGCGACGTGTTCGCCGTGCGCCTCGCCGGCCGGATCAAGGACCGCGACGGCTACGTCGACAACCTGGTGGGCGGTCCGGACTACAACGGCGTCGAGACGGAGGCCTTCCGCGCCTCGGCCGCCTTCGAACCGTCGGACGCCTTCCGCTATGACGTCATCGCCAACTGGCAGCGCGACGAAGGCACGGGCACTTCGTTCAAGTCGCTCCAGTACTTCCCGGCCGACGCGGCCACCGGCGCCGTCCTGGGCGGCCGCCAGCCGTGGGAGGGCGCGGCCCTGACCCCCCGCGCCGACTTCGACGGCGGCAAGGAACTCGGCCTTGACCGCGAAGTCTGGGGCGTGACCGGCATCGGGGCGTGGGAGTTCGCCCCCGGCCTGTCCCTGACCAGCATCACGGCGTACCGCGAGTTCGAAAGCTATGAGACCTTCGACGCCGACGGCGTCTCCCTGCCGGTCCTGACGGCGGCCGAGGACGCCCGCGGCGAGCAGACCAGCCAGGAGTTCCGTCTGGCGTGGGACGGCGGCGACCGTCTCTCGGGCTTCGTCGGCGCGGCCTGGTTCCACGAGGACGGCGGCCAGCGCGTGGTGACCCAGTTCGACGAGCGCGTCGCCCTGGCCCAGGTCGCCGGCCTGCTGGACGGCAATCCGCTGGCCGCGGGCAACAACACCCTGCCCCTGTCCGCCTACAGCAGCAGCGCGCTGATCGACCCGATCCTGGCCGGCTTCGGCCTGCCGGCGGCCGTGCGCCCCGGGATCCGCGGCAACCTGAAGGCCGCGCACATCGAGGAGGGCACGAACACCCAGGAGCTGACCAGCTACGACCTGTTCGGCGACGTCACCTTCCGCGTCACCGACCGTCTCGAGATCGCCGCCGGCGCGCGGTGGACCACCGACGAGAAGACGGTCGGCTATTCGGCCTCGGTCACCAACGGCCGCTCGGTGCTGGGCGGGCTCCTCGCCCTGCCGGCCTACCAGGCGCAGATCGCGGCCCTGATCGCGATCGGCACGCCCGAGGCGCTGGCCCAGGCCGGGGCGCTGGGCACCTTCGTCAACAACCTGATCGTCCAGCTGGCCACGCCGGGCGCGGCCAACGCGCCGTTCACGGCCGCCTTCCCGGCGTTCGGTCTGGGCGTGCAGCCGACCACGGGCAACGGCAACTTCGGCTATCAGGATCTGGAGGACGACGGCCTGACCTGGCGCCTGACCGCCCGCTACGATCTGAGCGACCGGACCTCGGTCTACGCCAACTACGCCCGCGGCCGCCGTCCGCAGGTTCTGGCCGCCCGCCCGCCGTCCCTGCCGCTGGGCGCTCCGACCTTCACCCTGGTGGAGGAAGAGACCGTCGACAGCTTCGAGGTCGGCTACAAGACCGCGATGAACGAGGGCCGTCTGCGCTTCGACGGCGCGGTGTTCTACTACACCTACGACAATTTCCAGACGACGGTTCAGGAAGGCACGCGCTTCGTCACGACCAACGCCGGCGAGGCGACGTCCTATGGCGTCGAGACCCAGGTGTTCTGGATCGCCTCGGAGTCGATCGACGTCTTCGGCACCTACGCCTTCAACCGGTCGCGCTTCGAGAGCGGCATCTTCGACGGCAACAGCTTCCGCCTGTCGCCCGACCACATGGCGTCGATCGGCATGGTCTGGCGCGTGCCGCTGGCCGGTGGCGAGCTGGAGCTGCAGCCGACCTACACTTGGCAGTCGGAAGTCTTCTTCAGCGACGACAACGACACCCCGGCGCTGCAGGTGGCCAACCTGGTGCCCGACACGGCCCAGGACGAGGTGCAGGACGCCTACGGCCTGCTGAACCTGCGGGTGCGGTGGTCGCCGTCCAACGGCGGCTGGCAGGTCGAGGCCTACGGCGACAACCTGCTGGACGAAGAGTACATCAAGGACGCGGGCAACACCGGCGACGGGCTGGGCCTGCCGACCTTCATCGCCGGCCGGCCGCTGGAATACGGCATCGGCGTGCGCGTCCGCTACTGAGCCTGAGGGGCCGGGTCTCCGGACCCGGCCCGCATCCCTGACGGAGGCCCTCATGGCCAAGCTTCACCGCCGCGGCCTTCTGGGCCTGTTCGCCGCCGGCTCGGCCATCCCCGCCGTGGCGCGGGCCGACGACGAAGTCGCGGGCTTCGAGCACGGCGTGGCCTCGGGCGATCCGATGGCGGACCGCGTGATCCTGTGGACGCGGGTGACGGCGCGCACGCCGGTCGACGTGGCGTGGCGCATCTGGCCGGCTGACGGGACGCGTCCGTCGCGGGCCAGCGGGCAGGTCCGGGCGGGACCGGACCGCGACTGGACCGTGAAGGTCGACGCGACGGGTCTGGAGCCGAGCCGGGAGTATCTGTTCGAGTTCGCCGCAGGCGGTGCCGTGTCGCCTCAGGGCCGCTGCCGCACCCTGCCGGTCGGCGCGACCGAGGACGTCGTGGTGGCCGTCGCCTCGTGCCAGCTGCATCCCGGCGGCCTGTTCAACGCCTGGGCGGCGGTGGCGGAGCTGGAACGCCTGGACGCCGTGATCCACCTCGGCGACTACATCTATGAGTACGGGGCCGGGCCGGACGCCTACGGCATGACCACCGGCGCCGCCCTGAGCCGGATCCCCCAGCCGCCGCACGAGATCGTCACCCTCGACGACTATCGCCTGCGTCACGCCCAGTACAAGTCGGACCCGGACCTGCAGGCGGCCCACGCGCGCGCGGCCTTCATCTGCGTCTGGGACGACCACGAGGTCACCAACGACGGCTGGCTGAACGGGGCCGACAACCACCAGCCGGACACCGAGGGCGACTGGGCCACGCGCAAGGCCGCGGCGATCCGGGCCTATGCCGAGTGGATGCCGATCCGCGAGCCGGAGGGCGGGCTGACCGACGCCATCTTCAGGTCCTTCCGCTTCGGCGATCTGATGGCGCTGCACATGGTCGAGACGCGCCTGACGGCGCGGGCCGAGCAGCTGGACTATGCCCGCGACATGGTGGTGGTCGACGGCGCGCCCGACGTCGCCGGCTTCGAGACGAAGCGCAACGACCCGACGCGCGACCTGCTGGGCGAGCCCCAGCGGGCTTGGTTGTCGGACGCGCTGGGCCAACACCGCGACGCTGCCTGGCAGGTGATCGGCAACCAGGTCGTGATGGCGCGCGTGGCCGGCCCCGACGTGACCGCGGTCGCCGGACCGGATCAGATCGAGGCGGCGCTGGCGTCCCTGCCCGCCGAGGTCGCCGACGGCCTGCGCAAGGTCATCCCCCTGTTCAAGGCCGGCATGCCGTTCAACCTCGACAGCTGGGACGGCTATCCGGTCGCCCGCGAGCGGCTGTACGCCCAGTTCGCCGAGGCCGGGGTGCAGCCGATCGTTCTGGCCGGCGACAGCCACGCCTTCTGGGTCAATGAGCTGAAGGACGCCGCCGGCGCGCGTCGGGGCGCGGAGTTCGGAACCAGCGCCATCTCCAGCCCCTCGCCCGGCGATGCGGTGGGCGCGATCCCGCTGGGGCCGCTGCTGGATCAGGCCAATCCCGAGGTCCTGCACTGCGACCAGAAGGCCAAGGGGTTCATCGCCCTGACGGTCACGCGGGAGGCGGCGACGGCGGAGTTGATCTCGGTCTCCACCATCCTGGCCAAGCCGTTCGAGACCCGCTCGCTGGGCCGCTGGCGGGTGGAGAAGACCGCCGACGGCATCACCGCGCCGAGCCGGGTGCGGGGCTAGACCAACGCCTCGAACTCGTCGACCAGCCGCTCCAGCCGCTTGGTGCCGATCCGCCAGAAGGCGGGGTCGCGCGGGTTCAGGCCGAAGGGCTTCAGCGCCTCGACGTAGGTCCTCGTCCCGCCGGCGGCCAGCAGGTCGCGGTACAGGGGTGTGAACCCTTGCGGATCGGCGCGGCGCGTCTCCATCAGGGCCGCGGTCAGCAGGTCCCCGAAGGCATAGGCGTAGACGTAGAACGGCGAGTGGACGAAGTGGCTGACGTAGGCCCACCACACGTCATAGCCCTCGTTCAGCGTCACCGCGGGGCCGAGGCTGGCCCCCATCTCCTCCAGCCAGATCTGGCCGATCCGCTCGACCGACAGCTCGCCGCCCGCCCGCTCCTCGTGGAAGCGCGTCTCGAAGCGGTGAAAGGCGATCTGGCGCACCACCGTGTTCAGCCCGTCCTCGATCCTGCCGGCCAGCAGGCCGCGCCGCTCCGCCGCCGGTGCCTCGGCCAGCAGGCGGTCGAAGGTCAGACCCTCAGCGAAGATCGAGGCCGTCTCCGCCAGCGTCAGCGGCGTGTCGGCCAGGAGGGTCCCCTGATCCGCCGCCAGCGTCTGGTGCACGCCGTGCCCCAGCTCATGCGCCAGCGTCAGCACGTCGCGCCGCTCGCCCATCCAGTTCAGGAAGACATAGGGGTGCCGGTTCGCCGTCACCGGGTGGGCATAGGCGCCCGACTGCTTGCCCGGCCGGGCCCGGGCGTCGATCCACGGCTGGTCGAAGAAGCCGCGCGCCCGGTCGGCGAACTCGGGGCCCAGCGCGGCGAAACTGTCCAGCACCACCTCACGCCCTTGGCCCCAGTCGAAGCCGCGCGGGGCCCGGGTGTCCAGCGGCGCATTGCGGTCCCAGTGGTCCAGCTTCGGCTTGCCCAGCACGCGGGCCTTGAGGGCGTAATAGCGGTGCGACAGGGCCGGATAGGCCTGGGCCACCGCCTCGGCCATGGCGTCGACCGCCTCGCCGTCGACCTCATTGGCCAGGTGGCGGCTGTCGGCCGGGCGCGCGAAGCCGCGCTTGCGGCCTTCCAGCGCGTGCTCGGCGGCGACGGTGTTCAGCACCATGGCCAGAACGCGGGACTCGCCGCGGAGCGCTTGGGTCAGCCCCTCGGCCGCCGCCTGGCGCCGGGCGGGTTTGGGGTCCGACAGGCGGTTCAGGGCCTCGGCGAGGGTCAGCCCGTCCTTGCCGACCTTCAGCGCCGCCAGGGTTTCGTCGAACAGGCGCGGCCACTGGGCCGAGAGCGGCATGCGCTCGGCCAGATAGGTCTCCAGCTCCGACGACAGTTCGTGCGGCTTCTGGGCCCGCACGCGCCGCAGCCACGGCCGCCAGCGCGCCGCACCGGGGTGCGCCGCCAGCGCCGCCTCGATCTCGACCTCCTCCAGCTGGTTGATCTCCAGCGACAGCCAGACGGTCGGCGTGGCGACGGCGGCGATCTTCTCGCGCACGTCGGCCTCGAACCCTTGAGCGGCCGCGTCGTCCCGCGCCGTGGAGGCGGCCAGGAAGGCGTAGGCGGCGACCCCGCCCAGGGCGTCGGACGCCTGCTCGTACAGGGTGATGGCGCGATCCAGCCGCGCGCCCAGTTCTGCCGGCTCGCCGCGCGCGGCGACCAGCTGGCCCTCCAGCGCCCCCAGCTCGGCCACGCCCGCGCGGGCGGCGTCCAGATCGGCGGCGATGCGGACGTCGTCACGCCCGGCATAGAGGTCGGACAGGTCCCACAGGGGGGCGTCGGTGTCGGGGCTCTTGAAGGGGGCGTTCATGGCCTGAGTCTGGGGGCGGCGACGCGCCGATGCAACGTCCGAAGGCCGCCAGACCGGCCGGGCGGGGCGCGGCACAGTGCCCAGCATCCCCATCGGAGAGCCGTCATGACCTATCGCATCGAAGCCCTGCCCGTCGCGCCATTCCAGCCCCTGTTCGACCTGTCCGATGCCGAGCTGGCCAAGGTCGGCGCGCGTCGCTGGACCGCCACCCACGCCGGGCTGGCCCCCTGCCGGGTCAGCCTGCAGGACGCCGACGCCGGAGAGCGGCTGATCCTCGTCAACCACGCCCACCTGACCGACGCGTCGTCGCCCTACCGCGCGAGCGGGCCGATCTTCGTGCGCGAGGCCGCGGCGCGGGCGGAACCGCAGCCGGACGCGGTGCCGGAGATGTTGAGCCGCCGTCCCCTGTCGATCCGCGTCTACGACCGGCGCAACATGATGATCCAGGGCGAGGTCATCGCCGGCGCCGATCTGGACGCCGCCCTGCACCGCTGGTTCGCGACGCCGGAGGTCGAGACCGTGCACGTCCATTTCGCCCCGCGCGGCTGCTATCTGGCGCGCGCCGTCCGGCACTGACGCCCTTTCCTTTCCGCGCCGCCTGGGGCTGAGTGGCGGCGTCGGGGAGGACGATCATGAGCGAAGCCGAGGTCGAACGGTCGGGCATGGGCGCGGGGTCGGCGGGGCTGGCCCCGGCCCGTCTGGTGGTCGGGCTGGCGCAGGGGCTGGCGCTGTACGGCCTGTATCGCGCCGGCGAGGCCGAGGCCTGGCCGTCGACCGTGCCGCAGCTGTTCGGCCCCCTGCTGCTGACCGCCCTGTTCCTGCCGGTCGTGGTGCTCGGTGGGCTGGGACGTTTGCGCATCGTCACCCTGGCGGCGTGGACCGCGGCGGCGGCGGCGCTGCTGGCGCTGGTGGGCTGGTACGACGTGGCGCGGCAGTCGGCCGAGCGGGTCGGCGAGCTGGGCCTGTCGCCCTTCCCGCTGCCGTTCTTGGCGGCGGCGATCTTCATCCTCCATCACCTGATCGTGCCGGCGGACCAGGAGCGGCGGCCGATCGCCTCCTTCCCCCGGTATTTCGACGTGGCGTGGAAGGCGGGCGTGCAGCTGGCCCTGTCGATCGCCTTCACCGGGGCCCTGTGGCTGCTGCTGTTCCTCGGCGCGGCCCTGTTCGGCCTGATCGGCATCCGCCAGTTCGGCGACCTGCTGCAGGAGCCGTGGGTGGCCATCCCCCTGACCACCATCACCTTCGCCCTGGCCGTGCACCTGACCGACGTGCGCGACGGCCTGATCCGGGGCGTGCGGTCGGTCGTGCTGATGCTGCTCAGCTGGCTGCTGCCGGTGATCGCGGGCCTGACCGGAGCCTTCCTTGTCGCCCTGCCGTTCACCGGGCTGGACGGGCTGTGGGAACAGGGCTCGGCGACGGCGCTGATGCTTGTGGCGGCCGCAGCGATCATCGTCCTGATCAACGCCGCCTATCAGGACGGGACGGCGGCGACGCGGCCACCCGCCGCATTGCGCTGGGCGGCGATGATCGGCGGCCTGCTGCTGGTCCCGCTGGTCGGGGTCGCGACCTGGGGGCTGGCGCTGCGGATCGGCCAGCACGGGCTGACGCCCGACCGCATCACGGCCGCGGCCTGCATTGTTGTGGGGGCGGTCCACGCCGGGGGCTATGCCTGGGCGGCGGTCTCGGGCCTACGCGGCGGGGCGTGGATGAAGCCTCTGGAGCGGACCAACGTCTTCGGCGGCATGCTGGCGGCGGCGCTGATCGTGCTGCTGTTCAGCCCCGTGCTGGATCCGGCGCGGCTGTCGGTCACGGACCAGACGGCGCGGCTGGCGCGGGGCGACGTGCAGCCCGCGGACTTCGACTACGCCTTCCTCCGGTTCGAGAGCGGCAAGGTCGGCGAGGCGGCGCTGGCCAAGTTGGCGGCTTCGTCGGACGCGGACATCGTGAAACGGGCGAAGGAAGCCCAAGAGGCGGAGGGCGTTTGGGACCTGCGAGACGCACCCCGAGCCCGGCCCCGCGCGCCGAGGATCGCGGCATGGCCCGAAGGCGCCAGCCTGCCCGCCGGGTTTCTGGACGAGGTGCGGATCGGCGACCCGCGCTGGTATTGCGAAGGCAGTGACGAATGCCTGGCCATCGCGCAGGATCTGGACCGGGACGGGACCGAAGAGGTTCTGTTGGCCGGTTCCCAGAACGTCCACCTGTTCGCGCGTGATGGAACCGGCAAGTGGGTCTCGCAGGGAGAGTGGCTGGTCGCAGGCTGCGCGCCGCACCGCTCACGTCCGGACCCCCGGGACCTGATGAGGGCCGGACGACTGGCGCCGCGGCCGACGCGATGGCCTGACCTGATGGCCGGGGATCTGCAACTGAGGCTCAACAGCGAGCATTGCGTCGCGGCCGAGGCCGCAACCGCTGCCCCTTCAGTCACGAGCGAGCCAGAGCCCGCGCCACAGGCGTCGAACCCGCCCCCCGTCGAAGATCATGCTCCCCTGCGAGGTCGCGCCTTCTGACGCGTTAACCGCCCGCACACCACGCGCGCTGACCCGATCTTCACCGCGTCCGACGTAGAACCGTCCCGAAATGGGTCGGTCCAGCTTGGGCCGGCGGCGACGACGACGGGGCTTTGACGATGGCCAAGACGGTTCTGGTGGTGGACGACGACCCCACGCAGCGGCGCCTGATCCAGGCGGTGCTGGAGCGTGAGGGGCTGGGCGTGGCCCAGGCCGAGACGGGCGGTCAGGCGATCGACCGGATGACGGCGGGCGGCGGCGCGGACCTGATCCTTCTGGACATGGTGATGCCGGGCATGACCGGGCTGGAGTGCCTGGCCGAGCTGCGCGCCGCGGGCGTGTCGGCGCCGGTGATCGTGCTGACGGCCAACGGCGGCATCGAGACCGTGGTCAAGGCCATGCAGGCCGGGGCCCAGGACTTCTTCGTCAAGCCGGTGTCGCCCGAACGGCTGATGGTCGGCGTGCGCAACGCCCTGCAGCTGACCCAGCTGACGGCCGAGGTCGGGCGGCTGAAGAAACAGGCGGCGAACCGCACCACCTTCGACGATCTGGTGGGCAGCAGCCCGGCCATGCGTCAGGTGAAGGCCATGGGCGCGCGCGCGGCGAAGTCCGGCATTCCGGTGCTGATCACCGGCGAGAGCGGCGTCGGCAAGGAAGTCATCGCCCGCGCCCTGCACGGCGCCAGCGACCGCGGCGGCAAGCCTTTCGTGGCCGTGAACTGCGGCGCCATTCCCGCCAATCTGGTGGAGTCGATCCTGTTCGGCCACGAGAAGGGCAGCTTCACCGGGGCCAGCGACAAGCACCTGGGCAAGTTCAAGGAGGCCGACGGCGGCACCCTGTTCCTGGACGAGATCGGCGAGCTGCCGCTGGACATGCAGGTCAAGCTGCTGCGCGCCCTGCAGGAAGGCGAGATCGATCCGGTCGGCGCCAAGCGTCCGGTCAAGATCGACGTGCGCATCGTCTCGGCCACCAACCGGGATCTCGCGTCCCAGGTGGCCGAGGGGCGGTTCCGCGAGGACCTGTTCTATCGCCTGAACGTCTTCCCGATCGAGGCCCCGGCCCTGCGCGACCGCCGCGAGGACGTGGCGGCGCTGGTGGATCATTTCGTGGGTCGATTCAACGTTGAGGAGGGCAAGCGGGTCATGGGCTGCGCGCCCGAGACCCTGGCCCTGCTGACCGCCTTCGACTGGCCCGGCAACGTGCGCCAGCTGGAGAATGCGGTCTATCGCGCCATCATCCTGGCCGACGCGCCCTATCTGCAGCCGCACGACTTCCCGGCCATCTCGGGCGTCGCCATGCCCGTGCTGGAGAGCGCGCCCGCGCCGTCAGGCCCGTCGCCCGCGGCCGAGCACGCCGGCGTCGAGATGCCGCCGGCCCCGGACGTGCCGATCCGCATCCTGGACGAGCGCGGCCACCTGCGGACGCTGGAGGAGATCGAGCGCGACCTGATCCAGCACGCCATCGAGGTCTATGCCGGCCACATGTCGGAAATCGCGCGGCGCTTGGGGATCGGGCGCTCGACGCTGTACCGCAAGGTCCGCGAGCAGGGGCTGGAGGAGCAGATCAAGGAGGCGGGGTGAGGGATCAGGCGGGAGCAAGCCTGCAGTAGGTCGCCAACCACGCTTCGAAGGAAGATGCCAACTGATCGACTGACTGAAAGTCGTGGTCGAAGTACCAGACCACATCCCCGCCCCTCCGATTGAAGGCGAAGAGATTGCCTCCGCTGTCGCCGGCGAAGGCAATCAGATCGTCTGGCATGCCGTTCGTGATCCATGCCTCCGTCGCGGCCACAGCCTCAGCAGGACTGAAGAAATCGCCGAGGTGCGGGAGGTCAGCCTCAGCTTCATCGATGGCTTCCCACAGGTCGGCGGTCACCCGCAGCAGGCCAACCTCGAGCAACGCCTGTCGATAGGGTTCGGGAAAGCGCCAAGACAGGCGAATCTCAGCCTCAACAAAGTCCACCCCGGACACGGAGATCGGCGGATAGTCGGAGCTGCCCCAGCGTTGGTCCATTTCTCGAAGGCGCAAGATTGATCCGTTCATCGCTCTTCTCCCGCCTTTTTCACCCGCCGCCCATTAGGGCCCTCCCCCTTCGCCTTCTTCGCGATCTCCTTCAGCTTGCGCCCCTGCATGGCCGAGAGCGCCTGACCCGGCGCGCCCTTCTCGGGGTCGGCGAAGGCGCGGCCGTGGGTCTTCACGCGCTCGCTGACGGACTGGATGAACTCGCCCTCCCATTCGGAGAGCGTCACGCCGGCCTTGTCGGCGGCGCGTTTGGCGCGCTTGAGGGCATTGAGGGCGGCGCGCTTTGTGGCCTCGCGCTGGGCCTCGAAGGGCGACGGCGGGGCCTTCTTCGCGGACGGCGATTTCGCGGACGGGGGTTTGCGGGTCAACCCGCCCGAGCGCTTGAGCTCGCCCGTCCGCTTCAGCGTCAGATCTCGCCGAGGGCCGAGAGGTAGAGGTCCAGGATGGCCTCCTCCTCCTGGCGCTTGGCCTTGTCCTGCTTGCGGATGCGCAGGACCTTGCGCAGCGTCTTGACGTCGTAGCCCTCGCCCTTGGCCTCGGCGAAGACCTCCTTCATGTCGCCCATGATGGCCGTCTTGTCCTCTTCCAGCCGCTCCAGACGCTCCACGATGGTGCGCAGACGGCCCTGGGCGGTCGAGGTCAGGACGTCGGGCGAGGCGTCGAAGGCAGCGTCGTCGGGCATGGGTTTTCCTTGGGCGCTGACGCTCGCGACGCGGTCGCTCGCTGTTTGAGCGCGGTGGGCTCGGAGGATCAGGCTTAATGAGGGCGCGGCGCGCGCTCAACCGCGGACAAGCAAAAGGCCGCGGACGAAAGCCCGCGGCCTGTGGATGGCTTGGTGCCGAGGCTGAACGGCTTAGCCCTGCTTGGCCTTGAAGCGCGGGTCGGTCTTGTTGATGACGAAGACCTTGCCCTTGCGGCGCACGACCTTGCAGTCGCGGTGGCGGGTCTTGAGCGACTTGAGCGAGCTGCGGACCTTCATGGTCTTCGGGCCTCAGAAAAGCGAAATGAAATGGCCGCGGGCACGGGGCTCGCGGCGGGAACGGGGCGTATAGAGGCGACGCGCGGAGACGTCAACCGTCGGGGAGCTCTGGAGGCCTGGCCTCCGGGTCGAACGGAGGGTCTTCGGGCTTGCACGCCCGACGCGTAGCCCCTCCGCCACCAGGCCGCTTCAGAGCAAGTCGACGGTTACGCCCGTCGGAGCCGTCCATGCAAAGATATTGAGGGTTAACGACGCCATCCGGGGAACCGGGCGCGGCGATTTCGCCCGACGGGACGTGCGGCGCCGACGACACGCTGTCACGCTTTGGCCCCGTTCGTGCAACGGACTGGTCGTCCGCTTCGCTTATGAGCCGAATGATGTCCCCAGAATCGCCCCGCCGCCCCGCCCGTGCCATGCGCCTGACCTCGAAAGTCCTGCTGGTGCTCACCGTCGCCGCCTGCGCGCCGATGGTCGAGGCGCCGCCGATGCCGGTGACCCTGCCGCCCGAGCCCCGGCCGGAGCAGCCGGTCCGCCCGACGCCCCAGCCGGAGCCGCAGCGCCCGGCCGAGGCGACGGTCGACCAGGCCGGCTTCGACGGCTGGAAGGAGGGCTTCCTGAACCGCCACGGCGGCGCGCGTCGGGCCGAGTACGCGCGGGAGCTGGAGGGCCTGACGCCCGACCCGTCCGTTCTGCGCCTCGACCGCAACCAGCCGGAGTTCAGCCGCCCCGCGGGTGCCTACGTCCAGAATGCCGTGACGCCGGCGCGGATCGCCCAGGCGAAGCAGCGCGCCGACCGCGTGCCGTGGGAGGTGGTGCAGCGCTTCGGCGTGCCGACCGAAATCCTGCTGGCCATCTGGGCCCAGGAAAGCGCCTTCGGCGCGGTGCAGGGCGACATGGACGTGATCCGCTCGCTGGCCACCCTGGCCCATGACGGGCGCCGTCGCGACTGGGCCGAGGCCCAGCTGAAAAACGCGCTGGACATCGTGGTCGACGGCCGTCGCTCGCGGACGGGGCTGAAGGGCAGCTGGGCCGGGGCCATGGGCCAGACGCAGTTCATGCCCGACAACTATCTGCGCCTTGGCGTGGACCAGACCGGCGACGGCCTGGTCGACATCTGGGGATCCGACGCCGACGCCCTGGCGTCCGCCGCCAACCTGCTGGCCCAGGCCGGATGGAAGCGGGGACAGTCGTGGGGCTATGAGGTGATCCTGCCGCCCGGCTTCGACTATGCCCTCGCCGAGGGCGACGCGCGGCCGTGGAGCTTCTGGGCCGCGCGCGGCGTGCGTCTGGCCCAGGGCGGGGTGCCGACCGACGCCGAAGCGGCAGAGGCGGCGACCATCCTGCTGCCGCAGGGCGCGCGGGGCCCCGTCTTTCTGGCCCTGCCCAACCACTATGTGATCCGGCGCTACAACAACTCCGTCTCCTATGCCCTCGCCATCGGCCTGACGGCCGACGGGGTGGCCGGCAAGCCGGGGCTGGTCACGCCCTGGCCCGAGGAGGCCCCGATCAGCCGCGACCAGCGCATCGGCGCGCAACGGGCCCTGACGGCGCTGGGCTTCGACACCCAGGGCATCGACGGCGTGGTGGGCGCGAACACCCGCGCGGCCCTGCGCCGCTGGCAGACGGCGAACGGACGCCTGCCCGACGGCCACCTGACCGCGGCCCTGGCCGACGAGCTCATCGCCTTGGCGCAGGGCCGCTGACGACGCCCTAGCGGCGGGCGGCGGCGCTGCGGTCCCGGACCGGGCCGAACTCCGACGTCGGCGACCACTGCGGCCAGTCGCGCGAGAAGGCCAGGTCGCGGCCGACGGCGTAGACCGCCTCGAGGTCCTCGACGGCGCCGCGGAAGTCCATGACGGGCAGCCATTCGTCCTGGGCCTGGTGATAGCGGCGCGCGCCGTATTCGCTGCGGGCCGCCTCGCGCTCGGCGATGGGCGCGTCGCGGAACTCGCCCGAGCCCTTGGGATAGGCCATGGGCACGCCGCGCTTGGCCAGCGGGAAGTGGTCCGAGCGGAAGTAGGTCCCCGCCGCATTGTTGGTGTCCGGCACGATCACGCGGCCCTGAGCGGCGGCGACGGCTTCCAGCCGGCCGTCCATGTCGGCCGACTGACCGTGCCCCGTCACGCCCAGACCGGACAGGCGGCCGTAGACGTTCATGGCGTCCAGATTGAAGCCGGCGACGGTCGTCTCCAGCGGATAGATCGGGTTGGCGGCATAGTATTCCGAGCCCAGCAGACCCGATTCCTCGGCGGTGAAGGCGATCATCACGATCGACCGCTCCGGCCGCGGGCCGGCCCCCCAGACGCGGGCCAGCTCGATCAGGCCGGCGATGCCCGAGGCATTGTCCACCGCGCCGTTGAAGATGCGGTCGCCCTCGGCGTCGGGCTCGCCCATGCCGATGTGGTCCCAATGACCGGTGTAGAGGATGGTCTCGTCCGGATGCGTCGTGCCCGGCAGGCGGGCGATGACGTTGCGGGTGGTGATGGTGGTCGAGGAGACATCGTAGGCGGCGTCGATGGTCACCCCGGACAGATCCACAGGCCGGAAGTCGCGGCTGCGCGCGGCGACCTTCTGGGCCTCGAAGTCCAGCCCCGCGCGACGGAACAGGTCGACGGCCAGGTCGCGCTGGATCCAGCCTTCCAGCGGCACCCGCTCGGCGGCCGCGTTCTGGCGGACGATGTCGAACTGGGGCGTGGTCCAGCTGTTCTTGACGGTGGCCCAGCCGTAGGAGGCGGGCGCGGTCTCGTGCACCACGAGGACGCCGGCGGCGCCGCGGCGCGCGGCCTCGTCGTATTTATAGGTCCAGCGGCCGTAGTAGGTCATGGCCCGGCCGTTGAAGGTGTTCAGCTCGGGCTGCTCATAGTCGGCGTCGTTGACCAGCACGACGATGACCTTGCCGCGGACGTCGACGTCCTTGAAGTCGTCCCACTGACGCTCGGGGGCCGTGGTGCCGTAGCCGACGAAGACCAGCGGCAGGTCGGCCAGGGACTGGCGCTGGGCCGGCAGGCGCGTCGAGATGACGATCTGCTCGCCCTGGGTCACCGGAATGGCCTCGCCGCCGTGCTCGAACTGCGCGCGGGCGTTGGAGACGGTGAAGCGGTTCAGGGTGACGGCCTGGGTCCAGCCGCCGTTCTCGCCGCCGGGCTCGAAGCCCGCGGCCGCGAACGCGCGCGACAGATAGTCGACGACCTTGTCCTCGGCGGGGGTGGCGATGCCGCGTCCCTCGAACGAGTCGTCCGACAGCGCCTTCACGTGATCCGACAGGCGCTGAGCGTCGAAATCCGGCGCAGCGCCCCCTCCCCCCGCGTCCAACGAGGCGCAGGCGGACAGGGCCAGCGCGCAGGCGGCGGCGGTCAGGAGCTTCAGGCGCATGGGGACCCTCTTGGAGACGCGAAGAGGGCCGGAGGTTAGGGGGAGGTGCCCGGGGAGTCGAGGCGAACGGTCAGGGCACGACCGGATCGGCCGCCGGCCACCTGCTGTCGCCGCGGCGACGCAGCCGCAGCTCGATCACCCGCAGGGGCTCGCGCCCCGGCATGACGAAATCCCCGACCTCCACCCATTCGCCGTCGGCGAAGGTGGTGACGTAGCGGACTTCTCCGCCCCGGCTGGGGGTGGACCAGGCGAAACCCGTCGGCGTGGCTTCCAGCGCGAAGTCGGCCGCCTGTCCGTTGGCGTAGGAGCGCATGACGTAGCGGTCCTCGGCGTCGTTCCAGCTGATCACCGCGAAGGCGTTGAAGCTAACCGTGCCGTCGGCCTCGGTCGTGCGGCCCTCGATCACCTTGATGGACCCGCCCAGCATGGGCCCGATGCGTTCGGTGTGAGGATGGGTCAGGGTCTGGCCGGGCCCGGCGTAGATGGTGGCCTGCCCCACCCATTCGCCGTCCATCCAGGCCAGCCGGCTCATGGCGTCGCGCTGCTCGGCGGTTCCGGCGGGCTGGGGGGTCATCTGGGCGAAGGCGGTCGAGGCTGCCGTCATCAGCACGACGGCGGCGGAGGCGGCGAGAACGGTGCGAAGCATGAGGCTCTCCTTCCATAGCTTTACATTACAACGCACTTTCTCTGCGGCGGAGCAAGGCACGAAAAACCCGCCGGGCCGGAGCCGGGCGGGTTGATCGTTTCAGCCGTCAGGCCGGGCGTCGCCTCAGTGGGCCACGCCCTTCCAGATGCGGCGATAGCTGGCATAGGTCAGGCCGAGGAACAGCAGCAGGAAGAGCATCACCCCGACGCCGGCCTGCTTGCGCTGGACCTGGTGCGGCTCGGACGCCCAGGCGATGAAGGCAGCCACGTCCTTGGAGTACTGGTCGACCGTCTGGGCCGTGCCGTCGTCGTAGGTCACCTGACCGTCGGACAGCGGCGGGGGCATGGCGATGAAGCCGCCCGGCGGCACGTGCGACGGGTCCCCGGTCCAGAACGGCGTCATGTCGCCCGCCATATAGGGGTTGTAGTACTGGCCGGTGTTGATCTGCAGACCCGCCGGCGCGGCGACGTAGCCGGTCAGCAGGGAGTAGATGTAGTTGGCCCCGTCGTGACGCGCCTTGGCCATGACCGACAGGTCGGGCGGGTAGGCGCCGCCATTGGCCGCGGCGCCGGCCGTGGCGTTCGGGTAGGGGTTCGGGAAGCGGTCGGCCGGGGTGGCCGGACGCATGATCGACTCGCCCGTCTCGGTGTCGATGTCCGAGACCTGGACCTCGGCGGCGAGCGCGCGGACGTAGCGGTTGGCCGCGGCGTTCTCGGCGTGCGGATCCCAGAACGGGCCGCCGCGCTCTCCCAGGGTGCGGAACGACAGCAGGTTCATGCCGTGGCACGAGGCGCAGACCTCGCGGTAGACCTTGTAGCCGCGCTGCAGCTGGCCCTGGTCGAAGGTCCCGAACGGCCCCGAGAAGGTGAAGCCGCCCGAGCGCGGGTGCTTGGCACCGCCGCCGGCCGCGAGGGCCGGGGTCGCGGTGATCGCCAGCGCCGCGATGAGCACGGCGGCGACGGTCTTGAACAGGTTCATCGGACGATCCATCGGGGTCAGCCCTTCTTCTCGGCCTGGGCCATGGCGGCCGCAGGCGTCGCGCCGCCCGACAGCACCGGCTCGGACACCGAGGCCGGGACCGGCAGGGGCGTCTCGCGCAGGCCGACGATCGGCATGATCACCAGGAAGAAGGCGAAGTAGTAGAGGGTCAGCAGGCGGGTCAGCCACAGGTAGGTGTTCAGGTCGCCGTCGATCAGGACGAAGGTCTTGAACGTACCGATCACCGGGGCGTCGGGCAGCTGGGCACCGCACCAGCCGAGGCCCATGCCGCCGAGCACGAAGAGGATGAAGAACACCTTCATCGTCGGGCGATAGCGCATCGACCGCACCTTCGACGTGTCCAGCCATGGCAGGACGAACAGGATGCCGATGGCCGCGAACATGGCGACGACGCCGCCGAACTTGTCCGGGATGGCCCGCAGGATCGCGTAGAAGGGCAGCATGTACCACTCGGGCACGATGTGCGCCGGCGTCTGCAGCGGGTTGGCCGGGATGTAGTTGTCGGCGTGACCCAGGGCGTTCGGCATGAAGAAGACGAAGAAGGCGAACATCATCATGAACAGGATCAGCGCGACCCCGTCCTTGACCGTGTAGTACGGGTGGAACGGCAGGGTGTCCTTGGCGGTGCGGTCCTTGGGGATCAGGACGCCGACCGGGTTGTTCTGGCCCGCGGTGTGCAGCGCCCACAGGTGCAGGACGACCACGCCGAGGATCACGAACGGCAGCAGGTAGTGCAGCGAGAAGAAGCGGTTCAGCGTCGCGTTGTCGATCGCCGGGCCGCCGCGCAGCCAGATCAGGACGGGCTCGCCGATGATCGGGATCGCGCCGATCAGGTTGGTGATCACCTCGGCGCCCCAGAAGGACATCTGGCCCCAAGGCAGGACGTAGCCGAGGAAGGCGGTGGCGATCATCAGGAAGAAGATCAGGCAGCCCAGGATCCAGATGATCTCGCGCGGGGCCTTGTAGGAGCCGTAGTAGAGGCCGCGCAGCATGTGGATGTAGACGGCGATGAAGAACATCGACGCGCCGTTGGCGTGGACGTAGCGGATCAGCCAGCCGCCCGGCACGTCCCGCATGATGCGCTCGACCGAGGCGAAGGCCATCTCGACGTTCGGCGTGTAGTGCATGGCCAGCACGACGCCGGTGATGATCTGCACCATCAGGCAGACCATCAGGATGGCCCCGAAGGTCCACCAGTAGTTGAGGTTCCGCGGCGTCGGCAGCGACATGTAGTCGGCGCCGAAGCGGATCACCGGCAGACGGGCGTCGAGCCACTTCTCGATGCCGGTCTTGGGGACGTAGGTGGATTCGTGTTCGCTCATCTCTGTCCTACGCCTCAGCCGATCCGAACCGTGGAGCCGGCGGTGAATTCATAGTCGGGCACCACCAGGTTCAGGGGCGCGGGGCCCTTCCGGATGCGGCCCGAGGCGTCGTAGTGCGAGCCGTGGCACGGGCAGAACCAGCCGCCGAAATCGCCGGCGTTGAAGGTGGGGACGCAGCCCAGGTGGGTGCACGAGCCGATGACGACCAGGATGGCCTCGTGGCCGGCCTTGGTCCGGGCCGAGTCGGGCTCGGCGGGGCTGCCGACGGCACCCTCGGACCGGACCTTCTGCATCTCGGCGGCGGTGCGGTTGCGCACGAACACCGGCTTGCCCTGCCACTTGATGACGACCTGCATGCCCTCGAGCACCTTGGAGGTGTCGAACTCGATGGTCGACAGGGCCAGGGTGTCGGCGGCCGGGTTCATCTGGTTGACCAGCGGCCAGGCCGCCATGACGCCGGCGCCGACGGCCGCGGCACCCGCGGCGATGTGGATGAAGTCCCGGCGGGTGGCCTCTTCGCCACCGCCCTCTGTCACGACCGATTCGGCCACGTCTCACCTCTCGACCACCGCGACGCTGCGCGGTCCTTGGAACCGCGGCCCGCAAAATCGGCGTCCCGACCCCCGCGCGCCGTCCGTGCAAATGGCTGACGCCACTTGCGAAACAGTCGCAATTGAGGCCGCGACAAGCCCCCGGGCCGCGCGTATGAGGGCCTTAGAATGCGTCTCGCCCTTTTTCAACCGGCCATCCCGCAGAACGTCGGCGCCTGCATCCGCCTGTCGGCCTGTTTCGGCGTCGCCCTGGACGTGGTGGGGCCTACGGCCTTTGCCCTGGACGACCGCGCCATGAAGCGCGCGGCCCTGGACTATGGGCCGCTGGGACACATGACCGCACACGCCGACTGGGACGCCTTCCAGGCCGCGAGGCCGCCGGGCCGGCTGGTGCTGTTCACGACCCGGGGTGCCACGCCGCTGCAGGCCTTCGCCTTCCGCCAGGACGACGTCCTGCTGTTCGGCAGCGAGCCGACGGGCGCGCCGGATTTCGTGCACGAAGCGGCGGACGCGCGGGTGGTCATCCCCATTCAGCCGGGGGCGCGGTCGCTGAACCTGGCGGTCAGCGCGGGGATCGCGGTCTATGCCGCGACTATGGGGTGTTCCGCTCCAGCCCCGGGTGCCGGCCCTTCTGGCTTGCGGCGACGGCCTCGACCTGGCGCATAACCCTCAGCACGTTCTCGCCCAGCAGCTTGCGCACGTCGGCGTCGGTCCAGCCGCGGCGATACAGTTCGGCGATCAGGGCCGGATAGGTCTCGACCCCGCCGAGGCCGTCGGGCAGGGCCGAGACCCCGTCGAAGTCGCCGCCCAGACCGACGTGGTCGATGCCCGCGACGCGGCGGACGTGGTCGATGTGGTCGGCCACGTCGGAAATGTCGGCCCGCGGCGGCGGATTGGCTGTGACCCAAGCGGCGACGCCCTCGCTCACCGCGGTCGGCGCTCCCGGGTGCAGGGATTTCAGCCGCGCCTCTTCCGCCGATCGCGCCGCGCCCCAGGCCCGCACGTCCTCCGAAACGAAGCTGGGCACGAAGGTGATCATCACCACCCCGCCGTCCGCAGGCAGGAGGCGCAACACGGAATCCGGCACGTTGCGCGGGTGATCCGTCACGCCGCGCGCGCTGGAATGGGAAAAGATCACCGGCGCCTCGGACACCCGCATGGCGTCCAGCATCGTCTCCTCCGAGACATGGCTGAGGTCGACCATGATGCCGAGCCGGTTCATCTCGCGCACCACCGCCTCGCCGAAGGGCGACAGCCCGCCCCATTTGGGCGCGTCGGTCGCCGAGTCGGCCCAGGTCGTGGTCGTCGAGTGGGTCAGCGTCATGTAGCGCACGCCCATGGCGTGGAAGACGCGCAGCAGACAAAGCGAATCGTTGATGGAATAGCCGCCCTCGATGCCGATCAGGCTGGCGATCCGGCCGCCGCGATGGATGCGCACCACGTCGTCGGCCGTGTAGGCCAGCTCGAACGCCCCGGGATGGGCCGCGACCATGCGGCGGACCACGTCGATCTGTTCGAAGGTGGCCTGGGCCGCCTCCACGGGCGGCAGGGAGGCGGGGACGTAAGCCGACCAGAACTGCCCGCCCATGCCGCCCGCCTTCAGCCGCGGGATGTCGGTGTGCAGGTCCGTCGTGGCGTCGAGATCGGTCGACAGATCGACGGCGTGCGGATCCGACCCGTGGTTTTGCCGCAGGGCCCAGGGCAGGTCGTTGTGGCCGTCGATCAGCGGCGTGCGCTGCATGACGCGGCGCGCGCGCTCCTGAAGCTGGGCGTCGCTCTGATCCTGGGCGGCGGCGGGCGCCACCAGCAGCGCGCAGAGGGCGACGGACGACAGGACGGCGCGGATCATGGACGGTTCCCCGGTTGCGCGCCGATCATGGCGCGGCAGGGCGGTCTGTCCAGCCCCGCCGGGTCTGGCGCGCCAGGCGGGCGCGTGCTTTAGCCCCGCCATGCTGGACGATCGCAAAGACCGCGCGCGGGCCTGGTTCGAGACCCTGCGCGACCGTATCCACGCCGGGCTCGAGGCGCTTGAGGACGAGGCGCCGGAAGACCTGTTCCCCGGTGACCCCGGCCGCTTCGTGCGCACGCCGTGGGCCCGCGCCGAAGGCGGCGGCGGCGTCATGGGGATGCTGCACGGCCGCCTTTTCGAAAAGGCGGGGGTGCACGTCTCCACCGTCCACGGGACCTTCCCCGCCGACTATGCGAAGTCGGTGCCGGGGGCCGCGGAGGATCCGCGTTTCTTCGCCACCGGCATCAGCCTGATCGTCCACCCGGTCAGTCCGCGCGTGCCGGCGGTGCACATGAACACCCGCTTCATCGCCACCACGAAGAGCTGGTTCGGTGGCGGCGCCGACCTGACGCCGGTGCTGGACGTGGACCGGTCGCAGGACGCGCCCGACGCGGCGGCCTTTCACGCCGCCATGAAGGCCGCCTGCGACGCCTTCGATCCGGACTGGCATGCGAAGTACAAGGCCTGGTGCGACGAGTATTTCTGGCTGCCGCACCGCAACGAGCCGCGCGGGATCGGCGGCATCTTCTACGACCACCACGACAGCGGCGACTGGGATCACGACTTCGCCTTCACCCAGGCCGTGGGGTCGGCCTTTCTGGACGTCTACGCCGCCATCGTGCGCGGCCGCATTCACGAGTCGTGGACCGACGCCGAGCGCGAGGAGCAGCTGGTCCGGCGCGGGCGCTATGTGGAGTTCAACCTGCTGTACGACCGCGGCACCATGTTCGGCCTGAAGACCGGCGGCAACGTGGAGTCGATCCTCAGCTCGATGCCGCCGGTGGTGCGCTGGCCGTGACCGCGGTCAGAACTGACGCAGGATCACGGCATAACATTCCCGTTGCTGGCAGTAGTACATGACGCCGCCGCTCTGAACGTAGCCGCTGCCGGCGGGGACCGACTGGGCCTCGCTGGGGGCGGCCCTGAACGTGAGGCCCACGACGACGCCGAGCGCGAGCAGCAGGACGGCGAGGCCCAGGTCGCGGGCCTTGATCTGGATGGTCATCAGCTTTCCTCCGGGTGACGGAACCGGAGAGTGGCACGGCCGGGCGCGCGCGCCGACTGACGGGATCAGCCGATCCGCAAAAAGGTCCGCAGCCAGCCGCCGACCACGTCGCGGTCGTTCGGCCCGGTCAAAGTCTTCAGCGCGTCATCGACCACCGCCGGTTCGATGCGGCCACGGCGCCCCTCGGCCAGATCTGCCGCGTAGGCGGGCGTGAACTCCGGGTGAAACTGCATGCTGATCGCGTCGTCGTCCCACGCCAGACCGCCGAAGGGTGAAAAGGCGCTGGCCAGCGTCACGCGCGCCCCGGGCGGCAGCGTCTGGACCTGATCCTGATGCGAGGCGGGGACGGCGACGCGGCGCAGGGGCGGGACCATCCACGGTTCCGCGGACATCACCTCGTAGCGATGCAGGCCGACGCCCCAGCCCCTGTCCGACTTGCGGACGTCGCCGCCCAGGGCCTGGGCCATGGCCTGGTGACCGAAGCAGATGCCGACCAGCCGCGTCTGTCCGCGCGCCGCGCGGATCCAGTCGAACAGGGGCGGCAGCCAGGCATGGTCCTCATAGACGCCGGCGGAGGAGCCGGTGATCACCGCCCCGTCGAAGGCGGCCGGGTCGGGCAGTTCGCCGGCCTGGACGTCGAAGGTCGTCAGACCTTCGCCCAGCACGGCGCCGAACATGGCCGGATAGTCGCCGTGTCGCTCCGCCAGCGCGGGGGGCGGGGCACCGGTCTTCAGAATGGCGGTCCTTGTCATCCGATGAAGGTAGGAGGCACCGGCCCGGCACGCTATACGCCCGGCCCATGAGCGACGCCGACGCCGTGGTCCTGATCAACGTCTTCAAATGCGCGCCCGAGCGCCAGGACGAGCTGATGGAGCTGGTGACGGCCCTCGCCCGGGCCCAGCGCGAGCTGGAAGGGTTCGTCTCGGCTGCCCTGCATCGCGGCCTGAACGGAAAGGTCGTGGCCAATCACGCCGTCTGGCGCTCGCGCGAGGACTGGAAGGCCATGACGCGCCATCCGTCGGTGGTGGCGGCGATGGACCCGATCATGGCCATCGCCACGTTCGAGCCGAATCTCTACGAGCCCGGCGAGGTCATCGAGGGCTAGGCGCGCCAGACTTCGGCCCGTGCGCCCGGGCCGCCCAGATGGTCCGCCACCCAGCCGCACACTTCGCGCGCCGCGGCCTCCACGCCTGCGGCCGGATTGAGAAAGACCATGGCGCAGCCGTTCATCTTCATGGGGTTGGTCAGGGGCCGCAGCCGTGCCTCGGCGACCAGCGGGGCGGGAGCCCCCGCGCCGGCCAGCCGACGCAGGAAGCCGTCGAAGGTCTCCATGTCCTTCAGGGGCGTCCAGACGGCGACGGTCGCAGCCGGATCCGCCTTCACCACGGCGGCGGCGAGGTCGGCCGCGCGCTGATAGTCGTCCGGACGCTCGAACGGCGGGTCGATCAGCACCACGGCACCCGGGGCCGCCCGCGCCGCGGCGAGGGCCTGGCCGTAGCCGTCGCCGCCGAGGGCCCGCGCGGCCGGTGCCCCGGCCAATGCCGCCTGCAGCAGCTCCAGCACCGGGGGGTTCATCTCGAAGCCGACGTAACCGTCGTCCGGGCCCATGCCGTCGACCACAAGCCGGGGCGAGCCCGGATACAGCCGCGCGCCGCCGTCGGGGTTCAGCGTGCGCACGCGATCGGCCAGGGCCGCGACGGCGGCAGGCAGGGCGTCGGCGGCGATCAGCCGGGCGATTCCGGCCTCCGCCTCT
Source organism: Alphaproteobacteria bacterium (assembly GCA_018820275.1). Lineage (GTDB taxonomy): Bacteria > Pseudomonadota > Alphaproteobacteria > Caulobacterales > Caulobacteraceae > Brevundimonas. Next base: position 138,757 of record JAHJOO010000038.1, read on the forward strand.
TTCGATCGCGCCCCGTCTCCCGACAGATCGTACAGTCCCGCGCCGGCGTGGGTGTCGACCACCGTCACCGGTCCCGTCGCGCGGCGCAGCTCCAGCAGACGCAGCAGCAGCGCGTGCTTGACGACGTCGGCGAAGTTCCCGGCGTGGAAGCTGTGGCGGTAGTTCATGGGCCGAGGTGCCGCAGGGAAGGCGCGGGGGTCAAGGGGAACCGGCCGACGTCGCCGCCGTTGCCGATTCCCAACCGGAGACAATGCGCGTGCCCGACGGATCGGCGACCCTGGCCCAGGCGCTCAAGGCCCCACCCGGCCTGACCTGGTGCAGCGACGAACAGACAGGTCTTACGCGCCGCAAGGCGGGCAAGGGCTTCACCTATCTGGACGGCAAGGGCCGCCGGGTCACGGACGCGCAGACGCTGGCGCGGATCCGCGCCCTGGCCATTCCGCCGGCCTGGACCGACGTCTGGATCTGCCCGCGCGCCACCGGTCACGTCCAGGCCACCGGCCGGGACGCGAAGGGCCGCAAGCAGTACCGCTATCATGCCGACTGGACCGCCCACGCCTCGGGCAACAAGTTCGACCGGCTGCCCGCCTTCGCCCGTGCCCTGCCCCGGCTGCGCGCGCGGGTGGACGAAGATCTCGCCCGGCGCGGCGTCTGTCGCGAGAAGGTCACAGCCACGGCCGTGCGGCTGCTCGAGATCACCCTGATCCGCATCGGCAACGCCCGGTATGCGAAGCAGAACCGGTCCTACGGGCTGACCACGCTGCGCAAGCGCCACGTCGAGGCCGGTGCCGTGGCCCTGACCTTCGCCTTCCGCGGCAAGAGCGGGATCGACCATGAGGTGACGGTACGCGACCGTCGCCTCGCGACCGTCCTGAAGGCCGTGCGCGACCTGCCGGGCCAGCACCTGTTCAAGTGGCGGGCGGCGGACGGGACCCTTTGCCCGCTGACTTCGGACGACGTGAACGCCTACGTCCGCGCGGCGATGGGGGAGGACTTCTCGGCCAAGGACTTCCGCACCTGGGCCGGCACGGTTTCCGCCGCCCGAGCCCTGCGCGAGATGGAGCCGCCGACCAGCGCCACCGATGCGAAGCGCAAGATCACGACCTGCGTGAAGGCCGTGTCCGGACTGCTGGGCAACACGCCGACGGTCTGCCGCTCGTCCTACGTCCACCCCAAGGTGTTTGAGGTCTTCGAGGCGGGCGGGCTTGCGGACCTCCTGCCCGGTCCGGACGCCAAGGCGTTCGAGGCAAGGCTGGTCCGGATGCTGGAGGCGTGAGCGTTTCGGAATCGCGGCCGGAATGCGCGACATCCTGACGCAGAGTTAAGTTGAGCGATCCGCGTTCGCCGGGGTACGGCGCGCCTTCATCGGGATCGTTCGACACAAGGAGTCCGCCATGGACCATCGCCTCTCCGCCTGGCTTCTGCGCCTGGGCATCCTCTCGCTGATCGTCGGGGTCGGGCTCGGCATCTGGATGGGGTCGCAGCAGGATTTCACCCTCCGCCCCGTGCACGCCCACATCAACCTGATCGGCTGGACCTCGCTGACGCTGATGGGCCTGTTCTACCGCGCCCTGCCGCACGCGGCGCAGGGCCGGCTGCCGTGGATCCAGTTCGCCCTGATGCTGGTCGGCTTCCTGCTGATGATGCCGAGCCTGGCTCTGGTGCTGCTGGGTCAGGTCCAGGCCCTGCCCGTCCTGATCGCGGGCGAGGTGACCACGGCCCTTGGCATCCTGCTGTTCGCCGTCATCGTCTTCCGCGGCACGGGCGCGCGGCCGCAGCCGGTCCCGGTCTAGGCTTCGGCCCAGCGCCGCAGCAGGGCGCCGATCGCCTTGTCCAGCGTCAGACGCGCCGTCGGGTCGGCATCGTCCGGCCAGGCGGCGCGCACGCGCTCGAGATCCCACAGGACCTCGCGCGCCGACGCGTCGCGGACGTGGCTCTCGATCCAGCCGACGCAGGCCAGACGCACCCCCTGCGTCACCGGCTCGACCCGGTGCGGGGCGCCCGACGGATACAGGATCAGGTCGCCGGCCGGCAGGCGCACGGTGCGGTCCTCCAGCGCGTCCTCGAGGGTCAGGCCGCCGCCTTCGTAGGAGTCCGCCTCGGACAGGAAGAGGGTGAAGCTCAGGTCGGTGCGCAGGCGCGCGCCTTCCGGGCCCATCAGGGCATTGTCGACGTGGTCGCCATAGCCGCCGCCGACGGGGGTGCGGCTGATCAACAGCCGGCTGAGCTTGCGGGGGCGGGCCGCGGCCGCGATCACCGGATGGGCCAGCACGCGCTCGCGCAGCAGGGTCTCCAGCCCCTGCCCCGCGCGGGTGGACAGGTCGGCCTGTTCATTCCGCTTTACCCCGCGCGCGGCCGGGCCGGCGGTCGTCGCGCCGTCGCGCCACGACAGGGCGTCGATCTGGGCCCGCGCCCAGCCGAGGGTCGGGGCGTCCAGCACGCCGCCGGCGATCAGGCGCATCGACGCCTCCAGTTGCGATCAAGTTGCAAGCGCATCTTTCACCCTATAGACCAGCCGCACACTTCGCAGTGAGGATTTCCGATGTCGACCCTGAAGCGCTGGACTGCCCTCGGCCTGGGCGCGGCCCTGATCGCCGGCTGCTCGCAGCCCGCCGACGCCGACAAGGCCGCCGACCAGCCCCAGGCCCGGCAGATGGGCGCCGGCCCCGGCGAGAGCGGCGAAGGCGAGGGCGGCGCGGGTGGGGAATCGGGCGAGGGCGGCGTGAACGTCGCGGCCGCCGCGACCGACCCGACGGTCTATCTGTCGGCCCTGGCCGTGGTCGAGGCGCACATCCGCGCCGCCGCCGCCGCCGCCGAAGCCGGCGAGCGTCAGGCCGCGGGCGAGATGTTCGCCCACCCCGTCTCCGAAATCCTGATCGACATGGCCCCCACCTTCCAGACGCTGGGCGTGGCGCCGTTCGACGAGCAGTTGCTGGCCGCGTCGCAGGCGACGTTCGAGGGCGCCGACGTCACCGCGCTGAAGACCCGCGCCGACGGCATCCTTTCGACTCTGGAGCAGGCCGCGGCCAAGGCCCCGGCGGGCGGCGCGACCAGCGCGGCCGTGCTGGCGGGCGTGATCGCCGACCAGATCGACCGGGCGGCGATGCAGTACGGCACCGCCAGGGGGTCCGACGCCTACGAGCCCTATCTGGACGGCTACGGCTTCTACGTGACCGCCCGGGCCATGCGCGACGAACACGCCGACCTGCTGCGCCGCGAGCAGCCGCAGGCGCTGGCCGCCATCGACGCCGCCCTGCAGGCCCTGTCGGCCGCCTATCCGACGGCGCGGCGCCCGCAAAGCCTGACGACCGACGCCGGCGCGCTGGTCGCGGCGTCGTCGAAGGTGAAGCTGGCGGTCACCCGCTAGACCTCGCCGCTAACCCGCCGGAAAGTCCGCCGGCGTCACCGTCGGTGGATGAGCCGAATCATCCGTCTGCCCCGGCGTCGCCGGTCGATCGTCGTCGACGCCGCCCTCGCGTGCGGCGCGGCCGTCGGCGCGATCCTGATCCTCGCCCCCATGGCCGAGGCCCCGGCCGTCGCCGCGAGCACGGCCACCGCAGACCCGATCGTCGGCGCGGCGGGCGTCGTCGACGGCGACGGGTTGAGGATCGACGGGATCCGCATCCGGCTGCACGGCGTCGACGCCTTCGAACGGACCCAGACCTGCGGCGGCCACGCCTGCGGCCAGGCCTCGGCCGAGCACCTCGATCGCCTGACGCGCGGAGCCCGGGTGCGCTGCAGGCCGCTGGACGTCGACCGCTATGGCCGCACCGTCGCCCGGTGCGAGGCGCGCGGGATCGACGTCGGGGCGGCGCAGGTCGAGGCGGGGCACGCCCTCGCCTATCGCCGCTACTCGCTGGACTACGTGCCGCAGGAGGACGCCGCCCGGCGCGCGCGGCGCGGGGCCTGGGCGACCGGCTTCACCCGGCCCGAGGACTGGCGGCGGACGAACTGAGCCGTCAGGCCGCCTTCGACCAGTCCAGCACCACCTTGCCCGACTTGCCCGCCTTCATGACCTCGAAGCCTTCGCGGTACTGGTCGTAGGGGAACTGGTGGGTGATCAGGGGGGTGAGGTCCAGACCCGCCTTCAGCAGGCCCAGCATCTTGCGCCAGGTGGTGAACATCTCGCGCCCGTAGACGCCCTTGATGGTCAGTGCCTTCAGGATGATCGCGCCCCAGTCCGTCTCCATCGGCTTCGACGGAATGCCCAGCAGGGCCAGGCCGCCGCCCATGATCAGGGTGTCGACGCACTGTTTGAACGCGATGGGCGAACCGGACATCTCCAGCGCCACGTCGAACCCGACCTTCAGCCCCAGCTCGTGCATGACGTCGTGCAGGTCCTCGCGCGAGGTGTTCACCGTGCGCACGCCCGGCGCAACCTTCTGGGCCAGCTCGAGGCGGAAGTCGTTGATGTCGGTCAGGACCACGGTGCGCGCGCCCGCGTGACGGGCCACGGCGGCGGCCATCATGCCGATCGGCCCGGCCCCGGTGACCAGAACGTCCTCGCCCAGCAGATCGAACTGCTGCGCCGTGTGCACGGCGTTGCCGAAGGGATCGAGGATCGAGCCGATCTCGTAGGGCACGTCGTCGGGCAGTTCGATCACGTTGAAGGCCGGGGCCACCACGTATTCGGCGAAGGCCCCCTGGCGGTTCACGCCGATGCCCTTGGTCGCGGGATCCAGGTGGAAGTGGCCGGCGCGGGCCGCTTCCGAGTTCAGGTCGATGACGTGGCCCTCGGCCGAGACGCGCTGGCCGACCTTCAGCCGGCGGTCGACATCCTTGCCGATGCGCACGATCTCGCCCGAGAACTCATGCCCGGTGATCATCGGCACGGGCACGTTCTTCTGGGACCACTCGTCCCAGTTCCAGATGTGGATGTCAGTGCCGCACACCGCCGCGCGATGCACCCGGATCAGCACGTCCTCGTCCCCCGGCTGGGGGATCGGCGCGGTGATCAGGTCCAGCCCCTCGGCCGGCGTTGTTTTGGCCAAGGCCTTCATCGTTTCCGTCATCGGGTCACTCCCTAAACTCGTGTGTCACGCCCTCCGAGAGGCGCAGCTTGAATCTCGATCTCGGCTCGCCCTCGGCGTCCCGCAAGACGCCTGTGACAATGTCGAAGTCCGGGCCCATCGCGTCGGCCGAGACCTCGGCGTGGGACCAGTGGATGGTCAGCGGCCCCGGCAGGACCGCCACGACCAGATCGAACAGGGCGTCGAGGTTGCGCCCGAACCAGTCCGGCACACCCTCGATCCGTTCGATCTCAGCGTAGAAGTCGTCCCGGCTGCGGATGCTGCGGCCGTCGAAATGAACGTCCACGTCCGCCGCCTCCGATCAGATCACGCCCAGTTCTTTCCCCGCCGTCGTGAATGCCGCGACCGCTTCGTCGATCTGTTCGAAAGTATGCGCCGCCGACATCTGGGTGCGGATGCGGGCCTGGCCGCGCGGCACGACGGGGAAGGAGAAGCCGATGACGTAGACGCCCAGCTCCAGCATCCGCGCCGCCATGTCCTGCGCCAGCTTGGCGTCGCCCAGCATGACCGGGATGATCGGATGCTCCCCCGGCAGCAGGTCGAAGCCCGCCTCGGTCATGGCCGCGCGGAAGCGCCGGGCGTTGGCGAACAGCTGGCTCCGCAGCGCGTCGCCCTCCGCCCCGCCCGCGATCCGGATGGCCTCCAGCGACGAGCCGCAGACGGCAGGACTTAGCGCGTTCGAGAAGAGATAGGGCCGCGCGCGCTGCTTCAGCAGCTGCACGACCGGCGCGGCGGCGCAGATGAAGCCGCCCATGGCCCCGCCCAGCGCCTTGCCGAAGGTGCCGGTGACGAAATCCACCTCGACCCCGCAGTGCGAGAAGGAGCCGCGGCCGCGTTCGCCCATGAAGCCGGTGACGTGGCAGTCGTCGACCATGATCAGGGCCGAGTACCGGTCGGCCAGGGCGCGAATCTGGTCCAGCTTCGCCACATAGCCGTCCATCGAGAAGGCGCCGTCGGTGGCGATGACGATCTCGCGCGCGCCGTCGGCCCGGGCCTGTTTCAGCTGGGCCTCAAGGTCCGCCATGTCCGAGGTGGCGAACCGGTACCGCTTGGCCTTGCACAGGCGCACGCCGTCGATGATCGAGGCGTGATTCAGACTGTCCGAGACGATCGCGTCCTCGGCCCCGAACAGGGGTTCGAACAGGCCGCCGTTGGCGTCGAAGGCGGCGGCGAACAGGATCGCGTCCTCGAACCCGAGGTAGTCGGCGATGGCCCGCTCAAGCTCCTTGTGGATGCCCAGGGTGCCGCAGATGAAGCGCACCGAGGCGGTGCCGGCGCCCCAGTCCCGCTGGGCAGCGATCCCGGCCTGGACGACGCGTTCGTCCCCGGCCAGGCCCAGGTAGTTGTTGGCGCAGAAGTTCAGCACCTGACGCCCGCCGACCTCGATCACCGGCCCCTGACGGGACTGGATGACGCGTTCGGGCTTGGTCAGCCCCTGGGCGTCGATGTCGGCCAGCTCGGCGGAGATGCGGTCGTGAAAGGTCGCGGTCATGGCGCCTCCGCTACGCGGTTTCCGCGCGGCTTTGAACCCCTCAGGGTCCCGCCACCGGCGTCACGACGGGCTCCTGCGTCGCGCGCAGGGGCGTCACCGACACCTTGCCGCCGCACGGGGCGAACGTCTGGTCCAGAGAAACCGGCGAGGTGTCGCCCGGTGCCGTCACGCGGATACGGGTCGCGGTGGGGCAACTGCGCTGCATCGTCTCGTTCGGGACGACGCTCCAGCGCAGGCCGAACCAGGCCTTGGCCTGGGGCTCGAGGGTGACGACCGGCGCCGGCGTCCGGACCGTGCCCCCCGAGGCGTCGATGCGGTCGGTGCGCACCGAGGTCAGGTTCCGGCCCTGCGCATCCTGAAGCGTCAGGCCGACGTGGCCCTGCAGGGTGCAGGCCCGGCTGCCGACGTTCTTCAGCGAATAGACGGTCTCGCGATTTCCCGCGCCCGCGTCGCCGGCCTCGGCGGCCAGCTGCAGCTGGGGCCCGCGGCACGGGGATCCGGCCACGGGCGTGGCCCCGACGGGGTCGACCGGACCGGGGGCCGCGCCCCCGGAGGTCGGTCGCGTGCAGCGTTCCAGCACCGTCACGCCCACCTGGTCGTTGGGACCGACCCGACCGAGCGTCGCCTGTTCCTGGCCGTCGCGGGTGGCGCTCCACCACTCCCACTGGGCGCCGGCGTACCGCGCGCCGCTGCCGGACGGCGTCAGCCGCAGATCGGCGGTCGCGCCCTCGTAGGACACCCGCGCGGTGGCGTCGTCGACGTACTGGACGCTGACCGTCTTCCCGCTCTCGCAGGCATAGCCGACGGCCGGAGCGGTGGAGGGCACCGGCCCGGCGGCGGAGGGCTGAACCGGGGGGACGGGCGGCTCGTCCGCCGGTGGGCTGCACCCGGCCAGCGCGAGGGCGGCGACGGTCAGAACGGTCAGGGGGCCGTGGCGCATGGAGCGGTCCTTTCGCGCGAATGCCAAGCTTAACGCGGTTTCGGAACGAGGGATGCGGCGTTTGGCCCCGGAACGACGAAAAGCCCCGCGGTCGAAACCGGCGGGGCTTTTGATTCTGGGTGCGGGAGCAGGATTTGAACCTGCGACCTTCAGGTTATGAGCCGAACCGGCGGCGCCACAACGAGAAAGCCCGCCGGGCGAACCTGGCGGGCTTCTCTGATTTGGGTGCGGGAGCAGGATTTGAACCTGCGACCTTCAGGTTATGAGCCTGACGAGCTACCGGGCTGCTCCATCCCGCGGCAAACCTGGGCGTGAAGGAAGAAATGTTCGAGAAGCGCCCCGGGCATCCCGGAGGAGGGGGGCGAAATCATTCTGTGCGACCGGTAGACCCGGCGACGACCTACTCTCCCGCGCCTTAAGACGAAGTACCATCGGCTCTGGAGGGCTTAACGACCGAGTTCGGAATGGGATCGGGTGGGGAACCTCCGACATAGTCACCGGGTCAACCGGGCGCACAGAATGAGAAGACATCGTCACGTTCGACGGCAAGTCGAACCAGTATATTTATGAGTTTTGCTGAGAAACGATCAAGCCGATCGGATTATTAGTACCAGTAAGCTTCATGGGTCGCCCCACTTCCACACCTGGCCTATCAACGTGGTAGTCTTCCACGATCCTCAGCGAAGCCTTGTTTTGAGGTTAGTTTC
>JAHJOO010000003.1 GCA_018820275.1 Alphaproteobacteria bacterium
CGCCGCCGCGCGAGGGGCCGGCGCCGCCGGTGACGTCGCCGTCGCGCAGCGCCTTCAGCGCCTCCTCCGGTCCCGGCAGGTCGGCGGCGTAGGCGAGGCGGACGATGACCATCTCGACCGCGTCGGCCGGACTGGGCGCGCGGCGGACCTCGTCCAGACCCTTGAGCAGCATCTGCCAGACGCGCGACAGGGCCCCGGCGGAGATGGCCGCGCCCAGCGCCGCCAGGGCCTGGGCCTGGTCGTTGGGCAGGCGGGTGGCCTGGGGGCCCAGCATCTTGGACACCGAGGCGGCGTGGCAGTGCTCCAGCAGGTCGCCCATGACCTGCACCGGGTCGGCGCCGAAGCCATAGAGCGTGCGGAAGGTCTCGAGCGCCTCGGGCGTGCGGCCGCCCATGACCTGTTCGAACAGGGCGATGGTGCGGGTGCGGTCGGCCAGACCCAGCATGTCGCGCACGGTCTCGGCCTCGACCACCGCGCCGCGCTCGCCCTGGACGAGGGCCTGATCCAGCAGGGACAGGCCGTCGCGCACCGAGCCCTCGGCGGCGCGGGCGATGAGCGCCAGGGCGTCGGCCTCGATGGCCATCCCCTCCTTTTCCGCCACCCTGTTCAGGTGTCCGACCAGAACCTCGGGCTCGACGCGGCGCAGGTCGAAGCGCTGGCAACGGGACAGGATGGTCACCGGCACCTTGCGGATTTCGGTGGTGGCGAAGATGAATTTGGCGTGGGGCGGCGGCTCTTCCAGCGTCTTCAGCAGGGCGTTGAACGCCTGCGTCGACAGCATGTGGACCTCGTCGAGGACGTAGACCTTGTAGCGCGCCTCGACCGGGGCGTAGCGGACGCTGTCGAGGATCTCGCGGATGTCGCCGACCCCGGTGTGGCTGGCGGCGTCCATCTCCATGACGTCGATGTGCTGGCCGGCCATGATGGCGGCGTCGTGCCGGCCGGTGGGCGACAGCTCCAGCGACGGGCGGTCGATGACGTCGGTCTCGTTGTTCAGGGCCCGGGCCAGCAGGCGGGCCGTCGTGGTCTTGCCGACCCCCCGGACGCCGGTGAGCATGAAGGCGTGGGCGATGCGGCCGGTGGCGAAGGCGTTGGTCAGGGTCCGGACCATGGCCTCCTGGCCGATCAGGTCCTCGAAGGCGCGGGGCCGGTATTTGCGGGCGAGGACGGTGTAGTTGGCCTCGGCCTCGGCGGGGGCCGGGACCGGGGGCCGGGCCTGCGGCAGGGTCGGGGCGTCCGCGGCGACCAGCGCCGGCGTCTCGTCCGGGGCGGCCAGGGCCTCGGCCTCGCGCATGCCGGCGGGTTCGGGCGCGCCGAACATGTCGTCCGTGTCGGGATCGCGCTCCGGCGCCTGGTCGGAGGGCGCGTCCTCGTCCCAGGGCGGCCCGTCGAGATTCGATCCGGCGTCGCTCATGGAGGATGCTTAGCGCGAAGTCGGCGGCGCGCGCATCCCCCATGAGACGCGAAGCGGTGGATCAGTCCGTCAGGTCGCGGATCTGGCCGCCGTCGGCGCGGATGCGCTCCAGCACCTTGCTGTGCAGCCAGACATTCATGGCGGCGGTGTCGGACGTGTCGCCGGTATAGCCCAGCTCGTCGGCCAGCTCGCGGCGCTCGTCGAGGGTGGAGTCCATGCCGGTCAGCTTCATCAGGTCGACGATGGAGGTGCGCCAGTTCAGCTTCTGGTCGCGCTGGTCGTTCATGAAGTCGAGGATGCCGTCGACGTCGACGGGCCGGGCGGCCGCCGGGGCGTGGGGCTGGGGCGCGGTGGCCGAGCCGGCGTCAATCGTGGACGGCGCGGGGGCCGAGGTCGGCGTCGCCGTGCGGTCGGGCCTGTGGCCGGGGCCCGCCTTCGCGCGCTCCCAGATGGGGCCGAGGATCTTGCCGAGAATGCTCATGGGGAGGGTCCTTCCGCTGTGGCGGGAAGGAAGGACGCCAGCGCGCGGGAGGTTCCGCGCGCGCAAGGCTCCCGGTCGAACGGTCGCGCGACGGCCCTCAAGCAGCGAGCGACCGCGTCGCGAGCGGTAGGGCAACAATTGAGGAGAGGTGGAGACCGCGACCCGAAGGGGAATTCGTTGTGGCTGCTGCCTTCCGGCCCTGACCAGATTGGCGAAACCTTCGCCCGCGATCTCCGCGGAGACATATGCGATTTCGCGGTCGCGGACGCAAGCGGGACCGCGCTATTCAGGCGGCATGTCCACGCCGCCATCCAACATCTTCGCCGGCAATCCGCTGGACCGGGCGGGCGACCGGCGGAACGATCCGGCCTTCATCGCGGCGATGGCGGCGCATCCGGAGGCGCTGGCCCTGAGCTGCGACGCCGCGGGGCCGGTGCTGGAGGACGGGCCCGAGGGGCCGCGGCTGGTCTGGACGCCGCTGGCGCAGGTGCGGGATGGCGCGATCGGCGAGCCCGTGTTCCTCGGCCTGTGGAAGGACGCGCCGGTCTTCGCCGTGGAGGTCGCCGACGGCGGGGCACCGCTGCGCGAGGCAGCCATGGTGCTGAGCCCGGCCGACGCGGCCATGGCGGGCACGGCGCGGAGCCTGTTCGACTGGCGGCGGCGGCACCGGTTCTGCGCCAACTGCGGCGCGGCCACGGCGCCGGCCTGCGGCGGGTGGAAGCGGGTCTGTCCGGGCTGCGCGGCCGAGCATTTTCCGCGTGTCGACCCCGTCTGCATCATGCTGCCGGTGTTTCAGGACCGCTGCTTCGTGGCGCGGGGGCCGTCGTGGCCGCCGGGGCGGATGTCGGCGCCGGCGGGGTTCATCGAGCCGGGCGAGACCATCGAGGAGGCCTGCGCGCGCGAACTGTTCGAGGAGGCGGGGCTGAGGGTGACGCGGGTCGGGCACCACTCCAGCCAGCCCTGGCCCTTCCCGTCGCAGCTGATGATCGGTCTGGTCTGCGCGGTCGAGGACGACGCGGTCGTGCTGGACCCGAAGGAGCTGGTGGAGAGCGCCTGGCTGACGCGCGAGGAGGCGGCCGACGCCCTGGCCGGCCGCCATCCGACGGTGATCGCCCCGCCGCCGGTCGCCATCGCCCGGACGCTGATCCAGGCGTGGGTGGACGGGTTCGAGCCCTGAGCGGGCTCAGGCGAGGGCGCGGGCGGCCTCGAGGTCGGCGGGGTTGTCGACCGACAGCGGCGGGGCGTCAATGACGGCGGCCCAGATGGACAGCCCCATCTCGAGCGCCCGCAGCTGTTCCAGCTTCTCGCGGGTCTCCAGCGGCGACGGCGGGGCGGCGCAGAATCGCTCCAGCGCGGCGCGGCGGTAGCCATAGAGGCCGACGTGGCGCCAGACGGGGCCGTCGCCGTAGAGGGTCGAGCGGGTGAAGTAGAGGGCGCGGCCGTGGCGGTCGCCCGGCTCCAGCGCCAGCACGGCCTTGACCACGTCGGGGTTGGACCGGTCGGAGACGTCGGCCTCGGGCGCGACCAGGGTGGCGACGTCGCAGTCCGGCTGGCCATGCAGCAGGGCCGCGCAGGCGGTGGCCAGGCCGGGATCGGCGAAGGGCATGTCGCCCTGCAGGTTGATGATCGCGTCGTGGCGGCCTTCGGGATCCAGCATCCGCAGGGCCGCCATGATGCGGTCCGAGCCGGAGGGCAGGTCCGGGTCGGTCAGGACGGCGACGCCGCCGGCGGCGGTCACCGCCTCGACGATCTCGGGATCGCCGGCGGCGACGGCGACCGGCAGGCCGGACGCGGCGGCGGATCGCCACGCCCGCACGATCATGGGCGTGCCGCCGACGTCGGCCAGCGGCTTGCCCGGCAGGCGCGTGGCGGCCATGCGGGCGGGGATCAGGACCAGCGGATTCAAGATGGATTTCCCCCGTGACGCCACGGCGCGGCGCGGCCCGGTTGCGAAGGCCGCGCTAGCGTGTCAGAGACGCCCACGCAAGGCGAGGCCGCCTGCGCCCCCGCGCGCGCGACCTGGCGTCATCAAGATATGGGATGCGACGACGCGATGAGCGGCGACCTGAAGTGGAACAAGATCATGGGCGCCGGCCTGGCGACCGCTCTGGTGATCATCGGCGTGCAGCAGGTGACGGGCGCGATCTATCATTCCGAGCCGCCCGAGAAGATGGGCTATTTCGTCGACGCGCCCGAAGAGGCGGCGGCCGGCGGCGCGGCCGAGGCCCTGCCGATCGACTGGGGCACGGTTCTGCCGACGGCCGATCTGGCTGCGGGCGAGGCCGCCTTCGCGCGCTGCAAGGCCTGCCACACGATCACCGCCGGCGGGGCCAACGGCATCGGCCCGAACCTGTACGGCGTGGTCGGCGGCCCGGTCATGCACTCGGCCGGCTTCGCCTATTCGGACGCTCTTTCGGCGCACAAGGCCGAGGCACCGAACTGGGGCTATGACGAGCTGGACGCCTTCATCACGGCGCCGGCCCGCTATGTGCCGGGCACCAAGATGTCGTTCGCCGGCCTGCGCGACAACGAGACCCGCGTGAACCTGATCGCCTATCTGCGGTCCCAGGGCTCGGGCGGCTTCGCCATCCCGGCGCCGGATCCCGCGCGTCAGCCGGGCGCGGCCGCTCCGGCGGACGGCGCGGCCCCGGTCGAGGGCGCGGCGGCGGCGGGCGCGACG
>JAHJOO010000039.1 GCA_018820275.1 Alphaproteobacteria bacterium
CCCTGGGCAATACCGGCATCACGCCGGTCATGAGCGCCGCGGCGCCCGGCCTGCGGCGCCCGGCCGGGTCGCAGGATCCCGAGGCCGTCGCCGACCCCTCGGTGCTGCTGGTGGCCGCGATCGGCCTCAGCGCCGCCGCCTTCCTCGGCGCGCCCGCCCTGGACGGCGCCGCCGCCTTGATCGTCGCCCTCTGGCTGGTTTGGGGCGGACTCGAGGAGATGCGGCCCGCGCGCGACGCCGCCGCGCGGTAAACGCGCCCTTAACGGCCCCGTGTCATCGCTCGCCGGATGACTTCCGGCGTCCTTCATCATTTCGCCTTCGACCCCGCCTCCCGCGCCGCGCGGCTGGCGCTGGGCGAGGCCGGGGTGGCGTTCGAGGAGAACCCGGTCCGCCCGTGGGAGCCGGACTGCGTCATCCGCGGCCTGAATCCCTCCGGCATGCCGCCCGTCTTCGTCACCACCGAGCGCGAGCGGCCCCTGACCCTGTGCGAACTGCCCGCCATCCTCGGCTGGATCGAGGACCAGGCCGCCGCCCCGGTCCTCCTGCCCACCGATCCGATCGAGCGGGCCGAGGCCCGGCGCCTGGTCCACGGCTTCGAGCGCCGCTTCAACGACGAGGTCGACGCCGTCCTGCTGCACGAGCGGCTGGAAAAGCCCCTGCTGCGGCTCGGCCCGCCCGAGGCCCGCGCCCTGCGCGAGGGCCGCGAGAACCTGAAGATCCATCTCGCCGCGCTGGAGGACCTGCTGGCCCGGCGCGACTGCCTCGCCGGCCGTCGCCTGTCGCAGGCCGATCTGGTCGCCGCCGCCCACCTGTCGGTGCTCGACTTCTTCGGCGAGGTCTCCTGGGGCAACTGGCCCGCGCTGAAGACCTGGTACATGCGGCTGAAGTCGCGCCCGTCCTTCCGCCCCCTGCTGACCGACCGGCTGGCGGGCCTGCAGGCCGCCCAGCACTACGCGGACCTCGACTTCTAGGACCGGGGAAGGGTAGGGGCCGCGGATGGCCGACCTCCGCGCCTTCATCCGCGACCGCGCCGCCGCGCTCGGCTTCGACGCCTGCCGCTTCGCCTCGGCGTCCGCACCGTGGTCCGCGGGCGAGCGGCTGGCCCATTTCGTCGAGGCGGGCCGCCACGGCGACATGGGCTGGATGGAGACGACGCTGGCCCGCCGCGCCCACCCCACGGCCATGTGGGACGGCGCGCGCACGGCGATCGTCCTCGGCCTCAACTACGGCCCCGACGCCGACCCCTTGCCGGAGATGGCCGACCGCGCGGCCGGCTACGTCTCGGTCTACGCCCGGGGCGACGACTATCACGAGGTCATCAAGGGCCGGCTGAAGACCCTCGCCGGCCAGGTCGCGGCGCGGACCGGCGAGGAGGTGAAGGTCTTCGTCGACACCGCCCCCCTGATGGAGAAACCCCTCGCCCAGCGCGCTGGCATGGGCTGGCAGGGCAAGCACACCAACCTGCTCAGCCGCGAGCACGGCAACTGGCTGTTTCTGGGGGTGATCCTGACGGCGGCGGAGATCGAACCCGACCCGCCCGAGGCCGAACATTGCGGCAGCTGCACCGCCTGCCTCGACGCCTGCCCGACGAACGCCTTCCCCGCCCCGTTCCAGCTCGACGCGCGGCGCTGTCTGTCCTACCTGACCATCGAGTTCGCCGGTCCCTGGCCGGAGGAGTTCCGCCAGGCGACGGGCTCACGGATCTACGGCTGCGACGACTGCCTGGCGGTCTGCCCGTGGAACAAGTTCGCCCAGGCCGCTTCGGAAATCCGTCTGCGTCCCCGCCCCGGACTGACCGCGCCGCGCCTGTCCGACCTGCTGGCGCTGGACGACGCCGCCTTCCGCGCCCTGTTCTCCAAAAGCCCCGTCAAGCGCATCGGCCGCGACCGCTTCGTCCGCAACGCGCTCTATGCGGCCGGCAACAGCGGTGACGGAGCCCTCGTCGAGCCGGTGCGGACGCTGACCGCCGACCCGAACCCCGTCGTCGCCGACGCGGCTCGCTGGGCGCTGGGACGGCTCACTCAGGGTCTCCCTCCCCTTCAGGGGGAGGGAGGCTTCGCCTCTTGAGGCGAAGCCGGGTGGGGTTCGTCCGTCATCGGCGCTCGGACGGCGAACCGCCCCACCCGGACCGCTGCGCGATCGTCCCTCCCCATGAAGGGGAGGGAGAGGATCGATCACCCCATCGCCACGACGGCGGCGCGCTCGCCGCCCGGGGTCTCGGCCACGTCCAGCATCCTGATGCGGAACACCAGCACTGCGTGGGGCGGGATCGCCGGCGGGGCCCCGCGGTCGCCGTAGCCCAGAGCCGGCGGGGCGTAGATGATCCACTCGTCGCCCGGCCGCATCAGCTGCAGCGCCTCGGTCCAGGCCGGGATGATGTTGCCCGCGGGCTGGCCTTCCGGCGTGGTGACGAACGGCGTATCGCGGGTGAAGCTGCTGTCGAACACCTGGCCTGACGTCAGCGCGCCCTCGTAGTGGACCTTGACCAGGTCGTTGCGGTCCGGCTGCGGGCCGCCGTTCGGGCCGCTCTTCAGCACCTTGTACTGCAGGCCCGACTCCAGCGTGACCACGCCGTTGGCCCGGGCGTTGGAGGTCAGGAAGAACTCCGCCGCGCGCGCCGCCTCGGAGTCGACGCCGCCCGCGTCCTCGGCCCCCGCGCCGCACCCGGCCAGGGTCAGGGCGAGCGCCGCCGCCGACAGGAATCTACCGCCGAAGCCCATAGCCGTGCTCCACAAGAGAATCGCCGATCTCGTCGGCATGCGCCCCGTCGCGCGTTTCCACCAGGATGTCGAATTCCGCGCCCTTGGCCGGCACGTCCAGCGACAGGCGGTCGTGCACGATCTCGATGATGTTGCCGCCCAGCTCGCCGATGATTCCGGCCATGCGCGACATCATCCCGGGCCGGTCGTCGCCGATGATCCGGTACATCACCAGCCGCCGCTCGCGCACCATCTCGCGGTTCAGCACCACCGCCAGCATGCGCGCGTCGATGTTGCCGCCACACAGCACCAGCCCGACCTTCATCCCCCGGAACCGGTCCGGATGGGCCAGCAGCGCCGCCAGACCGCCCGCGCCCGCGCCCTCGGCCACCGTCTTCTCCAGGGTGGCGAAAAAGGCCACCCCCCGTTCGAAGTCGGCCTCCTCGCAGACCAGAACCTCCTCGATCAACGGCTCGGCGATGGCATAGGGGATGTCGCCGACCGCCTTGATGGCGATGCCCTCGGCGATGGTCTGACCGCCGCACGTCGGCTTCAGGCCCTGACGCCGCATCGAGAACGACGGATACATCGCCGCCTCGACCCCGAAGATGCGGATCTCCGGCTTCAACGCCCTGGCCGCCACCGCCGACCCGGCGATCAGCCCGCCGCCGCCGATGGGGATGACCAGCGCCTCCAGCTGCGGCGCGTCCTCCATGAACTCCAGCCCGCAGACGCCCTGGCCGGCCACGATCCCCGCGTCGTCGAAGGCCGAGACGAACACGAACCCCTCCTCGTCGCGCAGCCGGTGCGCCTCCTCGGTCGATCCGGTGAAGTCCAGCCCCTTGATGACGACGTCGGCCCCGTGTCGCCGCGTGCCCTCGATCTTCACGAAGGGGGTGCCCTCCGGCATCACGATCGTCACCGGCACGCCCAGCCGCGCCCCGTGATAGGCCAGCGCCTGGGCATGGTTTCCGGCGCTCGCCGCCACCACGCCGCGCTTCCGCTCGGCCGCGTCCAGCAGCGACAGCCGGTTCAGCGCCCCGCGCTCCTTGAAACTGCCCGTGTAGTGCAGGTTGTCGTACTTGACCCACACGTCGGCGCCCGTCAGCTCCGACAGCTTGCGCGAATGGCGCACCGGCGTGCGGTCGACCTGACCGGCGATGCGGTCGCGCGCGTCGAGGATGTCCTGAAAGGTGACCTGCATGGGCTCCCGGGGCGTTTCCGCCGGGGTGCGGCCCCGGTCGTTCACCGCCTTTTGACCCAGGCGCCGTCGCGTCGCAACCTTGACCTTGGGCCCCGCGTTGGGACTGATGTCGGCCGTTCTGTAAGTCTGCCCGGAGTCTCGCCATGTCCCGTCGCCCGCCCGCCTCCCTTCTGGCCGTCCTGGCCGTGACGGCGATGACGGCTGCGGCGTGCGCGACGGCACCGGGGGGCGGTCCCGTGCCGGTGATCGAGGACACCTCGTTCGACGCCGCGGACTTCGCCTGGTCGACCCAGGGCGGCGCGGGCTCCATCGACGGGCGGGTCGACTATCGGGCCGGCGGCGTCGCCTATACCTGCTCCGGCTCGGTCGGCCTCGTGCCCGACACCCCCTACACCCGCTCGCGGTTCCGCTCGCTGTACGGCTCGACCGACCGCGCCGCGGTGCCGGAAGACGTCGTCCGCGCCCGCAACGTGCCCGATCCGAACGCCGACTACCGCGCCTTCACCCGGTCCGACGCCTGTTCCGGCAACCGCTTCGATTTCGCCGGCCTGCCCGACGGCAGCTGGTTCGTCATCGCGCCGGTGTCCGGCGCCGACGGCGGCCGCATGGTGCTCATGCGCCGCGTCACCACGCGCGGCGGGCCGATCAGCGTCTCGCTCAACTAGACCCCAACCGGAGCCGTCCCCATGAAGTCGCTCGCAGTCGCCTTCGCCGCCGCCGGCTTCGTCGCCGCGGCCGGCTCCGCCGCCGAAGCCCAGGTCATCGCCGGCTGGAACACGGCCGGTCAGTGGGACCGCGGCGGCGACTATCGCTGCGACGCCTACTGGGACGGGCACCGCACCGACTGCGACGCCGCCTGGCGCACGCCGCGCGGCGGCCATCGCTACGGCGACCGTTGGCGCGGCCACGGTCAGCGCTATGGCCAGGGCCATGGTCACGGCTGGCAGTCGCCGGCCGTGGCCTATCCGGCGGCCTACGGTCGTCCCGACCTCGTCTATGGCGGCTCCGACCACGGCTACGGCCAGGCCGGCCGCGATCCGCGCCGCATCGACTGGTGCCGTCGCAACTACCGCTCCTACGACGTGCGCAGCGGCTACTATCGCGCATATTCCGGCCGTCTGGTCTGGTGCGGCTGACGTCTAACCGCGTTCGCCATCTTTCGGCCTTCGCCGACCCGTCCATGGGCGGAATCCAACCAGTCGTGGGAGCGCGTTCATGTCCCAGCACAACATCGTCGGATCCGAGGCCTTCGAAAAGCGGCCGCAGGTCTATCTCCGCTCGGTCAAATCCGGGGGCGTCCGCCGGGTGCGGGCGCGCACGGCCCTGGCCTTCGGCCTCGGCGTCGCGGTGACGGTGGTCGGCGGCATCGTGGCCGCCGCCGCTGTCTTCATGCCGGCCATGGGCGGCTGAGCCGGACCCTAGGCCAGCCACACCATCCGACGCGTGTTGGTCCAGTCGCCGCGCGCTTTTGAAAAGCCCTTCCGCACCTCGCCGGTGTAGAGGAAGCCGGCCTTCTCCAGCACCCGGCCGGAGGCGGGATTGTCGGTGAAATGCCCGGCCGTCAGGGCGCGCCGCTTCCAGGCCTTCTTCGCCCACACCAGGGCGCCTTCCAGCGCCTCGGTCGCCAGACCGCGCCCCCAGAAGGGCCGGCCGATCCAGTAGCCGACCTCGGGTGCCGGATCGGCGTCCTCGAACAGGCCGATCACGCCGATCGGACCGCCGTCCTCATGCTCGATGACGAAGGTCGCCGCCCGGCGCGGGTCCTGGGCCGCCACGGCCTCGACGAAGGCCAGGCCGTCGGCCACCTGATAGGGGTGGGGCATGCGCAGCGTCATCTTCGCCACGTCATAGTCCGAGGCCAGTTCGGACAGGCGCGCCGCGTCGCGCGGTTCCGGCGCCCTCAGGGCCAGCCGCCGTGTCTCGATCACGGGGGTCTTTTCGATCACGCACATGGTCGCCTCGGTCGATCTGCCGCCCCTTCGGATCAGGGCTCGGCGGCATGAGGCGGGGAAACGAAAACGGGGAGCCCGGTGATCCGGACTCCCCGCGGAAAATCTTCCCTGGTCCGGATCGGGGCCTTTTCGGCCTGCGCGATCCGGAAACCTGTTTCGGGATCGCTTATTCGGCGGCCAGCTTCAGGGCCTGGTCGTCGTTGGCCGGAGCGGCCACCGAGACGTAACAACGGCCGCCACGCTTGGTGGTGAACGTCACGGCGCCGTCGGTCAGGGCGAACAGGGTGTGGTCGCGGCCGATGCCCACGTTCGTGCCCGGGTGCCACTTGGTCCCGCGCTGACGGATGATGATGTTGCCCGGAACGACGCGCTCGCCGCCGAACTTCTTCACGCCGAGGCGCTTCGACTCGGAGTCGCGACCGTTGCGCGACGAACCACCGGATTTCTTGTGAGCCATCTTGCTGCTCCCTTACTCTCTTCGTTGCGCTACCGGCCGTCGGCCCGTTTGAGCGCAGTTCCTGTCTTACGCGTCGTCGGACGAGGCGGCGGTTTCGGTCTTGGCGGCGGCCTTCTTGGCCGGAGCCTTTTTGGCCGGAGCCTTTTCGGCGGTCTCGGCCTTCGGCGCGGCGGCCTTGCTGGCCTTGGCCGGCTTGGCTTCGGCCTCTTCCGAAACGCGCGGGGCCAGGCCGCGGGCGCGCAGGTTCATCTCGGCCTTGGTCATCAGCGAGGTTTCGCCGTCCCACTTGGCCTTTTCGCCGGCGCCTTCGATGCCGGTGATGCGCAGGACCGACTCCATCTGGCGATGGCCGCCGGTGCGGCGATAGCCCTGACGACGGATCTTCTTGAAGATTTTGATCTTCTCGCCCTTGCGGGTCTCGATCAGGGTCGCGGCGACCGCGGCCCCCGCCACGAGCGGGGCGCCCAGGGTCACGCCCTTGTCGCCGCCCAGCATCAGGACGTCCCCGAAGCTGACGTCGGAACCGGCGTCGCCGTCGAGCTTCTCGACCACGATCACGTCGCCCGGTTGGACCCGGTACTGCTTGCCGCCGGTCTTGATCACCGCGTACATCTTGAAAGCCTCGGCTGAACGCAAAAGAGCAGCGCCCGCGAGGGAGACCCGCGGGCGAAGAGCGGCGACATATACGGACGGGGCCTCTCGAGTCAACGCGGAACGGGCCGATTTCCCGCATTCAGGAGCCGTGATCCCGTCCGTGAACCCCGCAGTCGCCGCCCGTGCCGTCGTCGCCCGTCTCGGGGCCGCCCTCGGCGCCGACCTGTCCGTCCGCCTGTGGACCGGCGAGACGATTCCCCTGGTCCCCGGCGCGCGCGACGATCTCGTCGTCCACCTGGCCGGGCCGGACGTGCTCAAGCGGTTCCTGCTGCGCCCGGGGGCCGAGACCGCCTTCCGCCTGATCGCCGAGGGCCGGCTGCGGGTCGAGGGCGGCGCGCCGCTCGAGGCGCTGGACCGGATCGATCACGGCCGGCTGGTCCACGTGCGGCGGGCGCTGGACCTCGGGGCCCTGGTCCGCGAGGCCTGGCCGCTGCTGTTCACATCGTCGCGCCCGGGCGACTCCGCGCCCTCGGCCGACCCGGGGGCGGGCAGGGGGCGCGACCGCGCCGGCCGGGCCGACGCCGACTTCATCCGCTTCCACTACGACGTCGGCAACGCCTTCTACGCCCTCTTTCTGGACCCGGAGCACGTCTACTCCAGCGCCGCCTTCTCTTCCGACGCCGACGACCTCGACGCCGCGCAGATTCGCAAGCTGGACCGCATCTGCCGCAAGCTGGACCTGAAACCGGGCGACCGGCTGCTGGACATCGGCTGCGGCTGGGGTGCCCTGGCCATCCATGCGGCGCAGAATTTCGGCGCGACCGTCCACGGCGTCACCCTGTCGCCGGCCCAGCTGGCGTTCGCCCAGGCCCGCGTCGACGCCCTGGGCCTGGCCGACCGGATCACGCTGGAGCTCAGGGACTACCGCGACCTGACGGGCGCCTGGGACGCCGTCAGCCAGATCGAGATGTTCGAGCATCTGGGCTTCCGCAATCACGACCTGCACTTCCAGACCGTGCATCGCCTGCTGAAGCCCGGCGGCCTGTATCTGCATCAGGCGTCGATCCGGCGCGGCGGCGTGCGCCCCGGCCCGCCCGGCCGTCCGGCCCGCGCCATCACCCGCTTCATCTTCCCGGGCGGAGAGCTCGACACCCTCGCCATGACGATCGACGGCCTGGCCCGGCACCGGTTCGAGGTGCTGGACGTCGAGACCCTGCGCCCGTCCTTCGAACGCACCCTGCGCGCATGGTCCGCGCGCCTGTACGCCCGCCGCACGGAGGCCGAGGCGCTCATCGGCCCCGCCCGCGTCCAGCTGTGGCTGGCCTATTTCGCCCTGTTCGCCCGCGGCTTCGAGCGCGGCGTGGTCAGCGTGCACCAGACCCTCGCCCGGCGGCACAGGCCCGGCCGCCACAGCCCGGTCTTCCGCTGAGGCGGAAAAATCCGCACCGCCCTCTCGCGCGTTACAGAGTAACACTATATAGGCCCGGCCATGGTCGACGCCGCCGCCCAGCCCCTGCTGTTCTCCCTGCTCGCCAGCGGTTTCGGCGTGGCCTTCCTGCACGCCATCCTGCCGACGCACTGGCTGCCCTTCGTGCTGGTGGGCCGCGCCCAGCGCTGGCGTGTCGGCATGACGATGACCGCCGTGGTCGTCGCCGGCCTGGCCCACATCGTCTCCACCGCCCTCGTCGGCGGCCTGATCGCCCTGGCCGGTCTGGCGCTGGAGGGCTGGATTTCGGGCCTGCTGCCCTGGCTGTCCGCCGCCCTGCTGTTCGCCTTCGGCCTCTTCTATCTGATCCGCGCCGCCGTGCGCCGCCCGGCGCTGGCCGGCGGCCCCGACTTCGAGACGCCCGAGCCCGGCGTCCCGGACCGCACCGCCTTCCTCGGCCTGATCGTGCTCATGGCCGTTTCCCCGGGCGAGGTGCTGCTGCCCTTGTACCTGTCGTCGGCCGATCAGGGGCTCGCCGCGCTCGGCGCCCTGACCGTCGCCTTCGCCGCGGGCACCATCCTCGGCATGGGTCTGTTCACCGCCCTGGCCCGCGCCGGCGCCTCGATCCTGAAGCTGGAGCGCTGGGCCCGGTTCGAGGGGGCCGTGCTGGGCGTCGCCCTGATCGGGGTCGGCCTTCTCGTGGCGACCCGCGTCCACTAAGCAGAGCCATGGCCCACGACGCCGCCCATTCCCACGATCCCGGGCACGACCCCGCCGGGCACGCGCACGACCACGGCCATGATCACGGCCACGGCCACGGTCACCATCATCACGGCCCGGTCGACGTCGGCGACTGGCGCTACGCCCTGGCCCTGGTGGTCAACCTCGCCTTCGTGATCGTCGAGTTCACCGCCGGCTTCCTGTCCAACTCCACCGCCCTGATGGCCGACGCGGGCCACAACCTGTCCGACGTTCTGGGTCTGGCCATGGCCGGCGGCGCGGCCTGGCTGGCGCGCCGCGCCGGCTCCCCGGACAAGACCTACGGCTACGGCAAGGCCACGGTGCTGGCGGCGCTGGGCAACGCCCTGCTGCTGATCTTCGCCTGCGGCGCCATCGCGCTGGAGGCCGCCCGCCGCTTCGCCGAACCCGCCTCGGTGGAGTCGACCACCGTCATGCTCGTCGCCGGCATCGGCATCGTCATCAATTTCGGCACGGCGATGCTGTTCCTGAACCAGCAGCACGATCTCAACGCCCGCGGCGCCTATCTGCACATGATGGCCGACGCGGCGGTCTCGCTGGGCGTGGTCATCGCCGGCGGCCTGATCCTGCTGACAGGCGCGGCCGTGATCGACCCGATCGTCAGCCTGGTGATCGTCGCGGTCATCCTGTGGGGCACCTGGGGCCTGCTCAAGGACTCGGTCAATCTGGCGCTGGACGCCGCCCCGCGCGGCAAGGACGTCGCCGCCATCCGTCAGGCGCTCTGCGACCTGCCCGGCGTCTCGGCCGTCCACGACCTGCACGTCTGGGGACTGTCGACGACGAGGACCGCGCTCACCGCCCACCTCGTCCACGACGCCGACCCCGCCGCGCTTCTGACCCAGGCCCGCACGCTGGCCGCCGACCGCTTCGGCATCGACCACGTCACCCTCCAGCTGGAGCCCGCCGGCACGCTGGACTGCGAAGGCTGCTGACGCCCTTTCGCGCCGCCCCCGCGCGCCCTAGATGACCGCCATGGAAAAGACCCCCGTCACCGTCCTCACCGGCTACCTCGGCGCCGGCAAGACCACCCTGCTGAACCGCATCCTCACCGAGGACCACGGCAAGCGCTACGCCGTCATCGTCAACGAGTTCGGCGAGATCGGCATCGACAACGACCTCGTGGTGGGCGCCGACGAGGACGTGTTCGAGATGAACAACGGCTGCGTCTGCTGCACCGTCCGCGGCGACCTGATCCGCGTCGTCTCCGGCCTGATGAAGCGTCAGCGCCCGGGTCAGCCGGCCTTCGACGCCATCATCGTCGAGACGACCGGTCTCGCCGACCCCGGTCCGGTGGCCCAGACCTTCTTCGTCGACGAGGAGGTGAAGGCGAAGACGGTGCTGGACAGCGTCACCGCCCTGGTCGACGCCAAGCACGTCATGGCCCGGCTGGACGACTCTAAGGAGGCGCGCGAGCAGGTCGCCTTCGCCGACCAGATCATCCTCAACAAGACCGACCTCGTCTCCGCCGACGAACTGGCCACCGTCGAGGCCCGGCTGCGCGGCCTGAACCCCCTGGCCCCCATTCTCCACGCCGAACGGGCGAACGTGCCGCTGGACGCCATTCTGGGCCGCCACGGCTTCGATCTGGCGCGCATCAACGAGGTGCGTCCGGATTTCCTCAACCCGCCCCACGGCGCCGAAGGCCACGTCCACGACGCCGACTGCGGCCACGACCATCACGACCACGGGCACGACCACGGGCACGATCATCACGCCCACGATCACCACGACCACGGCCCGCGCGGCCACGCGCACCGGGACGACATCAAGGGCATCGCCCTGTCGCTGGACCGGCCCGTCGACGGCCAGCGCTTCACCCAGTGGCTCGACCAGCTCCTCGGCGAGCAGGGCCAGAACATCCTGCGCGCCAAGGGCATCATCGACGTGAAGGGCGAGGACCGCCGCCTGGTCTTCCAGGCCGTGCACATGATCCTGGAGGGCGACCTGCAGAAGCCGTGGGGCGAGGCCGAGCGCCGCTGGTCCCGCGCCGTCTTCATCGGTCGCGACCTCAACGAGGCCGCGCTGAAGGCCGGCTTCGAGAGCTGCGCGGCCTGATCGTCAGGCCGTCCGGGCTCCGTGCCTGAGCGAAAGGCAGTAACCGAAGGACAGGGCGATCCCCAGGACCATCGCGCCGCAGCCCACCATCACCGCCGTGTCCAGGGGCGCGACGGCGAAGGCGCCGGCATAGATCAGGCCGCTGATCGCCAGCGACCATCCCGTGACCCGCTTGGCCGCCCGCGCCCGCGCGCTGGGCACGAAGGTCTTGGGCGCGCGGTTGCCGAACCAGGCGATCATCAATCCGGTGGGGACCAGCACGATCCGGGTCGTCGTATCCTGGTCGATCAGGCCCTGGCTTCGGGCCCAGCTGGCGATCAGGGCCAGCACGACGATTCCGCCGCCCCACATCAGGCTGCCGATCAGATCCTTGTTCATGTCGCAGGCTCCTCTCTTGCGGCCGGCGCCTCGACGCCGCCGTCGAACGAATTGACGAAGCCCAGCAGCGCGTCTTCCAGCACCGACAGCTTCAGGTGATAGATCACCGACTTCCCGGCCTTCTCGGCGTGGACCAGGTCCGCCTCCTTCAGCACGGCGAAATGCGCCGACATGGTCGGCTTCGACACGTCGAACCGGTCGCTCAGCTCCCCCGCGCTCATCGGCCCCGCGCGCAGCAGTTGCAGCACGCGACGGCGGGTGGGATCGGAAAGGGCCTTGAACACCGCGCTCATGATTAGATGTTTAGCCAATCGTCGAAATGAGTCAAGTCTGACGTCTCCTGACGGCGCGCATTCCGGCCACAATCGCGCCCGGCGTGCCCTCCAGCCTGCGTTCAGGGAGGACATCTCATGAAACGCCTGACGCTCATCCTGCTGGCCGCGGGCCTGCTCGCCGCCTGCTCGACCTACACCACGCCCGGTGCCGGCGTGCCGCTGGGCTCCATTGTCGGCACCGACGTGGCCGCGGCCATGGCGCGCGAACCCGCCGCCGTCTTCCCGTCACGCATGGCCATCGTCCGCGTCGCCGCACCCGGCTACGTCAGCCGGTCCAGCGTCGGAGTGGGCGAGGGGGCCTTCAGCGTCGTCACCACCCGCGACATCGAGACGGACGAGAGTTTCGAGCGCCTCGGCCGCATGCCCGGGATCACCGCCGTCGCCCCCGTCAGCCGCCTGCTGGTCCCGGCCCATCTGGGCAGCGTCGCCGACCTGCGCGCCTCGGCTGCCCAGCTGCGCGCCGACGTGGTGCTCATCTACACCCTCGACACCCGCTTCCGCACCGAGAGCGCCGAGCTGGGCCCGCTCCAGACCGTCGCCCTCGGCTTCCTGCCGTCGAAGAAGGCCATCGTCACCGCGACCTGTGCCTTCATGATCGTCGATGTCCGCACGGGCTTCATCTACGGCACCGGCGAAACCACCGCGATGCAGGACCAGCGGACCAATTTCTGGGGCACCGAAAACGCCATCGAGGAAGCCCGCCTCCGCGCCGAACGCGAGGCCTTCGAGAACGGCCTGGGCGAAATCGAGAAACTCTGGGCGTCGGTGGTGCGCGAGCACGGTTAGAGCTCCCCCTCTCCCGGCGGGAGAGGGAGCCCAAGTGCGTCCGCTTCTGACGTACCCGCATGCCAGTCTGTCGGCATGACCGACGCCCCCCGCACCCGCAGTTCCGAAACCTGGGACACCGCCCGCGACGCCTATCTCGCCGGCGCTACCGCCGAGGAGGTGTGCGACCGGCACGACCTCGGCCTCTCCGCCTTTCGCGCCCGCGCGCGCCGTCAGGGCTGGCGCCGCGCCGACCAGCCGGACCCGGAGCCGGACGACGACGATCTGGACGCCTACGCGGGCGTCGCCCTGCCCGAACTGGTGGACCTGGCCTGGCGCCGCGTCGCCCGCGCGCTGGATCGCGGTGCCTCGACCGAGGCCGCGCGCTGGCTGCGCATCCACGCCGCGCTCCATGCCCGCGCCCAGTCCGAGGCGATCGAGGCTCGCCGTGAAGAAGACCACCTCGCCCACCTCGAGAAGGTCCGCCCCGGCGAGCCGCCGCGGCTCTTCCCGCGCCTGGCACCGGACGGCCGCGATGTGCACGATGTGCACCCGAAAATTCCCGACGACGCCCCGCTCACCCGCGCCGAGCGCCGTCGCCAGGAGCGCGAGGCCCGCCGACGACGTTGACGGCCCCTCCCGGCGCCCTAAACCGCGCCCATGCAGCTGACCTTCGACGCCCAGCCCACCGCCGCCCTGTTCGACCGCACGGGCGCGGTCTTCACCCTGGGCGACGGCTCGATCCGCTTCGAGGGCGGCGAGCGGACCGACGCCCATGACGGGGCGGTCCTGTGCGCGGCGGTCCATCCGTCCGGGGACGGCGTCGTCACCGGCGGCGACGACGGCCGGCTGATCTGGACCCGCCGCGACGAGGCGGTGGTGCTGGCCGACGCGAAGGGCAAGTGGATCGACGCCGTCGACGCCTCGGCCGAAAGCGGCCTGATCGCCTTCTCCCACGGCCGCACCCTGTCGGTGATCGACGCGAAGGACCCCGGCTTCCGCCGCGACTTCCAGCACGAGCGCACCGTCTCCGGCGTCGCCTTCGAGCCGAAGGGCCGGCGCATCGCCTGCTCGACCTACGGCGGCACGGCCCTGTGGTTCGCCCGCATCGCCGACCAGAAGCCGACCCAGCTGAAATGGGCCGGCTCGCACACCGCCGTGGGCTGGTCGCACGACGGCGCCTTCGTGATCACCGCTATGCAGGACGCCCAGCTGCACGGCTGGCGCCTCAAGGACCAGAAGAACCTGCGCATGGGCGGCTATCCGTCCAAGGTCCGGGCCTTCGCCTTCCTCTCGAACGGCCGTCTGATGGCCACGGCGGGCGCGCAGGGCGCGGTCCTGTGGCCCTTCACCGGCTCGGACGGCCCCATGGGCAAGGAGGCGACCGAGATCGGCTTCGACCAGAACGCCCTGGTGACCCTCGTCGCCGCCCGGCCGGGCAAGGGCATCCTCGCCGCCGGCCTGAACGACGGCCGCGTCTGGACCGCCGATCCGGCCGCGCAAGGCCTGAACTTCGTCCGCGCCGACAGGGGGGCCCCGATCGCCGCCCTCGCGCTCAGCGCCGACGCCACGCGCGTGGCCTGGGCCGACGAGGACGGCGCGGCGGGCGTGACCGGAATCTGAGGTCTCGCGCTCTCGGTCGGCAGCCAGGGTTCATCACAACGAACACAACGAAGGCACAACGGACACGACGGGTCCGAGCGCGGGGCGCCGCAGGCATTCCTGCGTATGCGGACCTGAAGGCGCTGCGCGCCGCGACGGACTCCG
Source organism: Alphaproteobacteria bacterium (assembly GCA_018820275.1). Classification (GTDB taxonomy): domain Bacteria; phylum Pseudomonadota; class Alphaproteobacteria; order Caulobacterales; family Caulobacteraceae; genus Brevundimonas. Next base: position 14,392 of record JAHJOO010000039.1, read on the forward strand.
GTCCCGTCGTGTCCGTCGTGGCTTCTCTTTCGTTGTGTTCGTTGTGAAGAACCAGCAGGCCCCGGCAACCCGCTCAGACCTCGCCGGGCTTGCCTCCGTCGCGAGCTTGACCATCATGTCCGCATGAGCGCGCCCCGTCGCCTCGGCTGCCTCGGCGCCGTCGGCCTCTTCCTCCTCGTCCTGGTCCTGCTGCCCGTCGGCGGCGTGGCGATCCACGGCGTCGTCCCCCCCGTCACCACCCTGCTGATGGTCGAGCAGGGGCTGAAGGGGCAGGGGGCCGACTATCGCTGGCGCAGCCTCGACGACATCTCCCCCCGGCTCGTCGAGGCGGTCATCGCGGCCGAGGACTCGACCTTCTGCACCCACCGCGGCTTCGACATGAAGGCCATCGAGAGGGCGCTGGAATCCAACGCCCGCGGCCGGCGCGTGCGCGGCGGCTCGACCATCAGCCAGCAGACGGCCAAGAACGTCTTCCTCTGGTCCGACCGCAACTGGATCCGCAAGGGGCTGGAGGCCGGCTACACCGTCCTGATCGAGGCCTTCTGGTCCAAGCGCCGCATCGTCGAGGTCTATCTGAACGTCGCCGAATGGGCCCCGGGGGTCTATGGCGCGGAAGCCGCGGCGCAGCACTGGTTCGGCAAGTCCGCGGCGGACCTGACCGCCCGCGAGGCCGCGCGCCTCGCCGCCATCCTGCCCAGCCCGCGCCGCTACCAGGCGGCCTCGCCCGGCCCCTACGTCCGCCGCCGCGCCTCCCGCATCCAGGCCGCCATGGGAACAGTGCGGAACGAGGGTCTGGCGGGGTGCGTTCTGGACTGACCGCCGTTAACCCTCGGCGTTGGACGAAGCCTTAACCGCGACCGGCGATCCTTGAACCGATGACCGTGGGCGATCCCCGCCCGCGGGTCAGCGGCGCGACCTGGAATGACCCTCTGGACCCGGCTGAAGACGTTCGCCCGGCGGATCTCCGCCGACGCGCGCGGCAATGCGGCCATGCTGTTCGGCCTCGCCTTGCCCGGGCTCATCCTGATGACCCTGGGCGGGGTCGACATCCATCGCGTCTCGACCGTCCGCATCAACCTGCAGGACGCGCTGGACGCCGCCGCCCTGGCCGCCGCGCGCAGCACCTACACCCAGCAGGCCGACATCCAGCGGGTCGGCATGGACGCCCTGCGCGCCAACCTGGCCGCCTATCCCCAGGTCACCCTTCTGACCACGGGCACGACCTTCCAGCTGACCGAGAACCAGACGGTGATCGCCGACGCCCGGGCCAGCGTGAAGACCCTCGTCGCCAACATCTTCCTGCCGCCCTACGGCCAGTTCATGGACGACTACCTGCCGGTCGGTGCCCATTCCGAGGTGACCCGCTCGTCCAAGAACGTCGAGGTCGCCCTCGTGCTCGACATCACCGGCTCGATGGCCGGCCAGAAGCTGACCGACATGAAGGCGGCGGCCACCCAGCTGGTCGACATCGTGGTCCAGGACCTGCAGACGCCCTGGTATTCGAAGATGTCGCTGGTCCCCTATTCGCTCGGGGTGAACCTCGACGGCTGGGCGGACGAGGCGCGGGGCGACGCGGTCCAGTCGGTGAACATCTCCAACGTCCTCTGGAGCGTCGGCAGTCGCAAGACCATCTCCAGCGTCAACCGCTCGACCGGCGTCTTTACCTCCAACGGGCACGGCTTCGAGGACGGCGACATCGTCTGGGTCTGGAACGCCAGCGGCATGACCCAGATCAACAACCGCCGCTACCGGGTCGACCGGGAAAACAACAACACCTTCAAGCTGGAACAGCCCGACGGGTCCGGCTGGGAAGACGTGCCGACGTGGGATTACTCGAACTACAACGGCAGCGGCCGCATCCAGAAATGCTTCCGCACGGAGGACTGCCGGGTCCAGATCACCACCTCTTCGGTCCATGGCCTGAACGAGGACGATGGCGTCTACGTCACCGACATCCGGGGCACCACCCAGCTCAACAACAAGGGCTGGTGGGTCGCCGACGTGGTGGACACGACCAACTACGCCATCGACGCCGTCGGCGCGGGCTGGGGCACCTATACGAACAACGGCAAGTCCTGGTGCGGACGCTACGGCTGCCAGTGGCGCGTCTACGAGGACGACGGCGGGGCCATCGACTGGAAGCAGGCGACCCTCTGCGTCAGCGAACGGACGGGCGGCCAGGCCTACACCGACGCCGCGCCGGGCGGTGCTCCGGTCGGCTTCAACTATCAGCGCAACCTGTCCGACTGCCCGGACAGCCCGCTCATCCCGCTCACGTCCAGCAAGATCGACCTCAAGGACCGGATTTCCGACTTCTCCGCGGCGGGCACGACGGGGGGCCACATCGGCACGGCCTGGGGCTGGTACACGATCGCGCCGAACTTCAACTCCCTGTGGCCGTCGTCGGCCGCGGGCGCCTACAACGACCCCAATGTGCTCAAGGCGGTCATCATCATGACCGACGGCGAGTTCAACGTGACCTATTGCTCGGGCGTCTATGCCAGCGACTCGCCCAACGCCAACAACACCGACCAGATCGCCGACTGCGACGCGCCCAACGGTTCGGCCTTCGACCAGGCCGAGGCCCTGTGCGACGCCATGAAGGCCCAGGGCGTGCTGGTCTACACCGTGGGCTTCCAGGTCCCGTCCAACGGGGCGGCGGCCGACATCATGAGGGAGTGCGCGAGCACGTCCAGCATGGCCTTCCTGCCGGCCTCCGGCGCCGACCTGACCGACGCCTTCAAGGCGATCGGGGCCGACATCTACCGGCTGCGCATCTCGAAATAGGCCGCTACAGCAGCCGGATCTCGCGCAGCCGCTCGGCCAGATAGTCGTCGGCGGTGATGGCGCGGCCGGCATAGCGGTCCGGATTGTCCGGCGTGATCGTGGACGGCAGGGTCTCGATCAGGAAGTCCGGGTTGAAGTGCAGGAAGAAGGGCGTGGAATACCGCGCGAAGCCGCGCCGTTCCGGGGCCGGATTGACCACCCGGTGCGTCGTCGACGGCAGGACGTGATTGGTCAGCCGCTGCAGCATGTCGCCGATGTTGACCACCAGCGCCCCCGGCGGCGGCGCCACGTCCAGCCAGCTGCCGTCCTTCTCCTTCAGCTGCAGCCCGGCCTCCTCGGCCCCCAGCAGCAAGGTGATGACGTTGATGTCCTCGTGGGCACCCGCCCGGACGCCCGGCGCGTCGGCCGGCACCGGCGGATAGTGCAGCAGCCGCAGCACGCTGTTGCCCAGCTGGACCTTGTCGTCAAAGAAGACGTCGGCCAGCCCCAGATGCCGCGCGATCGCCCGCAGCAGCTTGCGCCCCAGGGCGTCCAGCGCCTCGTACATGCCGTAGACGTTCCGTCGGAAGCCGGCGATCTCGGACGGCCACAGGTTCTGCGGCATGGTGGCGGTGTAGGCATGGCCCTCCGGCAGCTCCCGCCCGGTGTGCCAGAACTCCTTGAGGTCGGCGGCCTTGGCGTCCTTCGCCGCTTCGACGCCGAAGGGGGTCAGGCCGCGCGCGCCGCCGGCGCCGGGGCGGTGGTACTGCCGCTTCACATCCTCGGGCAGGGCGAAGAAGGCCTTGGCGTCGTCCACCGCCGCCGCGATCAGATCGGCGTCCAGTCCGTGATCCGCCACGACCGCGAAGCCGTAGCGCTCGAAGGATTCGCCCAGATCGCGGGCGAAGGCGGCGAAGTCGGCGTCGTGGCCCGTCATCGAGACGGGGCGGATGCCGGAGGCGGCGGAGAGGGTGTCGGGCACGGAACACGATCCTGGAATGTCGGTCCCGGACGCCTTACGCCCCCCGGCCCGCGCCCGCAAACGTCGACCTGTCGCCTTGCCCCGCTCGCCGTTCATCCTGCGTACAGCGGAACCTTCACAATAAGGGCACGTTCAGCAGCCAGCCTGCCTCCCCAACAATGAAAGGCGTTTCACCATGCGCTCCAGGATCATCCTCACCGGCGTCTGCGTCATGGCCCTCGGGGTCGCGGCGTGCGAGACCACCGACCCCTACCGCTCCAACGGCCCGCGCAACAACACCGGCACCGGCGCCATCGTCGGCGCTCTGGGCGGCGCCCTGGTCGGCTATCTGACCAACACCTCCGACAGCGAACAGGGCCGCAAAAACGCCCTGATCGGCGCCGGCGTCGGCGCCCTGACCGGCGCGGCGGTCGGCCAGTACATGGACCGCCAGCAGCGCGCCATGGAGGAGGAACTGCGCGGCACCGGCGTCGGCGTGGTCCGCCAGGGCGATGTGCTGGTCCTGCGCATGCCTTCGGACGTCACCTTCGGCTCCAACCAGGACGCCGTGAACCGGTCCTTCTACGCCGTTCTCGATGACGTGGCGGCCGTCCTTCAGGAGTACGACCGCTCCACCATCGACATCATCGGCCACGCCGACGCCGACGGTGCCGACGCCTACAACCTCGACCTGTCCCAGCGCCGCGCCTCGAACGTGGCCCGGTACCTGATCGACCGCGGCGTCCTGCCGGCGCGCATGTACGTCGAGGGCCGCGGCGAGAGCCAGCCGATCGCCGACAACAGCACGGCGGCGGGCAAGGCCCAGAACCGCCGCGTCGAGATCATGATCCGCCCCTTCACGGGCTGATCGGACCGAAATCGGTACGAATTGACCGGCCGGAGCCTCGCTCCGGCCGGTTTTTCGTCGATCGCCGTCATGCAAGGCTTGCGGGCCGCGCGCGCCCATGCTGTCTGCCCCTGACAGGCGAGAGTCGGGGGCGGGTTCGCGTGAACGGGGACGACAAGGGCTGGATCGAGGGGGCGCGACTGACCCTCGTCGCCGTCGTCAGCGCCGTCGTCGCCGCCACCCTGGTCATCCAGATCGGCTCCGCCGTCAGGGACGGGGCGGCGGTCCGCGCCGAATCCCGGATCATTCTGACCGCCCACTGATGGCGTCGTGCCCCTTGTGGCGCGCGCCGCGGAATGTCACCCAGACGTCATGACGACGCCCGCGCCCGGCCTGTCGCCCCTGCTGCGGGCGCTCGAGGCCGAAAGCCTGCACATCCTGCGCGAGACGGCGGCCGAGTGCGCGCGACCGGTGCTGCTCTATTCGATCGGCAAGGACTCCGCCGTCCTGCTGCACCTCGCGCGCAAGGCCTTCGGGCCGGGGCCGCTGCCGTTCCCGCTCCTCCACGTCGACACCACCTGGAAGTTCCGCGACATGTACGCCCTGCGCGACCGGGTCGCGGCGGATCCGGACGTCGAGCTGATCATCCACCGCAACCCCGAGGCCGAGGCCAGGCGGATCAACCCCTTCGACCACGGGTCGTCGGCCCACACCGACCTGTGGAAGACGCAGGGGTTGAAGCAGGCGCTGGACGCCGGCGGGTTCGACGCGGCCTTCGGCGGTGCCCGGCGCGACGAGGACGCCAGCCGGGCCAAGGAGCGCGTCTTCTCGGTGCGCACGCCGGGGCACGGCTGGGACCCGCGCCGCCAGCGTCCCGAGCTCTGGGACCTCTGCAACGCCCGCCTCGGGCCCGGCGAGACCCTGCGCGTCTTTCCCCTGTCCAACTGGACCGAGGCCGACGTCTGGGACTACGTCGTCGCCGAGGACATCCCCGTCGTGCCGCTCTACCTCGCCGCCCGGCGGCCGACGGTGATCCGCGACGGCAAGCTGCTGATGGTCGATGACGACCGCATGCGCCTCCTGCCGGGCGAGGTGCCGGTGATGCGGCGCGTCCGCTTCCGCACCCTTGGCTGCTGGCCCCTGACCGCCGCGGTCGAGAGCGACGCCGACACGCTCGAAGCCGTCGCCGCCGAGGCGCGGGCCGCCCGCACCTCCGAGCGCGCCGGTCGCCTGATCGACAGGGACCGGCCCGGCTCGATGGAGCGCAAGAAGCAGGAGGGCTATTTCTGATGGCCCGCGCGCCCGGCGACCGCCTCCGCGTCCTGACCTGCGGCTCCGTCGACGACGGCAAGTCGACCCTGATGGGCCGGCTGCTGCACGACCTCGGCGCGGTGCCCGATGACGTCGCCGCCGCGGCCACGGGACCCGACGGCGCGGTCGACTTCGCCGCGCTCGTCGACGGCCTGATGGCGGAGAAGGCGCAGGGCATCACCATCGACGTGGCGCACCGCTACCTGTCGACACCCCGGCGGGATTTCCACCTGATCGACGCCCCGGGCCACGAGCAGTACACGCGCAACATGGTCACCGGGGCCAGTCAGGCCGACGTCGCCCTGGTCCTGATCGACGCCGTGCGCGGCCTCACCGCCCAGACCCGGCGCCACGCCCTGATCGCCGCCCTGACGCGGGTGCCGACCGTCATCTTCGTGGTCACCAAGATGGACGCCATGGCCTGGGACCGGGCGCGGTTCGACGAGCTGGCGGAAGAGGCGCGGGCCTTCGCCGCGGCTCTGGAGCTGCCGCCCGTGCAGGTCGTGCCGGTGTCGGGGCTGACCGGGGAAAACGTGACACGGCCAGCCGACGCCGCCTGGGTCGAGCCGGCGACCCTGCTCCAGCGCCTGGAGGCCGCCTCCGTCGCGACCGCCGGCGACGGCCCCTTCCGCATGCCGGTCCAGGCGGTGCGCCGCGACGGACTGGCCCGGGCCTACGTCGGCAAGGTCGCGGCCGGGCGGGCGCGCGCCGGCCAGGCCCTCCGGGTCCAGCCCTCGGGCCGGACGGCGACCATCGACGCGGTGATCGGCCCCGACGGTCCGGTCGAGGCGGGGGAGGCCGGCCTGTCCTGTTCGGTGACGCTCGACCGGGCGGTCGACGTGGCGCGGGGCGACCTGCTCGTTGCCGCCGACGCGCCGCTCGAGGTCGCCGACCAGTTCGAAATCGATCTGGTCTGGATGGGCGACGAGCCCATGCTCCCGGGCCGCGTCTACGACCTGAAGATCGCCACCCGCACGGTTGCCGCCCAGATCACGGAGATCCGGCGTCGGGTCTCGGTCGAGGATCTCGCGCCGCTCGCCGCCAAGAGTCTGGAGCTGAACGAGATCGGCGTCTGCAACCTGTCGCTTTCGGCCGAGATCGCCTTCGCCCCCTATGCGGAAAGCCGCACCCTGGGCGGCTTTATCCTGATCGACCGGGCCACCCTGGGCACGGTCGGGGCCGGCATGATCCGGTTCGCCCTCCGCCGGGCCCACAACGTGCATCGCCAGGCCCTCACCGTCGACGCGGCCGCGCGCGCCGCGGCCAAGGGGCAGAAGCCCACCGTCGTCTGGTTCACGGGCCTGTCGGGGGCCGGGAAGTCGACCATCGCCGACGCCGTGGAGCGCCGCCTGCACGAGACGGGGCGGCACACCTATCTGATCGACGGGGACAACCTGCGTCACGGGCTGACGCGGGATCTCGGCTTCACCGACGCCGATCGGGTCGAGAACATCCGCCGGGCCGCCGAGGCGGCGCGCCTGATGGCCGATGCGGGTCTGATCGTGCTGGTGTCCCTGATCTCCCCCTTCGCCTCGGAGCGGCGCATGGCGCGCGAGCTGATGGGCGAGGGGCGGTTCGTCGAGGTCTTCGTCGACGTGCCTCTGGACGTGGCGGAGACGCGGGACGTGAAGGGTCTCTACCGCAAGGCGCGCGCCGGTCGGCTGGCCAATTTTACCGGCATCGACAGCCCGTACGAGCGGCCGGAGACGCCGGAGGTGCACGTCCGGGCCGATGTCGAGACCGTGGAGCAGGCCGCCGACCGCATCGTCTCCCGGCTTCAGGATCTCGGCCGGCTCAGGTCCTGACCGCCGGGGCTCGGCCGCCCGTTCCCCCCGCCGCCGGCGCTCGCCGCCAACAGCGAAGGGCCCGCCGGATCTCTCCGGCGGGCCCCTGCTTCAGTCGTTCGACGGAACTTGAGAGCCGTGGGCTCAGAAGTTGATGTCGATGGTGGCGCGGCGGTTCAGCGGCTCGCGGACGCCGTCGGCGGTCGGACGGGC
>JAHJOO010000040.1 GCA_018820275.1 Alphaproteobacteria bacterium
CAGCGGCGGCGGGGTCATGACCGGCTCGGCGCCGAAGGCCCAGCGCAGGCCCAGGGTGACCGAGTGGTCTTCGTACGGGCCTTCGAAATTGCCCAGGTCCGGACCGGACGACGAGATCGAGTCGAACTCGAAGTCGGTCATCAGGTAGCGGTAGGTCAGGTCCAGGTCGAGGCGCTCGCCCAGGGCCATCGACACGCCGGCCAGGGCTTGGGCCGCCAGCTTGGTGGAGCTGTCGTCGGCGGCGATGGCCACCGGACGGGCGCCGTCCTGGGTGCCGATGAAGCTGGTGTCGATCCGCGCCACGCCGGCGCCGATGCCGACGAACGGACGGATGCCCCAGCTGTCGTCGCCGAAGTCGTAGATGGTGTTGACCATCAGGGTGGCGGCGTCGATGTGGCCGTCGGGGCCGGTGCAGGCACCGGCCGGGCTCGGCTGGCAGATGCCGGTCGGCAGACCGCCGCCGCGGACCCGCGTGACCGTGTCGATGTCGGCGCCACGGTAGCCGCCTTCCAGCTCGACGCGCCAGTTCTGGTCGAACCGGTAGCCCAGACGGCCGAAGGCCGCCCAGTCGTCCGACGTCTCGAACTCATATTCCGAGCCCGTGCCGTCGAAGTCGAACGCCGAGACGTTCTCGGCCTTGTGCCAGCCGGCGTCGACCGCGCCGTACCAGCCCAGCGGATCCGCCGAGGCGGCGCCGGCCGACAGCAGTCCGGCCGCCGCGACGGTGGTGAAAAGTTTCAGTTTCATACGGTCCTCACAGTGCATGATGCCAATGGCCATCCGTGTCCCCGCGAAGGGCCACTACGGCGCGAAGAACGGCGGGGATCGGGGCCGGTTCCCCACTTCCGCCACACCGGCCCCGACTGTGGCGCCCTTTCAACACATTCCGCCCGGGCCGACGCGGCCGCGGCGGCTTGCGCGCGATGGCCCGCCCGGCTCAAGGTGACGAATCCCACCTGAGCAGGAAGCCCCATGCGCGAAGCCGTCATCGTCTCCACCGCCCGCACCCCGATCGGCCGGGCCTATCGCGGCGCCTTCAACGACACCCAGGCCCAGCAACTGGGCGCCCACGCGGTGAAGCACGCCGTGGCGCGCGCCGGGCTCGAGGGCGGCGAGGTCCAGGACGTGATCATGGGCGCCGCCCTGCAGCAGGGATCAACGGGCACCAACGTGGCCCGCCAGGTCGCCCTCGCCGCCGGCCTGCCGGTCTCGGTCGCGGGCATGAGCCTCGACCGTCAGTGCGCCTCCGGCCTGATGGCCATCGCCACCGCCGCCAAGCAGGTGATCGTGGACGGCCAGAAGGTCGCCGTCGGCGGCGGGCTGGAGTCCATCTCCCTGGTCCAGAACGCGCACATGAATCTGTACCGGGCCACCGACGAGGCGCTCGTGGCCCGGGTTCCGCACGTCTACATGTCGATGCTGGAGACGGCCGAGGTGGTGGCCGCGCGCTACGGCATCTCCCGCGACGCCCAGGACGAATACGCCCTCCGGTCCCAGCAGCGCACCGCCCAGGCCCAGGCCGAGGGTCGGTTCGACGCCGAGATCGTGCCGATGACGACGACCATGCTGGTCGCCGACAAGGCCACGGGCCAGACCTCGTCGAAGGAAGTGACCCTGTCGAAGGACGAGGGGAACCGGCCCGACACCACGCTGGAGGGCCTGAAATCGCTGAAGACCGTCTTCGGGTCGGGCGAATCGATCACCGAGGGCCGGTTCATCACCGCGGGCAACGCCTCGCAGCTGTCGGACGGCGCGTCGGCCTGCGTCATCATGGAGGCCGGCGAGGCCGTGCACCGCGGCCTGCAGCCGCTCGGCGCCTATCGCGGCATGGCGGTGACGGGATGCGAGCCCGACGAGATGGGGATCGGCCCGGTCTACGCCGTGCCGGAACTGCTGAAGCGGCACGGCCTGACCGTCGACGACATCGGCATCTGGGAGCTCAACGAGGCCTTCGCCGTGCAGGTGCTGTACTGCCGCGACCGGCTGGGCATCCCCGACGACCGGCTGAACGTCTCCGGCGGCGCCATCTCGATCGGCCACCCCTACGGCATGTCCGGCGCCCGCATGACCGGCCACGTGCTGATCGAGGGCAAGCGGCGCGGCGCGAAATACGGCGTCGTCACCATGTGCGTCGGCGGCGGGATGGGGGCCGCGGGCCTGTTCGAGATCTACTGACCACTGTCGGAGGCCCGGGCCTTCTCCCAGTCGCACCGCTCGGCCTCCATCTTCGCGTGCCAGCGCGCGCGCAGCACCGCGGGCCGCCCCGGATACCGGTCGTCGAGGAACTCCGCCTCGACGACCCGGTCGGTGCGGAAGGTGCGGAAGTCGGCGCGCGTCTCGCACCAGCCGACCAGCAGGCGCGTCGTCTCGCGATAGCCGACCAGACACGGCCAGATCACCCGCACGGTCTCCCGGCCCTGCTCGTCGGCGTACTGCAGCCGCAGCTTCCGGCCGGCGTGAATCCAAGCGCGCACCCGGCCCATGTCCAGGGTCTCCACCTCGCGCTTCCACGTCGGCGGCGAGGCGACGGCCGGTTCCAGCAGGACGGGCCGCAGCGTCTCGGGCACGGTCGCCGCGATCTTGGCGATCAGGTCCCGCGCCGCCCGGGCAAGAGCCGGATCGCCCCGACCGGCGACCCATTGCGCGCCCAGCACGGCCGCCTCGACCTCGTCCGACGTGAGCATCAGCGGCGGCATGTCGAAGCCGCCGTCCAGAACGTAGCCGATCCCCGCCTCGCCCCGGATCGGCACCCGCTGGGCCATCAGGGTGGCCACGTCGCGATAGATCGACCGCTTCGACGTCTCCAGCTCGGCCGCCATGGCCTCGGCCGTGACGGGCTTCGACGCCCGCCGCAGGACCTGGATGATCTGGAACAGCCGGTCGGCGCGTCTCATGAGTCCTGCCCTGACGCGCGCGCGGCGCGCGCTCCCTGCAAGAGGGCACCATGGGCCCATGCTGCTGACACCATGCCGTCAGCAGCATGGCAGTAGTCAATCCTCACCGCCGGCGAGGGGCCGTCGGCCGCCCCCAGGCCGCAAGCGACCGCGTCGCGAGCGGCGGGGCCACGGGAGGATTTGTGATGCTGACCCTTTTTCACGCCTCGCAGTCGCGGTCCGGCCGCATCGTCTGGTTGCTGGAGGAACTGCGGGCCACCTATGCGATCGAGCACGTCGACATCTTCCGCGCGACGACCGGTACGGGCCGCGCCGATCCCGCCAACCTGCATCCGGACGGCAAGGTCCCGGCCCTGATGCACGACGGTGCCCTGATCACGGAGTCGGCGGCGATCGCCCTGTACCTCACCGACCTGTTCCCCGCAGCGGACCTCGGCGCGCCGGTCGGCTCCCCGGAGCGCGGGGCCTATCTGACCTGGCTGGCCTGGACCGCCGGCGAGATGGAGCCGGCCTACTGGGGCAGGATCGAGGGGCGGACCGGAACCGATCCCGCCGCGCGCAGGCGCTATGACCGGGTCAACGCCCGCATCCTCGGGGCCCTGCGCCACGGCCCGTATCTGATGGGCCATCGCTTCACGGCCGTCGACGTCATGGTCGGCGCGGCCCTGGCCTGGGGACTCGAGCACGCGCCGAAGGACTCGCTGCTCGACGCCTACGTCGCCCGCGTCGCGGCCCGTCCGGCCAATGCCCGCGCCGGGGCGAAGGACGCGCCCGAGGCGGCGGCGGCCTAGGCGGCGTGCGCCGCGCCGTCGTCGTCTGACGGCTTCGCCACGGCCCTGAGCGTGGAAACGAAGTCGTCGCGCCAGACCGAGACGTCGGTGTCGCGGACCACCTGCATCAGCGCCTCCCACTTCCGGCGGCGCTCCGCCAGCGGCAGGGTCAGGGCCCTGTGGATGGCGTCCGACAGCTCCTCGCGGCTGAACGGGTTGACCAGCAGGGCCTCGCCCATCTGCTCGGCGGCGCCGGCGAAGCGCGACAGGATGAGCACGCCCGGGTCGTCCGGGTTCTGGGCCGCCACATATTCCTTGGCGACCAGGTTCATCCCGTCCCTGAGCGGCGTCACCAGACCGACGCGCGCGGCGCGATAGATCCCGGCCAGCTGATCGCGACGGTAGGTGCGGTTCAGGTAACGGATCGGCTGCCAGTCCATCTCGGCGTACTCGCCGTTGATGCGGCCCGCGAGGGCGTCCAGCCGCCCCCGGATGTCCTGGTAGGCGTCAACCTCGTCCCGGCTGATCGGCGTGACCTGCAGCAGCAGCACCTCGGCGCGCTTGTCGGGATAGGTCTCGAGGAACTGTTCATAGCCCAGCAGCCGCTGCTCCAGCCCCTTGGAATAGTCCAGCCGGTCGACCCCGACGATCAGCTTGCGGAAGGCGGTCGAGGCCATCATCCGGTCGTAGGTCCGCGCGCCCAGGGGCGAGCTGCGGGCCTGTTCAAAGCCGGCCACGTCGATGCCGATGGGGAAGACCCCGGTCTGGACGCTCTTGCCGAAGGCCTCCAGTCCGTCGTTGGGCAGCAGCCGGCCGTGGACGCTCGGCTCCGAGGCGACGTAGTCGCGGAACAGGTCCAGCCACTCGCGCGTGTGGAAGCCGATCAGGTCGTAGTCGAACATCGACTCCACCAGCCGCCGGTGGTGCGGCAGCGTCACCAGCAGCTGCCGCGCCGGCCACGGCGTGTGCAGGAAGAAGCCGATGCGGTTGTCGATGCCGAGCCGCCGAAGGTCCCGGGCCAGGGGGATCATGTGATAGTCGTGAATCCAGACCACGTCGTCGGGCTGGATCAGCGGCGCCAGCACCTCGGCAAAGCGGGCGTTGGTCCGCTCATAGCCCTCGCCGTAGGACCGCTCATAGGCCGTCAGGTCGACGCGGTGGTGGAACAGGGGCCACAGCGTCTTGTTGGCGTAGCCGTTGTAGTATTCATCGACGTCCTGGGCCTCGAGGTCGACCAGGGCGACGGTGACGCCCCCGCGGTCCTCGATCTTGGCTTCCGGCTTCCAGACCTCGGTGGTTTCGCCGGACCAGCCGAACCACAGGCCCTCATATTTTCGCAGCGCGGCCGACAGGGCCATGGCGAGGCCGCCGGCGGAGCCCGCCGCCGGGTCCTTCGGCGCCGAGACGCGGTTCGAGACGACGATCAGGCGGCCAGTCATCGCACGTCCGTCCACGACCGGCTGAGCAGGATGGCGCAGTTGATGATGCCGACCAGCGAATAGGTCTGCGGATAGTTGCCCCACAGTTGGTGGTCGTTCAGCGAGATGTCCTCGCTGAGCAGGCCGGCCCGGGTGCGGCGGCTGAGCATCTGTTCGAAAATCTCGCGGGCCTCCTCGTCCCGACCGTTCAGGTGCAGGGCCTCGATGAACCAGAAGGTGCAGAAATTGAACGCCGTCTCGGGCTCGCCGAAATCGTCCGGTTCGACGTAGCGGAACAGGTAGGGGCCCTTCTTCAGATCGCGCTCGATGGCGTCGAACGTCGCCACCTGGCGGGGATCCATCGGATCCAGGAAGCCGAGGTCGGTCAGCTGCAGCAGGCTGGCGTCCAGTTCGCGATTGCCGAAGCTGGCGGCGAACCGCCCCTCCTCCTCGACGTAGGCCTCGGCCTCGATCCGCTCGCGGATCGCTTGCGCCCGCGCGCGCCACAGCTCGGCCCGGTCGGCCAGCCCCAGATGGATCGCCGCTTTCGACAGGCGGTCGCAGGCGGCCCAGCACATGACGGAGGAATAGGTGTGCACCCGGGCGATGGTGCGGAATTCCCAGAGCCCGGCGTCGGCCTGGTCGTGCATTTCGAACGCGCGGTCCCCCACCTTCTCCAGCGCCGTGAAGTCGTCGATCGTGCCGGGGCGGAGCAATCGTTGATCGTAGAAGCTCTGCACCAGCGGGAGGACGATCTGGCCGTAGACGTCGTGCTGCAGATGTTCGCGCGCCTGGTTGCCGACGCGCACCGGCTTCATGCCGCGGTAGCCCTCCACCGTGTCCACGATCCGTTCGTCGATTTCGGCCTCCAGCCCCACGCCATAGACCGGCTGCACATGGCCGCCGCCCGAGGCGTCGACCAGGTTGCGCAGATAGCCGAGGTAGTTCTCGAGGATGTCCACCGCGCCCAGCCGGTTCAGCGCCCGCACCACGTAATAGGCGTCCCGGATCCAGCAGTAGCGATAGTCCCAGTTCCGGCCGCTTTCGGGAAACTCCGGCACCGAGGTGGTCAGGGCCGCCACGATCGCCCCCGTCTCCTCATAGGCGCACAGTTTCAGCGTGATGGCGGCGCGGATCACCGCCTCCTGCCAGTCCAGCGGCAGGTAGAGCTTGCGCACCCAGTCCCGCCAGTAGACCACGGTGCGGTCCAGCGCAGCCTGCACCCCCGGGCCGACGTCCTGGTCGTAGCCCTCGTCCGGGCCGAAGAAGAAGGCCAGGGGCCTTTCCAGCCGGAACAGGCGTTCGTTCAGCACATGGCTCACCGGGCAGTCCGTGGTCAGGCGGAAGGTCACGTCGGTGCACAGATAGCGGATGTGGTTGGACCCGCTGGTCCGCTCGGCCCGGCGCGCGCCCCAGTCGGCGGCGGGGCGCACCCGCACCCGCACCCGCGGCGCGCCGGACAGCGGCCGCAGCACCCGGCCGAAGGCCAGCGGGCGATAGGTCCGGCTGTGCTTGGGATGGCGCGGGGCGAAGTCGAGGATCTCGACCGAGGCCCCGTCCGCCGCCGTCATCACCGTCCGCAGCACCGGCGTGTTGCGCAGGTAGTCCTGCTCGACGTCCACGCAGCCCTCCAGCTCGACGTCCCAGAAGCCGTGCGCGGGGTCGGACCCGTCCATCAGCGCCGAAAACACCGGGTCGCCGTCCACCCGCGGCGCGCAGGCCCAGACGAATCGGCCGCGCCGGTCGACCAGGGCGCTGATGGCGCAGTTGCCGATCGGGGCCAGATCGAGATTCGGGGTCATGCAGCGTGCACCTTCTCCAGCCAGTCCAGCACGGCCGCGACGTCCTCCAGCCCGTGGCGCGCGGCGGTCGGCCGCGGCGCCCCGACCAGCACGCCGAAGCCGCCCAGGGCTTCGGCCGCCGCAAATCCGTATTCATCCGTCAGATCGTCGCCGACCATGACGGGAACGCCGCCGGCGAAGGGCGGTTCGGCCATGAAGGCCGCCAGGGCGGTGCCCTTGTCCGCGCCGGGCGTCTTGAGTTCCAGCACCAGCTTGCCGGGCTGCAGCTTCAGGCCGGTGCGCGCGGCGAGGTCGCGGGCCAGGGCCTCGGCCGCCTCGGCGTGGCGCGGATCGCCGCGGTAGTGCAGCCCGGCGGCGACCGTCTTGTCCTCCACGATCAGGCCCGGCCGGGCGGCGGCGAAGGCCCGGAAGGCGGCGACGGCCTCCTTGACCCCCGCGTGCGGGACGGCTTCGACCCTCCGGCCGTCCGCCTTCCGACGCTCGAGCCCGTGCACGCCCGAGGCCGAGGTGACGGCGCGGTCGGCGATGCGGTCGATCTCGGCCAGCGGCCGGCCGCTGACGATGGCCACCCGGCCGTCCAGGCGCGCCGCCAGGGCCCGCAGGACCGAACTGCGCCGGGCGTCCGGAAGGACGGCATCCGGCGTGGCCGCCAACGGCGCGAGAACGCCGTCCAGATCCAGGAACAGGGCGGGCGCGGGCAGCGCCTCGGGCGGCGGCGGCAGGCGCGCGGCGGCGAGTTCGGCGGCCGGTGTCCCGGCGTCGAGCGGCGTTTCGGTTATCCCCATGACCGGTGCCGAACGCCCGCCTATGGCCAAGGTTCCGGGAGAGTCCGGTTTGCGGAAGGTTTCGTGCGAGTTGTGCGCCGCCCCGCGATGGGCGAAACCGGTCCCATGAGCGACGACGCCTCCCTGATCGCCCGCGCCCGTGACGTGGTGCGCCTGAACGTCTCGGCCCTGCAGGCGCTGGAGGCGTCCGTCGGCGACGCCCTCGCCCGCGCCGTCGAGGTGGTGCTGTCGCGGCCGGGCTATCTGATCGTCACCGGCATGGGCAAGTCGGGCCACATCGGCGGCAAGATCGCCGCCACCCTGGCCTCGACCGGCACGGCCAGCTTCTTCGTGCACCCGGCCGAGATGAGCCACGGCGACCTCGGCATGCTGCGCGACGACGTCACCCTGCTGGCCCTGTCCAACTCGGGCGAGAGCCGCGAACTGCGCGACCCCCTGATCTTCTGCCGCCGCAAGGGCATACCGGTCATCGGCATGACCCAGCGACCCGACAGCTTCCTGGGCCGGCATTCCACCGTCTGCCTGACCCTGCCCCAGGTGGCCGAGGCCTGCCCCAACGGCCTGGCGCCCACCACCTCGACCCTCATGAGCCTGGCGCTGGGCGACGCCCTGGCCATGGTGCTGATGGACCGCCGCGGCTTCACGGCCCAGGATTTCGGCCTGCACCACCCGGGCGGCAAGCTGGGCATGAGCCTGCAGAGCGTGCGCGACTGGATGGGCGACCGGCCGCCCCGGCCCGCCACGGTCGCCCTGGACGCGCCCTTCGTGGAGGTCGTCTCCGCCATCACCGAGGGCCGCAAGGGCGCGGTCGCGGTGCTCAATGAAGACGGGACCCTGGGCGGCATCGTCACCGACGGCGACGTGCGCCGCGCCTTCTCGCGCGACGGCGACGTCAAGGCCCTGACGGCCGCCGAGCTGATGAGCCCGCGCCCCAAGACGGTGCACCCGGACGCGCGCATGAGCGACGCCCTGGACCTGATGACCCAGAACCGCATCGCCACCCTGCTGGTGGTCGAGGACGCCCGGCCGGTCGCCGTCATGCACGTCGCCGAACTGATGCAGGCGGGCTACGTCAGCTGATGGCCCGCATCTGCGTCGACGGCATGAACATCGGCCTCAGGAAGACGACCGGGATCGGCGCCTATGGCCGGAACCTGCTGACGGCGCTGGAGGGCATGGGGCACGAGACCCAGGTCCTGTACGGCCCGCAGGCCAAGCCGTCGAAGCGTCCCCTGTTCAACGAGATCGGCCTGATCGACGCGCGCGAGATGGCGGAGAAACCGCTGGACCGTCTCTTCGGCACGGCCTCCGCCTACCTCGGCAGAACGGCGCGCGCCGTGGAGCCGTCCGACGCGGTGATCTGGCCGTCGAAGGGCGGCGGCCGCCCCCGCGCCAGCGCGTTCTGGACCGCGGGGCGGCTGTTCTCGACCGCCCAGCGCAATTTCGCCGCGCGACGCGGGATCACGCCGCTGCGGTTCGCCGACCCCTCCGCCGTCGCGCGCCCGGACGTCATGCACTGGACCACGCCCCTGCCGCTGCACGCCACGGGCCGGGCCAACGTCCTGACGATCCACGACCTGATCCCCCTGCGCCTGCCGCACGTGACCCTCGACAACAAGCGCGCCTTTTTCCGCCTGTGCCGACAGGCGGCCCGGCGCGCCGACGCCATCGCCGTCGTTTCCGAGGCGACCCGGCGCGACGTGATCGCCCTTCTGGGGGTGCCGGAGGAAAAACTGGTCACGACCTGGCAGTCGGTCGACATCCCCGCCCGCCTGCGGGACCGGCCGGACGCCGAGGTGGCAGGCGATCTGCTGTCCGCCTTCGACCTCGGCTGGAAGGACTACTGGCTGCACTGGGGGGCGATCGAGCCGAAGAAGAACCTCGGCCGCGTGGTCGAGGCCTATCTGACCTCCGGCTCAACGCGCCCGCTCGTCGTCGTCGGCGGCAAGGGTTGGCTGGACGAGGACGAGACCGCTCTGATGCACGCCTACCGGTCGCGCGGGAAGGCGGCGCGCAAGCGCATCCGCACCTTTGACCACCTGCCCTTCTCCCTGCTGGTGACCCTGATCCGGGGTGCCCGCGGCACGATCTTCCCGTCGATCTACGAGGGCTTCGGCCTGCCGGTGCTGGAATCGATGCTGCTCGACACGCCGGTGATCACCTCGAACCTCGCCTCCCTTCCCGAAGTCGCCGGCGACGCGGCGCTGAGGGTCGACCCCTACGATGCGGCCGCCATCTCGCGCGCCATCCGCGCCCTGGACGCCGACGAGGCCCTGGCCGCGGACCTCGTGGCGCGCGGACGCGTCCAGGCGGCGCGGTTCAGTCCCGAGGCGCACCGCGCGCGCCTGCAGGACCTCTACGCGCGGGTGCTGTGATCCGCGTCCTGTTCGAGGTGGGCCGCCTGATCGGCCGGCGCGACCGGCGCGCCCCCACGGGGGTCGACCGGGTCTGTCTCGCCTACGACCGCTGGCTGCGCGCGTCGCCGGGCGTGACCCTGGTCCCCGTCCACACCACCAGCCGCCGCATGACCGCGCTCGAACCGCGCTGGGTGGCCGACCGCATCGCCGAACTGGCCGACCGCTGGACGGGGGCCCCCTCCGCACCCGAGGGGCCCGGGGAGGCCCGCCTTCTGCGCGCCCTGACCGGTCCGCGGCCGGCGCGCTCCCTGCTCGGCGACCCGGCCGAGGTCGAGGCCGGCCGCCGCCGCCGCACCGTCGAACGCCTGCTGCGCACCCGGCCGCTGCCGGATCCGAGGCGGGGGGACCTGTATCTGGACGTCGGCCACGCGCCGCTGGACGGCCCCTACGGTCTGGCCCGCCTGAGGTCGCAGGGCGTCCGTCCGGTGGTCATGGTCCACGACCTGATCCCCATCACCCACCCCGAGTTCTGCCGGCCCGGCGAGGGCCCGCGCCACCGCAGCCGGGTTCGCGCGGCCCTGTCCCACGCGGCCGGCATCGTCGCCAACTCGCGCACGACGGCCGGCGTCCTGGCCGGGTTCGCGGACAGGGAGGGCCTGTCTCCTCCGCCCGTCGTGGCCGCGCCCCTGGGCCTCGAGCCCCTGTTCGCCGGCCCGCGCTGGTCGCCGGCCGCCGAGCCCTATTTCGTCTGCGTCGGCACGCTGGAAGCCCGCAAGAACCTCGCCTTCCTGCTGACCGTGTGGCGGCGCCTGGCCGAGGAGCTGGGACCGGCCGCGCCGCGGCTGGCCCTGATCGGTCGCCATGGCTGGGAGAACGAGTCGGTTCTGGATCACCTCGAGCGCTCCCCGCCGCTTCAGGGGCTGGTCCATCACGCCGCCGAACTTCCCGACGACGCCCTGGCCCGGTTGATGGCCGGCGCGCGGGCGGTGCTGGCCCCCTCGGCGGTCGAGGGCTTCGATCTCCCGGCGCTCGAGGCGCTGTCCCTCGGCGTGCCGGTGATCGCGTCCGACATTGCGGTGCATCGGGAACTGGCGCGCGGGGCCCGGCTGGTCGATCCGCTGGACGGTCCGGGCTGGGCCGCGGCCGTCGCCGGGGCCTGCGCCGCCCCGGGCGCGTCCGCGCCGTTCGCCGCGCCGACCTGGGCCGATCATTTCGCGGCCGTGGCCAGGCTGGCGGGGCTGCCGGAAGGCCGATAGGGTCGCTCCATGACGCGTCGCCTGCTCGCCCTCTGCGCCGTTCTGGCGCTGGCCGCCTGCTCCACCCTGCCGGCGGACGGCCCGTCCTCGCGCGCGCTGGACCCGGCCGCGCCGACCTATGCCCTGGTCGAGCTGGACTACGCCGTCTCCCAGGCGCAGCGCCTGTCCGGGCCCGCGGCGGAGGCGGCCCTCGCCGGCGCCGACTTCGACGGCCCCCTCGACCTGATCGGGGTCGACGACGTGCTCAGCATCGCGATCTACGAACCCTCCGGGGCCCTGTTCGGTGCCCGCGGCGCGGACGGCCGCGTCTCCGGCGGCACGGAGACCCTGTCGGCCACGGTCGACCGGGACGGCCGCGTCGGCGTGCCGTTCGGCGGCCGCGTCGCCGTCGCCGGCCTGACCGCCTCGCAGGCGGCCGAGGCCGTGCGCCGCGCCCTGCAGGGCCGCGTCGGCTCGCCCCAGGTGACCGTCGCCGTCGCCGAGCGCCCGTCCAACGGCGTCACCGTGCTGGGCGAGGTGCGCACCCCCGGCCGCGCCGTCCTGCGCACCGGTGCCGGCCGCGTGCTGGACGTCGTCGCCCAGGCGGGCGGTGCGTCGCATCCGGCGGAAGAGATCGAGGTCCGCCTGCGCCGCGACGGGCGCGAATGGTCGGCCCCCCTGACCGCGGTCATGTCGCAGTTCGACGCCAACGTCCGGCTCGCCCCCGGCGACCAGCTGGCCCTGATTCACCGCCCCCGTCGCTTCTCCGCCTTCGGCGCCCTGGGCCAGGTGACCCAGCAGGACATGGGTCCGGGAGAGCTGACCCTGGCTGCCGCGCTGGCCCGCACCGGCGGACTGGCGCCCGACCGCGCCGACGCCCGTCAGGTGCTGGTGTTCCGGTTTGAACGACCGGAGACCGCCCGCGCCCTGAACCTGTCCCAGCCCGTCTCGACGCGCGGCGTGCCGGTGATCTATCGCCTCGACCTGTCGCGCCCCGACGGCCTCTTCGTGGCCCAGGACTTCGTGGTGCGCCCCGACGACCTGATCTACGTCCCGCGCTCCGGCTCCGCCGAGCTGCGCGGCTTCTTCGAACTGGTGCAGAGCGTGACGCGCGTCGTCTACGACGTCTCGGTCACCAGCGCCCTGAATCTCGACTGAGATGGGCCTGTCGGCCGTGCTCGACCGGCTGACGGCGATCGAGGCGGGGGCGCTTGGCGTCTATGCGAAGCACGGCCTGCCCACCCGCCCCGGCCACTACCGCAAGGGGCCGCGCGCGAAGACGTGGAGCCTGCTGGCCGTCGACCTCCCGCCGGAGGACCGCTGGGCCGCGGTGCTGGCGCGACCGCCGGAAAAGGGTTGGCGGCACGCCGCCCTCGCCGATCTCGGCACCCTCGACGGCCGGGTCGGGCCGCGCCGGGCTTCGGAGACGTTGAGGACCGTCGCCCGGCTGCGTGTGCGGCTGACCGCCGGCGAGGCGCTGACGCCCGACGACCTGCTCGACGCCCTGGATCTGGCTACGGCGTCGTCCCGGTCGCGCGCATGATCGCGGCGCGCAGTTCGGGCATGCCCGTGCCCTTCTCGGCCGAGGTCAGCAGCACCTCGGGATAGGCGGCGGGACGTTTCGACACGGCCTTCAGCGTCGCCTCGGCGACCTTCTGGCCCTCGTGCGGCTTGATCTTGTCGGCCTTGGTCAGGACGATCTGATAGCTGACGGCCGACAGGTCCAGCGCGTCCAGCGCCTCGTCGTCGACCTTCTTCAGCCCGTGTCGGGCGTCGATCAGCAGATAGACCCGCTTCAGCGTCACCCGCCCGCGCAGATAGTCGCGGCCCAGATCCTGGAACTTCTTCACCGTCGATTTCGACGCCTTGGCCCAGCCGTAGCCGGGCAGGTCGACCAGCCGCATCTTGCCGTCCAGGTCGAAGAAGTTGACCTCGCGCGTGCGCCCCGGCTCGGTCGAGGCGCGGGCCAGCTTGTGCATGCCCACCAGCCCGTTGATCAGGCTGGACTTGCCGACGTTGGACCGCCCGGCGAAGGCGACCTCCGGCAGGTCCGGCTCGGGCAGTTGCTCGATCTTGGCGCAGCCCAGCACGAAGGTGGCCGGCCGGGCGAACAGGACGCGCGCGGCCTCGACCTCCGCGGCCGCCTCCGCCTGTTCCTCGGGCGTCACGCGGGCTTCTTCTTCAGATACTTGTCGATGAAGCCGTCGATCGGATTGGGCGCCTTGAAGCGGTGCATGATCACGTACTGCTGCAGGATCGACAGGATGTTGTTCCAGATCCAGTAGACCAGCAGGCCCGCGGCGAAGGGCGCCATGATGAAGGTGAAGACGAAGGGCAGGAAGGCGAAGATCTGCTTCTGCACCGGGTCCGGCGGCGGCGGGTTCATCGCCTGCTGCAGCCACATGGTGAAGCCGTAGACGATGGCCAGGACGCCGAGGCCCAGCGCACCGACCAGCAGGCCGCCGATGACCGGCGCCGAGGCCGGGTCCCACGGGATCAGGCCGAACAGGGTCCAGATGTTGGACGGATCGCGCGCCGACAGATCCTGGATCCAGCCGAAGAAGGGCGCATGGCGCACCTCGATGGTGACGAACAGCACCTTGTACAGGGCGTAGAAGACCGGGATCTGGATCAGGATCGGGATGCAGCCGGCCAGCGGGTTGATCTTCTCGCGCTGGTACAGGGCCATCAGCTCCTGCTGCTGCTTCTGCGCGTCGTCGCCGTGCTTCTTCTTGATCTCCTCCATCTTGGGCTGGAGGTTCCGCATCTTGGATAGGCTCTCATAGGCCTTGTTGGCCAGCGGGAAGAGCAGGAGCTTGATGCAGACCGTCAGGGCCAGGATGGCCAGGCCGACGTTGCCGAGGATGCCGTAGAAGAAGTCCAGCACGATCAGGATCGGCCGGGTCAGGAAGAACAGGAAGCCCCAGTCGATGGCGTAGACGAAGCGGGGCAGGCCCAGTTCCGTCTCATAGGCCGAGAGCACGTCGTTGACCTTGGCGCCCGCGAACAGGCGCTGCTCGTGGGTGATCTGCATGCCCGGCGCGACGGTGCGCTCGCGGCCCTGCATGGTGGCGGAATAGGTGTCGTAGGCCTCGCCGTCGCGCACGCGGAAGCCGGCGTCGATCCGTTCGTCCTGATCCGGGATCAGGGCCGCCAGCCAGTATTTGTCGGTGATGCCCAGCCAGCCGCCGACGGACTGTTCCTCCTCCACCGGCTTCTTGACCCAGGCGCCGTATTTCAGCTCGGTGGTCGTGTAGCCGCTGCCGTCGTCGCTGAAGGTGCCGATGGCGCCCTCGTGCAGGATCTGCTGCCTGCCGAGGTCGTCCGGCACGCCGAGGCGCTCGACCCGGCCCCAGGGGCGCAGGGAGATCGGGGCCGCGCCGAAATTGGCCACCGTGTCGCGCACCGTGAAGACGTAGCGGTCGTCGACCGAAATCCGCCGCGTGAAGCGCAGGCCCGCGCCATTGTCCCAGGTCAGGGTCACCGGCGTGGTCGGCGTCAGGGTCGCGCCCTCGGTCAGCCGCCAGGGCGTGGCCGGTCCCGGGGTCCCGCCGGCCACGTTGGCCCCGGTCCAGCCGAACAGGGCCTGATAGGCATGGTTCATGCCCTGAGGTCGGAACAGCTCCACCGGCGGCGAGCCCTCGGCCAGGGTCTCGCGGTAGCGCGTCAGGTACAGGTCGTCGACGCGCGCGCCGATCAGCGACAGCGAGCCGCTCAGGGTCGGCGTGCGGATGATGACGCGCTCGGACGCCTGTCCGGTCACGGCGTCGGTCGCCAGGGCCTGGGCCCGGTCGACGACGACGGGGCGCGGCGCGGCGGCGGCGGTCGCGACGGCCCCCGGTTCGGCCGCCGCGACGGGCGTGCCGTCGGGCGTCACCGCGGTCGAGGCGGCCGCCTCGCGCTGGGCCTGAAGCGCGGCCTTGCGGCGCTCCGCCTGCGGACCCAGCACCAGCGCCTGATAGGCGATCAGGAAGATCGCCGTGACGACCACGAAGATGATCGTGTTGCGGCCGTTGTCGTCTCTCATGAGGTCAGGCGTCCTGGTCGGGCGATGAGGGCGGCGCGGCGGGCGCGCGGTCCGGGGCCGGGGTCGGCCGCGGGGTCGCCAGCCTTGTAAGGGCGGAAGTCACGTCGTCAAGCAAACGGGTCCAGTCCCGGTCGGCCGTGCCCATGCGGGCGATCAGCACATAGTCGCTCCCGGGGCGCGCCAACAGGGGCAGCAGCCGGCGTGCCGCCTCCCGCAGCCGGCGTTTGGCGCGGTTGCGCACCACCGAGCCGCCGACCTTGCGCGTGGCCGTGAAGCCGACGCCCACGGCCGGATCGGCGTCGCCGCGCTCCAGCCGTTGCACGACCACGGCGCCGCGCGCCTCGGAACGACCTTTGGCGGCCGCCAGAAACTGGGGCCGCCGGGTCAGGCGTCGGATTGTGGGGGCTTCGTCCATCGGTCCTCCCCCCGCGGGAGAGGGGTCAGGCCGCTCAGGCCGTCAGGCGCTTGCGGCCCTTGGCGCGACGGCGCGCGACGATCTTCTGGCCATTCTTGGTGGCCATGCGCGCGCGGAAGCCGTGACGGCGCTTGCGCACGAGTCGGGACGGCTGATAGGTCCGCTTCACGGTCGGCTCCAGAACAAGTGGGCGGGCGGAACATTCAGGTGAACGTCCTGCCGCGGGAGGCGGGCGTATAGGGCCATAGGGGCGGGGCTGTCAACGCCGCGTCCCGCATTGCCTCCAGGAGATCGCGGAACGGAATGGCCAGGGTTCGTCGGTTTCTGCCGCTTCTGGTCCTGCTGGCCGCCCTGGCCCTGGTCTTCGCCATGGGCTGGAACCGCTACCTCTCGCTCGACACGGTGCGCGACCACGGCGGGTTCCTGCGCGGCTTCGTGGCCGACAACTATCTCCTGTCGCTGCTGCTGCTCGTCGTCATCTTCGCCGCCCTGACCGCCAGCGTCGTGCCCGGCGTCGTCTTTATCACCGTCACGGCCGGCTATCTGTTCGGGCCGTGGGTTGGCGGCGTCGCCACCGCCCTGGCGGCCACGATCGGGGCGCTGGGCGTCTACGCCGTCGGCCGGACGGCGCTGGGCGAGGGCTTCCGCCGCAAGGCGCGCGAGGCGGACGCGGGCCTGATGAAGACCATCTGCGACGGGGTCGACCGCGACGCCTTCTGGTACGTGCTGGTCGCCCGTCTGGTGGTCAGCGTGCCCTTCCACCTCATCAACGTCGCCGCCGGCCTGGTCGCCGCGCCGATCCGGCCCTACGCCCTGGCCACCTTTCTCGGCCTGTTGCCGGCCCACACCATCTACTGCTGGATCGGCTCGGGCCTCAACGAGGTGCTGGCCGAGAACCCCGACCCCGACCTCGCCGCCCTGTTCGGCGAGTTCATGTGGCCCCTGCTCGGCGTGGCCTTCCTGTCGATCCTGCTGCCCCTGGGGATCAAACTGGTCCAGCGCGGGCGCGCCGGGCGCGGCACCTCATGAAGGCGGCGGCCGCGCTCGACCGCCTGAGGGCCCGCTGGCCGATCCGCCGGCCGTCCACGCGCGGCCTCGCCTGGCGGCTGCTGCTGCTGACCGCGGCCTTTACCCTGGGGGTCGAGATCCTCATCGTCGCCCCGGGCGCCGCCTCCTTCCACGAGCGCTGGCTGCTGGACCGGCTGCAGGCCGCCGAACTGGCCTCGGTCGGGGTCGAGGCCCTGCCCTATTCCATGGTCGAGGACGAGACCGCCGAGGAGCTGCTGGCCATCGGCGGCGTCCAGGCGGTCGTCGTGGGCGAGCAGGGCGTGCGGCGACTCCTGCTGCAGGCCCCGAACCTGCCGCGCGCGCCGGAGCTCATCGACCTGCGGGGCCGGGGCGTGGTCGCCCGGCTGAGCGACCCGTGGCGCACCCTGTTCGGCCACCCGGACCGCTCCCTGCGCGTGCAGGCGCGGCCGCGCTACCGCTCGGGCGACTACATCGAGATCCTGGCCCCGGCCGAACCGCTGAAACGCGAACTGGCCGCCTATCTGGCCAACAGCCTGTTGCTTTCCCTGCTTCTGTCCGTGCTGGCCGGCGGCATGCTCTATCTCGGCCTCGCCTTCCTCGTGCTGCGCCCGCTGCAGCGGGTGACCCAGGCCATCGAGGCCTTCGCCGACGATCCGGAGCGGCGCGCCGCCGCCCCCAACGACCGCGACGACGAGATCGGTCAGGTGGAACGCGAACTGGCGCGCATGCAGGAAGAGGTCCGTCAATCGTTGCGCAGCCGCGCCCGGCTGGCCGCGCTCGGCGAAGCGGTGGCCCGGATCAACCACGACCTGCGCAACATGCTCACCTCGGCCCAGATCGCGTCCGAGCGCCTGTCGGCCTCATCCGACCCGCAGGTGGCCAAGGCGGTGCCGCGGCTGGAGCGGGCCCTGGGCCGCGCGGCCGCCCTGACCCGCAACGTCCTCGACTACGGCAAGTCCGAAGAGCCGGCCGCCCGTCCGCAGCGCATGGCGCTCGCCCCCGCCGTCACGGTCGCGGCCGAGGACGCGGGCCTCGGCGACGGCGTGCGGCTGACCAGATCGATCCCGGCGCGCTTCACCGTCAACGCTGATCCGGACCAGCTGAACCGCCTTCTGGTCAACCTGTTCCGCAATGCCCGCCAGGCCATCGAGGGCGACCCGACGCGGCGCGCCGCGGGGCGCGGGCCGGGCCGGGTGCGCGTCTCCGCCGAGCTGAGGGACGGCCTGGCCCTGATCCGCATCGCCGACGACGGCCCCGGCATCCCCGAGCGGATCCGGGCCCGCCTGTTTCAGCCCTTCGTCTCCGGCGCCGGCCCCGACGGCACCGGCCTCGGCCTGTCGATCGCGCGCGAACTGGCCGTGGGCCACGGCGGCGACCTGCGGCTGATCGAGACCGGGCCGGCCGGCACCGTCTTTGAACTGGCCCTGCCGGCCTGACGCCGCGTGCCGGGGCCGATTGCCTCGCCGGCACGAGGGGTCGTAAGAGGCCCGCCATGACCGCCTCCGACCTCCCCGCCCAGCCCTCCGGCCCGCCCGTCGGCCGGGTCATCGCCATGCCGGCCGACACCAACCCCGAAGGCGACATCTTCGGCGGCTGGCTGCTGGCGCACATGGACCTGGCCGGGGCCACGCCCGCCTTCGAGCGGGCCCGGGGCCGCTGCGTCACCGTGGCGGTCGACGCCATGGTCTTCCACCAGCCTGTGGCCGTCGGCGATGAGGTGTCGATCCACGCCCGCGTCGTCTCCACCGGCCGCACCTCGGTGCGCGTGCACGTCGAGGCGTGGAAGCGCTCGCGCGGGCAGGCCCACGCCCAGTCCATGCGCGTGACCGAAGGCGTCTTCACCTACGTCGCCATCGACGCCGACCGCCGGCCCCGCCTCCTGCCGGAGGTGGCCTCGTGAGCGTCGTCATCCTGACGCCGGACCCGGCCGACCCCTCCTACGCCGGCCAGTGGCCCGACGTGCTGGCCCGGCATCAGGCGGCGCTGGCCGGCGCGGGCGTGGAGTCGCGGTCCGAACCGTGGACGGACCACGTCGACAGCGGCGCCGCCCTGGCCGCCGCGCCGCTGGTCCTGCCGCTGGTGGCCTGGGGCTATCACCGCGACCACGCCCGCTGGACCGCCGCCTGCGCCGCCTGGGCCCGCGACGGCGTGCGAATGCTGAATCCGCCGGGGGTGCTCGGCTGGAACTCCGACAAGTCCTACCTCGGCCGGCTGGCCGACCGCGGCGTGCCGATCCCGCCGACGGTCTGGGCCGAGGCCCCGGCCCAGGCCGACGTCGACGCCGCCTTCGACCGCTTCGGGGTCGACACGATCGTGGTGAAGCCGCGCGTCTCCGGCGGCGCCTGGAAGACGCTGCGCCTGTCGCGCGGCGAGACCCTGACCGACGCGCCCGACGGCCCGGCGCTGATCCAGCCCTATCTGCCGTCCATCGAGACCGAGGGCGAGACCAGCCTGCTGTTCTTCGACCGCCGCTTCAGCCACGCGGTGCGCAAGACCCCCGTCCCCGGCGAGTTCCGCATCCAGGTCCAGTTCGGCGGCCGCTATCAGTCGGTGGAGCCCCCGCCCGAAGCGCTGGCGCTGGCCGAAACCGTGCTGGCCGGCATCGACGAGGACCTGCTCTACGCCCGCATCGACATGGCCCGCGGCCCCGACGGCGACTGGGTGCTGATGGAGGCCGAGCTGATCGAGCCGGACCTGTATCTCGCGCAGGCGCCGGACGGCGGGGCGGCCTTCGCGCGGGCGGTCAAGGGGCGGCTCTAGGCCGGCAACTCGACGAAATCGCCCCGGCTCGGGCACAGGTCCGAGATCACGCACGCCTCGCACTTCGGCTTACGGGCGAGGCATGTGTAGCGGCCGTGCAAAATCAGCCAGTGGTGCGCCTTGGGCAACCATTGATCGGGCACGACCCGGTGCAGCTGGGCCTCCACCTTGTCGGGCGTCGCGGCATTGGCCAGCCCCAGCCGGTGCGAGACGCGGAAGACGTGGGTGTCCACGGCGATCGCCGGCTCGATCCCCAGTTCGTTCAGCACCACGCTGGCGGTCTTGCGCCCCACACCCGGCAGGGCCTGCAGGTCGGCGCGGTTCAGCGGCACCTGGCCGCCGTGCCGCTCCAGCACGATCCGGCTCAGCGCGATCACGTTCCGCGCCTTGTTCCGGTACAGGCCGATCGAGGCGATGAAGGGGGTCAGCCCCTCTTCCCCCAGCGCCAGCATCCTTTCCGGCGTGTCGGCCACGGCGAACAGTTTCGCGGTCGCCTTGTTGACGCTGACGTCGGTGGCCTGGGCCGACAGGGCGACGGCGACCGTCAGGGTGTAGGGGTCGGTGAAGTCCAGCTCGGTCTTCGGCTCGGGCATGACGGCCGACAGCCGTTCGAAGATCGCCTCGACGCGGTCCTCGTCGGGCGGCCAGCCCAGCCGGCGCGGCGCCGACTTCGGCGTCTTCGCGGCGCGTTTCGGGGCGGGTTTCGGGGCGGGCGGGGCCATGTCCCCTCGTCGCCGCGCCAGCGCATGCGGTCAAGCCGCCGGTTGGAACCCGGGCCGCAGAGGTCTAGGAACCCCGCAGTAACTTCGGAGTTCCCATGCTGATTCACTTCTCCTCCTGGCCCGAGATCGACGCCCGGCTGAAGGCCACGAAGACCGTCGTCGTGCCGATCGGCTCCAATGAACAGCACGGCCCGACCGGCCTGCTGGGTACCGACTGGATGTGCCCCGAGATCATCGCCCATGCGGCGGAGACGTCTGACGAGAGCCTGATCGTCGCCCCGACCTTCAACATCGGCATGGCCCAGCATCACCTGGCGTTCGCGGGCACCATCAGCCTGCGCCCCTCCACCTTCATGGCGGCCATCACCGACTGGGTGCATTCGCTGAACCGGCACGGGTTCGAGCGGATCTATTTCCTGAATGGCCACGGCGGCAACGTCGCCACCATCGAGGCGACCTTCGCCGAGATCTATGCCGAGTGGAGCTTCGCCGAGGACCGGCCCGACTTCGCCCTGAAACTGCGCAACTGGTGGGACCTGCCGGGCGTCAACAGCCTGTGCACCCGCCTGTTCCCGACCGGCCACGGCATGCACGCCACCCCGTCCGAGATCGCGGTGACGCAGGCGGCGTACCCCGACCGCATCAAGACCGCGCCGGAGATGACGCCGAAGATCGCGCCCGTCGGCCCGATCCGCGACGCGCTGGACTACCGCGCCCGCTTCCCCGACGGCCGCATCGGCTCGGACCCGACACTGGCCAGCCCCGAGCACGGCCGCACCATCATCGACGCCGCCGTGCCCGCCCTGCTGAAGGACGTCGCCGACTTCGCCGCCGAGGCCTTGCCGGGGACGTGATTGGGGCGCATGCCCGCCGCATGACCCAGTTCGATCACGCGATGAAGACCGGCCGCCGCATGGCCCGCAACGCCCGCACGGCGGGCGACATCGCCCTCGACGGGGGCGAGATGCTGCGCGCGTCGGGCGACGTGATCGCCGCCCGGCTGGATATCCTGGCCCGCGGCCTCGCCGATCCGTCGCGCGTGGACCTCAAGGAGCTGTCGCTGATGGGCAGCGAAAAGGTCGAGGCCCTGACCGCCTCGGCCACCGTGGCGGGCCAGGCCCTGTCGCAGGTCGGCCTGACCATGGGCCGCGACGCCCTGAACGAGGCGGCCATCGCCTCGCGCGCCCTGACCGCCATGGCGGCGGCGAAGACGCCCGCCGCCTTCGCCACGGCGCAGATGACCTGGGCCATGGGCTGGTGGGACCGCGCCTCGGCCCAGGCGCTCACGGCCAACACCCGCCTGCTCAAGGCCCAGGCCGACGCCCTGGCCCCGCTGCACAAGGCCGCCGTCGCCAATGCAAAGCGGCTGAAGCGGGTCTAGGCCGTCCGCACGATCCCGCCCGTCACCTGAACCGGCCACGGCGTCAGCCGTCCTCCGGCGCAGGGCCCGCCCACGCACAGCCCGGTGAGCGGCTCGAACGTCGCCCCGTGCCAGCCGCACAGGATCAGCTCGCCGTCGGGCGTCAGATAGCGGTCGAGCTCCAGCGCCAGCGGGTGCCCGGCGTGCGGACAACGGTCGACGTAGCCCGCCACCTGCCCGTCCTTCCGGACTACGAAGCCGTGGAAGAAGGCCTCGCCGATCTGCAGCACCAGCGACCGCGCCCCGGGATCGGGCAGGTCGGTCTCGGCGCACAGCGGCACGTTCGGCGGCGTCTTCCAGACGCGCGGCCGGGCCTCGGGCGCCTCTTCGCTCACGCGTTCTCGGCCTTCAGCGGCCGCGACAGCAGCTGGTCGATGGCCTGCAGCGCCGTGATCTCGGCCCGCAGCAGCCGGTCGACGGCGGCGCAGATCGGCATCTCCACCCCCAGCGCCTCGGACAGGGCCCGCACCGCCGGCGCGCTCTCCATCCCCTCGGCCACGCTGCGCTTGCCGGCCAGCGCCTGATGCAGGGTCTGTCCCTGCCCCAGGGCCAGGCCCAGGCTCATGTTGCGCGACTGCGGGCTGGAGCAGGTCAGCACCAGGTCGCCCAGTCCGCACAGCCCCGCCACCGTCTCCGCCTGCCCGCCCAGGGCCACGCCCAGCCGCGTCATCTCCACGAAACCGCGCGTGATCAGGGCGGCATGGGCCGACTTGCCCAGCCCCATGCCCTCGGACACGCCGCAGGCGATGGCCAGCACGTTCTTCACCGCCCCGCCGACCTCGGCCCCGATCAGGTCGTCGGCCAGATAGGGCCGGAAATGCGGGGCGCTGAGCGCCTGCATCAGATCTTCGCCCAGATCGACGTCGGCGCAGGCCAGGGTCACCGCCGTCGGCAGGCCCCGCGCCACCTCGGCCGCGAAACTGGGCCCCGACAGGACCGCGAGCGGGGCGTCGGGCAACACGTGCGCCGCCACGTCGGTCATCAGGGCCAGCGACCCGCGCTCGACCCCCTTGGCGCACAGCACCACCGGCACGCCCGCGCGCCAGTGCGGGCGGAAGGCCTCCAGCGTGGCGCGCATGTGCTGCGCCGGCGGCACGGCCAGGATCAGGTCGCAGCCGGCCAGATCGGCCATGTCGCCCGTGGCGCTCACGCCCGGCTCCAGCTTCACGCCCGGCAGGAAGGCCTCGTTCTCGCGCCGCGCGGCGATGCTCTCGACCACCTCCGGCTCGCGCGCCTGCAGGAGGGTCGCCATCCCCGCCCGCGCGCAGGTCTGGGCCAGGGCGGTGCCCCAGGCCCCCGCGCCGATCACGCCCGCCGTTTGGAACTTCATGCCTTGGCCCCTTTTCGACCGGCGACGTGCATCGGATCGGCCAGCGCGGCCGCCTCGTCCAGCGGCCAGCGCGGTCGCGCCGGCGCATCCAGCCCCGACGTCAGCCCCAGCGCCAGCCGTTCCGCCCCCGCCAGGGCGATCATCGCCGCATTGTCGGTGCAATAGGCCAGCGGCGGGGCCAGGAAGCGAAAGCCGCGCCGCGCCGCCGCCGCTTCCAGCCCGGCGCGCACGGCCCCGTTGGCCGCCACCCCTCCGGCAACGACGAAGACCCGCTCCGCCGCGCCCGCCTCGTCCGCCCAGGCGTCCATGGCGCGGCCCGACCGCTCGACCAGCTGGCGCACGATGGCGGCCTGGACCCCGGCGGCCAGATCGGCGCGCTCGGCCTCGGTGGTCAGGGTCTGGGCGATCCGTGCCGCGGCGGTCTTCAGGCCCGAGAAGGAGAAGTCGCAGTCCTTGCGCCCCAGCAAGGCCCGCGGCAGGTCATAGCGGCCCGCGTCGCCGGTCGCCGCGGCGCGCTCCAGCGCCGGTCCGCCGGGGTAGCCCAGCCCCATCGACTTGGCGATCTTGTCGAAGGCCTCGCCCGCCGCGTCGTCGATGGTCGCGCCCAGACGCCGCACCTCGCCCACGCCGCGCACGTCCAGCAGCTGGCAGTGCCCGCCCGAGACCAGCAGCAGCAGGAAGGGATAGGCGACCGGTTCGGTCAGCCGCGCCGACACGGCATGCCCCTCCAGATGGTTCACCGCCACCAGCGGCAGGCCGCGCGCCAGGGCCGCGCCCTTGGCCCAGCTGAGGCCGACCATGACCCCGCCGATCAGCCCCGGCCCGGCCGTCGCCGCCACCCCGTCGATCGCGCGCCAGTCCACCGCCGCCTCGGCCAGCGCCCGCCGCGCCACGCCGTCGATGGCCTCGACGTGGCTGCGCGCGGCGATCTCGGGCACCACGCCGCCATAGGCCGCATGGTCGTCGATCTGGCTGTGCACGACGCTGGACAGCACTTCGGCGCGGCCGTCCGGGGCCAGCCGCACCACGGCCGCGGCGGTCTCGTCACAGCTCGTCTCCAGCCCCAGCACGGTCAGCGCCTCGGTTGCCGGGTCCGAACCCCTGCTGTAGGGCGGGCGTCCACTCATGGGTCCGAGGTAAAGACCCGCAAGCAGAGGCGCAACGCCCATGGACCGCCCCGTCCGCATCGGCACGCGAAAGAGCCGGCTGGCGCTGGCCCAGTCGGGCATGGTGCGCGACGCCATCGCCCGCACCCTCGGGGCCGCGCCGGGCGAGGAGGACCGGTTCGCCGTGCTGGTCCCCCTCGTCACCGAGGGCGACCGCATCCAGGACCGGCGGCTGATGGAGATCGGCGGCAAGGCCCTGTTCACCCGCGAACTGGAAGAATGCCTGCAGGATGGCCGGCTCGACCTCGCCGTCCACTCCATGAAGGACGTGCCGGCCGACATGCCGGGCGGACTGGCCATCGTCGCCATGCCCGAGCGCGAGGATCCGCGCGACGCCTTCCTCGGCCGCGCCGTTCAACGATTGATCGACCTGCCCGAAGGCGCCCGTCTCGGCACCGCCTCGCTGCGGCGCCAGGCCCAGTGCCTGGCCCTGCGACCCGACCTGACCATCGAGATGCTGCGCGGCAACGTCGACACCCGGCTGCGCCGCCTCGCCGAGGGCGATTTCGACGCCATCCTGCTGGCCGCGGCCGGGCTGTCGCGTCTGGGCCTGGCCGACGCCATCCACGAGCGGCTCTCGCTGGACGGCTTCCCGCCCGCCCCGGGACAGGGGGCGCTGGCGCTGCAGGCCCGGCTGGATCTCGCCGAGGCCGACTGGCTGGTGGCCCAGGACCACGCCCCGACCCGCCTCGCGGTCGAGGCCGAGCGCGGGGCCATGGCGGTGCTGGAAGGCTCGTGCCGGACCGCCGTCGCCGCCCATGGCGTCATGGCCGGGGACGAGCTGACCCTCACCGTCGAATGGCTGTCGCCCGATGGCCGCCGGAGGGTTCGCCGGGCGGGCTCTGCCGCCGTCGTCGACGGGGAACAGGCGCGCGCCTTCGGCCTCGACCTCGGGGCCCGGGTCCGGGCCGAGGTCGGCGACGACCTGGTCCCCTGAGCGTGCGGGTCTGGATCACCCGCACCGAACCCGGCGCGAGCCGCACGGCGCGGGCCGTCGCCGCGCTGGGCCATGAGCCCGTCGTCGCCCCCGTGCTGGAACGCCGCGACCTGCCCGCGACCCTGCCGTCCCACGCCGCCGTCGCCTTCACCAGCGCCGCCGCTGTCGAGGTCTACGCCCGCCTGACGCCCGACCGGTCCGTCGAGGTCTTCGCCGTCGGCGACGCCACGGCCCGGGCCGCCGCGGACGCGGGATTCCCCGACGTCCGCTCCGCCGCCGGCGACGGCCCCGCGCTCGCCGCCCTGGTCGCCGCCGATCCGCCCGCCTCGCTGCTGTGGCCCCGCG
>JAHJOO010000041.1 GCA_018820275.1 Alphaproteobacteria bacterium
CAGGGCCGCCAGCACGCCCAGGGCGGCCGCGGCCAGCGCCAGCGCCAGGGCGCGCACGCCCACCGCCGCCCGGGCCGCCTCGGCACCCCAGGGACCCGCGTCGTCCACTTCCGCGTCCAGTCCGGCCTCCGCGAGGGCGCGGTTGAGCGTCAGCGCGCCGGCCGGCGTCTCCGGATCCAGACGCGCCGCCACCAGCATCGGCAGGGGCAGGTCGGCGAGGTCGGCCTCGCGCACCCAGGGACGCAGCAGGGCCTCGGCCTCGGCGCGATCCAGCGCCCGGGCCTCGGTCACGCCCTCCACGCCGGCCGCCGCCTCGGCCGCCCGGGCCGCGGCCGCCGGACCGGTTTCGTCGACGCGCGGCCGGACGACGATCGTCAGTTCGCGGGCGACCTCGGCCGTCCACCCCCTGGCCCCGCGGTCGGCCGCCGCCGCTCCGACGAGCGCGAGGCAGGCCAGCAGGCCGGTCAGACCGATGGCCACGCCCGAGGCGCGCCGCACCGGCGCGCGCAGCAGGGCGACGCCGCGAAAGCCGGTCCAGCCCCTCATGCCGCGTCGTCCAGCGTCAACACGGTCGCGCCCGCGGCCCCGGCCGCGGCCGGATCGCGGCCGGTCATCACCACCGCCGCCTCGCCCTGGCCCAGCGCCGCCAGCAGGCCCAGCACCCGCGCGGCGACGTCCGGGGCCAGGTCGTCCAGCGCGTCGTCGATCAGGATCAGCTCCGGCTGGGCCACCAGGGCCCGCGCCATCGCCAGGGCCCGGAGACGCGCCCGGTCCAGTTCGGCGGCCGGACGGTCCGCGAGCGCGGCCAGTCCCAGCCACTCCAGCATTTCCGCCACATCCGTGCGCGCGGTCGGGGGCGCGCCGGCGAGGGCCAGCGGCAGGGCCGCGTTCTGGAACACGGTCAGGCGGTCGATCAGCCCCGCGTCCCGGCCGGCGACGCCGATGCGGCGCCGCAGGGCCGCGCGGCCGGCCTCGTCCAGCGCCCACGGGTCGACCCCGAACAGTTCGACGGCGCAGCCCTCGTCCGGGCGACGGGTGAGGGCCAGGGTCTCCAGCGCGCGCGACTTCCCCGCTCCGGAGGGGCCGGTAAGGAAGTGGAAAGAGCCGCGCGGCATGGTCAGGTCGAGGATTCCGCGCCGTGCGGACCCCTTCACGCGCACGCC
Source organism: Alphaproteobacteria bacterium (assembly GCA_018820275.1). Lineage (GTDB taxonomy): Bacteria > Pseudomonadota > Alphaproteobacteria > Caulobacterales > Caulobacteraceae > Brevundimonas. The sequence goes on from JAHJOO010000041.1 coordinate 1,164, forward strand.
GGACAGGCGGGCGACGGTCGCGGATGCGGCCGGAGGGGCGCGGCGGGCGGACGTCGTCGACATGGGACCAGGGTTGGAACGGGGCTTCGGGCCCCAACGGGAGGCGGCCTTCGGGCCACGCAGTCGTCGATGATACTGACCTGCCCGTCCTGCGCCACCGGCTATTTCGCCCCCGACGACGCCATCGGCCCCCTGGGCCGGACCGTGCGTTGCCAGTCCTGCAAACACACCTGGAAGGCCCTGCCGGAGGAGCCTCTGGACCTGACGGCGGCGTCCACGCCGGTGGTGGTGCCCGCGCCGGCCGCCGAGCCGGGGTCGGAGTCGCTGGCCGAGACGCCGGCGCCCGAATTGCCCAAGGCCTATCGCGCCCGCGCCGAGCAGCAGCGTCGTCTGCGCCGCGCCGCTGCCCATGGCGCGGCCTGGGCCGGGACCGCCTGCGTCGCCCTCGGCATGCTGGGCGCCGCCTGGCTGTTCCGCGCCGAGGTGGTCGACGTCCTGCCGCGCACCGCCTCGGCCTATGCCGCCGTCGGCGTCGACGTGAACCCGGTCGGACTGGATTTCGAGGCGCTGAATGCCCGCGCCGCGCCGGACGACCCGTCGATGGTCATCGTCTCGGGCGCCGTCCGCAACGTGCGCGACGACGAACGGGTGGTGCCGACGATCCGGGTCGCCCTGCTGGACAAGGAGGGTCACGAGGTGGCCCACGACTTCGTCCGCCTCGACGCCCCTCCCGTGCTTCCGGGCAAGGTCCAGGGGTTCGCCGTGCGCCTGCCCGATCCCGGCGGCCGGGCGCATGAGGTGGCGACCGACTTCGCGCCCGACGCCCGGCCCGCGCCGAGGACGGCACCGCCCGCGACGCCCGCACCGCGTCCCCTGCCCCAGGCCGACGCGCCCGCCGCCGGGCCCCTCGCCGACGCGCGGCCGGCGCTCCGGCCGGCCCTGTCGCCGGATCCGGGCGGCGGCCAGGCCCCTGTGGACGCGGTCGCACTGGACGAACCCCACGCCGAGGCGCCATTGACCTCGGCGCATGGCTGATCCCGCGACCGCGACCCCCACCGTCCTCCTTCCCGCCGACCAGGTCGCCGCGATCGTCGAGGCGCTGGCCGACCGCATCGCGCCCGTCGTCGACGACGAGACCACGGCCATGGTGCTGCTGACCGGCGGCCTGTGGTTCGGGGCCGATCTGACGCGGGCGCTGGCGCGACGGGGGCGGCATCTCCGTTTCGACGCCCTGTGGCTGACCTCCTACGGGGACGGCACCACCAGCCGCGGTCGCATCGACGTGCACGGCAGGTTCCAGCGCGAGGTGGCCGGCCGGCGGGTGCTGATCCTCGACGACGTCTTCGACACCGGCCTGTCCCTCTCCGAGGCCGTGGCCCTGCTGAAGCGCGAGGGCGCCGCCGAGGTGCTGACCTGCGTCTTCGCCCGCAAGCCCTGGCCCGAGCCGCGGGCCCTGGTCCCTGATTTCGTCGGCTGGGAGGCGCCGGAGCGGTTTCTGGTCGGCTATGGCCTGGATCACGCCGGCAAATGGCGGGGCCTGCCGGACGTCTGCGCCCTGGACTAGAGCCAGTCGGCCACGGGTTCCCGCGTCAGCATCTCGTCATAGGTCGGTCGCCGGCGAACCACCGCCCAGCGGTCGCCGTCGACCAACACCTCGGGGACCAGCGGCCGGCTGTTGTACTCGCTGGCCATGGTCGCGCCGTACGCCCCCGCCCCGGTGAACGCCACCAGATCGCCCGCCTGCAGCGGCGGCAGGGGGCGGTCCCGGGCGAAGGTGTCGCCCGTCTCGCACACCGGTCCGACCACGTCGTGGGCGCGGGCCTCGCCCTCGCGCGGCGCGACCGGGACCAGATCGTGGAAGGCGTCGTACAGGGCCGGCCGCAGCAGGTCGTTCATGGCCGCGTCCAGAACCAGGATGCGGCGCCCGTCGCCGCGCTCCGTGATCTGGATCACCCGCGACAGCAGGACGCCGGCGTTGGCCGCGATCAGCCGCCCCGGCTCCAGCGTCACCTCGACGCCCAGCCCGCCAACGGTCTCGGCCACAAGGGCCGCGTAGTCCGCCAGCGGGGCGGTCGGATCGCTGCCGGCATAGGCGACCCCCAGACCGCCGCCGAGGTCGAGCCGCGGCACGGTCAGACCCTCCTCCCGAAGGGTGCGGGTCATCGCAGCCAGAACGCCGAACGCGCCCCGCAGAGGGGTCAGTTCGGTGATCTGGCTGCCGATGTGGCAGGCCAGACCGACCAGGTTCAGACGCGGATCCCGTCCGAACCGCCGGTACAGCGTCAGGGCCTCCTCGACCGGAACGCCGAATTTGTCGCCGGCCCCGCCGGTGGTGATCTTCGCGTGGCCGCCCGCGCCGATCTTCGGATTCACGCGGATCGCCACGTCCGGGAGCCGTTCCTCCCGCGCCGCGACCGCGGCCAGGCGTTCCATCTCGACCGTGCTCTCGACGTTGATCTGGCGCAGGCCAAGGCCGACGGCGAAGGCCAGTTCCGCGTCCGTCTTGCCCACGCCGGAGAAAACGATGCGGCCGGCCGGCACCCCCGCCGCCAAGGCGCGACGGATCTCGCCTTCGGACACGGTGTCGGCGCCGAGGCCGCAGCCGGCCAGCACCCTCAGGATCGAGACGTTCGAGGCCGCCTTGACCGCGAAGGCGATCAGCGGCCGGCCCAGCGTCGCCTCGTGCCCGGCCAGGGCGTCGGTCAGGGCGCGGGCGTGCCGGCGCAGGGTGGCGGCGGAATAGACGTAGGCGGGCGTGCCGACCGCCGCGGCGATCGTCGTCAGCGGCACGGCCTCGGCGTTCAGCGCCCCCCCGGACAGGGCGAAATGGTGCAACGTCGACCTACCGCTGGAACGGGCTGCCGGAGCCGCGGTACGGATTGTTCGGGCCGCCGTCGATCGGGGTCTGGTTGGACGACCGGTTCTGCGTCGCCGGATCGGGCATGGGCGCGACCTCGCCGTCGCGCTGGGCGCGCTCGGTCTGGCGGGCCGGCGGCGCCTCGAGGTCAGCCATGCGGCCGCAGGCCGAGACGGCCAGGGCGGCACCCGCCAGGACGCAGGACGTCAGGATCAGGGTCTTGCGGCTCATGCCAGTCGCGCCTTCCACTCGGTGATGCGCGCGCGGACCTGTTCCGGCGCCGTGCCGCCGAAGCTGGTGCGGCTGGCGCACGAAGCCTCAGGCGACAGCACCTTGTAAACGGCTTCGGTGACGCGCGGCTCGATCTTCTGCATTTCGGCCAGGGGAAGTTGCGCCAGGTCCACGCCGAGGGCCTCGGCGCGCTTCACCGTCGCGCCCGTCACGTGGTGCGCCTGGCGGAACGGCAGGTCCAGCTCGCGCACCAGCCAGTCGGCGAGGTCGGTGGCGGTGGAGAAGCCGGCCCCCGCCGCCGCGGCCATCCGCTCGCGGTCCGGCGTCAGCGCCGCGACCATGGCCGTCATGGCCGAAACCGCCAGCCCCAGGGCGTCGAAGGCCTCGAACACCGGCGGCTTGTCCTCCTGCATGTCCTTGGAATAGGCCAGCGGCAGGCCCTTCATGACGGTCAGCAGGGCCACCAGGGCCCCGGTGATCCGGCCAGTCTTGGCCCGCACCAGCTCCGCCGCGTCCGGATTGCGCTTCTGCGGCATGATGGAGCTGCCGGTGGTCAGGTCGTCGGGCAGGGCGACGAAGCCGAACTGCGGCGTCATCCAGATCACGATCTCCTCGCCCAGCCGCGACAGGTGCCCCGCCGTGATCGCGGCGGCCGCCAGGGCCTCAAGGGCGAAGTCGCGGTCGGAGACGGCGTCCAGACTGTTGGCCATCGGGCGATCGAAGCCCAGCGCCGCGGCCGTCGCGTGCCGGTCGATCGGGAAGGGCGATCCCGCCAGGGCCGCGGCCCCCAGCGGACTCTCGTTCATGCGGGCGCGGGCGTCGGCGAACCGTCCGGCGTCGCGACCGAACATCTCGACATAGGCCATCAGGTGATGCCCGAACGTCACCGGCTGGGCCGGCTGCAGGTGGGTGAAGCCGGGCATGAGGGCGTCGGCGTGGGTATGGGCCTGCGTCAGCAGCGCCCGCTGCAGCGCCTTCAGCCCCTCGGCCGCGGCGTCGCACGCCTCGCGCACCCACAGGCGGAAGTCGGTCGCCACCTGGTCGTTGCGGCTGCGCGCCGTGTGCAGCCGCCCCGACGGCTCGCCGATCAGTTCGGCCAGCCGCGCCTCGACATTCATGTGGATGTCTTCGTACCGGTCGCGGAACGGGAAAGTCCCGGCGACCACCTCCTCGCGGATGGCCGCGAGTCCGCCCAGGATGGCCTCGGCGTCCTCCGCCCGGATGATCCCCTGCGCCGCCAGCATGCGGCAGTGGGCCTCCGAGCCCGCCAGATCCTGTGCCCACAGCCGGCGGTCGACGCCGATCGAGACGTTGATCGCCTGCATCACCTCGGCCGGCTTCCGGCTGAAGCGCCCGCCCCACATGTCTTGACCTTCCGCCGACGGAGGGGCTTTGTGATCGGCGTCAGAGGCGGGGTTATCGGTCATGGGGCTGTCCAGGGCGGCGATCGCGGCGATCGCGGGCATCGTGATCCTCGGCGCGGCCGGGGGCGCGCTGCTCTATGCCAAACCCGACGCCCTGTTCAAAGGCTCGACGCCCGCAGAGGCGGAGAAGAGCGAACTGGCGCGCTTCGCGACGCGCTCGCTCGCCCGGCTGGAAACGCCCGCCGACACGCCGGTCGCGCCCGATTATGTGTTCAAGACCCGCGACGGCGCCGACGCGCGCTTCGCCGACTTCCGCGGCAAGGTGGTGGTGGTGAACCTGTGGGCGATGTGGTGCGCGCCGTGCCGCACCGAGATGCCGACGCTGCAGGCCCTGGCCGAAGCCTATGAGGGCAAGGACCTCGTCGTCCTGCCGATCAACGTCGACGCCACCGACGACGCCGTGGCCGACGCGCTCAGCTTCATCGACGTGCACGAACCCCTGCCGTTCTACGGCGACAAGGAGTTCAAACTGCCCTTCGTACTGCCGGGCGAGGGCAAGATGCCCCAGACGGTGATTCTGGACCGCCGGGGCCGCATGCGCGCCAGCTTCTCGGGCGAGGCCGACTGGGCCGGTCCGGAAGCGCGGGCGCTGGTCGACGCCCTGCTGGCCGAACCGGCCTGATCCGACGCGCGACCCGTCCGCGGGATCAGTTGGCCGGAACGCGCTCCTCGGTGACCGGGTCGATGGCGCCGGGCCGCCCCTCGGCGGCCGCCTCCGCCTGATTGTCTTCCAGCCGGTCGGCGAGGTCGCCGGCCCCTTCCTCCACCGCCTGGGCGGTCTTCATGGCGCCCGATTCGATGACCTCGCCCGCCTGGGCGGCGACCTCTCCGGCGGTGTCGGCAGCTTGATCGGCCTCGGCCTCGGCGGACTCCTGCTCGGCAGGCGTGCAGGCGGCGGCGCCTAGGGCCAGGACGGCGACGGCGGCGAGCGAAAGCGTGCGGATACGCATGGGGGTCTCCTCGAATTGCAACCTTGGCCGTCAACGCGGGCGCCTCGCAGAGGTTGCGGCGGGCCGTGGGTGTGCCATTGTCGCACCCCGGACAGGGAGGAGAGACCCATGCGCATGCTGTTGACGATCGTCGGTGCCGTCGGTGCCGGTCTGCTCACGGGCGGAGCCGCGTCGGCCCAGAGCGGCGCGCCGCCCACCGCCCAGCAGACGGCCGGGGGGGCGATCGGCCGGATGACCGCGGGCGAGCAGACGTGGCGCTTCGAGTCCGAGGAGATGCAGCGCGCGCGGCTGGGTTCGCCGGAGGAACTCGAGGACGAGTACGGCGCCGAACGCATGGACCTGGCGCGCCGGATCGCGGCGCTGGTCGAGCAGGGCAAGTGCCGCGAGGCGCGGGAGCTGGCGTCCGAAGCGGGCGAGCGCGCCATGGTGATCCGCATCCGGCAGACCTGCCGACAACGCGGATGATCCGGCTGGCATGGACGGTTGCCGGCCTGGCGCTGGTGCAGGTCCTGACCGCCCCGACCCCGGCGCAGGCCCAGTCGGCCCGGCAGGCGCTGCAGATGACCGCCGACCAGTACCGCGAGCGTTTCGAGGGCGAGCGGGGCTCCCGCCGCCGTCCGTCCTGGCTGGAACTGGTCGAGCAGTACGGTCTGGACCGCGTCGACCGGGCCGTGCGGGTCGACCACCTGATCCATCAGGGCCGCTGCCGCGAGGCGCGCGATCTGGCCAATGCCGAGGGCGACCGCAACATGGCCCTGCGGGTCCGCCAGATCTGTCCGGGCGACACCGGCGTGACGACGCCGCGGGGCCGGCGGATGCGCGAGGGCTGAGCCGTCGTCCCGATGGTGGCTGGGGGCGGGCTCGAACCGCCGACCTGTGGGTTATGAATCCACCGCTCTAACCAGCTGAGCTACCCAGCCCCAAGAAGGGAACCCCGCGGGGCGGTCGAGGGCCGCGCGAGGGATCGTGGCCTATAACGACCGAAGCCCCCGGATTCAAGCGGCCTTCCGCGACCTTTCCGCGCCTTGCGGATCGGCGTCCCGCGTCCGACGTTGAAGCCTGCATCCCGCCGTCCGGAGTCCGCCCCATGATCCGTCTCGCCGCCCTGTCGACCGCCGCCCTTCTCGCCGCCTGCGGACAGGGTGCCGCCCAGGACCCCGCGCCCGGCGCGCCGGTCGAGACCCGCGCGGCCAACGCCCCGGACCAGCGCCCCGCCTTCGACGGCCAGACGCGCGCGCCCGGCGTGCGCACCGAGGCGGCCCTGACCCACGCTGTGGTCGCGGAAGGTCTGGTCGAGCCCTGGGGGCTGGCCCTGCTGCCCGACGGCCGCTGGCTGGTCACCGAGCGCCCGGGCCGGCTGCGCATCATCACGGCGGAGGGGCAGGTCGGCGAGCCGATCGCGGGCCTGCCGGCCGTCGACGCGCGCGGCCAGGGCGGTCTGCTGGACGTGATCCTGAGCCCGGGCTTCGCCCAGGACCGGATGATCTACTGGAGCTATGCCGAACCGCGCGAAGGCGGCAACGCCACCTCGGTGGCGCGCGGGCGGCTGTCGGACGACGGCACCCGGGTGGAGCAGGTGCAGGTCATCTTCCGCGCCCTGCCGGTCTATGACGGCGACAAGCACTACGGCTCCTCGCTGGCCTTTGCCGCCGACGGCAAGCTGTTCGTGACCCTCGGCGAGCGGTCCGACGCGCCGATGCGGCCGCAGGCGCAGGATCTGGCCAGCCACATGGGCAAGACCATCCGCATCAACGCCGACGGCACGGTCCCGTCCGACAATCCCTTCGTCGGCCGCGAGGGGGCGCTGCCGGAAATCTGGTCGCTGGGTCATCGCAACGTGCAGGGCATCGCCATCGCCGGCGACGAGGTCTGGACCCTGGAGCACGGCACGCGCGGCGGGGACGAGCTGAACTTCGACCGCGCCGGGCTGAACTACGGCTGGCCCGACGTGGCCTATGGGGTCGAGTACCGCGGCGGCGCGATCAATCAGGGGCTGACGCAGAAGGACGGCACCGAGCAGCCCGTCTACTACTGGGACCCGGTGATCGCGCCGGGCGGCATGGCCTTCTATCAGGGGGCCATGTTCCCGGGCTGGAACGGCAACCTGCTGGTCGGGGCGCTGGGCGGCAAGCATCTGGCCCGTCTGGTGCTTGAGAACGGCGAGGTCGTCGGCGAGGAGCGTCTGCTGACCGGGCTCGGCGAGCGGATCCGCGACGTGGCCGTCGGCCCCGACGGCGCGGTCTGGGTCGTCACCGACGAGACCAACGGCAAGCTGGTGCGTCTGTCCTCGGGCGGTTGACGCCAAGTCGTTACTTGACGTTGACGTAAACGTAGGGTCTTTGGCGGGCACGTTTCGTTTCCGCACCTACGCCCTCACGCAGCGAGGCGCCGCGCGCCGAGCGACAGGGCAAACGTAGAGAGACCCCATGACCGAAGCCTACATCTACGACGCGGTGCGCACGCCGCGCGGCAAGGGCAAGAAGGACGGCTCGCTGCACGAGATCACGGCGCTGTCGCTGGCCAGCCAGGTGCTGGAGGCGCTGCGCGACCGCAACGGGCTGGACACGTCCAAGGTCGACGACGTCATCCTCGGCTGCGTCACGCCGGTGGGCGAGCAGGGCGCCGACATCGCCCGCACCGCCGTGCTGAACGCCGGCTGGGCCCAGACCGTCGCCGGCGTGCAGATCAACCGCTTCTGCGCCTCGGGCCTGGAGGCGGTGAACATGGCCGCGGCCAAGGTGAAGTCCGGCGAGGCCGACTTCGCTGTCGGCGGCGGAGTCGAGGCCATGAGCCGCGTGCCGATGGGTTCGGACGGCGGCGCCTGGCCGGTCGACCCGACCTCGGCCTTCGCCACCTACTTCGTGCCCCAAGGCGTTTCGGCCGACATGATCGCGTCCAAGTGGGGCTTCACCCGCGACGACTGCGACGCCTACGCGGTCGAGAGCCACAAGCGCTCCGCCCGGTCGTGGGAAGAGGGCCGGTTCGACCGCTCGGTCGTCGCGGTCAAAGATCAGCTGGGCCTGAACATCCTCGAGCGCGACGAGACGATCCGCCCCAACACCGACATGCAGACCCTCGGCGGGCTGAACCCCTCGTTCCAGATGATGGGCGACATGGCCTTCGACGCCGTCATCGGCCAGCGCTATCCAGAGGTCGAGCGGATGCGCCACGTGCACACGCCGGGCAATTCCTCGGGCATCGTCGACGGCTCGGCCGGCGTCCTGATCGGCAGTCTCGAGGCCGGCAAGGCGCTGGGCCTGAAGCCGCGCGCCCGCATCAAGGGGGCCGCCTCGATCGGTTCGGAGCCCTCCATCATGCTGACGGGCCCCGAGTTCGTGGCCCACAAGCTGCTGGGCAAGCTGGGCATGGACAAGTCCGACATCGACCTGTGGGAGCTGAACGAGGCCTTCGCCGCCGTCGTGCTGCGCTTCATGCAGGCGCTGGACATCCCGCATGACAAGATCAACGTCTGCGGCGGCGCCATCGCCATGGGCCACCCGCTGGGCGCGACCGGGGCCATGATCACCGGCGTGGTGCTGGACGAGCTGGAGCGCTCGGACAAGGAAACCGCGCTGATCACCCTGTGCATCGGCGGCGGCATGGGCACCGCCACCGTCATCGAACGCGTCTGATCCGAGGGAAGCTGACCATGGAAAACTTCAAGATCGACGTCGACGCCGACGGCATCGCCCTGATCACCTTCGACGTCCCCGGACGGTCGATGAACACCCTGACCTCGGGCGTGATGAAAGAGATCCCGGAGTGGGTCGAGCGGGTGAAGACCGACGACGCCATCAAGGGCGCGGTGCTGACCTCGGGCAAGAGCTCGGGCTTCTGCGCCGGCGCGGACCTGGGCGACATGGCCGGGGGCATGCTGGCCGGCGGCTCCCTGCAGGACGCCTATGACGCGGGCTGGAAGCTGAACGGCGCCCTGCGCGCGCTCGAGACCTGCGGCAAGCCGGTCGCCGCCGCGATCAACGGTCTGGCGCTGGGCGGCGGCCTCGAACTGACGCTCGCGTGTCACTACCGCGTGGTCGGCGACAGCCCGAAGATCCAGCTGGGCCTGCCCGAGATCAAGGTCGGCCTGTTCCCCGGCGGCGGCGGCACCCAGCGGCTGACGCGCCTGATCGGCGTGCAGGCCGCCATGATGGCCATGACCGAGGGCAAGTCCTTCCGTCCGAACGACGCCAGGGGCGCGGGTTTCGTCAATGAGGTCGTGCCGGTCGGCACCGAGGTCGAGGCCGCGAAGGCCTGGATCAAGGGCGGCGGCAAGGCGGTCCAGCCGTGGGACGACAAGTCCTTCAAACTGCCCGGCGGCGGCCCCTACCACCCGGCCGGCATCCAGAATTTCCTCGTCGGCAACGCCATGCTGCGCAAGCAGACCTACGGCAACTACCCCGCCGCCATGAACCTGATGAAGGCCGTCTATGAGGGCGTCCAGCTGCCGATGGACGCCGCCCTGCGGGTCGAAACGCGCTACTTCATCAAGACCCTGATGACGCCGCAGGCCCAGGGCATGATCCGCTCGCTGTTCCTGTCCAAGCAGGAGCTGGACAAGGGCGCCGTGCGCCCCGCCGGCGTGCCCAAGTCCGATCCGAAGAAGGTCACGGTGCTGGGCGCCGGCATGATGGGCGCGGGCATCGCCTATGTGAACGCGCTGGCCGGCATCGAGACCATCCTGATCGACCGCGATCAGGAGAGCGCCGACAAGGGCAAGGCCCACGTCGAGGAGCTGCTGAAGAAGCGCCTGTCGCGCGGCCAGATCGACCAGGCGAAGTTCGACGCCCTGCTGGGTTCGGTCACGGCGACGACCGAGTACGACCACATCAAGGGCTCGGACCTGGTCATCGAGGCGGTGTTCGAGAACCGCGAGATCAAGGCCGACGTGACCAAGCGCGCCGAGGCCCAGCTGGCCCCGGGCGCGATCTTCGGCTCCAACACCTCGACCCTGCCGATCACCGGCCTCGCCGAGGCGTCGGTGCGGCCCGAGGACTTCATCGGCATCCACTTCTTCTCGCCGGTCGACAAGATGATGCTGGTGGAGATCATCCTCGGCGAAAAGACCGGCGAGGCGGCGATCGCGAAGTCGCTGGACTACGTCATGAAGATCAAGAAGACCCCGATCGTCGTGCAGGACGGCCGCGGCTTCTACACCTCGCGCTGCTTCGGCACCTACGTCGCCGAGGGTCTGGCCATGCTGGAGGAGGGCTATGCCCCGGCCCTGATCGACAACGTCGGCCGCGCCACCGGAATGCCGCGCGGCCCGCTGGAGATGCACGACGACGTGGCGCTCGATCTGAGCGTGAAGATCGCCAAGCAGACGAAGGAAGACCTCGGCGACGCCTACGTCCCCCTGCCGGGCTGGAAGATCGTCCAGACCATGGTCGAGGACCTGGGCCGCTATGGCCGCAAAAACGGCAAGGGCTTCTACGACTACGACCAGAAGCCCAAGGTGCTGTGGTCCGGCCTGTCGGACCTGGCCCCGGTCAGGATCAACGACTCGACCCCCGAGATGGTCGAGGACCAGAAGCGCCGCCTGCTGTTCCGTCAGGCGGTCGAGGTCGCCCGCTGCTGGGAAGAGGGCGTCATCGACGACCCGCGCGAGGCCGACGTCGGCGCCATCCTGGCCTGGGGCTTCGCGCCCTGGACCGGCGGCCCGGTCACCTACATCGAGCAGTACGGTCTGAAGGCCTTCGTGGAACAGGCCGACGCCTATGCGGCCAAGTACGGCGAGCGGTTCACCCCGCCGCAGCTGCTGCGCGACATGGCGGCCCGGGGCGAGACCTTCTACGGCCAGTTCGCGGCCAAACAGGCGGCGTAAGTTCCCTTCCCCGGCGAGCGGGGAAGGATGGTTTCGCGCCTTCCGCCGCCGCGCTATCCCTTGCCCATGACCGCGCCCCTGCCCGACGCCGCCCCGACCAACTGGGTCGACCGCCATGCGCCGGCGGGGCTGAAGGACTGGCTGAAGCTGGGCCGGTTCGACCGGCCGATCGGCATCTGGCTGCTGCTGCTGCCGGGTTGGCAGGGGATCACGCTCGCGCTGGCGGCGTACCGCAAGACGCCGGACGCCTATGACGTCTGGCTGTACGTCGGCTTCCTGATCGGGGCCTGCCTGATGCGGGCCGCCGGCTGCGCCTTCAACGACGTGGTGGACAGGAAGATCGACGCGCGGGTGGCCCGGACCGCCTCGCGCCCGGTGGCGGCGGGGCGCATTTCGGTCAAGGGGGCGTGGGCCTATGTCGTCGCCTGCAGCCTGATCTCGCTGGGCATTCTGCTGACGCTGGGCACCGTCGCCATCGCCCTGGGCGTCGCGTCGCTGGCGCTGGTCGCCGCCTACCCCTTCATGAAGCGCATCACCTGGTGGCCTCAGGCCTGGCTGGGCATGACCTTCAACTGGGGGGCGCTGATGGGGTTCGCGGCGGCGTTCTCGGTGAGCATGGTGGTCGCTCGCGCTCACCAACTCGACCAAGGCATCACCAACCTGGCGGTAGTCGCGACGCCATTCCTGTACCTACCCGCCATCCTGCTCTGGCTCTCCGGCCTGTTCTGGACGCTCGGCTACGACACCCTCTACGCCCTGCAGGACGTTGAGGACGACGCCATGATCGGGGTGAAGTCCTCGGCCCGGCGGCTGGGCGCGAACGTGCGGGTCGGCGTCGGAGCCTTCTATGCGGTCAGCGTCGCCTTCGCGGCGCTTGCCGGAGCGAGCGCGGGCCTCAGCCTCTGGTTCTGGCTGGGGCTGCTCCTGTTCGCCCTGCATCTCGCCTTCCAGACCGCCCGCGTCCGCCGCGAGGACGGGGCCGGAGCGCTCCGCCTGTTCAAGTCAAACCGCGACGCCGGCCTGATCCTCCTTTTCGCCATAGGTCTGGGCGCACTAGGGTAGGGCATACCAAGGAGCCTCCCATGACCGCCCGCGTCCGCTTCCTGCTGCTCGCCTCCGCCGCCGTCCTGACCCTGGCGGCCTGCAACCGTGACCGGGAACCGGCGGCCGACGGCGCGACCCCTGCCGCCCCTGGCGCCGCGGTCACCCCGGCCGCCGCCGCCGCCCCGCTGACCTTCTCCGAGAAGACCGCCTTCGCCACCGTCAGCCTGAAGCTGCCCGACGGCATCAAGGCCCAGCCCGACCTGCACGCCAAGGTCTATGCCCAGGAGGTCGCCCACCTGCGCGAGTTCGCCGAGGGGGCCCAGGCCGACAACACCGAGGCCGGCGCGCCCAACCTCGCTTACGAGCAGACCGTCGAACTGGTCGCCGCCCACGAGACCGGCAAGCTGATGAGCCTGAAGCGCACGGCCTTCGAGTTCACCGGCGGGGCCCATCCGAACACCGTCATGACGGGCGTGCTGTGGGACAAGGCGCTGAAACGCCAGGTCGGCTGGGCCGAAATCTTCACCAAGGGCGCCGACTTCGGTGCTCTGGACCGCGCCCTGTGCGCCGCGATCAACGCGGCCAAGCGCGCGCGCGTGCCGGACGCCGAGCCCGTGGCGCTGGGCGGCAAGGACTGGGCCTGCCCGCGCGCGTCCGCGACGCCGTTCGTGCTCGCCCCGGGCACGACCGGCGGCAAGGCCGGCGGCCTGACCTTCCTGATCGGCCCCTATCAGGTCGGGCCGTATGCCGAGGGTCCCTACGAGGTGACCGTGCCGCTGTCGGCCTTCCAGTCCCTGCTGGCCCCCGCCTATGCCGACGAGTTCGCGGGAAGCCCGGTGAAGGCGGCGGCTACGCCCACGCCCTGAAATGCTTGCTCAGCTTCAGCCCCTGCCGCTGGTAGTGGCTGCCGCCCTGGCCATAGAGGCGTGACGGCCTCTCGGTGAGCGGCTCATAGACCAGCCGGGCCACGGTCTGGCCGTGCTCCAGCAGGAAGGGCGTGTCGTGGGTCCGCACCTCCAGCACGCCCTTCGATCCCTTGCCCGCCGCTTCGTCGGTGCCGAAGCCGGGGTCGAAGAAGCCGGCGTAGTGGACCCGGAACTCGCCGACGGACGGGTCGATCGGCGTCATCTCCGCGGCCTGCAGCACCGGGATCTCGACCGCCTCGTTGGAGGCGAGGATGTAGAACTCGCCGGGGTCCAGCAGCAGCTCGCCCTTGCGCGCGTACAAGGGCTCCCAGAAGTCGCGCGGGTCGTGGCCGTCGATGCGGTCGAGGTCGACGACGCCCGCGTGGCGGCGGCCGCGGAAGCCGACGATCTCGCCGTCCGATCCCGCCAGGTCGACGCCGACCGACCGCGTCTCCAGCTTGGGTGGCTCGCCCGCCTTCAGCCGCAGCTGGTTCAGCCGCGTGCCTGGCCGCACCAGGATGGAGAAGGTCTGGGGCGCGATTTCCAGATACAGGGGCCCGTCATAGCCCTCCGCCACGTCGTCGAACGAGGCGCCGTGGTCGGTCAGCAGGCGCACGAAGACGTCGACCCGCCCCGTCGAGCTCTTGGGGTTGGCCCGCGCGATCAGGCCCCTGGGCAGGGTCAGCCGCTCCTGCAGCCGGACGATGTAGACGCAGCCCTTCTCCAGCACCACGCCGGGGCTGAGGTCGATGGAGTGCATGGCCACGTCGGCGATGCGGTCCTCGACCTTGCGGGCGCCGGGCAGGAAGCTGGCGCGCACGCGCCACGCCCGCGCGCCCAGCCGCAGGTCCAGACTGGCCGGCTGCACCTGATCGGCGTCGAACGGGGTCTCGCTGGTCACCGCGTCGGCGGCGATGAGGGCCTCGATGCCCTGGCAGGGCAGGATGCCCGGAATCTCGGTCAAGCTCATGGGCGAGGATTTGCACGGTTTGCGGCCGCGCGTCACCATGGGGGATGCACGACGGTCCCGCCTATTCCGCCGAAACCCACGACGTCATCGTCCGCGTGCGGCCCAGCTATCTGGCCGGCCAGTCCGATCCCGACGGCGGGCGCTGGGTCTGGGCCTATCAGGTCGAGATCGTCAACTGCCGGTCCGGGCCGGTGCAGCTGCTGGCGCGGCACTGGACCATCACCGACGGACTGGGACGGACGGAGGAGGTTCGGGGGCCGGGCGTGGTCGGGGAGCAGCCGGTGATCCCGCCGGGCGGCGCGCACGCCTATGCCTCGGGCTGCCCGCTGTCGACGCCGTCGGGCGCCATGGTCGGGACCTATACGATGGCGGACGAAAAGGGGGCCCGGTTCGAGGTGGCCATCCCCGCCTTCAGCCTCGACGTCCCCGACGCGGGCCGCACGCTGAACTGAGCGGAAAGGCGAGACCGGGGCTGCGTCAACCCGGAGAACCGCAGCCCCGTCCCGATCCGGCGTCGCCTTGCGGGGCGACGACGGGCGGACGGCGGGCCTGTTAGAGGCCGTTCATGACGCCGGTGTGGCGGCCCGCGCCCACAAGCAGCGAGAGACCGCGTCCCGAGCGTTAGGCCGCTTCCCTCGCCCTCAAGCAGCGAGGGACCGCGTCCCGAGCGTTAGCGCGCTTAAATGTAGCGGCGCAGCGAGCGGGCCAGCTCGCCGGCGCCGTTCTTCTTGACCGCGGGCTGATAGGCGACGCGGGCGTGCTCCATGCAGTAGACGCCCTCCGAGGCGCGGCGGCCGCAGAAGCTGAACTCGGCCGAGGACGGGTCGCCGATCGGCCATTTGCACATGTGGGCGCCCAGGGTCATGACCGTGGCCGTGCCGGGCAGGTCCGGGATCGGCTCGGGGCGCGGGGCGATCGGCGCGGCCGGACGCGGCTGGGCCGCCTCGATGCGGCGCGGGGCGCTGGGGGCCTGGCTCGGGGCGGCGGCCGCCGGACGCGGGCGGGTCGGGCGGAAGCTGGTGCGGGCCGGCTGCGACGGCGCGGCGCGGCCCGACAGGCCGAGACGGTGCACCTTGCCGATGACGGCGTTGCGGGTCACGCCGCCGCCCAGCTGCTTGGCGATCTGGCTGGCCGACTGGCCCTCGAGCCAGAGTTTCTTCAGCGCGCCGACGCGGTCTTCGGTCCAGCCCAGGCTCATGTCGCCCTCCAAGATTCAACATCTGGCGCCGGAACGACGTTCCCCGACCGGCGACCTACCACCAATCGTAAACCAGCCCTTAAGACACGCAATATGTGGATTTGCGCCGTCCACAGGAGACTAGATTTAGTGGGTCTGGATGGGGCGCATGAAAAACGCCGCCCCGGTCTCCCGGAGCGGCGTTTCAGGGGGGGCGAGAGGTGCCGTCAGTGGACCGTGGCGGTCTCGATGGTCGTGCCGTCCGATACCGGCGTGACCGGCACGGACACCGACGGGCCGGAGTTGGGGAAGGCGTTCTCGTCGCGGTTCGGGGCCAGGCCCTTCTCCAGCAGATCGCGGATCTCGTCGCCGGAGAGGGTCTCGTACTCCAGCAGGGCCTGGGCCAGCTTCTCGTGGTCGGCCTTCTTGCGCTTCAGGATCTTGCGGGCCTCCTCCCAGCCGGAGGTGACCAGGCGCTTGACCTCGCCGTCGATGATCCGGGCCGTCTCTTCCGAGACGTTCTGGCTGCGCGCGACCGAGTGCCCGAGGAAGACCTCCTCCTGGTTCTCACCGTAGGCCACCGTGCCCAGCACGTCCGAAAAGCCCCAGCGCGTGACCATGGCGCGGGCCAGCTTGGTCGCCTGCTCGATGTCCGAGCTGGCGCCCGAGGTGATGTTCTCCTTGCCGAAGATCAGTTCCTCGGCCACCCGCCCGCCGGCCATGATGGCGATGCGGTCGATCATCTGCTGGTACTTCATGGAGTAGCGGTCGCCTTCCGGCAGCTGCATGACCATGCCCAGGGCGCGGCCGCGGGGCACGATGGTGGCCTTGTGCACCGGGTCGGCCATCTTGACGTTCATGGCGACGATGGCGTGGCCGGCCTCGTGATAGGCGGTCAGGCGCTTCTCTTCCTCGTTCATGGCCATGGACTTGCGCTCGGCGCCCATCATGACCTTGTCCTTGGCGTCCTCGAAGTCGCGGTGGGTGACCATCTTGCGGTCCTTGCGCGCCGCCATCAGGGCCGCCTCATTGACCAGATTGGCCAGGTCGGCGCCCGAGAAGCCCGGGGTGCCGCGCGCCACGGTCTTGACGTTGACGTCGGCGGCCAGCGGCACGTCCTTCATGTGCACGCGCAGGATCTTCTCGCGGCCCGAGACGTCCGGGTTGGGCACCACGACCTGACGGTCGAAGCGGCCGGGACGCAGCAGGGCGGGGTCCAGAACGTCGGGACGGTTGGTGGCGGCGATCAGGATGATGCCTTCATTGGCCTCGAAGCCATCCATCTCGACCAGCAGCTGGTTCAGCGTCTGCTCGCGCTCGTCATTGCCGCCGCCCAGGCCCGCGCCGCGGTGACGACCGACGGCGTCGATCTCGTCGATGAAGATGATGCAGGGGGCGTTCTTCTTGGCCTGTTCGAACATGTCGCGCACGCGGCTGGCGCCGACGCCGACGAACATCTCGACGAAGTCCGAG
>JAHJOO010000042.1 GCA_018820275.1 Alphaproteobacteria bacterium
GGCGCGCCCGGCGACGACGACCACCCGGCGGTGCGCGAGTTGCGCGAGCACGCCTTCTGGTCGGAGGGCATGGTCTGGTGCAGTCCGGAACGGCACGGCCAGGTCTCCGGCGTGATGAAGCTGCAGATCGATCACCTGCCGTTGAGCCTTGGCGGCATGCGCCCGACCCAGGGCCGGACGCTCGCTGTCATGCAGGTGTCGGGCGGGTCCCAGAGCTTCAACGCCGTCAACACCCTGCGTCTCCTGGGCCGCTGGATGCGGATGGTCACCATCCCCAACCAGTCGAGCGTGGCCAAGGCCTTCCAGGAGTTCGACGAGGCCGGCCGGATGAAGCCCTCGGCCTATTATGAGCGCATCGTCGATGTGATGGAGGAACTGGTGCGCTTCACCATCCTGGTCCGGCCCCACGCCGTCCAACTCGTGGACCGCTATTCCGAGCGCAAGGCGGCGGGCGTTCCGGTCGAGACTGCGTCTGATCTGTCCTCCATCGCCATCGCCGCAAACTGATTCATTTTGACAGGTTGAATTGAGGACCCGCGTCGTGGTTTGCGCCGCTCCGTGGGAAAATTCGATCGTGGCGGGCGATCGCGCCGACTGTCCGGCGTCAACGCGAACCCAGTTCCTCGATCACCGGACAACGGACCTGCCCGCCTTCGCTGCAGTCGGCGACGGCCTGGTTCAGGACGGTCCGCAGCCGCTGCAAATCCGCGATCTTGGCGTCCACGCTTGCGATGTGGTCCTGGGCCATGTCGCGGACTTCGCAACACGCCTGCACGCCCGGCTCGCTCAGCGTGATCAGCCGCCGAATGGCGTCGATGCCGAAGCCGAGTTCGCGGGACCGGCGGATGAAGCGCAGGCGCTGGGCGTGCTCCGGCTCATAGCTCCGATGGCCGCCCTCGGTGCGCGCCGGCGCCGGCATCAGGCCGATCCGCTCGTAGTAGCGGACCGTCTCCAAATTAACCCCGGCGCTGACCGCCAGGCGCCCGATCGTCAAACTTCGTGCGGACATCGCTCTTGATCCCGTAGCGGCTACGGGTTGTAGCCTCTAGCAGAAATTGAACGGGAGGCCCTATGGCCATCGACCAAAACCGACCCAAGATCCCCGAGGTCGCCGTCAGCGCCACGGCCGCCATCGGCGGCGTCGCCTCCGTATTCGCTTGGGCGGCCTGCTGCGTCCTGCCGCTGGCCTTGTCGGTGGCGGGGGTGTCCTTCGCCGGCGCCGCCGTCATCGCCGGCGCGCGCAACTGGCTGACGCTTTTGGCCGCAGTCGTTCTCGCCGCCGGCTGGCTGCTTCATTGGCGCCGTCTGCGGATGTGTCAAAAGGACGCTGCCTGCCGGCGTCCGTCACGGCTCGCCTTCTGGCTACTTGTCGCCGCTAGCCTGCTGGTCGTCCTGTCCCTAGCTTGGCAACCCTATATCGAACCCTGGGCCATGCCCCGGCTGGCGGCGATGCGATGACCCCCGCCGTCCTTCTGGAATCGACGCTGACCTGCCCGGATTGCGGCCACGTCGCGACCGAGACCATGCCCACCGACGCCTGTATCTGGTTCTACGATTGCCTCGGCTGCGGGGTGAAGCTCAAGCCTCTGCCCGGAGACTGCTGCGTCTTCTGCTCCTATGCCGACGTGCCGTGCCCGCCGATCCAGGTGGATGGCAAGGGCTGTTGCGGCTAGGATTTGGAGCATCGCTGAAGTCCGGAGATCGCCGTGACCGACCACGCCACGCCCAACCTTCCCTCGCGGGACTTCGAGACCACGTCGCGCTTCTATGCCCAGTTCGGTTTCGAGCAGGGTTGGCGCGATGACGGTTGGATGATCCTGAAACGAGGTGGTCTCACGCTCGAGTTCTTCCCGCATCCGGACGTCGATCCCTGGACGAGCAATTTCAGTTGCTGCCTGCGGCTCGACGACCTGGACGCCCTCTACGCCGCCTGCGTGGCCTCCGGTCTGTCGGAGACCTGCCGGGGGCACCCCCGCCTTCATGCGCCGAAGGTTGAAGACTCCGGATTGCGGATCGGCGCGCTCATCGATCCCGACGGGACGCTGCTTCGGCTCATTCAGAACTGATCGCCCAGCCGCCAGTCAGGCGCTGAGCGCGCCTTCGCCTTCAACCCGACCGGTCAGAGCATCCGTGCAGGACGGATCCGGCCGATCAATCGTGACCAGCGTGACCTTGGGGCGCCGGCGTGTCCGAGGGAGCCGGGGCGGGCGGCGTGGGTTCGGTCGGGGCGGGCTCGGCCTTCATCTCGTCACAGCAACTCATGGCGGCGTCCGGGGCCATGTCCTTGCAGCAGTCGCAGCCTTCAGCGGCTAGGGCCGCCCCTGCGCTCAGGGCAAGGATCGCGCCGGCGGCGGCCAGCAGGTTGGACACTTTCATCGTCGTTCTCCTAGTGAACCATGAAGCTGACGGAGCCGGACATCTTATGCCCGTCGAGGCCTTCGGCGGTCCAGGCGGCGGTGTAGGTTCCCGGGGCGAGACGCGGCAACGGAACGCTGACGGTCGCGGCGGTGGGCGCGGTGGGGACAGTCACTTCAACCGGCGCCTGGCCCTCGGCGGTGAGGGTGACAGTCTTCAGGATCATCGCGTGCGGGAAGGTGACGCTGAACCGCTCGGGCGAACCTTGGGTCATCGCGCCGTTCGCAGGAACGGTGGTGATGCCCGACTGGGGTGCGGCGGCCTGCGCCGGCATGTTGTGGCCGGCATGCGGGTCCTGGGCGGCGGCTGCGCCGGCGAACGCCAGGGCGGCGGTGAGGGTGAGAACGCGGATCATGGGGTGGTCTCCTTCGGTTAGAACCAGGCCTTGAGGCCGACGACGAAGCGGGTGTCGTCGGTCTCGCCGCCTCGGGCCTCGATGTAGTCGGCGGTATCGCCGAACGCGCGGCTCCACTCGATGCCGACATAGGGGGCGAACTCCTTGCGGAATTCGTAGCGCAGTCGCAGGCCC
>JAHJOO010000004.1 GCA_018820275.1 Alphaproteobacteria bacterium
GCGGCCGGGAAGTGGGCCGGCCACGCCCCCGCCTCGAGATCCCGCCAAGCGTGCCAGGCCAGGAAGGCGACCTTGGAGGGACGCAGGCCGTAGCGCGTCAGGTAGAACAGGTTGAAATCCTGCAGTTCGTAGGGCCCGATCCTGGACTGCGTGCTCTGAAGCGCGTCCGCGGCGGCCTGCGGCACCAGCTCGGGCGAGATCTCCGTGCCCAGCACGCCAAGCAAGGTCGCCGAGGCCGCCTCGTCCAACTGCCCGGTGGCCGCGACCCAGCGGATCAGGTGCTGGATGAGGGTCTTGGGGACCGAGCCGTTGACGTTGTAGTGGCTCATGTGATCGCCGACGCCGTAGGTCTGCCAGCCCAGCGCCGACTCGGACAGGTTGCCTGTGCCGAGCACCAGGCCCTCGCGCTGGTTGGCGAGCCGGAACAGGAAGTCGCTCCTCAGCCCGGCCTGGACGTTTTCGAAGGTGACGTCGTAGACCGGTTCGCCGCGGGCGAACGGGTGGCCGATCGCCTCCAGCATCGTCCGCGCCGCGGGCCGGATGTCGATCTCTTCGCCCGTCACCCCGAGGCTTCGCATCAGGGCCCAGGCGTTGCGCTTGGTGCCCTCGCTGGTGGCGAAGCCGGGCATGGTGAAGCCCAGGATGTCCGTGCGCGGACGGCCCAGGGCGTCGAAGGCCTTCGACGCGACGATCAGGGCGTGGGTGGAGTCGAGGCCGCCGGAAACGCCGACCACGATGCGCCGGACACCGGCGGCGTCGAGGCGCTTGGCGAGACCCTGCACCTGGATGTTGAAGGCTTCGTAGCAATCCTGGTCCAGGCGGGCCGGATCGTCCGGAACGAACGGAAACCGGTCGTGCGGCCGCAGCAGCCCGATATCGACGTGCTCCGCCGCATGCTCGAAGGCGATCCGCCGGAAGGCGTGCTCGGGATGGCCGGCGGCGGCGGCGGCGTTGTTGAAGGTGGACGTCCGCAGCCGCTCGAGGCGCATTCGTTCGACGTCCACGTCCGCCAGGGCCATCTGGGCGACGTCCGGGAAGCGGCGGGTCGCGGCCAGCAGACGGCCGAGCTCGTGGATGGTCGCCTGCCCGTCCCAGGCCAGGTCGGTGGTGCTCTCGCCGGGCCCGGCCGCGGCGTAGAGGTAGGCGGCCTGGCATCGCATCGACTGCGAGGCGCAGAGCAGCGCGCGCTCGTCGGCCTTGCCGACCACGATGTTGGACGCCGACAGGTTGCAGAGCAGGGTGGCTCCCGCCAGCGCCGCCAGGGTCGAGGGCGGGGTGGCGGCCCAGAAGTCCTCGCAGAGCTCCATGTGGAAGACGAAGTCCGGGACGTCGCTGGCCTCGATGATCAGGTCGGTCCCGAACGGCGCCCTCTGCCCGGCGACGGCGATGTCCAGGCCGCGCACGCCGGCGCCGGGGGCGAACCAGCGGTTCTCGTAATACTCCCGATAGTTCGGAAGGAAGCTCTTGGGCACGACCCCCAGGACGCGGCCCCGGGCGAGGGCGACGGCGCAATTGTAGAGCCGTCCGTTGCGGACGAGGGGCGCTCCCACCACCAGCACCGGCTGCAGGTCCCGGCTCGCCTGCACGAGCTCGGCGAGCGCGGCGTTCACCGCCTGAAGGAGGGCGTCCTGGAGCAGGAGGTCGTCGATCGCATAGGCGGACAGGCCCAGCTCCGGAAACAGCATGAGGTCGGCGCCGCGGGCGTGTCCCTCCCGCGCCAGTTTCAGGGTCTCGAGGAGGTTGGCCGCCGGATCGGCCACGGCGATGCGCGGCGTGCAAACCGCCACACGCACGAACCCCTGCGCCCGGTTGGAATAGAGTTCATGCGCTCGGCCTCCTTTGGCGTCGACCGGTACAGGAGCGGCCCGGCGCCCGGCAAGTTGCGCCCTCCGTCGCGCGCCGCGGCCGCCCGAGCTCGGGCCCGCCGTCATCGCGGGCAGGCGGAGCTCGCTGTCGAGGGCGTCGCGGCGCCCCCGACGGCGGCCTACGGCCGCACGGCCGCGTAGAGGGAGATCGACCCGGTCGGGGTGGGAATCCGCCGCGTCTCGCTCACGGCCTCGAAGCCGGCTTCGCGCATGAGGTCCGGGAGCACGCCGAGCGCATTGGGCTCGGTGTGCTCGAAGCCGTCCAGCATCTGAACCTGCCGGAAGAGCAGGCGCATCAAGGGATTCGCCTGGCGGCCGGCGTCGGCCATATGCAGCCGGCCGCCGGGTCGAAGCGCGCCCAGGCAGGCGGCGAGGATCGCCCGCTTCACGGGCATCGGGCATTGATGCAGCACCAGGCTCGAGACCACCTTGTCCGCGGCCGCGCCCGGCAGGATCGCGGTCAGCGCGTCCCCGTAGCCGGCTCGCCATTCCACGTGGACCCCGGCCCGGCGAGCCTTGTCGCGCGCGATCTCCAGCACCGCCTTGTCGGGATCGACGCCGATGAGGCGCGATCCCGGCGACGCCGTCTTGAGCTGGATCGCGAAGGTCCCGGTGCCGCAGCCGACGTCGAGGATTGTCTCGCCAGGCTGCGGATCGGCTTCCGACAGCAGGGCGCACCGCCAGCGACGCTCCCGGGTCATGACGGCCAGCACCCTGTCGTAGGCGCCGGTGAGCTCGTGGCGACCGAGCGCGGGGACGAAGTCTCTGTCCTGGTTCATGGCGACGAGCATCGCCTGGATTCGGGCTCGCCGCTTGAACGAAGCGGCTGCTCAGCCGGAGGGGACCAGGCGCCGCGGCTGCACCCCGAACATCGCCTTCATCGTCCGCGCGAGGTGCGCGCCGTCGGAGAAGCCGGCCTCATGGGCGGCGGTGGTCACGTCGACCCCGCCCGCCAGCAGTGTCGCCGCAAGCTGCAGCCGCCGCCAGAGGACGAACCGCTTGAACGACAAGCCTTGCGCTTCGGCGAAGACGTGACGGAACCGGTCGGCCGACAAACCCGCGCGGCCCGCAGCCGCATCGAGCCGCACGGGGCCTTCCGAGAGCGCGGCGTCGATGAACGTCAGGACGCCGGCCATCCAGGACACCGCGGGCGCGGCCGGCTCGCCTCCGGCTCCGCCCGCCTGGTCCGACCAGAACCGCCGACGGCCCTCGGCCGCCAGCACGTGGGCGCTGGACGCGCGGACGAGCACGGCCCGAAGCGCCGCGCGCGCCTCCACGCCCAGACTTCCCGGCTCGAAAAACAGGATCTCGGCCTGCGCCGCGGCGCCGAGCCGATGGCCCACGAGCGGATCGACGAGAAACGCCGTGGCGCGAAGGACGCGGCCGCCCGCAGTCTCGACGGCGATCGGCCGGTCGGCGAACACCGCCTGCGCCGCGAGGTGCCGGTGAAGCGCGTTGTCGCCGACCGCGCCGCGCCACCGCGCCCAGCCCGGGCCGATCTGCAGACCCCCGCGCCAGGCGCCGTCAGGGCTCACCGGCGCGCCACAGGCGGGAAACGACGCCGGATGGGGTCAGTCACGGTCCCGGCCCCCGGATCGGCCGCGGCGATCTCGCTCGTCGCGGCGGTCGGATCGCGCGGGCTCGTCGGCGTCGTCCTCGAGGCGCTCTTCCCGCGCCCCGGACGCCACGCCGGCGGGACCGATTCGCCAGCTCACGACGGCGACCACCAGGAGCACCAGCAGCAGGGCGGCGGCCACCGAGCCCCGGCGGGACCGCCCAAGAAGATCCGACGCGGGCGCCCGTCGTTGAGGAGTCAGATCGATGGACCTCAGCAGGCACGACAGGCGTGCCTCGCCCGACCTTGAGGGCATTCCGTTCATGTCGCTCATGTCACCCACCTCCTTCAAGATCGAACTCGGGTACTCCAAGGCGAGTTCCAACGCTGCGGTCCCTCAGTCCACGGTTCGGCTTGTTCGCACGACATCCCCGCGCCGAGCGCCGCCTCGAAGCCCATTCGGGTTCGGACCGAAACAACTCGGACAGTCGGCACTGTCCATCTTCACGCCGCTTTGAAGCCGTCTGCTGAACCCATAAAGGCTCGACGCGGCGGAGAAGCCAAAGGTTCCCCGCCGCGTCGTCAACCCGGACGCCGCCGCCCCGTGCGACGACAGTCCGGCAGCAGGGGATTACTGCGGCCGAATCGCCTTCACTTCGCCCGCGCTGCCTGTAACGACCAGATCAAACTCGACCCGGTCGCCGACCTTCGCCTGGTCAATCAGGGCGGGTGACGCCGCGAAGCCCATGGTCATCGCGGGCCATTCCAGACTGGCGATCGGCTCGTGCTCGATCGTGATCTTGCCGCCCTCCGCGTCGATGGCCGAAATCACCCCGCGCGCGGTCGCGGACTCC
>JAHJOO010000043.1 GCA_018820275.1 Alphaproteobacteria bacterium
CCAGATGCTGGAGCTGCTCTCGCTCCGCAAGGGCACCACCCTGACCAAGGAAATGTTCCTGAACCACCTGTACGGCGGCATGGACGAGCCCGAGCTGAAGATCATCGACGTCTTCATCTGCAAGCTGCGCAAGAAGCTGGCGACGGCGGCCGGCGGCAAACACTATATCGAGACCGTCTGGGGCCGCGGCTATGTGCTGCGCGACCCGGCGGAAGGTTCGAACTCCGTCAGCGCCGCGGCCTGATCCCCTTCAGGGCTCGCGCGCCGACATGGAGACGCCCGCCGGGAAACCGGCGGGCGTTTCCCGTTCAGGGGTAGATCATCGGCGCGGTGATCGTCGTGCCCGCGGCGACCGCGACCTTGTGCATCCCGAACGACGGCATGCCCATGAGCGGACCGCCCAGGTTGGAGAAGGCATAGCCCTCGGCCGGCATGTAGCCGTTCATGTCGAACTCGCCGTTGGCGTTCTCGTCGTGCATGGCCATCAGCGCCCAGTCGCCGACGGGGACGTCCCGGAACGTCAGGGTGACGGTGCCGGCCACGACCTCGCCGCGCGCGCTGTGCTCCGGCTGGCCGCGCATGAAGGTGTCGGGGCCGGCCAGGCTGGCCAGGATCTGGCCGCCGCGCGCCTCGACGCCGGTCAGGGTGACCGTCACGTCTGTGCTCTGGGCGAAGGCGGGCGCGGCAAGGGCGGTCAGGGCCAGGGTGCCGACCAGGGCGATCATCTTCATGGGTGTCTCCTCCAGTTGATGAGTGCTTTATAATGCAAAGTAACCTGCGGTGCAAGGGGCACCTGGGTCGCGGCGGATCGGCCCGGCCGCCCCCTCGGCGCGGGCCGCCGGATTTCCGCGCCCCGCGCCGCCGCCGCGCAATCTCCGGGGCCCCTGAGGTTCCGTTTGCGCGCGACGCGCCGTAAGGGTTTGTGCCTTCGGTTCACTGTCGGCTATCAAGCTGACTGTAACCGCTTACACGAGATGCTCCCGTCCATGCCCACCGCCGCGCCGATCCGTTCCGAAGCGCCGCAGTCCGGCCTCGCCGCCGACCTGCCCCGCGGCGCGCAGGCGGGGACACCGGAAGGGATCGAGGCCCTCATCGCGGCGATGACGCTCGAGGAGAAGGCCGGCCAGCTCTCGATCATGCCGGCCGCCCTGGCGCCGTCGCTGGCGAACGCGGCCAATCCGGAAGCCATCACGGGAACCGTGGCGCAGCAGGAGCAGGCGGTGCGCGCCGGCCTGCTGGGCGCGGTCTTCAACGGCGACTCCGCGGACTGGCACCGGCGCATGCAGCGCGTGGCGGTGCATGAGAGCCGGCTGGGCATTCCCCTGCTGTTCGCGGCCGACGTGATCCACGGCTTCCGCACCATCTTCCCCGTCCCGCTGGCCGAGGCCGCCGCCTTCGATCCCGACCTGGCGCGGCGCACCGCGCGGGCGGCCGCGCAGGAGGCGACGGCCGTCGGCCTGGCCTGGAATTTCGCCCCCATGGTCGACGTCTCGCGCGACGCCCGCTGGGGTCGGGGCGTGGAGGGCGCGGGCGAGGACGTCCTGCTGGGCTGCGCCCTGGCGACCGCCCGGGTCGAGGGATTCCAGGGCGCCGGGCTCGGCGACCCGGCCGCCATGCTGGCCACCCCCAAACACCTCGCGGCCTACGGCGCGGCCACGGCGGGCCTGGACTATGCCGCGGCGGACGTGTCGGAACGGACCCTGAGGGAGGTCTACTTCCCCCCCTTCCAGGCCGCCTTCGCCGCGGGTGCCCTGTCGACCATGGCCGCCTTCAACGACGTCGCGGGCGTGCCGTGCCACGCCAACGCCTGGCTGATGCAGGACGTGCTGCGCGGCGAATGGGGCTTCGACGGCTTCGTGGTGTCGGACTACACCGGCGACTTCGAGCTGATCGCCCACGGCCTGGCCGAGGACGAGCGCGACGCCGCG
The DNA here is from genome assembly GCA_018820275.1 of Alphaproteobacteria bacterium. Lineage (GTDB taxonomy): Bacteria > Pseudomonadota > Alphaproteobacteria > Caulobacterales > Caulobacteraceae > Brevundimonas. The sequence continues at coordinate 1,929 of JAHJOO010000043.1, forward strand.
CGGCTGGCCTTCAACGGTGGCGTGGACATGAGCATGTCCAGCGGCCTCTACGCCCGCTTCCTGCCCGAACTGGTCCGCGCCGGCGAGGTGGACGAGGCGGCGGTCGACGCCTCGGTGCGGCGGGTGCTGAGGCTGAAGGCGGCGCTGGGCCTGTTCGCCGACCCGTTCAATCGTCTGGACCCCGCGCGGGACGAGAAGGACCACGCGCCGACGCACCGTGCCCTGGCGCGCGAGGCGGCCCGCAAGTCCGTGGTCCTGCTCAAGAACGTGGACCGCCTTCTGCCGCTGTCGCGCGACGCGCGGATCGCGCTGATCGGGCCGTTCGCCGCGGGCCAGGACCACCTGAACGGCCCCTGGGTCCTGTTCGGCGATCCCGGACAGGCCGTTTCGGTCGAGGACGGGCTGCGGGCCGCCCTGGCCGATCCGCAAGCGCTCACGGTCGTCGAGGGGTGCGGGGCCGAGACGCAGATCGCAGGCGGCGTGGACGAGGCGGTCGCGGCCGCCCGCGCCGCCGATGTCGTCGTGCTGGTCGTCGGCGAAGGCGAGCGGATGTCGGGCGAGGCCCAGTCCCGGCTCGACGTCGGACTGCCCGAGCCTCAGCGTGCGCTGATCGAGGCCGTGCGCGCCGTGGGCAAGCCGACCGTGCTGATCCTCAAGTGCGGCCGCGCCCTGACGCTGGACCCGGCCTCGGACGCCAGCGAGGCGATCCTCGTCTCCTGGTTCCTCGGCGTGGAGACGGGGACGGCCCTGGCCGACGTCCTGTTCGGTGATCACGCCCCGTCGGGCCGGCTGCCGATCAGCTTCCCGCGCCACGTCGGCCAGTCGCCCTTCCACTATGACCGCAAGCCGACGGGTCGTCCGCCCCTGACGCTGGAACACGGCGAGGAGTTCAAGGCGCGCTGGCGCGAGAGCCTGAACGTCGCCGCCTGGCCCTTCGGCCACGGCCTGACCTATGGCGACGTGGCCTATTCGGACCTCGACGTCGGCTCCGGCCGGCTGGGATGGGACGGCGCCATCCAGATCGCCGCAACCGTGACGAACCGGGGATCCCGTGCGGCCGACGAACTGGTCCAGCTGTACGTCCACGACCGCGCCGCCAGCGTCAGCCGCCCGGTTCGCCAGTTGAAGGGCTATCGCCGGGTGACCCTGGCCCCGGGTGCCTCGGAACGCGTGGCCTTCACCCTGACCCGCGCCGACCTGACCTTCGTCGGTCGGGACCTGGGCTGGATCGCCGAGCCCGGCCGTTTCACCGTCTGGATCGCCCCCTCGGCCGAGACGGGCGTCGCGGGCGAGTTCGAACTGCTGAAACCCTAGGCCAGCGCGGCGACGGCGGCGCCGTGCATCGAGGTCGGCGCGCCGCCGGCGTCGAACAGCAGCGGTGAGTCCCCCGAGCCGGCGCGCGCGTCGCGGTTCAGCCAGCTGTCGGGATCGCGCGCGCCCCAGACGGTGAAGGCGAAGCGCTGGGCCGCGGGCAGGGCCATGAAGGCCTCGGTCAGCTCGACCACCCGCGCCGCCTGCTGGGCGCGCTTCTGGCCGTCGGTGCGCAGGTCGACGCGACGGTCCGATTTCAGGCTGGCGTCCAGTTCGGAGACGTGGATCTTCAGACCGGTCGCCGCCGCCTCGCGGAAGAAGGCTGTGATCTGGCCCTCGGCGATCTCGACGTCGAGGTGGCTCTGGGTGCCGATGCCGTGGAGGGGCGTGCCCGCCTTCATCAGGGTCTCGACCAGTTTCAGGAAGGTCGCGCCCTTACGCGGCAGGTTCTCGAGATTGTAGTCATTCAGGAACAGCACCGCGTCCGGGTCGGCCTCGTGGGCCACGTCGAAGGCGCGGCGGATGTGATCGACGTCGCCCAGCGCCGCCGACCAATGGTGCTCGCGCAGCCCGTCACCGTCCTCGGCCACCGCCTCGTTGACCACGTCCCAGCTGACCGCCCGGCCGCGATAGCGCGCCGTGACGTCGCGGACGTAGCGGTCATAGTCGCGCGCGAAGGTCGTCTTGTCGGCGTCGGCGAAGGCGTCCGCCCCCTGCGAGTACCAGACCAGGGCGTGGCCATGCAGGCGCATCGCGTTCGCCCGCGCGAAATCGGCGCAGGCGTCGGCGCGGGCGAAGTCCAGCGACCGGTCGGGCCGCAGGATCGCCTCCATCTTCATCTCCCACTCGGGGGTGAACTGGTCGAACTCCCGGGTGACCACCTGCCTCCAGCCGGCGTCGCCGAACTGGCCGGTCATGCCGCACACGCCGACCGGGCAGGGGAACAGGTCCTTCAGCGGCCGCGTCGCGACCGGCGCTGCCGGGGCCCCGGCGCAGGCGGCGAGGGCGAGCGAGGACGAGAGAAGGGTGCGGCGGGAAATGTCCTTCTCCCCTCGTGGGAGAAGGTGGCTCGCGGAGCGAGACGGATGAGGGGGCTGCATCATCAGTCTCCTCGGCAAGAGTGAGCACGCGCCACGAGCCCCCTCATCCGACCGACTTCGTCGGCCACCTTCTCCCACGAGGGGAGAAGGATCAGGACGCTCGTCTCCGCAGCCCCAGCTCGTCGAACCGGGCGGTCTCTTTCCGCGCGGCGGCCACGAGGGCGTTCAGGCGGGTGGTCTCGGCCACGTGCTCGAACTTCTTCAGTTCCTCGAAGGCGCCGGTCAGGGCGTCGCGGGCGCCGGCCTCCTCGGCGTCGATGGTGACGACGTCGGCCTCGGCGGCACCGCGGCGGACCTTCCAGCCCGAGACGTAGGCGTCCAGCAGCATGCGGGCCTCGGCGTCCGACCGGGCGCGCTCGCGCTCGATCTCGACCTCGGCGTCCAGCACGGCGATGCGCATCTCGGCCGAGGCGCGGCGCGCGGTGATCTCGGCGAGGCGCTTCTGCAGCGTCTCGACCTCGTAGTTGGAAATGCGGATCAGCGACTGCGCCCAGGCCGTCATGTCGTCACTCCCTCACCATGCCCTGATTCAATATGGCCTCCAGCCGGGTAAAGGATTCGGTAAGAGGCGTGGCCTCGTCCGGCCTTTGGCTGAGGAAGGCTTCCAGCGCCGGGTTCAACGCGATGGCCCGATCCACGATCGGGTCGGCACCGCTGCGGTAGGCCCCGATGCGGATCAGCTCTTCCATGTTCGAATAGGCGCTCAGGCACTGGCGGGCGCGTTTGTTCAGCTCGCGCTCCTCGGCCGTCTGGTTGCCCGGCATGGTCCGGCTGATGGACTTCAGCACGTCGATGGCGGGAAAGCGGCCGCGTTCGGCGATCTTGCGGTCCATGACGATGTGGCCGTCCAGGATGCCTCGCACGGCGTCGGCGATCGGCTCGTCATGGTCGCCGCCGTCGACCAGCACGGTGAACAGGGCGGTGATGGGTGCCGCCGTGGTGCCGTCCGGCCGCCGCGGACCGGGACCCGCGCGCTCCAGCAGCTTGGGCAGTTCGGTGAAGACGGTGGGGGTGTAGCCCTTGGTCGTCGGCGGCTCGCCCGCCGCCAGGCCGATCTCGCGCTGGGCCATGGCGAAGCGGGTGACCGAGTCCATCAGGCACAGCACCTCCAGGTCCTGGTCGCGGAAGTACTCGGCCAGGGCCAGGGTCATGTAGGCCGACTGGCGCCGCTTCAGCGCCGGTTCGTCGGAGGTCGCCACGACCACGACGGCGCGGCGCAGGCCGTCCTCGCCCAGGGTCTCCTCGACGAACTCGCGCACCTCGCGGCCGCGTTCGCCGATCAGGCCGACCACCACGACGTCGCACGTCGCCTCCTTGGCCAGCATCGACAGCAGCACCGACTTGCCCACGCCCGAGCCGGCGAAGATGCCCAGTCGCTGACCCCGGCAGGTGGTGGTGAAGACGTCCATGGCCCGGACGCCCAGATCCAGACGCTCGCCCACCCGGCCGCGCGAATGGGCCGGGGGTGGCGCGGCGCGCAGGGGATAGGCGGCGGGACCGCGCGGCAAGGGCCCCTTGCCGTCGATCGGCTGGCCGAAGGCGTCGACGATGCGGCCCAGCCAGCCCGTGGTCGGGCGCACGGCGGCGGCGGAATCGACGATGCGGATGTCTGCCCCCGGGGCCACGCCCTCGACCGGGCCGAACGGCATCAGCAGGGCCTTGGCGTCGCGGAAGCCGACCACCTCGGCCGGGAGGGGGTCCATGCCGCGCCCGCGCCCGATCTCGGCCCGGGCGCCGACGGCCAGTCGGCTGAGGCCGCCGCGGCTCTCGATCAGCAGGCCGTTCACCCCCGCGACCTTGCCGGTCACGACCAGGGGGTCGACGGCTTCGACGGCGGCGACGAGGGAACGCATGGCGTTAACGAATGCGCCATCGTGGTTAATCCGGCCTTAAGGCGCGGGCCGCCGCCACGCCGGCTTCACCCCATAGGTGCCCCATCTCCACAGCCATTCGACCGGGCCATAGGCGTGGCGCGCCAGCCACCAGCGGCTGAAGGCGATCTGCAGGCCGACGACCAGGAGGCTCAGCGCCAGGGTCAGGGTCGGCCCCATCCACGGCAGCAGGCCCAGGCCGAAGCCGTACAGGACGAAGAAATAGACCAGGCTCTGGGTCAGGTAGTTGGTCAGGGCCATGCGGCCCAGGGCGCCGAGCCCCGAAAGCCGTCGCCGCATTGCGGGGATGCGGCACAGGACCACGATCAGGGCGGCGTAGCCGAGCGCCAGGATCACCGCCGTCATCGGGCCCAGACCGCGCAGGAACACGGTGAACCAAGGCAGGGCCTGCAGATCGAGCGTGTTCATGATCGGCCGCAGGAGCTGGAGCATCAGGCCGAGCGGGATCAGGGTCGCGGCGGCGATCGCGAAGCCGACGAGGTGACGCTGGGGGTCCTGCAGCCAGCCCTGCCGGTGGATCCAGCTGCCGATCAGGAAGCGGCCGAGGATCCAGGCGAGGAAGGCCGCGCCCCACGGGTTCGCGTACAGGACGACCGTGCTGCGCAGATTGTCGACGACGAAGGCCGGATAGCTGCCGCCGTTCAGGATCCACGGCGCGCGGGCGGCGGCGGCAGCGTCGAACTGGGCCGCGAAGGGCGGGGGCGCGCCCGGCGAGGTCAGCTGGAAATAGACCCAGACCAGGGTCGGCACGCCCCAGGCGAAGACCAGGCCGGCGACCAGCAGCCAGGGTGCCGACCAGCGCCGCGTAGCCAGCAGCAGGAAGCCCATCAGCGCATAGGCGTGCAGGATGTCGCCCAGCCACAGCAGGGCCAGATGCGCTATGCCGACGGCCAGCAGGATCGTCAGGCGGCGAAGATAGACGACGGTCCCGCGCCCGCCGCGCGCCTCGATGCGGTCCATCATCACCGCGAAGCCGAAGCCGAACAGGATGGAGAACAGGGCCTGGGCCTTGCCGTGCATGACCAGGCCGGACGCGAAGCCGACGACCTTCTCCAGCACCGGAAACGCCGTCAGCCCGGGCACCATGTCCTCGGGCACGATGAAGCCGCCGATGTCGAAGATGTTCATCCACATCACCCCGAACAGGGCGAAGCCGCGGATGACGTCCAACTCGTCGATGCGGTCCTGCGGGGTCGCGGTCGGCGTCATCGTCATCTCCCGGATTCGGGAGATGAGGGGCCGATTCGCACGACGGCGCTCCGCGAAATCGGCCCGTCAGCCGTCGATCATCTCGCGGACCTTGTTGGCCAGGTCCGCCATCACGAAGGGCTTGGTCAGCACCTCCATGCCCGGGTCCAGCAGACCGTTGCCGACCGCGGCGTTCTCGGCGTAGCCGGTCATGAACAGGACCCTCAGACCGGGACGCGCGACCCTGGCCGCGTCCGCCACCTGCCGGCCGTTCATGCCTCCGGGCAGGCCGACGTCGGACACCAGAAGGTCGATGCGCGCGTCCGACCGGAGCAGGTCCAGCCCGGACGGGCCGTCGGCGGCCTCGAGGACCCGATACCCCGCCTCGATCAGGACCTCCGCGACCAGCATCCGGACCGTGGGTTCGTCGTCGATGACGAGGATGGTCTCGCCATGGCCCGCCTCCGGCCCGGTGGGCGCGGAGGGCGCCTCCTCGGCGTCCAGGTCTCCCGTCCACCGCGGCAGGTACAGGCACATCGTCGTGCCTTCCCCGACTTCGGAATAGATGCGGACCTGCCCGCCCGACTGGCGCACGAAGCCGTGGATCATCGACAGGCCCAGCCCCGTGCCCTGGCCCAGGGGCTTGGTCGTGAAGAAGGGGTCGAAGGCCTGGGCCTGGACCTCCGGCGTCATCCCCGTACCGGTGTCCGTCACGCACAGGGAAACGTACTGCCCAGGCGGCAGATCACGCTCGCGCGCATGTCGTTCGTCCAGCCATTTGTTGGCCGTTTCGATGGTCAGGCGACCGCCGTCCGGCGCCATGGCGTCGCGCGCATTGATGCACAGGTTGAGCAGGGCGTTCTCGAGCTGCGGCTGATCGATCCGCGTGGTCCAGAGACCGCCCGCGCCCACCACCTCCAGCTCCACGTTCGGACCGACGGACCGACGGATCAGCTCCTCCATGCCGGCGATGAGACGGTTCACGTCGGTCGCCCGGGGATCCAGCGTCTGCCGGCGAGAGAAGGCCAGCAGGCGCTGGGTGAGGGACGCGGCCCGCTGGGCCGAGCCCTGCGCCGCCTCGATGTAGCGCTCCATCCCGCCCAGCCGCCCCTCGGACAGGCGCTTGCCCAACAGTTCGAGGCTGCCGATGATGCCGGCCAGCAGGTTGTTGAAGTCGTGGGCGATGCCGCCGGTCAGCTGGCCGACCGCCTCCATCTTCTGGCTCTGGCGCAGCGCCTCCTGCGCGGCCTGAAGTTCGGCTTCGCGGGCCTTGTCGGCGGTCAGGTCGCGTCCGACGGCGATGAAATTCTCGCCGTCCGGCTCGGGAGCCACGGTCCAGTCGATCGGCTTCCAGCCGCCGTCCCGGGACAGGATCCGGTTCTGGAACCGGGTGGGCTCGCCGGTCTCGCCCATCCGGGTCAGGGCAGCCAGCGTCGCGGGCCCGTCGGCCGGATGGATGATGTCGGCATAGGGCCGGGTCAGCAGGTCCTGCTCGGGCCAGCCCAGCACCCGGGTCCAGGCCGGGTTCACCGCCGACATGCCGCCGCCCAGGTCGGCGCGCGCCAGCATGTCGGCGGACAGGCTCCACAGCCGGTCGCGCTCGTCCGCCCGGGCACGGTCCTCGGTGACGTCGCGGGCGCTGGAATACAGCTTGCCGGCCTCGGGAACGGCGACCCAGTTCAGCCGGCGCCAGCCACCGTCCCGGGCGCGATAGCGGTTCTCGAACTTGAGAACGGGCTCGCCGGCCTGGACCTGCGCGAAGGCGGCCGCGCTGGCCTCGACGTCCTCCGGGTGCAGGAAGTCCACGTACGGCCGGCCCTCGAGCCTGTCCGCCGGCCAGCCCAGCACGGCTTCCCACGCCGGATTGACCCGGACGAAACGGCCGTCGGTCAGGCTGATCACCGACAGCATGTCGGGAGCCACGTCCCAGGTCGTGCCGCGCTCCAGCACCCGCTCAGCGACCTGCTTCTCCAGATCTGCGTTGAGCGCGCGCAGCTCCGCCTCGCTGGCCCGCAGGGCGTCCTCCATCTCGCGCCGGTCGTCGATGTCGATGACCGAGCCGACGTAGCCCAGATAGGCGCCGGCCGCGTCGAACCGCGGGCTGGCCGCGTCGATGGCCCAGCGATAGGTCCCGTCGGCGCGGCGCAGGCGGTATTCGATCTTGAAGGGTGCCTGGGCAGCGTGGGCGGTGACGAAGGCCTCCTCGGCGCGGGCCTTGTCGTCCGGATGGGTGGCGTCCAGCCAGCCGTAGCCCTCGGCCTCTCCCGCCGTCTGGCCGGTGAAGGCGTACCAGGTCCTGTTCAGATAGGTACAGTACCCGGTCGGGTCGGTGACCCACGTCATCATCGGCGTGTTGTCCGCCATGTTGCGGAAGCGCTCTTCGCTTTCGCGCAGCGCCAGCTCGGCCTTGCGCCGCGCCGTCAGGTCCTTGAACAGGACCGCCACCTGGTTCCGGCTGGCCGGCTCCAGACGGAAGGCGGCCAGCTCCAGCCACCGGCCCGTCTCCTCCAGCGCCTTTTCGAAGCGGATCGAGCGGCCCGTCTCGAGGACGCCCTTGAACAGGTCGATCCATTCCTGACCCTCCCGGCCGAGGACCTCGCGCAGGCGCTTGCCGACGATGTCCGGGATGCCGGTGTTGGTCTGATAGGCGTCGTTCGCCTCCACATGCACATAGTCGCTCAGCGGCCCATGGGGCCCATCGATGAACTCCAGGATGCAGAAGCCCTCGTCGATGGTGTCGAACAGCATGCGATAGCGCCGCTCGCTTTCCCGGAGGGCGACCTCGTCGCGCACCCGCTCGATGTGGGCCCAGCACCGGGCCGTCACCTCGCGGATCGTGGCCAGCTCGGCCGTCGTCCAGACGTGCGGGTCCTTGTGGTGGACGGCCATCAGCGCCAGCAGCCGGCCTTCCTTCACCAGGGGCATGCAGATGGTGGCCGAGATGCCGAGGGCCTGGAAGGTCGCGGCCTCCTCTGGCGCGATCTCCTTCAGATTGTCGTTGATGATCAGCGGCCGGCCGGCCCCCAGTTCCTGGACGGCCAGGGCGCCGAAGTCGGCCAGGCGGTACCGACCGACGATCGACGGCGTGCCGGGCGCGGCCCAGTCGCCGCGGATGGTGAAGCCGTCCTGGTCCGGGTCCATGTCGGCGTAGGCGCAGTTGGTCACGCCCAGGTGCCGGGCGGTCATGCGCGTGACCACCGACAGGATCTGCTGCGGATCGACGGCGCCCTGGGCTGCGACGGTCAGGTCGTCGAGGAAGCGCAGCCGCGCCTCGCTCTCCTGAAGGGCCCGGGTGACGACCCGGCGCTCGGTCGTCTCGGTCACGAAGACCATCAGCCCCGCCGGGCGTCCGCGCTCATCCCGGACCGGAACGTAGTCCAGATCCATCCAGCCCGGCAGCGGGCCTTCGCCGCGGTCCAGCACCAGTTCCTGGTCGCGCAGGGTCCAGGATTCCCCGGCGAGGGCACGACGCAGATTGTCGTCGTTGAACCCGGCGATCTCCGGCCAGCCCTCGGCGTGCGGCCTGCCCAGCAGGTCCGGATGCCGGGCCCCGGCGAAGGCGGCATAGGCGTCGTTGTAGAGCAGCACCCCCTGCGGCCCCCAGAGCAGGACCTGGGCCCGGGGCGCGGCGACCATCATGCCGACCAGGGTCCGAAGGCTTTGAGGCCAGTCGGAAAGGGGGCCCAGCGGGGTCGAGGCCCAGTCTTGCGCGCGGATCAGCGCCGCCGTCTCCCCGCTGCGAGGCAGGAAGTCGGCCGTCGCGGCAGTGCTGCCCTCCTCGCCCTTCAGCGTCCGTCTCCGCCTGCCGCATCCCGCACGATCTGATCCAACGCCGCCGTGCGGGGGAGGTTCAGCCGCCGGACCTCCGAAAATGGCCGGCGGGCGTCCGCCATGGGGTGCCAGCCCCTGTCCGGCTGGCCCGCGCGGGGGCTCGCCGCGTTTCCGGCTTGCGCGCGAAGACGTGCGCGGGTCATCTCCCGCCGTGGGGGATCCGATGAAACCAGGACTGATCGCTCTGGCCGCCGCGTGCCCAGCCGGCCAGTTTCCGCATTCTCGATCTGAAGAATGACGTCGCCGTGGACGCCGGCGCGGCCTATTCGGGCATCTTCCGCATTCCGACCGACACGCCGGCCGCGATCCGGTCGCTGGGCGGCGGCTATACGACCGACGGACGCACGGTGTTCTGGCGGCAGTTCGTGGCCGAAGGCGCGGACCCCGTCACCTTCCGCGTCGGCGACGGCGAGATGTTCGGGCGCGACGCCTCCGGCTGCTGGAACGGCGTGCGGCCGCAGCCCTGTCTGAACCGCTGATCGCCCGCGCCCCTTGCGCCGGGCCGCATCGTACCGATGTCCGCTCGACCGCCATTCTCCGGAGCCCGCCCCATGTCCGACGCCGCCTATGACGCCAGCCGCCACACGAAGGCCGGGCGGGGCAGGGTCTATGGCTCGATCGTCGACACCATCGGCGACACGCCGCTGGTGGAGCTGCCGCGGCTGTCGGCCGAGCTGAAGCCGAAGGGCCGGGTGCTGGCCAAGCTGGAGTTCTTCAACCCGATCGCCTCGGTCAAGGACCGGATCGGCGTGGCCATGATCGAGGCGCTGGAGGCGGCCGGGAAGATCGGCCCCGGCAGCGTGCTGATCGAGCCGACCAGCGGCAACACCGGAATCGCCCTGGCCTTCGTCGCCGCGGCCAAGGGCTACAAGCTGATCCTGGTCATGCCGGAGAGCATGTCGATGGAGCGCCGCAAGATGTTGGCGCTGCTGGGCGCCGAACTGGTCCTGACCCCGGCCGAGAAGGGGATGAAGGGCGCCATACAGACGGCCCAGGACCTGCTGGAACGCACCCCGGGCGCGGTGTCTCCGGCCCAGTTCGACAATCCGGCCAATCCCGAGATTCACCGGAAGACCACCGCCGAGGAGATCTGGAACGACACCGCCGGCGCGGTCGACGTGGTCATCGCCGGCGTCGGCACCGGCGGGACGATCACGGGCGTCGGTCAGGTGCTGAAGGCGCGCAAGCCCTCGGTGCGCATGATCGCCGTGGAGCCGACGGCCAGCCCCGTCCTGTCCGGCGGCGAGCCGGGCCCGCACAAGATCCAAGGCATCGGCGCGGGCTTCGTGCCCTCGATCGTCGACCGCTCGGTCATCGACGGCGTCGAGCAGGTCTCGAACGAGGACGCCTTCGACATGGCCCGCAAGGTCGCCCGGGTCGAAGGCATTCCCGTGGGCATCAGTTCCGGTGCCGCCCTCGTCGCCGCCTTCCGCCAGGCGGCGCTGGAGGAGAACGCCGGCCGGACCATCGTGGCCATCATCCCCAGCTTCGCGGAGCGCTACCTGTCGACGGCGCTGTTCGATGGGCTGTGAAGCCCGTCACGCGCCGTAGGTGCCGCCCAGAAAGCCGATCAGCAGCATGGGAATGGCGGCCAGGAACTGTCCGATCAGGATCATGACGCTGAGGGCGAGGGCCTTCAGCACGCCGACCGCCCAGTTCGAGAACCATCGCCCAGGGCCCGCGCGCAGAAACCCGTAGAAGCTCAACCCCACGAAGATGAGCATCGACCACCCCATCAGGCGCGGGTCGTACATGAGCAGGGTCAGGGGCAGGAACGGCACGGTCAGGATGTTCAGATAGACGAAGGTGGCGCGAAAACCCTTGCGCCAGCCGAGGTCGTCAGGATCCCACCATCGCAGGAACGGCGTCAGGATGAGCGCATAGATGGTCGAAGAGATCGGCACGATCGCCAGGCTCATCCACCCATCGGCGTCCGCCATGAATTCCGCCGGCGGCTTGCCGGCATTGTCCGCCAGGGCCTGGAGACCCTCTGAGGGCAGACCCTGAAACATGCCCTCCATGCCGCCGAAGAGGAACATGATCAGCATCATGACGGCGTTGAGCGCCAGATACAGTCGCAGGGGCCGTGCCAGCGTGCCGTCGGCCGTCGGACCCAGCGTCATGTAGAGTTCGAGGCTGCGTCGGGGGCGCACCAGCATGGCCCAGGCGGTCCGGATCTCCGCCATGCCGAAGCCCACGGCATCGTCGGCAAGATCGTGCAGGCCGTGGCGGTCGTCGGCCGCCGTGCGTCGGTTCGGTTCGCTGTCGGGCGTTGTCATCCAGTCCCCCCAAAGACCTGGGCGATGATCACCGCGAATTCCCCGTTCGGCAATGCGGACGGCGGACGGCGGCCGGCGCCGTTCGTTCGCGCCATTGTCGGGGGCGCGTGAAGGGCGTTCACTCTCGCGGAGACGAGGGAGAGAGACGCATGGCCGATCCGGACGCGGCGACGGCGAAGATGATCGCCAATCTGGAGGCCGCCACCGGCCGGCCGCTGGCGCAATGGGTGGCGGACGCAAGGGCGTCGGGCCATGCGAAACACGGCCAGATCGTGGCCTGGCTGAAATCCGATCAGGGCTTGGGCAACGGCTATGCCAATCTGGTGGCGCACAAGACGCTGGCCTCGGACGCGGGTTCGCACGCCGGAGAGGACCTGCTGACGGCCATGTTCGAGGGACCGAAGGCCGCCATGAAACCCGCCTATGACAAGGCCGCCGCCTTCGTGGCGTCGCTGGGCGACGTCGAGTTCGCGCCGAAGAAGGGCTACGTCAGCCTGCGCCGGAACAAACAGTTCGCCCTGCTGCAGCCGTCGACGAAGGACCGGCTGGACGTGGGGATCACCCTCAAGGGGGTGGAGCCTGAGGGGCGTCTGGAGAAGGCCGGCTCGTGGAACGCCATGGTCACCCACAGGGTCAGCGTCGGCTCGGCCGAAGAGGTCGACGCCGAGCTGCAGGCCTGGCTGCGGCGGGCCTGGGAGGCGGGATGAACCCGGCGGAGCGGGGATCGACACGGCCGGGTCGTCCGGCCGGCCCCGTCAGCGGCCTTCCAGCCACGGCGTGACGAAGGTCGAGGGGCGGGGGCTGACCTGCGCGGGATCGTGACGCCCGTCCTCGCAGAGGAAATCCATCAGCGGCCGGTCCAAAGGACCGGGCGCGCTCCAGTCGAGCCCGGGGGCCGTGACGAAGGGGGCGACGCGGACGTCCGGGTCCGCGACCTCCTGGACGAAGATCGTTCCCGTCCGACGCAGGCTGCGCGCGCAGTCGGCCTCGGTGACGGATTCGCCCCGCAGCAACGCGCCGTCCACCTGCAGGAAGGCCACGGTCGTGGCGCTGCCCCCGAGGGGCGTGGGGCGACGCTCGGCCAGGGAGGCGAGGACCAGGACGTCGTCCGCCTCCTGCAGCAGCAGGAAGGGACCGGCCGCTTCGGGCGGGATCTCCTGCGCCATGACGGCGGCGGGCGCGAGGGCGCACAGGGCGGCGAGGGCGAGGGCGTGCATGAAGAGTCTCCGGTTTCCGGCGCAGGTTCGGGCCTCGCGTCGGCGGCGTCAAATGACGGGGCCTGACGCGCCGTCCGTCACCCGCGGTTAACCGGTCGGCCCCAGACTCCGGGCCGATGTCGGAGCCCGCCGCCGCCCCGGACGACGCCCCGCCCCAGCCGACGCTGAGGGCGCGTCAGGCGCTGCTGAAGCGTCTGGCCGACGTCGTGTCCCTGCCGGCCAGCCGGATCAACGCCTTCGAGCGCGCGGTGACGGGCGACCTGCTGGTCGACATGCTGCGCCTGGCCACGCCGGAGGACCGCATGCGGGTGGCCCAGCGGCTGGCCCCGCTGGCGGAACTGCCCAACAGCATCACGCGGCTGCTGCTGCGCGACGCGCCGGAGATCGCGGCGATCCTGATCGAAACCTGCCCGGCGCTGTCCGACAGCGATCTGCTGTCGTGCGCCCTGGACGCGACGCCCGACCACCGCTGGCTGATCGCCGGGCGGCGCGACGTGCCGGAGGTGGTGGTCGAGGCCGTGGTCCGGGCCGCCGAGCCGGCGAACGTCCAGCGCCTGCTCCGGAACGCCACCGCGCGGTTCAGCCCGCCGGCGCTGGAGGACGCGACCGCGCTCAGCCGCAGCCAGCGCGACCTGGTGCCGCACCTGCTGCGGCGTCCGGAGCTGAGGCCGTCGGGCGCCTATGTGATGTTCTGGTGGGCGGGCCCCGAGGAGCGGCGCACGATCCTGCAGAGGTTCGCGGTGTCGCGGGAGCCGCTGCAGGAGGTGTCCGAGGACGTCTTTCCGATGGCGGCGGCGGAGGGCTGGGCCGACCCGGTCTCGCGCAAGGCCCTGCAGTTCATCGAGCGGCGCCAGCGGAACCGGGCGGCGGTCGAGAAAAGCCCCTATGACAGCCTGGAGCACGCGGTGTCCGTGGCCGGCCAGTCGGGGATCACCCGCGAGACGGCCTCGGAAATCGCCTATCTGGCGGGGATCAAGCCGCTGACCGGCGCGAAGATCCTGGGCGATCGCGGCGGCGAGCCGCTGGCCATCCTGTGCAAGGCGACGGGGATGGGGCGCGAGGAGCTGCGTGCGCTGTGGCGGTCGACCCGACGGCCGGAGACCGGCCCGGACGGGCAGGTTCACCCGGATTTCGCCCGGGTGCAGACGACCTTCGACATGCTGGCGGTCGACCGCGCCCAGACCGTGCTGCGCTACTGGAACTGGTCGCTTTCGTCGGCCCTGACCCCCGCCCTGATGCGGGCGATCCGCGAGGGCGACATGGAGGCTCTCGACGAATATTCGGCGCCGGAACGCGCCGCCATGCTGGCGCTGGCGGAAGACTTCGGCCGCTGAACGACTGTTCCACAATGGCGCAGGGCTGATCAGATCAACGTCAGCATCGGGCCGCTGCATTGCTTTCCAGCCCGACCGGGACTAGGGGGAAGTCCAGAGGCGACCGAATCCCGGTCAGCAACGCCGCGCGACGGTGATGGAGAAGGCCCCGCTCATGGAAGAAAACGCCAACCTGCTGGAAATGACGGCCGACATGTTCTCGGCCTACGTCAGCAACAACACCGTGTCGCCGGACGGCGTGGCCGCCCTGATCGGAACGATCCACTCGACGATGACGCAGTTGTCGACCGGCGCCGTCGAGCCGGAGCCGGAAAACAAGGAACCGGCGGTGCCGATCCGCAAGTCGATCACGCCGGACTACCTGATCTGCCTGGAGGACGGCCGCAAGTTCAAGTCGCTGAAGCGTCACCTGCGCACCAAATACGACATGAGCCCCGAGGACTACCGGGCCAAGTGGGGCCTGGCCAAGGACTATCCGATGGTCGCCCCGAACTATGCCAAGGCCCGTTCGGACCTGGCCAAGCAGATGGGTCTGGGCCAGGGCGGCCGCAAACCCGCCCGCGCCGCCGGCCGCGCCAAGAAGTAGTCCGGCCGAATCCGGAAGTGACGAGGCCCGCCGGAGCGATCCGGCGGGCCTCTTTAATTCACGCCGCCTGGGCGGCCCGTCTGGCCTTCCAGAAGCGCAGCGTCCGCAGCGCGGCCTCGCGGCTGAGCTCGGCGTACATGCGGGCGTAGGCGTGGGCCTTGCCGATGGCGTCGCCGTCGCTGTTCAGCAGGACCACCGCATAGGTCAGGAACAGGGCCCGATCCAGATCCGCCGCGCGGCAGATGACGGCCAGGGCGTCGAGATCCTGACGCTCGACGATCTGGCGGGCCGTGTGGAAGTCCACGTCGGAAAGCTGTGACAGGGCGATCAGGAAGCTGGTCTTCGATCCGGAGCGCAGGAAGCGGGCCAGGACCTGGGGCGTCAGCTGTCCGGCGGCGCGCATCTCCTCGACGTAGGCGAGGCAGGCCGAATAGTCGGCGGGGAGGGCGCCGTCGACCTCGGCGACGCGGGCGCGGCCGGCGCTGAGCGCGCTCTCCAGCAGGGCCGGGTCCAGACGCGCGTTCTGTTCGAGAATGCGGGCGCGCAGCCGCGCCTCCACGACGAAATACATCTCGTTCAGCAGATCGGGCGGCAGCGTCTTGCGCTCGACCGCGGCGGCGTGCAGCGCCGGATTGGCCTTGGCCCGCTCGACGGCCGCCTCGGACGACTTCCGCGACAGGGCAGCCCCCTCGTTGCCGAGAAGCGCGCCCAGGGTCTCGTCGTCGCCGCGTTCGACGATCACGTCGGAGACGGCCTCGGACACGGTCTCCCGCGCGGAAACAGCGCGCAGGTGGGCCTGACCCTTGGAGCGGACCACGTCGAGGAGATCGGCCTCGGTCAGGACCGGGGAGGCGCGCAGGACGGGCTCGGCCACCTCGGCCTCGTCCGAGGCGAGGCGCCGGATCAGCGAGTGGGGCGCGCGCGGGCTGGTGGCGAAGCGGGCCGAGAGCTCGGCGCGGACGGCCGTCTCCATGTCCGCGGCCAGCTTGCCTAGGACGTCGCCATACAGGGCGGTTTCGGTGGCGGTCGGCTCGACGGGGCCGAAGAACTGGTCGCCCAGCTCACGCAGCAGGGCGCGGCGCTTCTCGCTGGAGGTCTCTTCCGCGAGGGCGATCAGATCCGGAAGACGGGAGGCGACCGCGGTCACGGGATCGGGTCTTGCTGGGCGCCCTGGACGGGGCGCATGCGGCCGTCGGCGCCGCGCACCATCTGCGGCGTCTCGGGCGGCGAGGCCAGATCCTCGGACTGCGGCGTGGAGTCGAGCTGCACCGGCATGCGGTCCAGCCAAACGGGCTCGGGCAGGACCGCGGGGTCCGGCGCGCGGCCGTTCTGGCGGTGGACCGAATAGTAGCGGGCACCCTGCTGCCGGGGCGGCGCGCCCGTCGCGGCCTGCGGGGCGGGGCGGGTCCGGGGCGCCGCTTCGGGCTGCGCCGGCGGGGGCTCGGTC
>JAHJOO010000044.1 GCA_018820275.1 Alphaproteobacteria bacterium
CCGAGGCCGGCGGCCGCCGGCCGTCCCGCCGCGGCGCGCGCGCCCGCCTATGCCGTCATGCCCGAGGACGGCCGGGTCGAGGCCCCCGCGACCGTGGCCGACGGCCCCGCCGGCCCCGGCGGCATGGTGACCTATCAGACCGGCCTGTCGCCCGACGCCGTCGTCGACTTTCACCGCGGCCATGCCGAAGCGTCCGGGCTGGCCACCGTCATGACCATGACCCAAGGCGAGGCCCGGGCCTACGGCGCGGCGGCGCAGGACGCGTCGGGTGCGGGCCTACAGGTCGTCGCGTCCCCGGTCGCCGCCGACGACGGCCCTGAAACCTCGGTGACGCTGACGTGGACCGCCGGCGGCTGATCCTGGGCGGGGCCGCGGGCGCGGTCGCCGCCTGCGCCTCTTCGCCGCAGACGCCCCTCACCACCCCCCCGCCCGACGACCGGCTGATGTTCGCCCAGGCCCATCTGGAGCTGCATCCGCGCGTCGCCGCCCAGCATTTCGACTGCGCCGTCGGCGCCCGCTTCGGCGCCGCCCCCCGGCCGGCCCTGACCGGAGTCTTCGAGCGGCTGGCGCGCGAGGTCGAGGTCCGCGTGCCGCACGACGTGACCCCGGCCGAGGGGACCTGCGCCCGCCTGCGGCCCGGCGAGGGGCGCGTCCTCGGCGTCTCGCGCCGCGCCGCCCTCGTCGCGGCCTATTCCGGAGCCCTGTCGCGCATGGCGCCGGATCGCGCCGGGGCCATTGCGGCGCGGGCCGGAGACCTGCTGGAGTCGGAGCGCCTGTGCGGACTGGCCGACGAGGCGGCCCAGAACCGCGGCGGGATCGCCGGACGCGACGCCTTCATGGCGCTGGTTCAGGGCGAGGACGGGTTCCGGACCCGGCTCGAACAGGCCGCGGCGGAGGTCGCCGAAGCCCGACGCGATCCGCTGGAAAGCCCCGGCTGCGCCGCCGAGCGGCGCGCCCTCAGCCCCCTGCCGGACGCGGGCTGACCAGCGGTCCGTACAGATCCGTCCTCCGGTCGCGGAAGAAGCCCCAGGCGGCGCGGTGGCGATCGAGGAAGTCGAGGTCGAAGCCGTGCACCAGCACGCCCTCCTCGTCACGGCCCAGGCTCTCGACCAGATCGCCGCGGTGATCGGCGATGAAGCTGGATCCGTAGAAGCGCTGGCCCACCTCGGTCGCGTGCTCCAGCCCGATCCGGTTGGCCCCGACCACCGGCACGACGTTGGACACCGCATGCCCCTGCATGGCGCGCCGCCACGGCTCGGCGGTGTCCAGCTCCTTGTCGTGCGGCTCCGACCCGATCGCCGTCGGATACATCAGCACCTCGGCCCCCTGCAGCATCATCGCCCGGGCGGTTTCCGGGTACCACTGGTCCCAGCAGATGCCGACGCCGACCCGGCCGTGACGGGTGTTCCAGACCTTGAAGCCCGTGTCGCCGGGCCGGAAATAGTATTTCTCCTGATAGCCCGGGCCGTCCGGGATGTGGCTCTTGCGATAGACGCCCAGCGCCCGGCCGTCGGCGTCCAGCATCACCAGGCTGTTGAAATAGTGCGGCCCCTCGCGCTCGAAGATCGACACCGGGATGGCCACGCCGAGCTCGGCCGCCACGGGCTGCAGCGCCGTGACGCAGGGATGCTCCGCCCACGGATGCGCCTCGGCGAACCAGCGCTCCTCCTGCGAGACGCAGAAATACGGCCCCTGGAACAGTTCCGAGGGCAGGATCACCTGCGCGCCCTTCGACGCGGCCTCGCGGATGAACTCCACGGTCTTTGCGATGTTGGCCTGCAGGTCCTCGCCATAGGCGGTCTGGATCGCGGCGACGCTGATCGTTCGGGCCATCAGGCGGGCTCCTGCTGGGAAATGCAGTGGAAGGACCCGCCGCCCGACAGGATGGCGATCGACGGCAGGGGGATGATCTCGCGATCGGGGAAGACGGTCGCCAGACCCTCGCAGACCAGTCGGGCGGCCTTGTCGTCACCATAGGTCGGCACGATCACGGCCCCGTTGGCGATCAGGAAATTCATGTGGCTGGCCGGGACGGGCCGCTCATCCTCGTCGCCGACGAAGCCGGGCGACGGCAGGGGCAGCAGCTTCAGCGGATGGCCGTCGGCATCGGTCATGGTCGAGAGCGCGCGAGCCACCTCGGCATAGACCGCGTCGTTCGGGTCGCCGCGGCCCCAGGCCACGGGATGCGCCACCACGCCCGGCGCGACGAAACGGGCCAGGTTGTCGACATGACCGTCGGTGTGGTCGTTCAGCAGGCCGTCGCCCAGCCACAGCACCTTGCGCGCGCCCAGCGACGCCGTCAGCGCGGCCTCGGCCGCCGCCTCGGTCCAGCCGGGATTGCGGTTCGGGTTCAGCAGACACTGGCGGGTGGTGAGGATGGTCCCGGCCCCGTCGTGGTCCAGCGCGCCGCCTTCCAGAACGACGTCGTGACGGTCCAGCGCCGCGCCCGACGCCGCGCCGATCTGCGTCGCCACCGTGTCGTCGTGCTCCAGCGCGTACTTGCCGCCCCAGCCGTTGAAGCGGAAGGCGGCGGCCCTCGCCGAACCCGCCCCGAAGATCGGACCCGTGTCCCTCAGCCAGATGTCGCCGAAGCGGCCATCGACGACCTCGACGCCCGCCACGTCGGCGAAGCGCGCGCGGGCGTCGTCGAGGACCTCGGGCTTGCCGACCATCAGCCGGACCTGCTCGCGGCCGGGGCCGGCCAGGGCGCGAACCAGGGCCTCGACCTCGGCCTGGGCCGGCTCGAGGTTGTCCTCCCACAGCTCGGCGTGGCTGGGCCAGCCGACCCACATGGCGCGGTGCGGCGACCATTCGGCGGGGATCGGGGGGGGCAGGGTCATGGGCGTCCGGGAGTCCGTGCAGCGGCCCGCGCCATATGGCCACGACCGGCCCGGGGTTCAACGCCTGAGCGCGTCCGGGGTCTTCGGCACCGGACAAAGAAGAAGGGGCGGCCCCGGCTGGGACCGCCCCTCTTCATTCAGGCCGTGGCCGTCCGGATCAGAACTGGAACCGGATGCCCGTCTTGATCTGCCACACCGACTGCGGCAGCTGGGCCTGCGGACGGCGGGCCTCGTCGGCGCGGCCCGGACCGGTGCCGGCGTTCTGCAGCGACGAGTACTGGTACAGGGCGCCCGGCGCGCCGCACGCGGCGTTGGCCGTGTTGGTCGAGTTGCGGCACTGCAGCACCACCGTGCCGACGCCGCGGTAGAACGGATACTGTTCCGTCACGCCCCAGGCCGGGTTCAGCAGGTTCCCGAAGTTCTCCACGTCGAAGTAGAACTCCAGCTTGCCGCCCGAGATGAACGGAACCGGCAGTTCCTGGGCGAACCGGACGTCGGCCGTCGTCACAGAACCCGTGCGGAAGGCGTTCCGCGGGGCGATGGAGCCGGCGTAGTCGATCAGACCGGTGTTGTGCAGGAAGTTGTTGAAGTCCGTCAGGTTGATGCCCGAGTAGACGATGCGCGGGTCGCTGGTGGCCGTCACGTTGCCGCTGGCGTCGGTCTGCGGCACGTAGAACAGCTGGTTCGAGGTGCCGAAGGCGCCCGAGTAGGACTGCGGCACAGCGTTGCCGAAGTCGTTGTCGACGTTGCCCGTGCGGCTGTTGTGGTAGACGTACGAGAAGGGCAGGCCCGAACGGTTCTGGACGAACAGGTTCACCGAGCTCTCGTTGTCCCCGAACAGTTCGCGCGCCCAGTTCACGTTCATCGTGAAGCGGTGACGGATCTCATAGTCCGAGGTCGCCAGTTCCGGGTTGTTGTGGTCCGCCGAGGCGAAGCGCACGTACGACGAGTCCGGCTGCGAGCTGGTCATCGGGTTGCCGTCTTCGGCTTCCGTGTAGGTGTAGCCCAGGGTGACGTTCAGGCCTTCCCACATGCCCCAGTCCCACGACTTGTTGGCCGTGAAGGCGGTCGAGAACGAGTGACCGCCCTCGTCCAGGTTGGTCAGCAGCAGGTCGAACACGACCGGGCCGGCCGGGCGGGTGTAGACCGGGCGGCCGTCGGGGGCCGTGCCGGCCGGCGTCGCCAGCAGGTCGGTGTAGTACAGGGCGTTTTCGAAGTCGTTGTAGAGCACGTCGGCGCGCAGGCGGACGGTCTCCAGCACCGGCAGCTCGAAGTCGCGGGCGATCGTCAGGTTGTACTTCCAGGCGCTCGGGATTTCGAAGTTCGGATCCAGGGCGACGACGCTGCCCTGACCCGGGGTGAAGGTGCAGTTGGCGCCGGCGGGCACGACCGACAGGTCGGTGATGCCGGTCAGCGGGCCGGTGCAGACGGCGTTGGTGATGCGCGCGCCGTCGTTGCCGAAGGGGTTGCCGATCTGCACGTTGGTGCCGATCGCCGAGAACCGGCCGATGCCGCCCGAGATGGTCCACTCGCCCGGGGTCCAGTTGAAGCCGAAGCGCGGCATCAGCAGGTCGCGACCGTCCAGGTTGGACTGGTTCGAGAAGCCGTTGCGGGTCTGGAAGCCGGTGTTCAGCGTCGGCTGGTCGTCCATGCCGAACCAGTCGTAGCGCAGGCCGTAGGTGACCCGCAGGTCGTCGGCGACCTGCCAGACGTCCTCGGCGTAGAGCGAGTTCAGGTCATAGCCGAACTCGACCGCGCCGCTGCGGGCGGTGCCGAACTGGGCCGGAACCGTGCCGCCGTTGGGGTCAACGGCGCCGCGGATGAACAGGCTGCTGGCGATGCCGGCCTGGAAGTTGGCGAAGCTGGAGAAGGTCCAGGTGCCCAGCGACTGCGAGACGAAGACGTTGACGAAGTCCCGGCGCTCGTTGCGGGCGCCGATCATGATGTCGTGCGAACCCAGGCTGTAGCGGGCGATGGCCTCGATGTTCGAGTTCTCGCTGTACAGATAGTTGTCGTGGCGGAAGTTGTCCGCGCCGAACTGGATCTGCGGGGTACCCGTGCCCGGCTCGACGCCGGCCAGGTCGGAGACGGTCACGGTCACCTGGCCGACGGACAGGCCGCCGATCGGGATCTGGGTGGTTTCGGTTTCCTTGTAGCCGACGCGCAGTTCGGTGGAGAGGTTGTTCGTCCACTGCGAGTTCAGCTGGGCGTTCCAGGTCGTGAGACGCTCGTCCTTCAGATACTGGCTGGACTCCAGGGCCAGACGCGGCTGGGTGGTCGAGCCGCCGTTGATGAAGGCCGCCGAGGTCGAACCGTTGAACGAGTTGCCGCGGGTCTCCTGCCAGGTCACGGCCAGGCGGTGGTCGTCGGTGATGTTCCAGTCGATCTTGGCGAGCATCTTCTCGTCTTCGACCGGCGGGGCCACCTCGACGTACGACAGGGGATCATAGCCGTAGCGGGCCTGGGTGGCGGCGCGGAAGGTGTCGACGGCGCTCGTGGTGATGCGCGGGATCGGGTTCGGGAAGCCGGCGTCGGCCGGGCCTTCGTTCAGCGAGAACTGCGACTCGAACTTCTCGTAGGACAGGAAGAAGAACAGACGGTCCTGGATGATCGGGCCGCCGAGGGTGGCGCCCCACACGGTCTCTTCGAACACGCGGCTGTAGGGGCGGGTCTCGCGGAAGCCGCTCGGGCCGTAGCTCCAGTACTCGTCGCCGAGCATGGACTCGTCGCTGCGCTCATAGAAGGCCGAGCCCGAGAAGTCGTTGCCGCCCGACTTGGTGACGGCGTTGATCGAGCCGCCGATGAAGCCGTTGTTGATCACGCTGAAGGGCGCGGCCGAGACGCTGACGGCCTCCACGGCGTCGAGCGAGATCGGCGAGCGCTGGGTGGGGTAGCCGTTGCCGTTCAGGCCGAACTCGTCGTTCTGGCGGATGCCGTCGACGGTCAGCTGGTTCAGGCGGGTGTTCACGCCGGCGAAGGACAGGGCGTCCTCGTTGGAGCCGTCGATGGTCGCGAAGGGGTCGAAGCGGGCCACGTCCTTCAGGTCGCGGCTGATCGACGGGGCGCCCTGGATCACGTTGGCGCCGAAGTTCGAGGCCGAACCCTCGCCGAACTCGTTCGAGATGCGCGAGCCGAGCACCACGATGTCGTCCACGACCGTGGCGTTGCCCGAGAAGATAACCACGTCGGCGAGCGCCGGGGTGCCGACGCCAATGGCGGACAGCTGGACCGAGCCGTCGCCGGCGTTGGAGGTCGCCGTCACGGTGTAGGGGCCGCCGACGCGCAGGCCGCGCGCCGTGAAGTTGCCGCCGGCGTCGGCGACGGTGGTGGCCGACGTGCCGGTGGGCTCGTGGGTCAGGACGACGGCCGCGCCGGCGATGCCCGCGCCGTTCTCGTCGGTCACGCGACCGCGGATCGAACCGGTGGTCTCTTGCGCGTAGACGGCCGAGGCGGCCGCCAGAGCGATCGCCACGGTCGAAACGCCGTAGCAAATCTTCTTCTTGAACATCGATGCATCCCCATGCGCGGTCATCTGCGCGCCGGCACCGCTGCGTGCCGACGTTTGACCGTATGGGGCCCCTCTAGGCTCCCATCCGAAAGCATCGGCGACAGTTATATGACAGGCTCGTGACGCCGCCCCGGGGTGGCCCGGGGGCCACACCTCATCCGGCGGCGCTTCCCCAGACCGCCCGGAGCCGGGCGTCGCGGCCGCAGAACCGGCTGTAGCCTCCGTAGCGGACCGGATTGCGGCGGGCGAAGTCCTGATGTTCGGCACCCGCGGGCCAGAAGGTCGCCGCCTCCCGCACCGGCGTGACAAAGCCCCTCACCTGCGCCGCCGCCGCCGCCCGCGAGGCTTCCGCGGCAGGGCGCTGCGCCGGGGTCGCGAAGACCGCGGTGCCGTAGGAGGCGCCCCGGTCGCAGAACTGGCCGCCGTCGTCGGTCGGGTCGATGGTGCGCCAGAAGCGGTCGACCAGCTGGCGGTAGCTGATGCGGCGCGGGTCGAACGTCACCCGCACCGCCTCCAGGTGGCCGGTGCCGCCGCGCACGACCTGTTCATAGGTGGGGTTGGCCGTGCGGCCGCCCGCGAAGCCCGAGACCGCCGAGACGACGCCCGGCACGTCCTCGAAATTCTTCTCCACCGACCAGAAGCATCCGCCGGCGAAGACGGCGGTCTGGGTCGGCCCCTGCGGCGGGGCCGCGCTGCCGGCGTCGTCGGCCGGACCGCAGGCGGCGGCGAGCAGGATGGCGAGGAAGGCGAGGGGTCGGCGGATCATGACGGGTCTCCGGGCATGCTCCACATACGGCGCGGAACCACCGCCGGTTTCACACCGACAGCATCCGCTCCGCCACGCGCCGCGCCGTGCGCCGGCGCAGCCTCGGCCCTTCGAAGCTGCCGTTGATCTGGGTCCGGGCGATCACCGCCGCGCGGAAGCGCAGGAACAGGTCCGGGTCCGGCGCCGTCGGGGCCGACCAGAAGGCGGCGAGCGGCTTCTGGTCCGTGAGCCCCTCGAAGTCGAAGAAGGCCCGCCCCAGCACCTTCACCGGCGTGCCGAAGCCGAGGGCGGCGAGGGCCGAGCTGGAATTGTTGACGACCAGGCCCCGCGACGCCCGGCACAGCGGCGCCAGGGCCCCGCCGTCGATGAAGTCCACGCGCCCGCCGACGCCGTGCCGGCGGGCCGCGTCGCGCACCCCGCGGGCCTGGTCGATCACGCCCGGGTCGAGGGGGTGATTCTTGACCACCAGACGCATCGCCTCCGGCGCATGGCGGGCGAAGTCGCCGACGAGGGCCTCGACGAAGGCGGCGTTGGTCTTCAGGGTCGAATGCCGCGTCAGCTGGCTGTCGCCCTCGCGTTGCAGGCAGGCGAGAAAGAACGGTCCCCGGGCCGCCACCCTGGCCGGGTCCACCCGCGGCGAGACGCCCAGACGCAGCCATCTCGCCAGATGCCCCGCCGCCTGCCGCCACGGCGGAACGTCGAATCCGGGGTCGTGGCGCGGGAACACCGGCAGAAAATGCTCCGCCAGCCAGTATCGGGTCACCGCCAGGACCAGCGGCCGCGTCACGGGGCCGACGGGATCCGGCTCGGCGGGCGTGGGCACCGGACCAGCATAGGCATCGGGGATGCGGGGCAGGACGTGACTTTCCGCGGCCACCGCGTCGCGTTCCAGCGTGATCCAGTCCGGCCGGAAATAGCCGTTCTCCAGGATCCAGACCCGGGGTTGCGATCCGGCGGTGTCGAGGGCGGGGCGGGCCTGCCAGCGCCCCTCCCCATACACGACCACATCCGTCCACGCCGGGGCCAGGGCGCGGTAGGTCGCCGGCCATTCCCGGGGCCGGCCCCGGAACTCGATCCCGCCGGGCCCCCGGCGGTCCAGCAGGTCCCCGGCGTTGAACACCATATGGCCGACGTCCGCCCCCCCGTCCCGGAGGGCCGTCGCCAGTTCGCGCCCGAACGGGCCGTAGGGAAGGTTCACCAGAAGGAAGCGACGGCGCACGGGGGCCTCAAGACGCGGGACGCGGCCGCGCCGCGGCGGCATTTAGGCCGGAGGCCCCCGCGGGGGCAACGCCGCAAGCGAAGGGCCCGCCGGATCTCTCCGGCGGGCCCCTGCTTCAGTCGTTCGACGGAACTTGAGAGCCGTGGGCTCAGAAGTTGATGTCGATGGTGGCGCGGCGGTTCAGCGGCTCGCGGACGCCGTCGGCGGTCGGACGGGC
>JAHJOO010000045.1 GCA_018820275.1 Alphaproteobacteria bacterium
CCGAAACCGCGCGCCGGGCCCGCGCCCGCGCCGCCGTCACCCCGTGCGATCATCCCGATCTGCGCATGGTCGCCGGTCGGGTGGACCACGCCTTCTCCGGCTGGGCCGGCATGCGCCGCATGGGCTTCCCCGGGATGGACGCCGCCTGGTGGGCCGACCGCACCGCTTTCGAGGGTCCGCGCTGGCGCCTGTCCCAGCCGGGCCTGACCGGCGCCTCGCCCGTCGTGGTCGGTCGCGTCTGGGGCCAGCCCGGCCTGACCGTCGCCGTGTCCTTCGTCGGCAGGCCGCGCCCCACGTCGGCCCGCATCGTCATGCGCGACGCGGTCCGCTTCCCCCATCCCTGGATCGGCGGGGCCCCGACCCTCGCCCCCGGGGCGCAGCGCCGCGCCGTCTGGGCCGGCGGGACCGCCCCCGCGGAGAAGACGCTGTTCGCCGGCGGACGCCGGCGCGGTGAGACCTGGGCCTTTTCCGAACAGGCGGTGACCGACCTGGCCGCGCTGGACCCCCGCGAGGCCTTCGCGGTGGAATTCGTCTTCCGCGACGGCAGCGTCGCCCGCGCCCAGTTCGAGGTCGGCGACCTGGCCGCCGCCGACGCCTTCCTCAGGATGGGCCCCGTCTAGCGGTCGGCCCGCTGTGGCAGGGGAATGATCTCGGCCCCGTCCGGCGGCGCGCCGACGGCGGGGGCCGCCGCCACCGGCAGCCTGACCGTCGCGGCGGTGCCCTCGCCCAGGGTGCTGTCCAGCGTCAGCCGCCCCCCGTGCAGCTCCGCGAGCGAGCGCACCAGCGACAGGCCCAGGCCCGTGCCCTGGGCCTTCTGGTCGGCGCCGCCCGCCTGTTCGAACGGCCGGCCCAGCCGCTTCAGATCCTCCGGCGCGATGCCCGCGCCGGTGTCGGCGACCACCAGCTCCAGATAGGGGCCGATGACGGCGAGCGTGACCGTCACGGAGCCTTCGGGCGGCGTGAATTTCACCGCGTTGGACAGCAGGTTCAGCGCCATCTGCTTCAGCGCGCGACGGTCGGCGGTGACGGCCACGGCGTCGGCGGGCAGCAGCCCCGTCATCTGCACGCCGCGCTCGTCGGCCAGCGGCCGGATCAGGGCCATGGCGGCGGCGACCGGCTCGCGCGCGTCCATCCCCTCCAGCGACAGGCTGTAGCGCTGGGCCTCGATCTTGGAGACGTCCAGCACGTCGTTGATCAGGTCCAGCAGATGCGCCCCCGCTTCGTGGATCGAGCCCGCATAGTCGGCGTACCGGTCCGGCAGGGGGCCGAACAGGCGCTGGCGCATGATGTCGGCGAAGCCCAGCACCGCGTTCAGCGGCGTGCGCAGCTCATGGCTCATGTTGGCCAGGAAGCGGCTCTTGGCGGCGTTCTGGGCCTCGGCCTCGGCGCGGGCGGCGTCGAGGGCGACCTCGCGCGCATGGTCCGCGGTGGTCTCGAAGGCCTGGACGATCAGGCGCGGCCCGGGCGCGGCCGGGTCCTCGAAGCGGCGCAGCAGCAGGGTCACCCGCCGGTCCAGCGCGGTGCGCGGCGCGAAGCGGACCGTGGCCGTCGGTCCGCCCAGGGCGCGGTCGATGGCGGCCATCACCGCGGTCCGGTCCGGTGCGTGGACGGCGGCGAACAGTCCGGTCTCGAACAGGGGCTCGATCGGCAGGGCCGCCGGCGCCGCGCCATAGGCCGCCAGCGGGCGTCCCGACGGATCCATGATCAGCGTCAGGCCGGGCTGGCCGGCGAGGACGGACTCCACGCGCCGGACCCCGCCCCGCGCCGTGTCCAGACCGCGTTCCGTGGCGCGCCAGCCCAGCCGCAGCGACAGCACGAAGGCCCCCAGCGCCAGCAGGCCCGCCGCGGCCGCGATCTGGGGCGAGGCGGGCGGCGCGACGCCGTGCAGCGTCGAGGCCAGGCCGATCACCACGGCCAGCGCCGAGCCGCCGGCCCCCAGCGCCGCCAGCCTCAGGCCGAACGGCCGTCCGCCTCCCAGCGAAAGGCCGGCCGCGACGGGCATGACCATCAGCCCCGCCAGATCCCCGCCGACCCCGCCGCCCAGCAGGGCCGCGACCACCGCCGCCGCCGACCAGACGCCGAGGATCAGGATGCGGTGTCCCATGCCGTCGCGCCACAGCAGCGACAGCCCCATCAGCCCCGGAACCGCCGCCGCCAGCAGGCCCCAGAAGGCCGGCCCGCTCTCGCCGCCCAGCCAGCGCAGGCCGAGGGCCAGGACGGCGACCGCCACGGCCCAGCCGGCATGCCAGGCGGCGAGGCCGGGCACGACGGGGTCGGCGGCGTCGATGTGACGGTGGGCGTCGACGGGCAAGCGGGCTGACTCGATCCGCGCCCGCAAGATGAGGCGCAAGGACCCAGACTAGCGGCCCGGGCGCGTCGCCGCGACCGCGCTCCCTCGCCGGGAGAACGGAAACCGGGGACGACGGCGCCGCGGCTGGGGACGTTCCGTCCGATTGTGGCGCGACGCCGGGCGGACTATCTGGCGCGCATGACCGACCGCGCCGCCATCGACGACGTCCTGAACGCGCTCGCCGAGGAGTTCGACCTGCTCGGCGACTGGGAAAGCCGGATCCAGTACGTCATCGACCTCGGGCGCGAGCTGGAGCCCCTGCCGGATGCGGACCGGATCGAGGCCAACAAGGTCCCGGGGTGCGCCGCCCAGGTGTGGCTGACGTCGCGCGGGGACGGCGAGCGTCTGGCCTTCCGCGCCGACAGCGACAGCGCCATCTCCAAGGGCAATGTGGCGCTGCTGCTGCGGCTGTATTCGGACCGGACCCCGGCCGAGATCCTGGCCTTCGACGCGCGCGCCGCCCTGGACCGGCTCGGTCTGCCGCAGGCCCTGACGCGTCAGCGCGCCAACGGGCTGAACAGTATGGTCGGACGGATCCGCGAGACGGCGCTGGCGGCGGGCTGACCGCGCTCATCCGATGCCGTAGTGCCGCGCCAGCGCCTGCAGACCGGCCCTCAGCTGATCGCGCGCGGCGCGGCGCCGCAGACCCAGTTGGTCCTCCGCCGCCTGGAGCGCCGAGCCGCGCACGCAGACGGCCTCGAGGACCGGCCGCAGCCGGGGGCCCGTGGCGCGCAAGGCGCCCTCGACCCGCGCGGCCGCCAGGTGGGCGCGGTCGTCCGGCTCGGTCCGGGCCGAGGTTCCCGAGCGCGAGATCGGCAGGGCGTCCCAGCGCAGGGTCAGCGACGGCCCGCGCAGGGCCTCCTCGGCGTCGCGGGTCAGGCGTTCGCCGGCCGCCCGCTCCACCGGGGTCAACCACGGCCTGCCGTGAGCGTCGCGTCGCGCCGCCAGCCACTGCAGGGCGGTCGGCGTCAGGTTGGCCCGGTGCCGGATCACGGCGCCGTCGGCATCCATGACCTCCCGCTCGCCGTCGACGAAGCCCGGCCGGGCGCCCGGCGTGGACGTCTCCGTCGCCGTCCGTCGGGCCACCCAGCCGCCGCCGGGGCGCGCCGCCAGCCCCGGCTCGCGCGCCAGCTCCAGAAACGCCGCCTCGTCGAGGGTCAGGATCACCCGCGCCCGCCGATCCGCCCCGGTCCGCAGGGCGTAGCCGCCCGGCGTCGGGTCCAGCCATCCGTGCGACCGCCGCATCAGCGCGCGCGCCCGCGTCGCGCCCGTCATGCCACCTCCAGCGCGGGCCCGTCGAAGACGGCCCGCATCAAGGTCTCGACCGCGTTCATCGCCTGGTCGAAACTGTCGACGTCGCGCGCCGCCTCGCCCCAGCGGCAGGCCATGGCCACGGTGCTGCGCGTGACCCCGAAGGCGTGGCCAACCCGATCCAGCGTCCAGCCGTGCACGACGTGGGTGAGATACAGGGCCAGCCAGCGCGCCCGGCAGGCGACCTTGCCGCGCCCGCCCCCCGCCACCCGCTCCGGCGCGAGATCGGTCATGGCCGCCGCCAGGTGCAGCGCCAGCGCGGCCCGCGCCCGGTCCGCCCCGGTGATCGGCACCCGATAGGGATCCTTGCTCATTTCGCACTCTCTCCTTACGCCCGCCCGACTCCGGAGCCGGCGGTCATGGGAAGATAGTCCTAGGATGCGGCGAAATCGGTCGCAGGGGCCGGCTGACGCAATCTCTTGACCGGCGACTCTCGACGGCGATTCGCAAATCAGCCTACGATTCGTCGTGATCGGGCCGTTAAGGGTTCTTAAGCTTTTGGCCGGTTAACGTCCGAACAAGGTTACCCGCCGGTCGGGTACCTTGGAATAAGGCCAAGCTTCGCCTGGAGGGGCATGAATGCGCGTTCTGCTTATCGAAGACGATCACGCGACCGCGCAGAGCATCGAGCTGATGCTGAAGTCGGAAGGCTTCAACGTCTACACGACCGACCTGGGCGAGGAAGGCATCGATCTGGGCAAGATCTATGACTACGATCTGATCCTGCTGGACCTGAACCTGCCCGACATGAACGGCATCGAGGTGCTGCGGCAGCTGCGCGTCGGCAAGGTCAACACGCCGGTGATGATCCTGTCGGGCTCGACCGAGATCGAGACCAAGGTGAAGACCTTCGGCGGCGGCGCCGACGACTATCTGACCAAGCCCTTCCACAAGGACGAGCTGATCGCCCGCACCCATGCGGTGGTGCGTCGCTCCAAGGGCCACGCCCAGGCCATCATCACCACCGGCGAGATCGCCGTGAACCTGGACGCCAAGACGGTGGAGGTGGACGGCCATCGCGTCCATCTGACCGGCAAGGAATACCAGATGCTGGAGCTGCTCTCGCTCCGCAAGGGCACCACCCTGACCAAGGAAATGTTCCTGAACCACCTGTACGGCGGCATGGACGAGCCCGAGCTGAAGATCATCGACGTCTTCATCTGCAAGCTGCGC
>JAHJOO010000046.1 GCA_018820275.1 Alphaproteobacteria bacterium
CTCACCCGTCCGCCACTAACTCCGAAGAGTTCGTTCGACTTGCATGTGTTAGGCCTGCCGCCAGCGTTCGCTCTGAGCCAGGATCAAACTCTCAGGTTGAGTTGACTTCTGACCTAAGCATGGACCGTGCTAAACGGTCCTGGCATTAGTTCTACGTATTTTTGACGAGAACCACTTCGACGATCCGAAGATCATCGACATGGTTGTATCTTTTCAAAAAGACCGCAGATGTCAGTGTCGAGACGATCTCTAGGATCGTCGCTAGGACACCGCCGCCTGCGTTTCTCTTTCCAGATCAACGATTTCAAAGACCGTACCGGAGAGTTTCCGGTCCGCCGTACGATGCCCGGCGGCGGCGAGAGGCGGCGATTTAGTCGCCCCGGTTTTCCGTGTCAAGCGCCTGTTTCCGAAGAACCAAACTCTTTTTCCGGGCCCGCCTTCCGGAAGCTCCGGGGGGCGGCGGGAGCGGCGTCTCTAAAGAGGCCCGATCCCTTCGTCAACCGATCTTTCAGACTTTTTCGGAGAGGCTCCACCGGAGTGAAACCAGGCCGCAAAGGGCCCCGCCGGGAGAAGTAACCCTCCCCCGCTGGGACGATCTGACGATTCGATCGAAGGCGCGGAAACTAACCGAAGCTTTCGACGTTGGCAAGGCCCTTTCGGCCCCCGCGTCCCGTCCGTGTCCGGCTCGTTTCCGAGCGAGGCGGCGATATAGGCGGCGGCTTTTTCCGCCGCAAGCCGATTCCGCACAAAGCCGCGACTTTCTTGAGAGCGCCGCTCGCCGAGCGGCGTCAACCGGCCGCGATATAGGTCCGCAGGCTCTCGGCTTCGCGCGTGGCCTCGTCGATCTGGCACTTCACCACGTCGCCGATCGAGATCACGCCGGTCAGACGGCCGTCGGCCAGGATCGGCAGGTGGCGGATCCGCCGGTCGGTCATGCGCGCCATCAGGTGCCCGACCGTTTCCGACGGCCCGGCGAACACGACGTCGGCCGTCATATGCTCCGACACCGGCCGCGAGAGCGCCTCCGCGCCCCCTCGGGCGACCGCGCTCACGACGTCCCGCTCCGAGATGACGCCCACCACCTTGTCGCCGCTGCACACCACCAGGGCGCCCACGCGCCGCGCGTCCAGCTGGGCGCAGGCCACGGAGAGGGCGTCGCCCGGGGCCACGGAAAAGACGTCGCCGCCCTTCTGCTTGAGGATTTCGGTGACGAGCATGGCGGTCCTCCCTTCAGGTCACGGCCGTGGGCCAGCGCCCCGCCGCGGACCGGGGCCGCTCACCCCTGACTGTCGCCCGGTTCCGCCCCAGGCGCAATGCGGACGACTCGCGGCGGGAACAGGTGCCCCAGCACCCCCACCCCCAGCAGTCCGACGACGAAGCCGGCGGCGTGCGCCTCCCAGGCGATTCGCGCGCCCATGCCCGACGCGGAGAGGCCGATCAGCCCCACGGCGAGGTTCAGCCCCATCCACATGGCCGACATCGTCAGCACCCGCCGATGCAGAAGCGGCAGCACGAACCCCGGCCCGACGATCCGCGTCGATGCCCCGATCAGGCCGAACACCGCGCCGGACGCGCCCACCACCGGATCCAGCCCCTGCGGATGCATCAGGACATAGCCGATGGCCGACAGAATTCCGCACGCCGTATAGAAGAGTGCAAACGCCGCTGCGCCGGACGCGCCGCGCAGCATCCGCGCCAACGGCGTGGCGAAGGCCAGCGCCCCGACGGCATTCATGACGGCGTGCGCCCAGTCCCCGTGCAGGAACATGGAGGTGGCCAGGCCCGTCCAGTCTCCGTCCACCACGCGTCGGGGGAACAGGGCCATGGACAGCCCCATGTCCGGCAGCCGCTCCTGAAAGAAGAACAGGGCCGGCATCGACGCCGCCAGCAGCAGGACGATCAGGGGCGCTTTCAGCGCGGGCTCTCGGGACGGGACGGGTTCGGTCATCAACCCCTGAACGCACGACGGCGCGGCGGGAATCGCCACTAAGCCGTCATTAAGGTCTCCATCCCATTTTGGCACGTGACTTGCTGGTTCGTTCGGCGAGGTCGCGTGGAGCGTGGGCATGAAGTGGACATTGACCGGCGCGGGACTTCTGGCCGGGGCCCTCGGGGCGTTGGCCGCGCCCGACGCGGCGCTGGCGCAGTCCCAGGGCTATGGCGGCACGGGCCAGCTGCAGGCCGGCTACGGCGGCTCGCGCTACACCACGGCGCGGCCCGTCAGCGGCACGACGCGCGACGCGAATCACAACCGCCTGATCGTCAACGGCCTCATCCAGACCGGCGTGGGTTCCTATTCCAGCTCCAGCGGCGGGGCCTCGGCGACGGGATCGTGGGGCCTCGGCGGCGACGGCCGCACGACGATCGGAGGCTCCACCGCGATCGGCAACCAGCTGAACGTCGTGGTCCAGGGCAACAACAACACCGTCATCGTCAACTCGACCCAGACCAACACCGGCGACGTGCGGGCCGGGACCTCGCTCAACGGAACGTTGGACCTGCCATGAGCCCCCTGCTGCGCCGCCTGCGCATCCTCGGAACCGTCGGCTCGGCGGCGGCGCTGCTCGGCGGCTGCATCGCGCCGGTCGCCGGCGGCGACGGCCGCTATGCCCAGCCGATCGGCAATGCGCCGGTGACGGCCAATCCGACGCCGTACTCGACCGCCCTGTACTGCCTCGCCGACTACGCCCGGCGCTACGACCTGCCCTCGCCGCGCATCGCGGTGGGCCGGATCAGCGACTACACGGGCACCGTGTCCGCCGACGGCGGCCGCCAGATCACCGGCGGTGCTTCGCTGATGGCCTATTCGGCGCTCGCCAAGTCGGGTGCCCAGATCGTGGAGCGCTACGACACGTCGGTGTCGGAGCTGGAACTGCGCTACGCCAACAACAAGCTGATCGGCGATCCGGGCCGCGAGGGCGAAGACGTGGCCTATCGCCAGATCCTGGCCGGCCAGGTGCCCGGTTCCGACTTCTACATCGTCGGCGGCATCACCGAGGTGAACTACAACATCCGTTCGGCGGGCTGGGACATCCTGGGCGGAGAGGCCGACACCAACACGCCGCTGTCGGGCACCTTCTCCGGCCGCTACTATGTGATGAACGTCGCCATCGACCTGCGCATGGTCCAGACGACCACGCTCGAGGTCGTCGACGTCGTTTCCTACCAGAAGCAGATCATCGGCCGGGAGATCTCGGTCGGGGTGTTCGACTTCCTGAACGGCAACGTCTTCGACATCGGCGGGGGCGAAGGCGGCTTCGAGCCAGTCCAGCTGGCCGTGCGCGCCCTCGTCGAGCGCGCCACTGTCGAGTTCATGGCCAATCTCTACGGCGCGCCGGGGCCGGAGATCTGCCTCGACACCCGCAACGAGCTGCTGCGCGACACCTACGGGCCCACGGGGGGCTATTACCCGGCGTACCCCAACACGGACACCAACAATGGCCAGACCCGCGCTGATCCGACTCGCTGGCATGATCGCCGCGACGGCGACGTGCGTCGCAGCCGGTACTGAGGCCCAGGCCCAGGATCCCGACGCGCCGATCGTCCTGAACCGCCAGTTCCAGGGCGGCGACGTCGCCGCGCGCCAGACGGTGATCGCCACCGACGCCGACGACCAGGTCACCGTCTCCACCTCCGCGACCGGCAACACCCTGTCGGGCGCGGTCGAGACCGGCCATCTGACGGTGGATTCGGAGCAGGCGCTGCAGGGCGACGTCGCGGCGGAGACCACGCTGGTCCTGAACGGCGACACCGACGGCTACGTCACCGCCGTCACCCAGGCCAACGGCAACTATCTGGCCGGCGGCGCCTACGGCGGCGACCTGACGCTGGACGCGACCCAGTCGGTCGGGGCGACGCGCATCGAGGCCGTGTCCGACCTCTCGGGCGGCACCGCCCGCCTGATCGAGGGCGGCCGGATCGAGACCTCGGCCACCGCCAACACCGTCGCGCTGGCGGCCCGGGACGGCCACATCGACGGCGCGATCCGGCAGGACACGGCCGCCACCCTGTTCTCCTCGAACTATGTGGCGGTCCAGTACGCCCCCGGCGAGACCGAGGTCACCAGTCAGGCGCTCGGCAACGTCGCGGCCTACACGGGCACGGCACCCGCCAGCCAGGAGCTTCGTCTCACGCAGTCGAACACGGGCGCCCTCGTGCAGGCGGGGACCAGCGCCAACGCCGGCAATGCCTGGGATCTGGCCGGGCGGGCCCGCGCCGGCGGCAACCAGGGCGTTTTCGCCAACGCCGGCGGGTCGTCGGTTGTGGAGGCGCAGCAGGACAACGCGGCGCAGGTCTGGGCCGAGTCCATCGTCACCAGCTACGACTACGGCCGCGCCACCAGCCATGCGCAGGCGTCGGGGAATACCTTGTCGGTGGGCAATGAGGACATCTACGTCCGCATCGACAACACCCAGTTCAACTCTGGCGGGGTCCAGGCCGACGCCAGCTTCGCGGGTGCCTACGGCTATGACGCCTACGTCGGTGCCGACGCCGTCGGCAACAGCGTCACCGGCTACGCCTGCGCCGAGTGCGGGGCCACGCTGCAGGCGGACAATGACCAGACCAACAGCGGCGACGTCTCCGCGACGGCGCGCACGACCGTGTCCGGCGACGGCCGCGCGGTGATCACCGGCACGAACGCGGTCGGCAACGCGGCGAACTTCTACGTCACCCGTCCCGGAAACTGACGGGATTGTAACTTGTGAGGCGGAACCGGGGCGGGCATCCGTGCGACGACCCGCGCCCTTGCGCGACCCCATGCGGCGTCCGACTGTCGCCGCCCCGTCTCCGGAGCTGACCGTTCATGCGTTCCCCCCGCCGTATCCTGCTGCTCGCCGTCTCGTCGCTGGCGCTCGCCACCGCCCTGCCCGCCGTCGTCATGGCGCAGGAGGCCACGCCCGCGGCGTCCGCGTCGAGCGTGCAGCCGTCCGATCCCTGGCCCCAGGCGGCCAGCGACCTGCCGGCGGCGGAAAACGTGCGCTTCGGCCAGCTGCCGAACGGCCTGCGCTACGCCATCATGCGCAACGCCTCGCCCCCGGGGCAGGCCTCGATCCGCGTCCGCATCGATGCCGGCTCGCTGATGGAGCGCGAGGACCAGCTGGGTCTGGCCCACTTCATGGAGCACATGGCCTTCAACGGCTCGACCGAGGTGCCCGAGGGCGACCTGACCAAGCGGCTGGAACGTCTGGGCCTGGCCTTCGGGGCCGACACCAACGCCTCCACCGGCTTCGACCAGACCATCTACCAACTGGACCTGCCGCGCACCGACGACGCCACGGTCGACGAGAGCCTGTTCATCCTGCGCCAGATGCTGGGCGAGGCCCTGCTGGAGACGGCCGCCATCGACCGCGAGCGCGGTATCGTCCTGTCGGAGGAGCGCACCCGCGCCAGCCCCGGCCTGCGCGCCCTCGTGGCCCAGCTGGAGTTCCTGATGCCGGGCCAGCTGGTGCCCAAGCGCCTGCCGATCGGCTCCACCTCGGTGCTGGCCAACGCCCCGCGCGAGCGTTTCGTGGAGTTCTACGAGGCCTATTACCGGCCCGAGCGCGCCACCGTCGTGGTGGTCGGCGACTTCGACGTCGACGCCATGGAAGCCAAGGTCGTCTCGACCTTCGGCGACTGGACCGGCAGCAGCGCCCAAGGGGCCGAACCGGTGATCGGCGAGGTCCAGCCGCGGGGTCGCGAAGCGGGTCTCTACGTCGAGGCCGGCCTGACGCCGTCGATCCAGATCGCTTGGATCTCGTCGCCCGACACCCGCGCCGACACCCAGGCCCTGCGCCGCGAGAACGTCGTGCGCGGTCTGGGCCTGTCCGTGCTGAACCGCCGTCTCGGCGTGATCGGCCGCGGGGCCGAGCCGCCCTTCATCAGCGCCGCGGCTGGCCGCTCGAACCTGTTCGACTCGGTGCTTCTGGCCAATGTCTCGGCCAACTATGACGGCGACGCCTGGCAGCCGGCCCTGACCGCCATCGAGCAGGAGACCCGCCGTATCGTCCAGTTCGGCGTCAGCCAGGCCGAGCTGGACCGCGAGATCACCGAGCTGCGCACGGCCCTGACCAATGCCGCCGAGGGTGCCGCGACCCGCCGCACCCCGGCGCTGGCCAACGGCATCGTCGGCGCCGTGAACGAGGATCAGGTCTTCACCTCGCCCGCGACCGATCTGGCAACCTTCGAGGCCGCCGTGGCCGGCCTGACCGCCGCCGACGTCAACGCCGTGCTGAAGACCACCTTCACCGGTGGCGGACCGCTGGTGTTCATGTCCGGTCCGACCGCCGTCGACGGCGGCGAGGCGGCCCTTCTGGACGCCCTGACGACCTCCGAGGCCGTCGCCGTGACCGCGCCGGAAGCCACCGCCGCCCTGGCCTGGGATTACGCCGACTTCGGTGCCGCCGGAACGGTCGCCGAGCGCACCGTGGTCGCGGACGTCGACGCGACCTTCATCACCTTCGACAACGGCGTGCGCCTGACCATCAAGCCGACCGAGTTCCGCGACGAACAGGTCCTGGTGTCCGTCCGCATCGGCCAGGGCCTGCTGGAGCTGCCGACCGACCGGACCCTGCCGATCCTCGCCTTGGGTCCCGTCTTCGCCGAAGGCGGCCTTGGCCGCCTGACCGCCCAGCAGCTGGAAGAGGTTCTGTCCGGCAAGACCTATCGCGCCAGCCTGTCCGCCGGCGAGGACGCCTTCGTCCTGTCGGGCGCGACCAAGCCGGCCGATCTGGACGTGCAGATGCAGGTGCTCGCCGCCTATGTGACCGACGCCGGCTGGCGTCCGGAGCCGTTCGAGCGGACCCGGGCCCAGTTCCGCGCCGCCCTGCCGACGCTCGAGGCCACCACCCAGGGCGTCTTCGCCCGCGAGGCCACCAGCCGGCTTCGCCCCGGCGACGCCCGCTTCGCCTTCCCGACGCTGGAGAATGTGGCGGCGTGGTCGATCGACGACCTGAAGGCGGCCGTCGCCCCGGCGCTGGCTACCGGTCCGATCGAGATCATCATCGTCGGCGACGTCGACGTCGACGCGGCCATCGCCTCGGTCGCCTCGACCTTCGGCGCCCTGCCGGCCCGCGCGGCGGCCACCCCGCCGTCGGCGGCCCAGCTGTCCGCCCGCTTCCCCGCCGGCGTCTCCACGCCGCTGGACTTCAAGCACGGCGGCCGCCCGGACCAGGCGCTGGGCTTCGTGGCCTGGCCCGCGGTCGACAACTTCACCGACACCCGCGAAGCCCGGGTGGTCCGGCTGCTGGCCGACGTCCTGCGGCTGCGCCTGATCGAGGAGCTGCGCGAGGGGCAGGCCGTGACCTATTCCCCGAACGTCGGGGCCCAGGCTTCGGGCAATTTCGAAGGCTACGGCTACGTCTCGGCCGCCATCGAAGCCCCGCCGGAGAAGCTGGCCGGCTTCTTCGCCGACGTGGACCGCATCGCCGCCTCGCTGGGCACGGACCCGATCACCGAGGACGAGCTGGAACGCGCCCGTCGCCCGCGCGTCGAGGCCCTGCGTCGCAGCCGGGCGACCAATGAGTTCTGGATCTCCGAACTGTCGGAGGCCCAGACCGACCCCAACCGCCTGCCGGCCCTGCGCTCGGCCGAGTCGGATCTCGAGGCGATCACCGCCGCCGAGGTCCAGGCGGCGGCGGCGAAATACCTGAGCCCCTCGTCCGCCTACCGCATCACCGTGACGCCCCGCGCCGCCGCCCCGTCGGCCGAGTGAGACGAAAAAAGGCCCCGGCGCTCTCGCGGCCGGGGCCAGTCTCTCTCAGGATCGTCGACGGAGCGACGAACCCGCAATCTGCATCAAACCGCCTGACGGGCGGGTGAACAGCGTCGTCAGAAGACGCGGCCGCCGACGCCGCCGTCCAGCGTGATCGCGCCGCCCTGCACGGCCCAGCCCTCGCGGACCACGACCTCTTCGCGATACTCGGTGTAGGTCTCCTCGTACCACATGGTCAGGACCTTCACGCCGACGCCGTAGCGGCGCAGCAGCGAGCGCTCGTTGCAGTCGCGTTCGGGCTTCTGCGGCTTGCACTCCACGGTGCCGCCCGGCGCGTGCCACAGGCTGTCGCCCTTGCGGCAGGTCGTGGTCTCGCCGTGCTCGAAGCGCTCGCTTCCCTCCCAGTCGGCGATGGTCACCTGCATCCAGGTGCCGGCCAGGCAGCGGTACAGCTCGCCGTCGTAGTCGCCCCAGACGTCCCGGTCGGGACGGACCTGGGCGGCCGGGTGCGGCCTGCCGCGATCGTCCATGCAGACGGCGCGGATGACCACCCGCCGCTCCACGCGACGGCGCGATTCGAACGGCACCTTGATGACTTCACGCACCATGCCGCCGCCGACGTGCAGGCCCTGGATGGTCGTCGGATAGGGCTGCTCGACGTTGACGTAGGCGCCGCCGCCGCCCGCCACGATCACCGTGGCCCCGCCCCGCGCCGAGGCGCTGGCCGAGGCGTTCGAGTTCGCATTGACGTTGACGTTGACGTTCACGTTGCCGCCGCCGCCGCAGCAGGGAGGCGGGGGCGGCTGGTCGCAGCACGGCCGCGGCGGGGGGGGAGGCGGCGGAGGCGGGGGCGGCGGCTCGCAGCACGGGGGCGGCGGGGGCGGACACACCGGTCCGCACTGGGCCGCGGCCTTCTCGGCGAAGGCCGAGACGGCGAACAGGGTCACCGCCGCCGGCAGCCAGGTGAGCGCATGCAACCGCATCGAGGTCGCCTCCAGAGGTTCAGTCGGCCGAATGTCCAGCAAGAACCGGGCCGTGATTGGATTGGAGAGGAGCATGCAGCGCCTTTCGATTCCGTTTCGATCCGGCCCCGGAATTGCGCGAACGGGCGCGGAGACGGCGAAGATGTTCCATTCCGACACGCGCGCCCTGATCGACTTCTGGACCGCCTTGAGCCGGGCCGAGGGCGCGCGCGGCGGTCTGCCGGACCGCGCCATGCTGGTCCCCGAGGCTCTGGGCCCGCGTCTGAAGCGCGCCTTCCTCGCCGAGCGCGTGGGCGAAGACGCGCGTGTCCGGCTGGCCGGGGACTGGCTTGAGACCTTCCACGACTCGCCGTTGACGGGCGCGGCCCTGCTGTCGCTGTGGCGCGGCGGCTCGCGGCCGCTGGTGGCGTCGGCGCTGCGCCAGACGGTGCGGGAAGCCCGGCCGGTGGTGGTGGCGGCGACCGCCGGCGGGTCCGCCTTCGAGGTGACCCTGACGGCCCTGCGCGGCGACGGCGGGGGGCGGGAGCTGATTCTGGGCCTCTATGCCCGCGCGCCGGGGCCGGCGCCCACCGAGCGGACGGCGCATCGCCTTTCGGCCCAGGCCTCCGTCGCGGTCGGCGAGCCCGCCCGACCGCGGCTCACGCTCGCGGCGCTGGACGGCCGTCGCCTCGCCTGAGCGTCAGGCCGGACGCATGTCCCGGGCGAATCGCTTCCAGTTCTGGACGTAGTGCTCGGCCGACCCCCTGAGCGCGGCGATCTGGCCCGGCTCCAGCTGCCGCACGACGCGGGCGGGGCTGCCGACGATCAGCGAACCGTCCGGAAATTCCTTGCCCTCGGTGATCAGGGCACCGGCGCCGACGAGACAGTGGTTCCCGATCCGCGCCCGGCCCAGCACCACCGCCCCGATGCCGATCAGGCTGTAGTCGCCGACCGTGCAGCCGTGGAGCATGGCCATGTGGCCCACGGTCACGCCGCGGCCGAGGGTCAGCGGCTCGCCCATATCGGTGTGCAGGACCGAATTCTCCTGGATGTTGGTGTCCTCACCCACCGTGATCGGCTCGTTGTCGCCCCGCAGCACGGCGCCGAACCAGACGCTGGCGCCCGGTTTGAGAATCACGTCTCCTATCAAGGTGGCGTTCGGGGCGATCCAGTATTCGCCGTCGCCCGGCAGCTGCGGAGACTTGTCTCCGAGCGCGTGAACATTCATCCGAACCCCCTCTAAATCTGAACAAAATCCGCTCTTTAAGCGTTTGGAAACCACGATAGGATCAAACTGTCAGTGCGATTCGAGGCCGACATATCGGCACCGGATCCGAAGCCGGATCAACCCCGGTCCGGTCAGCCCCAGGAGAACGCGCGTGCTGCGTTCCGGTCGGCGGGTTCACCCGCTGGAGCATGAAGCTTCCACCGACCCGGGCGGCCACGTCGACTCCGCTTCCTTCCTCCCCGCTCTCGTCCGAGGCGATGCTTTCGCAGCATCGCCTTTTTTCATGCCCTGGAGGCACAGATGACCAAGCGTTCGGCCCTCAAGCGTCAGACCCGCGAGATGTCCCGTGAATTCGGCGTCCTCGACGGTGGCCAGTTCATCGAGGACGCCAAGGTGCGGCGATTGCCCCCCCACGCCGGCCACCACGCCGGCCAGGGCCAGCGCGGGTGGTCGCCCCATCCCTCGAACGACGAGCGGGACCAGGCCTATCTCAAGACGCTGAAGCCGAAGTCGGACGGGCAGGCCGAGCTGATGACCATGATCGATCATCACAACCTGGTGCTGGCCCTGGGCCCGGCCGGCACGGGCAAGACCTATCTGGCCGTGGCCAAGGCCGTCGAGGCGCTGGAGGCCGGCAAGGTCGGCCGCATCGTGCTGAGCCGCCCGGCGGTCGAGGCGGGCGAATCGATCGGCTTCCTGCCCGGCGACATGGAGGACAAGCTGGCCCCCTATCTGCGCCCCCTCTACGACGCCCTGTCGGACCGGCTGTCGATGAAGCGGGTCAAGGCGCTGATGGCCGAGGGGCTGATCGAGATCGCGCCCATCGGCTACATGCGCGGCCGCACCCTGAACAACGCCTTCATCGTCGTCGACGAGGCCCAGAACTGCACCTACGTCCAGCTGAAGATGCTGCTGACGCGTCTCGGATGGCATTCGACCATGGTGGTGACCGGCGACCCGCAGCAGTCGGATCTGCTGCCCGGCGTGTCCGGCCTGTCGGACATCGCCGAGCGGCTGGTGGCGGTGCCGGACATCGGCGTGGTCCGGCTGGCCGAGCGCGACATCGTCCGCCACCCGCTGGTGGCGAGCATGATCGGGGTGCTGTGACGGGCTAGAGCCGCTCTCCCACCGCGACGCCCTCGGCTCCGGCCGGGGGCGTTTGCGGTTTGGCCCCCATGCGGTCGATCAGCTTGAACACGAACGGGTTCAGCGAGATCGACAGCAGGGCGGCGGCGAGGATCAGGTCGTGGGTGGTCTGGCTCATGGCCCCCAGCGAGACGCCCAGCGCGGCCAGGATGAAGCTGAACTCCCCGATCTGGGCCAGCGAGGCACCGACCGTCAGGCTGGTGGCGCGGTCCAGCCGGAACGCCGTCGTGATTGCCAGCGCGGCCACCGTCTTGCCGACGATGACGATGCCCAGCGCGATCATCACCGCCGCCGGCTGCTCGATCAGGATCATCGGATCGAACAGCATGCCGACCGACACGAAGAACAGCACGGCGAAGGCGTCCCGCAGCGGCAGGCTGCGTTCCGCCGCGTTGTGGCCCAGCGGCGTCCCGTTCAGCACCAGCCCCGCCAGGAAGGCCCCCAGCGCGAACGAGTGGAACAGCT
Organism: Alphaproteobacteria bacterium; assembly: GCA_018820275.1. Classification (GTDB taxonomy): domain Bacteria; phylum Pseudomonadota; class Alphaproteobacteria; order Caulobacterales; family Caulobacteraceae; genus Brevundimonas. The sequence continues at coordinate 11,495 of JAHJOO010000046.1, forward strand.
GGTAGGCGATCCAGGCGATGCCCAGCGCGATGGCCAGCACGCCCAGGGTGAACAGTTCGCGCGACCGGGTGTGGGCGATCCGCACCAGCAGCCACGGCAGGACCCGGCCTCCGACGACCAGCATGAAGGCGACGAAAAGCGCGACCTTCAGCAGGGTCCAGCCCACGCCGGCGGCCAGATCGCCCGCGCTGGAGGCTTCCCCCGCGGGCGCCAGCAGCATGGGCAGCAGGACCAGGGCGATGACGATCACCAGGTCCTCGACGATCAGCCAGCCGACGGCGACGCGGCCGACCTCGCCCCTGTTCTGCTTGCGCTCCTCCAGAGCCCGCATCAGCACGACGGTGGACGCGACCGACAGGGCGAAGCCCATCAGCGCGGCCTCGACGTCGCCCAGTCCGAGGACGAAGCGCCCCAGCAGCCAGCCCATGCCGGTGGCCGCCGCGACCTGGACCACAGCGCCGGGCACGGCCACCTTGCGCACCTGCATCAGGTCCTTCGGGGAAAAGTGCAGCCCGACCCCGAACATCAGCAGGATGACGCCGATCTCGGCCAACTGGGGCGCAAGGGCGGTGTCGGCCACATAGCCCGGGGTGAACGGCCCCACGGCGACGCCCGCCAGCAGATAGCCGACCAGCGGCGAGAGCTTCAGCCGGTTCGCCAGCATGCCGAACACGAAGGCCAGAACGAAGCCGCCGACCAGGGTCGAGATCAGGGTGTCGGCGTGCGGCATCGGCGCTCCTGGGGCGTCGGGAGGAAACTCCGTTGGGGAGGGGCCTAACTGGGGGGCCAGACGGCGGGCGGCAAGGCTTGCGCCCGGGGAATCAGGCCCGCGCCGCGCCCTTGGCCACGCCCAGCGCGGCCATCGCCGCCGCCGCGATCTGGTCCGCGTTCAGCCCCGCCTGGTCGTACTGCGTCGCCGGCGCGTCGTGGTCCTGGAAGACGTCGGGCAGGTGCAGGCTGCGGATCTTGAGCCCGGCGTCGAGAGCCCCCTTCTCCGCCAGGGCTTGCAGCACGAAGGCACCGAAGCCGCCCATGGCCCCCTCCTCCACCGTGATCAGGGCCTCGTGCTCCCGGGCCAATCGCAGGATCAGGTCGAGGTCCAGCGGTTTGGCGAACCGGGCGTCCGCCACGGTCGCCGAGATGCCGCGCGCGGCCAGCAGGTCGGCGGCCTTGAGGGATTCCTGCAGCCGCGTGCCCAGGCTCAGGATCGCCACCGCCGTGCCCTCGCGCACGATGCGGCCGCGGCCGATCTCCAGCGGGGCGGCCAGTTCCGGAATCTCCACGCCCACGCCGTCGCCGCGCGGATAGCGGAAGGCGCTCGGACGGTCGTCGATCTCCAGCGAGGTCGCGATCATGGCGGCCAGCTCGGCCTCGTCCGCAGCCGCCATCAGCACCATGCCCGGCAGGGCGCCCATATAGCCGACGTCGAAACTGCCGGCGTGGGTCGAGCCGTCCGCGCCGACCAGGCCGGCCCGGTCCATGGCGAAGCGCACCGGCAGCGACTGGATGGCCACGTCGTGGACGACCTGGTCGTAACCGCGCTGCAGGAAGGTTGAATAGATCGCGCACACCGGCTTGAGCCCGTCCGCGGCCATGCCCGCGCAGAAGGTCACCGCGTGCTGTTCGGCGATGCCGACGTCGTAAGTCCGCTCGGGGAAGGCCTGGCCGAACAGATCCAGCCCGGTGCCCGACGGCATGGCGGCCGTGACGGCGACGATCTTCGGGTCCAGCCGCGCGCGCTTGATCAGCTCGCTCCCGAACACCTTGGTGTAGCTGGGCGCGTTCGACACCGGCTTGGACTGCTTGCCCGAGATCACGTCGAACTTGACCACGGCATGCAGCTTGTCCGCGCTGCTCTCGGCGGGGGCATAGCCCTTGCCCTTCTGGGTCACGACGTGGACCAGCACCGGCTTGTCGGTGATGGCGGCGGCGTTCTTCAGGATCGGCACCAGGTTGTCCAGGTCGTGCCCGTCGATCGGCCCGACGTAGTAGAAGCCCAGCTCTTCGAAGAAGGTCCCGCCCGTGACCATGCCGCGGGCGTACTCCTCGGCCCGCTTGGCCGCCTGTTTGAAGGGGCGCGGCAGGTGTTCGGCGACCTTCTTGCCCAGCTTGCGCATGCCGCGATAGGTCCCGCCCGCCACGAGGCCGGCCAGATAGGCGCTCATGCCGCCCACCGGCGGGGCGATCGACATGTCGTTGTCGTTCAGCACCACCATCAGCTGGCCCGAGGTCGCCTCGACGGCGTTGTTCATCGCCTCGTAGGCCATGCCCGCGGACATCGAGCCGTCGCCGATGACGGCCACGACGCGATTGGTCTTGCCCTGCTGATCGCGCGCCGTGGCGAAACCGAGGGCGGCGCTGATCGAGGTCGAGGCATGGGCCGCGCCGAACGGGTCGAACGCGCTCTCGCTGCGCTTGGTGAAGCCCGACAGGCCTCCGCCCTGACGCAGGGTGCGGATGCGGTCGCGCCGGCCCGTCAGGATCTTGTGCGGATAGCACTGGTGGCCGACGTCCCAGATCAGGATGTCGTCCGGCGTCTCGAACACGTGGTGCAGGGCGACGGTCAGCTCGACCACGCCCAGGCCTGCGCCCAGATGCCCGCCCGTGACCGAGACGGCATCGATCGTCTCGGCCCGGACCTCCTGCGCCAGCTGCTTCAGCTGGGGCAGGTCGAAGCCGCGCATGTCCGCAGGAAGCTTGACCTTATCGAGCAGGGGCGTGTCGGGCATCTAGGATACTTGGGCGACGCCCACGGCGGGCGGTGGCGGGTTTCGTCCCTCTCTTGAACGTCTCGCGCGGCGAGCGCCAGTGAGGAATGTCTGAGGAAACGGTGAGGGCTCCCGGGGTCAACGCCGCCGGGTCAGCACATGATCCACGCTGGCCTTGAGGATTTCCGCATCGCCCCCGAAAGGCGCCAGATGACCGCGCGCCTGATCGGCCAGATGCGTCACCCGGCCGCGGGCCTGATCCACGCCCAGCAGAGTCACGAAATTCGTCTTGCCGCGCGCGGCGTCCTTGCCCCCCGCCGCCTTGCCCAGCGTCTGCTCGTCGCCCTCGGCGTCCAGCAGGTCGTCGACGATCTGATAGGCCAGACCGACGTCGTGGGCGAAGCTGAGCAGGGCGTGCCGCGCCACGTCGCCGGCGTCCGCCAGAATCAGCGGGATCTCGAACGCATAGGCGAACAGCGCCCCTGTCTTCAGCCGCTGCATGCGCGCCACCCCGCCCAGATCGTCGCGCACACCCATCAGGTCGATCATCTGGCCGCCCGCCATGCCGCGCGCGCCCGACGCCAGCGACAGACGCGCCGCCAGTTCGCACCGCACCGCCGGGTCGTCGTGGGTGTCCTCGTGCAGCAGGATGTCGAAGGCCGCCGTCTGCAGCGCGTCGCCCGCCAGCACCGCCGTGGACTCGTCATAGGCGCGATGCACCGTCGGCCGTCCGCGCCGCACGTCGTCGTCGTCCATACAGGGCAGGTCGTCGTGCACCAGCGAATAGGCGTGCACGCACTCCAGGGCGCAGGCCGCCCGTAGCACCGGCCGTTCCTCGAGGTCGAACAGGCGCGCCGCCTCAAGCGCGAAAAACGGCCGCAGCCGCTTGCCCGGCCCCAGCGCGGCATAGCGCATGGCCTCGGTCAGCCGGGACTCGGGTCCGTCCGCGCGCGGCAGCAGTTCGTCCAGCGCCACGGTCACCAGATCGGCGACCTCCGCGACCCGGTCCAGCACGCCCTGCTCCGGCGAGTTGGCGGCCAGCGCCGTCAAAACAGCCGTCCGCCGACGACGGCGTCGCGGTCCACGCCGACCAGCACGACCTCGCCGTCGGCGTCGGGGAAGCCGAGCGTCAGCACCTCGGACATGAAGGGCCCGATCTGGCGCGGGGGGAAGTTCACCACCGCCGCCACCAGCCGCCCCTGCAGCTGATCGATCGTGTAGTGCCGCGTGATCTGGGCCGAGGACGTCTTCACGCCAATATCCGGGCCGAAGTCGATCTTCAGCTTGAAGGCGGGCTTGCGCGCCTCGGGAAACGGCGCGGCCTCGACCACGCGGCCGAGGCGCACATCCACCTTCCGGAAGTCGTCGAACCCGATCTGCGCGGCGGGGCCGCTCATTGGCCGAAGTCGGCCGGTGTCGTGCCGGTCGGGCGGCCGTCGGCGCCCAGAACCACCTTTTCGACCCGCAGCTGGGCGGCCTTCAGTCGATCCTCGCAGAGGCTCTTCAGGCGCGCGCCCTCTTCATACAGGGTCACGGCCTCTTCCAGGGGGGCCTGGCCGGACTCCAGGCGCTGCACCAGCGCCTCCAGGCGCGTCAGGGCGGCTTCGAAGGACAGGTCGGCGTCGGCGGGGGCGTGTTCGGTCATCGCGGCGGAACCTAGAACCGGCGCGCCTGCGCGGCAACGGTCAGCGCCGCTCGTAGCGCCGCTGGCTCCAGTATTTGAAGCCCTGGTTGTGGACGAGGGCCCAGCCGTTGGCCTTCAGCCGTCTGCCGACCATGTGGTTGAAATAGCCGTGGGCCAGCACCAGCACGTCCTGACCCGCCTCGGCCCGCTCGATCAGCTTGCGGGCCGCCAGGTCGGCGCGAATCTTCGCCTCCCGATGGGTTTCTTCCGTGTGGTGACGGTCGGACAGCCGCCACCAGATGCGCGAGACCACGCCCCACCAGCGCGGCGACAGCTTGAGCACGTCCGGCAAGGCGGGCGGCGGCAAGGGGGCCTCGATGAACAGGGCGTCCGACATCACCTCGCGCCCGGCGGCGACCGCCGCGGCGGTCTCCTGCGCGCGCTGCCGCGTCGAGGCATAGATGGCCCCTGCCCCTTCGGCCGCGGCCACGAGAGCGGCCGGCGGCGTCTGGCCGGCCAGCAGGCCCCCGATCTCATACTGCGCCCACCAGTCCTTGTACTGGCGCGCTGTGATCAGGCATTTCCGCGACAGCGCGGGCTCGCCGTGGCGGGTGAGGATGATTGAGCCGGGACGCGCTGCCGCCGGGGCCGCCGCCGGAACGGCGGGCGCGGGCGCGGCGACGGGAGGGGCGATCGGCTCCTGCACGGTCATGATCCACGGACGGCGAAGGAGCCGGCTGGATACCGGTCGGCGCGCATCCTCATTCCTCCCCCAGGGCCTCGACGTGGGCGACGGCGGACCGACCCAGTCCCTCGAGGTCGTAACCGCCCTCGAGCGACGACACAATCCTGCCGCCGCAGACCCGGCGCGCCACCTCGGCGACGGCCCGCGTGGCCCAGGCGAAATCCTCGGCCTCGAGGCTTTGGTGGGCCAGCGGGTCGCGCCGATGCGCGTCGAAGCCCGAGGAGATCAGGATCAGGTCCGGCGCGAACGCCTCCAGCGCGGGCGCCAGGCCGCCCTGAAACGCGGTCCGCCACGATTCGCGGGCGGCGTGCGGCGGCACGGGCACGTTGACGACGTTCCCGACCCCCATCTCGGACGCCGCGCCCGTGCCGGGATACAGCGGCATCTGGTGGATCGAGCCGAGAAACAGGGTCGGATCGGCCTCGACCGCCGCCTGGGTCCCGTTGCCGTGATGGACGTCGAAGTCGATGACCGCCACGCGGGCCAGCCCCGCCGCCTGCGCCGCCCGCGCGGCCACCGCGACGTTCGAGAACAGGCAGAAGCCCATGGCCCTGTCCGGCTCCGCGTGATGTCCGGGCGGCCGCACGGCGCAGAAGGCGCGGGTGATGTCTCCGGCCGCCACGGCGCGGACCGCGTCGATCACGGCGCCGGCCGCCAGCCGCGCCGCCCGCACGCTTCCGGGCGACAGGACGGTGTCCGGGTCCAGCGCCCGCATGCCCGCGTCCGGCGAGGCGTCCAGGATGCCGCGGACGAAGCCGGCCGGATGCACGCGCTCCAGATCGGCGACCTCCGCCTCCGTCGCGGCCCGGCGGTCGCCGTCCTGCCCGGCGTCGGCCAGGGCATCGAGCACGGCTGTCAGGCGCGCCGGCCGCTCGGGGTGCCCCTCCCCCGTCGCGTGGCGGATCATGTCCGGGTGGGTGAAGATCGGCACGGCCATGCGTTCACCATAGGCGCCGACTCGCCCCCTGTCCCGCCCGGCGTGATCCCGCTAAAGCGCCGCCATGCCCGCCGACGTTCTGATCCGCCCCGCCCGCCCCGAAGACGCCGAGGCCCTCGCCCGACTGGGCCGCCGCACCTTCATCGACACCTTCGTGACCGGCTTCGGCATTCCCTATCCGCAGGCGGACCTGGCCGCCCATCTGGACAAGACCTTCGGCGTCGAGGCGACCCGGGCGGCGCTGGCCGAGCCCGGCGCGGCCTGGTGGGTGGCCGACCGGGACGGCGACCTGCTGGCCTTCGCCAACGCCGGCCCCAACGGCCTGCCGCATCCGGACGCCACGCCGCGCGACGCCGAGCTGCGCCGCCTCTACGTCGACCGCTCGGCCCAGGGGCTCGGCCTCGGCACCGCGCTTCTGACCCGCGCGCTCGACTGGATGGCGGCCAACTCCGACGGCCCCCTCTGGATCGGCGTCTGGAGCGGCAACCTCAAGGCGCAGAAGCTCTATGCCGCCCACGGTTTCGTGAAGGCCGGGGAGTATCAGTACCCGGTCGGGAGCTGGATGGACGACGAGTTCATCCTCCGCCGGGATGGACCCGCCGGCTGAGGCATGGTGACGTGTCGCGTCGCCACCGGAGTTGACCATGTCGCGCATTCTGACCGCAGCCCTGATCTGGAGCGCCGCCGCGGGCGCGGCTCTCGCCCAGGCTCGCGACACCGAAGCGGCCCGGGCCCACGCCGACGCGGTCATCGCCCGCAGCGGCGCCGGCGCGTGGTTCGTCAACGCCACGACTACCGAAATGCCCCAGGTCCGGCATGTGCCCAGCGGCCTGTTGTGCAACTTCCCGGCCGTGGACGACCGCGACGCGATCAACCTCTATCCGGTCCAGCCCGACGGCCCGCCTGCGGGCGAGGACGTCGGCTGCGCCGCCTGGTGGGACGAAATCTTCGTCAGCATGATCGTCACCCGCTATCCCCAGCAGTGGAGCGAGGAGGATCTGTTCGCCTCGGCCGTCGGCGACATCCGCCGCGCCTGGCAGAACGTGGAGCCGATCGCCGAATTCGAGTCGGCCCGCGTCGGGGACCAGCCCGAACCGCGCGCGGCCGCCTTCACGGGGGAGCGCAACGGCAATCCGGCCACCAACGTCGTCGTCGTCCGCAACATCGACGGCTGGACCTTCAAGGCGCGCGGCACCGGCTCGGCGAGCGACCCGGACACGACGGTCATCACCACCTTCGCCTTCGCCATCGCCATCCCCGGCGGCTGGGACGCCTTCACGGCCGGCCAGTGACGGAAGACGGCTGATGCTCCTGCCCTTCTTCACCGCCCTGCGCGACGCCAAGGTTCCGGTGTCGTTGAAGGAATGGCTGCATCTGATGGACGCCATGGACCGCGGCGTGGCGTCGGGGCGCGTCGACGACTTCTACCACCTGTCGCGCGCCGTGCTGGTCAAGGACGAGAAGCACTACGACCGCTTCGACCAGGTCTTCGCCCGGGTGTTCTCCGGGGTCGAAAGCGTCGGACCCGATGCGCTGGCGCCGGCCGAGATCCCCGGGGACTGGCTGAAGCTGCTGACCGAGAAATACCTCTCCGACGAGGAGAAGGCGCAGATCCAGGCGCTCGGCGGCCTCGACGCGCTGATGGACACCCTGCGCAAGCGGCTCGAGGAGCAGCAAGGCCGGCACGAAGGCGGCAACAAGTGGATCGGCACCGGCGGGACCAGCCCCTTCGGCCACGGCGGCTACAATCCCGAGGGCGTGCGCATCGGCGGGCCGGGGCGACAGGGCCGCGCGGTCAAGGTCTGGGAGAAGCGCGAGTATCGCAACCTGGACGACTCGGTCGAACTGGGCACGCGCAACATCAAGGTCGCCCTGCGCCGGCTGCGCCGCTTCGCGCGCCAGGGCGCGCCCGACGAGCTGGACATGGACGCCACCATCGACGGCACCGCGCGCCAGGGCTGGCTGGACATCCACATGCGGCCCGAGCGCCGCAACACCATCAAGGTCCTGCTGTTCCTCGATGTCGGCGGGTCGATGGACGCCCACGTCCAGCTCTGCGAAGAGCTGTTCTCCGCCGCTCGGACCGAGTTCAAACACTTGGAATTCTTCTACTTCCACAACTGCCTCTACGAAGGCGTCTGGAAGGACAACCGGCGGCGTCACGCCGAGAAGACGCCGACCTGGGAGGTATTGAACAAATACCCCGGCGACTGGCGCGCCATCTTCGTCGGCGACGCCACCATGTCTCCGTATGAAGTGACCATGCCCGGCGGCTCCGTCGAGCACTGGAACGAGGAGGCCGGGGCCGTCTGGTTGAAGCGGGCGACCCAGCAGTGGGACCGCATCGCCTGGCTGAACCCGGCACCCGAGCGCTACTGGGGCTATTCCGCGTCGGTGGGCATGATCCGCGAACTGGTCGAAGACCGCATGTATCCGCTGACGCTCGAGGGTCTGGACAAGGCCATGCGCGCCCTGTCGCGCTGACCCACGGGCGGGCGGCTGCCGTCAGGCTCCGTCAGTGGTCGTGGCCGGCCATTGAGCGCACGAAGGTCCGCGGAGGGACTTTCGCCATGCTTCTGCTCGCCACCGCTTCGCTGACCTTGGCGTTCCAGGATCCACCTCCGGGAGAGGTCATCTCCACCGCCCCGCCTCCGGCCGCCGCATCGACGCTCGCCGATCCCTTCGCAGCGCCGCCGCCGCCCCGCGCGCAGTCGTCGGTAGATTTTTCGGCGTATGCCGAAACGGTGGCGGAACGTGCGCCCGCTTCCTCGGGCACGGTGGCGGATACCGTCACGCCGCGTCCCGCCGAGCGTCCGCGATTTTCCTTGGGGCACCTTGCCGAAGGCCCGGTTTGGGGTCCATCGGCCCAACCTGTCGAACCCTTCGACCGCGCATTCGCCAACTCCCGCGCCTCGGGCGCGCCAGCCGCCGCCTCAGCCACCCGGGAGCCCCTTCCGGCAGAGGCCCTGTCGGATCCGGTCTACTACGCCGCCCGGCAGTGCCGACCGGAGGTGCGCCCGGCGTCTGAGGGGGTCGCCGAGTGCTTCGACCGAATCGACCGCGCGGTCCGCGAAGAGCAGGACCGCCGCGCGGCCGCGCGTCGCCCGCGCACGACATGCACGAGGGACGAGACCCGGGACGACGACGGCCGGACGTCGTCGACGTCCGGCCGTTGCGTCATCGGCACGGGGGACCCGGCCGAACTGGAACGCGTTCTGGGCTGGTGAAGATCAGTCCTTGCCGCGCACGGCGTCCTTGACGCCCCCGATGGTGTTCTGGACCTTGCCCTCGACCTGGTCGGCCTGACCCTCGGCCTTCAGCTTTTCGTCGCCGGTCACCTTGCCGACGGCTTCCTTGATGTTGCCGCCGGCCTGTTTGGCGGCGCCTTCGATGCGATCATGATCGGGCATGGGGAGCTCCCTGTCGTCTGGCGGCGCCACCAAGACGCCGCTTCGGTCAGGAAAGCGCGCGCCGACGCCTCAGCGTTCCGTATGGCCGCGCTTCGCCCGGTCCCGCAGCCATCGCGCGACGGCCCAGGCGTGGGCGTCATGGCGCAGTTCCGCGACCGCCCGGTGAGGGTCCAGCCAGACCAGTTCATGGTCGTCCTCGACCTTGGCCGCCGGATCATGGTCGCGGCACGTCGCGGTCCAGAACCCGCCGACGTTGTCGACAGGAGTACCGTCAGACCTGCGGAAACACTGACCGGCCTCGGCGAAGCGCTCGCCGGGCACGACGGTCATCCCCGTCTCCTCGACGAACTCCCGCACCAGGGCCTCGGCCTCCGTCTCCGCCCCGTCGACGGCACCGCCCGGCAGGTCGAAATAGCCGCCGCCGCCGCGCGTCACGCGCACGCAGGCGATCAGCCCGTCCCGCTCGACGACCCCGAAGGCCGTGGGACGGCGTTTGTGGTCGACGCCGGGCTCGGCCTCGCCGAACTGAAGGCGGGGCGTCAAAGGTCGAACGCCAGGCGCGCCCGGACGCCCTTGTGCTCGGCGTCGAACTCCAGCGCGCTCTTCAGGCCGCCGGCCATGGCGGCGATGATCTTGCGGCCAAGCCCCGTGCCCTTGGGCCGCGAGTCCGCCGGATCCAGGCCCGGCCCGTCGTCCTCGACGGTCAGCACCGCCCGGTCGCCCTCGGCCCGGCGCAGGATGACCCGGATCTCGCCCCCCTGCCCGGGCGCATAGGCGTATTTCACCGCATTGGTCACCAGTTCCGAGACGATGACGCCGAGCGACACGGCCTGGTCGGTGGACACCGTCAGCGGCTCCGCCTCCAGGGTCAGGTTCGGCGAGGCGCCGCCCGGGCCGAGAGACTGGCCGAGCTCGTCGATCAGTCCGCGCAGGTACTCGTGCAACGCCACCGTCGCCATGTCGCCGGACGTGTAGAGGCGGCGGTGGACGTGGGCCACCGCCTCGATGCGGACCTGGGCCTCGCGCAGCGCGACCTTGGCACCCCCGTCATTCAACTGGCGCGCCTGCAGGGAAATAAAGCTCGAGACCAGCTGGAGCGAGTTGCCGACGCGGTGGTTCACCTCCCGCAGCATGGCCTCGGCCCGGTCGCGGGCGGCGGCCACCTCGGCCTGGGCCTGTTCGTTCTCGCGCTGCAGGCGCCGCCGGTTCAGCGCGTCGTCGACGGCGTTGCGCAACAGGGAGGTGAAGTCCTCGGACACGTCCTTGATGACGTAGTCGGCGGCGCCGGCGCGCAGGGCCGCCACGGCGAGGGAACCCTCCTGCGCGCCGGTGACGTAGACCACCGGCGGCGCGTCGGGCAGGGCGATCATCTCGGGCAGGACGTCGATCCCGTCGCGGCCGGGCATGTAGTGGTCCAGGGCGCAGACGTCCCAGCCGCCTTCGGCCATCAGGCGCAGTCCCTCGTCGCCGTCGCCCGCGCAGACGACGTCGTAGCCGTGGCGGCCCAGCTCCTTCTGGACGAGGCGCGACAACGCGCGGTCGTCATCGACATAGAGCAGCCGGACGGGGCGTTTCAGGTCGATCACTCGATGTCCGGGGCCTGCATCACCGACAGGAAGAGGCCGAGCTGCCGTATGGCGTCGGCGAAATTCTCGTAGTCGACGGGCTTGGTGATGTAGACGTTGCAGCCCAGATCGTAGCAGCGCTGGATCTCGACCTTGTCGTCGGTGGTGGTCAGGATCACGACCGGCGCGCGGCGCAGGCGCTCGTCGCCCTTGACCTTCTGCAGGATGTCGGTGCCCGACATGTCCGGCAGATTCAGGTCCAGCAGGATCAGCAGGGGCCCGTTGAGCTTCACCTCTTCGGAAAAGAGGTAGTCCAGCGCCGACCCGCCGTCCGCGAAATGGGCGATCTCGTTGGAGATGTTGGCGCGGCGGATATTCTTCTCGATCAGCCGCGCGTGTCCGTGGTCGTCCTCGACCATGACGATCTTGACGGGATGGCTCATGCGGGGTCTCCGGACGCGGTCACTGGCAGTCTTCTGGGCAATATCAGGGAAAAGGTCGAGCCCTCCCCGGCGACGCTCGTCACCTCGACCTCTCCGCCGAGGCGCCGGGCCCCGTTGCGGACGAAGGCCAGACCGAGGCCCTCGCCCGGGCGGTCCTGCTTGCCGGCGCGCCGGAACAGTTCAAAGATTCGCTCCAGGTCCCGCGGGGCCACGCCGCGGCCGTTGTCGGCGACGCGGATCTCCACCATGCCGTCGTCGCGCGTCACGCCGTCGATGCGGATCCGGCCGGGGCGGGCCGGGTCGAGATATTTCACCGCATTGTCGAGCAGATTGCCCAGCAACTGCTCGACCGTCAGGCGGTCGCTCTGAAGGGCGGGCAAGTCTCCCACCTCGATCTCGGCACCCTGGGCGTCGGTCTGGTGGTGAATCGCGGCGATCGCGTTCTCCGCGAGGCCCCTCAGGTCAATCGCTTCGGGCGTCAGGGCCCGGCGGCCGTCGCGCGACAGCCGCAGGATGGCATTGATCAGCCGGTCCATCTTCTCGGTCGAGGCGCGAATGAAGCCGATCGCCTCCGGCACGTCCTCGCGCACGGCGACCAGGGCGTCCTGCTCGATCAGCTTCGGAGACTTCGTCTCCACCAGCGTCATCTGGCGGTCGATGACGAGGCCCGCCTGCTCGAGCTCCGAGGTGTAGCCCATGACGTTCACCAGCGGCGCTCTCAGGTCGTGACTGACGATGTAGGCGAAGCGCTGGATTTCCTCATTGGCCCGGGTCAGCGCCAGGGTCCGGTCGCGCACCTGGTCCTCCAGCCCGGCGTTGAGGCGGTCGAGGTCCAGCTGCTTGTCCCGCATCTCGACGATGTAGGTCCGGACCAGCCAGCCGATGACGATCGCCAGGCCGACGATCAGCAGGCTGGAGACGCCGTTCATGACGCCGACCGTGCGCAGGCTGTTGGTCGAGGCGAAGTTCGCCGCTTCCAGACGGGCCCCGGTCAGGTCGTCGATGGCGTTCACCGCCGTCCGCAACCGCTCCGTCAGCGCCTGTCCCTGACCGGTGGCCATGACCCGCACGGCATCCGCGCTCCGTCCGGCCCGCGCCAGATCCAGCGTCACACCCAGTTCCTGGGCCTTCTCACGGGCGGCGGCGCGCACCTCCGCGACCAGCGGGGCCAGTTCGGCGTCCTCGCGCGCTTCGCCGGCAAGCGCGAGCAACGCCTGGTCCACTTCCCGCAGACCTTCGGTCGCCTCGGCTTCACGCGCGGCCTCGCCCGTCAACAAATAGGCGCGTTGCGACGTTTCGGCCGTCAGCGTGCCCATCAGCACCGATCGCGCCGCCCGGCGGGTGTCCTGGAAGGACCGGGCGAGAGCGTCCTGCTCCGCCGTGCGATCGATCAGCGCGAAGGCGGTGACGTTCACCGCCAGCTTCAACGCCAGGGCGACGACGAGCAGCAGCACGACCTTCCGCCCGAATCCCGGCGTGTTCAGGAACCGGCGGAGGGCGGCAAATCGGGAACTGGGCGTCGCGGGCATGGCGGCGGAACATCGTCGGCGCGCCGCCCGAAGTCCAGTCGCCTCGAGGGTGAACCTTCGCCGAACGGCGGGATTAGGGCTATACGGTGTCCCGGGGAAGCTGTGCGGAGGGGAATGGGCCATGGTCTGGTGGTGGTGGATCGTTCCGGCGATCTCGGCGGTTCTCGGCGTGATCTTCCTGTTCAGCGGCCTCGGCTCGCTGTTTCGGGGGCGCTTCGTCTCGGGCGGCCTCGGTGCCGTCGGCGGCGGCGGCCTTCTGGCCGCGGCGGCGATCGCCGCCCTGCTCGGCCTCAACGTCCAGACCTATTCGCGCCTCACCTACGAGCGCCCGGTCGCCACCATCCGGACCAAACAGCTGGGGCCGCAGTTTTTCGAAGCCACCGTCATTCAGCCGGCCGCGGGCGACGACGCCCAGCCGGTGGTCGGCGTCTACCCCATGCACGGCGACGAGTGGCGGCTGGAGGCGCAGGTCCTGCGCTGGAAACCCTGGGCCAACGTCCTCGGCCTCGACACCCAGTACCGCCTCGACCGCCTTTCCGGTCGCTACCGGACCATCGAGCAGGAGCGCACGGCCGTCCGCAGTGTCCACGCCGTCGAGGGCGGCGCGCCGGAGGTCGACCTGCCGTGGTCGCTCAGCGCCTGGGACATGGCCCGCAAATACCGTCGCTGGGTTGACCCGGTGGACACCCTCTACGGCGGCGGTGCCTATATGCCGATGGCCGACGGGGCCGAGTACGAGGTCTGGATCACCCAGTCCGGCCTGATCGCCCGCCCGACCAACGCCGTGGCCCGCACCGCCTCATCGGGCGGCTGGGTCGAGGTCGACTGAAGAGTCCGTGCGCGCGGCGGTGCGCCGTGCCATGAAGGCGATCAACCGTCTCGAGGCCCGCCCATGCTCGCCGTCGCCGCCGCCGCCCTGCTCCTCGCCCAGGACCCGGTCCTGACCCAGGCCGAGTACGAGGCCTTCCAGACCTGCCACGGCCAGTTCGAGGGCGCCTACGCCGTCGGGCAGGCCGTCATGGCCGACGACGCGGCGGCCCTGTCCGAATTCCGCGAGATCGGCGCCGGGCTGGGCGAGCTGTTCGACGAGTTCTCGACCGACATCCTCCGGGTTCAGCCCGGCCTCGACGTCGCGGCCGGCGATCGTGCCTTCCAGCGCGGCCGGGCCTCCTGGGACGGCGTCGCCGGGCGACCCGACGCCATGGACGTCTTCGCCGACAATGGCGCGATCAGCGACGACTGCATCGAGGCCGGCGGCCGCGTCGCCGAGGTGCTGGACGCCGCGGGCGGCTAGACGCTGCCCACCGTCCGCAGCCGCGCGCGGGGGTGGACCTCGTTCTGGCTCATCACCGTGGTCTGTCCGCGGAACCGCTCGATGATCGACCGGACGTAGGGGCGGATCTGCGGCCCGGTCAGCAGCACCGCCGTCTCGCCCGCCATGGCCGCGCGCTCGAACGTGTCGCGCACCGCGCGGATGAAGTCCTGCAGCCGCGAGGGGGCCATGGCCAGCTGGCGATCCTCGCCCTGCCCGACCAGGCTCTCGGCGAACGCCTGCTCCCACTCCGGCGAGAGGGTGACGATCGGCAGGGCCCCGTCGTCGCCGCGGTGCTGCCAGCAGAGCTGGCGCGCCAGCCGCGTCCGCACGTGCTCGACCAGCCCCGTCACCGAGGAGGTGTGCGGCGCGGCCTCCGCCAGACCTTCCAGGATGGAGGCCAGATCGCGGATCGACACCTTCTCGCGCAGCAGGGTCTGCAGGACGCGCTGCAGGGTCGTCACCGTGACGACCGTCGGGATCAGCTCGTCGACCAGCTTCTTCTCTTCGCCGTCCAGCCCGTTCAGCAGCTTCTGCACCTCGGCGTAGGACAACAGGTCGGCCATGTTCTCCTTCAGGATCTCCGTCAGGTGCGTGGTCAGCACCGTCGACGGGTCCACGATGGTGTAGCCGCGGAAGGTCGCCTCCTCGCGCAGGGCCTCGTCGATCCAGGTGGCGGGCAGGCCGAAGGCCGGTTCCCGGGTGTGCTCGCCCGGCAGCTCGACCTGACGGCCCGCGGGGTCCATGGCCAGCAGCTGACCCAGCCGCACCTCGCCCGTTCCGGCCTCCATCTCCTTGATGCGGATGGCGTAGCCCTGCGTGCCCAGCCGCATGTTGTCGAGGATGCGCACCGCCGGCATGACGAAGCCGTACTCCTGCGCCAGCGAGCGCCGCAGCGCCCGCACCTGGTCGGTCAGGCGTCGCCCCTCCAGCTCGTTGATGAGCGAGAGCAGGGAATATCCCAGCTCGATCTTCACCTCGTCGATGCTGAGCGCCGTCGAGATGGGCTCCTCGACGTCCGGCTTGGCCGCGGCGATCCCCGCGTCGGCCTCGGTCGGCTTCGGCCGCAGTTTCTCGCGTCCCAGCTTCCACGCCATGAACCCGGCGCCGATCGACAGGGCGGCGAACGGCAGCAACGGCATGCCGGGGATCAGGCCGATCAGGCCGGACGCCGCCGACACCACGCCCAGCGAGACCGGATTGGTGGCCAGCTGCTGCACCAGCGCCTTGTCGGCCGATCCCTCGACGCCCGCCTTGGACACCAGAAAGCCCGCCGCGATGGAAACGATCAGCGCCGGCACCTGGGTGACGAGGCCGTCACCCACCGTCAGCAGCACGTAGCTGTTGGCCGCGTCGCCGGCGGCCATGCCGTGCGACAGGACGCCGATCAGGATGCCGCCCAGCGCGTTGATGGCGGTGATGATCAGGCCGGCGACCGCATCGCCGCGCACGAATTTGGAGGCGCCGTCCATGGCGCCGAAGAAGGTGGATTCCTGCTCCAGCTCCTTGCGGCGCAGCTTGGCGGTGTCCTCGTCGATCAGGCCCGACGACAGGTCCGCGTCGATGGCCATCTGCTTGCCCGGCATGGAGTCCAGGGTGAAGCGCGCGCTGACCTCGGCGATCCGGGTCGAGCCCTTGGTGATGACGACGAAATTCACCACCAGCAGGATGATGAAGATGATGATGCCGATGATGAAGCTGCCGCTCATCATCAGGCTGCCGAAGGCCTCGATGACCTCACCGGCGCTGGCGGTGCCCTCGTGCCCGTGGCTCAGGATCAGGCGCGTCGAGGCCAGGTTCAGGCCCAGCCGGAACAGGGTCGAGACCAGCAGCACCGTCGGGAAGATGGCGAAGTCCAGCGGCCGCTTCATCAGCAGGGCCGTCATCAGGATCAGCACGCTGGAGACCAGCGAGATGGCCAGCAGCAGATCCAGCAGGAAGCTGGGGATCGGCAGGATCAGCAGCATGACGATGCCGATCACGCCGGCCGCCATGAAGACCTCGCCGCGAGCGAACCAGCCGCGCACCTCGCGCCCGGTCGGCCGCGCCATGCCGTCGCGCATCATGACGGGGGCGTCGCTCATGCGCGACCCAGTTTGGCCAGCGCCAACCTCGTCGCCTCCGCGATGACGGCCTCGTTGCGGTCAGGCGCCGTCGCGCGCGCGCCGTGGTGATAGGCGGCGACGATGACCGGCGCGCCCGACGGCGGGTAGAGCACGCCGATGTCGTTGGTCGGGCCGTAGCCGCCCGTTCCGGTCTTGTGCGCCACGGTCCAGCTGGCCGGCGCGCCAGCCTTGATCCGCGCCGACCCGGTCGGCGTGTCGATCAACCAGCGCAGCAGCCTGTCCTTGTGCGGCGTGGTCAGCGGGGTGTCCGTGTCGATCAGCAGGCGCTTCAGGTTCGCCGCCGAGGTCAGCGGCTTGATCGTGTCCTTGTCGCCGTCCAGCCGGTTCATCTCGGGCTCGAAGCGGTCGACCGTCGTGTCGGCGTCGCCCAGGCCACGATAGAAGGCCCGCATCGGCTCCAGTCCGCCCATGGCCTTGAGAAGCAGATTCGCCGCCGGATTGTCGCTGACCTCGACCGTGCCCTTCATCAGGGCCTCGACGCTCAGCGCGCCGCCGAGGGCAGGTTCGGTGACCGGCGCGTGGTTGACCATGTCCGCCCGCGTGACCGGGATCATCCGGTCCAGCCGCTCCGCGCCCGCCTGCACCCGCAGGAAGGTCGCGGCGGCGAGGAACATCTTGAACGTCGAGCAATAGACGAACCGCTCCTCGCCCCGCCACGCCAGCCTCCGGCCGGACCCCAGATCATGGGCGACGAAGCCCAGCCGCCCGCCGTCGCGCGCCTCCAGCGCCGAGAGGTCGAAGGTTTCCGGCGCGGGGGACGCCGCGTCCGGCGCGGTCTCAGTCCCGCGGGAACAGGCGGTCAGACCCAGGGCCGACAGGCCGGTCAGGACGCTTCTGCGGTCCATGGCGCGTGTTCCTTTCAGGCCGCGTAGCCTGCGGCGGCGACGCCCGACTGCGGCGCCGGGATCGTGGTGCCCTCGTCGGCGTACTCGTTCAGCTTGTTGCGCAGGGTGCGGATCGAGATGCCCAGGATGTTGGCCGCATGGGTGCGGTTGCCGAGGCAGTGGGTCAGGGTGTCGAGGATCAGCGCCTTCTCCATCTGCGCCACCGTCTGGCCGACGTGCGCGCGGGCCACGGCGTCGGCCGTCTGGGCCGCGCGGCCGGCGGGTCCGGCGTCGTAGGTCGAGCCCGACAACGGCTGCCCGTCCGGCAGGCGGATGGCCTCGACGTCGATCTCGGGGCCCGTCGCCAGCAGCACCGCCCGGTGCATGGCGTTCTCCAGCTCGCGGACGTTGCCGGACCAGCGGTGGCCCGCGATGGCGCGGCGCGCCGACTCGGACACGGGCCGCACCGGCACGCCGTTGGCGGCCGCGTATTTCTTCACGAAATGGTCGGCCAGGGCGATCACGTCGGCCGGCCGCTCGCGCAGCGCCGGCAGCTTCAGGTTCACGACGTTGAGGCGGTACAGCAGGTCCTCGCGGAAGGCCCCCTCGGCCACCGACTTGGCCAGGTCGCGGTTGGACGTGGCGATGATGCGGATGTTCACCGGCACCGGCTTGCCGCCGCCGACGCGGTCGATGACCCGCTCCTGGATCGCGCGCAGCAGCTTGGCCTGCAGCCGCACGTCCATCTCCGAGATTTCGTCCAGCAGCAGGGTGCCGCCGTCGGCCTCCTCGAACTTGCCGATGCGCCGCGCGACCGCGCCGGTGAAGGCGCCCTTCTCGTGGCCGAACAGTTCGGATTCCAGCAGGTTGTCCGGAATCGCCGCGCAGTTGACGCTGATGAACGGCCGCTCGGCGCGCTTGGACTTCTGGTGCAGATAGCGCGCCATCACCTCCTTGCCGACGCCGCTCTCGCCGGTGATCAGGATGGAGGCCTCGGACCGCGCCACCTGATCGGCCAGCTGGATCACCGCCTTCATGGCCGGGTCGGCCGAAATCAGCGGGCGCTCGTCGTCGGCGACGGCCGACAGGACGGCGGCGATCAGATCCGCCTCGGGCGGCAGGGGGATGAACTCCTTGGCCCCGGCGCGGATGGCGGCGGCGGCCTCGGACGGTCCCGCGTCGACGCCGCAGGCCACCACCGGCACGAAGATCCGCTCGGCCTCATTGGCGGCGATCAGGGCGGCGATGTCGATGCGCCAGTCGACCATCAGCAGGTCGGCGCCCTGGCCCCGGCGCAGCTGCTCCGTCGCCTGGTCGCCACGCTCGACGTGCTGGACCTTGGCCCCGTGGGCCATGGCCATCTTCACCGCCGTGGCGAGCTGTCCGCTCAGTCTGCCGACCACCAGAAGCCGCATGGGTCGTCCTCCCTAATCTCTCACTTGCCGGCGGCCGATCAGGCGCCCGCGTCCTCGGTCTTGATGATTTCGGTCATGGTCACGCCCAGCCGGTCCTCGACGACGACGACCTCCCCGCGCGCGACCAGCCGGTTGTTGACGAAGATGTCGATGGCCTCGCCGACCTTGCGGTCCAGCTCCAGCACCGAGCCGGCGCCCAGCTTCAGCAGCTGCGCCACCGACATGTGGGACTTGCCCAGAACGGCGGCGATGTTGACCGGGACGTCGAACACGGGGGCCAGGTCGGCGGCCGACTTGTCGCGCCCATCCTCGCCCGAGGTCAGGGCCGCGCCTTCCGGAAACTCTTCGAGGGGCAGTTCGGCCATCGTCAGGCTCCCAGGTTCAGGGGTTCGGCGTGTCCGGCCTCGGCGGCGAGGGCGGAGTTCAGGGCGTCGGAGAGGCGTCGGGCCGCCCCCTCGGGATCGTATTCGGCGCGCCCGTCGGCCCAGCCCAGTTCGAAGGCGGCCGGTGGCATGGCGGGGTCGTCGCGGAAGACCACCGCGCCGGAATGGCCGGCCTGGGCACAGGCGTCCTCGATCAGCCGACGCGCCTCTTCGTCGAGGCCGGCGGCCCGGACGGTCAGGCGGGCCTGCGCCTCGATCTCGCGGCCCAGCGCCTCGATGGCGGCCGTGACGGCGCCGGCGGGAAAGCGTTCCAGCGCGGCCGACGCCAGCACGCGGCCGCACGACAGCGCCAGCCCGGCCGACTCCTCGCGATGACGCCGCGCCACGTCGGACAGGGCCCCCACGCCGCGCGCCACGCCGTCGGCCACGACGGCCAGGGCGGCGGCCCTTTGCCCCTCGACCTCGGCCAAGGCCTGCGCGCGCGCCTCGGCGGCCGCCTGGGCGACCAGCGCCTCGACCTCGGCCGGGAGATAGGCGCGCTTGGCCGGCCGCCAGTCGACGGCGCGCATGACGCGGCCGTCCTCGGCGAACTCCTGGTCGAAGGCGAAGGGACGGGACGGGGCGGGTGCGGGGGTCATGTCAGTAGATCAGCTCGTCGTCGCCGCCCTGGCCGGCCAGCATGATCTCGCCCTTGGCGGCCAGATCCTTGGCGACCTGAACCATGGTCATCTGGGCCTGGTCGACGTCCTTCAGACGCACCGGGCCCATGCCCTCCATGTCCTCGCGCATGATCTTGGCGGCGCGCTCGGACATGTTGGAGAAGAACAGTTCGCGCAGGCTCTCCGAGGCGCCCTTCAGCGCCAGCCCCAGCTGATCCTTGTCCACCGCGCGCAGCAGGGTCTGGATCCCGCCGGGGTCCAGCCTTGCGAGGTCCTCGAACACGAACATCAGGGCCCGGATGCGCTCGGCCGCCTCGCGGTTGCGCTCCTCCAGCGCCCCGATGAACCGCGCCTCCGTCTGGCGGTCGAAGCTGTTGAAGATGTCCGCCATCATCTCGTGGCTGTCGCGCTTGGACGTCCGCGCCAGGTTCGACATGAACTCGGTCCGCAGCGTCTGCTCGATCTTGTCCAAAATCTCGCGCTGCACCGGCTCCATGCGCAGCATCCGCTGCACGCACTCCAGGGCGAAGTCCTCGGGCAGGGCGGTCAGCACGCGGCTGGCGTGCTCGGGCTTGATCTTGGACAGCACCACCGCGACCGTCTGGGGATATTCGTTCTTCAGATAGTTGGCGAGCACGGCCTCGTTCACATTGGCGAGCTTGTCCCACATGGTCCGCCCGGCGGGCCCGCGGATCTCCTCCATCATGCCTTCGACGCGGTCGGGCGGCATGAAGGCGCTCAGCAGTCGCTGGGTCTGCTCGAAGCTGCCCATCACCGCGCCCGAGCCGCTCATGCCGGAGACGAACTCCAGCAGCAGCTCCTCGACGACGGCCGAGCTGACGGTGCCCAGGGTGGCCATGGCCTGGGAGATCTCCTTGATCTCCTCGTCGTCGAGGCCCTGCCACAGGCGGACGTGATCCTCGCCCAGCGACAGCAGGACCACGGCGGCCTTTTCCGGCCCGGTCAGCTTGCGGACGTCCTCGACCGCGGCCTTCTTGGAGACGAGCCGGGCCATCAGCCCTCATGCACCCAGTTGCGGAGGATCGCCGTCGATTCCTCCGGGTGCTTCTCGACGAAGTCGGCGACCTTGCGCACGGACGAGGCCTTCACCTGTCCCTCGATGCGGGCGATGTCGAGCCGCTGCTCCATCTCGGTCGGCCCGGTCAGCTGCGCCATTCCCGCGCCGCCGCCGGACATGGTGACGGTCTGCAGCTGGGTGACCGCAGGCCCGCCTCCGGCACCGGCCCCGTTCAGGGCCGGCAGGCCGCCCGGGGCTCCGCCGCCGCCCGTCGCCGCCTTCAGCAGCGGCCGCAGCACGAAGAAGATCAGCAGCAGCCCCGTGATCAGCAGGATCAGCAGCTCCACCCCGCGCATGATGTCGTTCTTGCCGAAGTCGAACATGCCGCCCCCGGCCTCGGTCCCGCCGTCCGGCAGGGCGGCGCGGTCGAAGCGGACGTTGGTCACCTCCAGCTTGTCGCCGCGGGTCTCGTCGATGCCGACGGCGGCCGCGACCAGGGCCTTGATCTGGGCGATCTCCTCCGGCGTGCGCGCGGCGTAGGTCGCCTCCGCGCCGTTCGCGCCGGGGGTCCATTTGCCGTCCACCGCCACCGCGACCGCCAGACGACGTACCTCACCCGGCTCCTTGATGGTCGTGGTCGTCGTGTTGGAGATCTCGTAGTTGATGGTCTCGGACTGGTCCTGCTGGGTCGAGCCGGCGGTCGCCGCGCCCGGGGCCTCGCCGCCGGGGATGTTCTCCGTCGCCGTGGCCCCGCCCAGCGCCTGATTGGTCGTGTCCTGCGCCGTCGAGCCGTTGGTGGCGGTCGAGCGCACCACCTGGCCGTCCGGATCGTAGCGCAGTTCCTGGGTCGTCTGCCGGCTGTGGTCGATCTCGGCGGTGACCTGGACCCGCGCCGCGCCCGGGCCGACGACGCCCTCAACGATGTCCATGATGCGCGCCTGCAGCTGGCGCTCGGTCCCCGCCTTGGCCTGCTCGGCACCCGCGCCGAAGCCGTCGTCCTCGCCGCCGGCCGCGAGCGTGCGGTTGGCGTCGTCGACCACGGTCACCCGGTTGGGCTTCATGTTCGGCACCGCCGAGGCGACCAGATTGCGGATGGCCCGCACGTTCTCCGCCGTCATCTCGCGGCCGCCCAGACCGACCACGACCGAGGCCGTCGGCTCGGCCGCCTGGGCCTGGAACAGGGCCCGCTCCGGCAGGGCGATCCGGACCCGCGCCATCGACACGCCGCGCAGGGACATGATGTCCCGCGCCAGCTCGCCTTCCAGCGCGCGCTTGGCGTTCAGGTTCTGCTGGAACTCGGTCTGGCCCAGCACCGACTGTTCGTCGAAGATCTCGTAGCCGACCGACCCCTGGGTCACGAGCCCCTTGCCGGCCAGCAGCATGCGTGCCGTGCCGACCTCGTCGCGGCTGACGAAGATCGTCGAACCGTCGCCCTTGGAGGAATATTTGATCCCGGCGGAATCCAGCGCCGTGGTGATCTCGGACGCCTCGCGCAGGTCGAGGTTAGAGTACAGCAGGGCGTCCGGGGCCTGGCCGATGCGCAGCATCACGGCCACCAGCACCGCCGCCACGCCCGCCGCCACGCCCAGCACGGCCGCCAGGCGACCGACTCCGAATCTCTGCACCGCCGCCGAGAAGCCGCCCACGCGCACCCGCCCTGAAACACCGGCGGGACATCCGAACGCGCCCGCTAGGCAGAAACTGCCGGGAGCGTGGTAAATGCGGCGTTAAGGACGTTAAACCGGCGGCAAATTCACGCCGCCAGCTTCAACTCCGACGCTTTCCGGATCCGAGCTTCAGCGATCGCGTCAGCGATCTCGTGCGTCGGGCGCTGCTCGGAGGCCGAGCGGTCCAGCACCTCTTCCAGCGTCTCCATCAGGCGGCTCAGCTTGCCCTCGACCCAGGCCGGGTCGTAGGCGCCGCCCGTCTGGCGGGCCTTCAGCTCCGACGCGACGTTGATGATGCCGCCGCCGTTGACGACGTAGTCGGGCGCGTACAGCACGCCGCGCTCGAACAGGATGCGGCCGATTTCCGGCGTGGCCAGCTGGTTGTTGGCCGCGCCGACCACCGCCTTGACCGTCAGCCGGTCGAGGGTCTGCGGGTTCAGCGTCGCGCCCAGGGCGCACGGGGCATAGATGTCGGCCTTGACGCCATAGATGACGTCCGGGGCGACGATCTCGGCCCCCGTGCGGCCCGCGACCTCTTCCAGCAGCGGCACGTTCACGTCCGTCACGATCAGCTTCGCGCCCGCGGCGTGCAGCTTGTCGGCCAGATAGCCGCCGACGTGGCCGATGCCCTGCACCGCCACCGTCAGCCCGGTCAGGTCGTCCTGGTTCCACAGGCGGCGCGCGGCCAGCAGGGTCGAGCGGTACACCCCCTCGGCGGTCACCGGGCTGGGGTCGCCCGAGCCCTCCTTGCCGCCCGACAGGCCGACCACGTACTCGGTCTCCTTGCGGGCCTCGGCGATGTCCTCGACCGACACGCCGACGTCCTCGGCGGCGTAGTAGTTGCCGCCCAGCTTGTCGATGGCGCGACCGAAGGCGCGGAACAGTTCCGGCGTTTTCCGGGTCTTGCTGTCGCCGATGATGACCGACTTGCCGCCGCCCATCTCCAGGTCGGCGACCGCGTTCTTGTAGCTCATGCCCTTCGACAGCCGCAGCACGTCCTCCAGCGCCTCGGCGGCGGAGCCGTAGTTCCACATCCGCGTGCCGCCGACCGCCGGGCCGCGGGCGGTGGAGTGGACCGCGACGATGGCCTTCAGACCGGTCTTTTCGTCGGCGAAGGCGTGGACGCCTTCGTGGTTCGCGAACGACGGGGAATCAAACAGCGTCATGCCCTGTTCGAGCCTTTCCTGGGTATTTTTGTTGCGGGGGCCAATACGCGGGTCTTGGGTCCGGAACAAGGCGCCCTTCCCTCACGTCAGCGCGAGGGTGGGGCGCGGGTCAGGCGGGGCAGCACCGGCGGCGCGCCGGACGGCAGGGGCGCGTCGGGGTCGCGCGCGAAGGCCAGGACGTCGGCGAAGACGGTCACGGCGAACAGGTCCCGGTTCAGCAGATGCCGCCCGTCGGCGTACCAGCCGGTGCGCAGGTCCGGCGCGTCTCCGGCCCGCTCCAGCGCGCGCCGCATCGCCGGCCTCGGCACCAGATCGTCCCCGGCACCGTAAAGCAGCAGCGTGGGCACGCCGGTGCCCCCGAGGTCGCGGGCGGCGACCTCCATCAGGTCGACCAGTCCGTGCAACACGTCGAACCGGGTGGCGGTGAGGTAGGCCGGGTCGCGACCGCTGCGGATCAGTTCGATCCAGTTGTCCGAGGCCAGCACCTGCCGCGCGGCCCACTCCGGCGGTTCGACGGCATAGGCACCCGCGACCCTCGCCGTGGCCCACAGCGAGGCCCGGTTCAGCGGCGTCTGGCTGGACCAGCCCCAGACCGCGGGCCCCAGAAGGACCAGGGCCTGCCCGTCCGGCGGATCGTCCGAGGCGAAGGCGGCGATCCCGACCGCCCCGCCCATGCTCTCGCCCACCACCACGACCGGCAGGCCTGTATGCCGCGCGCGAAGCAGATCGACCACGTCGCGCAGATCGTCCTGCATCAGGTCGCCCGGCCAGACGCCCCGCCCCGGCGACCGGCCGAACCCCCGCTGGTCATAGGCATAGGTCACGGCGCCGTGCTCGGCCCACCACGGTCCCGCCAGCCGCCACGCGGCCGAGCTGTCGTTGATGCCGTGCAGCGCCACGATCACCAGGTCGGGCTCGCGGTCCAGAGGTGCCCAGCGGCGCATCGCCAGCCGCGCCCCGTCGCGCACCACGAAGGCCTCGGCCTCGACCCGCGGTCCCGCGAAATCCGCCGGCGGCGTCAGCGGCACCTGCACCTGCGGCGTCGCGCAGGCGGTCAGCGCCAGGGCGGCGCACAGGGCCGCCGCGGCCCTCACTCCGCGCCGGTCTCGGGCAGCTTCAGCCGGATCACGCCCTTGAAGGCTTCCGGGTCGACCGGCTTGCCCTTCTTGGTGATGACCAGCCGCCCCTGCCGGGCCAGTCCGGTGGCCACGGCGCGCACCTTGCCCATCTCGCGCTGCCAGCGTTCGGGCGAAATGACCTTGGCCACCTCGGAGGGACAGATGCTCTTGCCCGGCTCGCGCCTGGCCAGCTGGTCAAAAATCTCGGCTTCGATCGGATCGCTCATGCCCCTATATCCCGCATTGCAGCAACGAGAAGAAGGCCGAAACCCAGATGGTCGCCAAGATCACCGTCACCGAGGGCGAGTTCGCCGGCTGGCAGACCTATGACCTGCACGGCACCTTCGATCAGGTGGTCGGCCCCTTCTATTTCCGGCCGGACCCGGACGGCCGCATGCGCTGCGCCTTCCGCGCCGAGGCCAAGCACATGAACGCCGGGAACCGCATGCACGGCGGCTGTCTGATGACCTTCGCCGACATCGCCCTGTTCCAGACTGCCTATCAGGAGATGGAGGGCGCTTCGGGCGTGACCGTGTCGCTGGATTCGACCTTCATCGACGGGGCCTATGTGGGCGAACTGATCGAGGCGACCGGCGAGGTGGTGAAGGCCGGCAAGAGCCTGATCTTCGCCCGCGGCCAGATCACCACCGGCGAACGCATTCTGATGACCTACTCCGGCGTGATCCGGAAGTTCGAGAAGCGGAGCTAGAACCCCGCCTGGGCCGCCGGCCTGGCGCGGCAGGCCTCCAGCCACCGCGCCAGGTTCTCCAGCTCGGCGGGCGGCCGGTATTTGATCAGCCGCGCGAAATCCAGGCCGACCACGGCGACCACGTCGGCGATGGTGAACCGGTCCTCGGCGATCCATTCGTGATCCGCCAGGCGGCGGTCCAGCGTCTTCATGAACTTCTCGGCGCCGACCCGGCTCCACTCGGCCACGTGGGGCTGGGGGGTCTCCAGCGCCGCCAGCGCCGGGTGGCTGAAGCGCACGTTCAGCATCATGGGATTGGCCAGGTAGATTTCGCAGCGCCGGGTCCACATCTCGATCACCGCCTGCTCGCGCGCGTCGCGTCCGAACAGGTTCGGCTCCGGGTGCAGGGCCTCCAGATAGCGGCAGATGGCGACCGATTCCGAGATCGTCGTGCCGTCGTCCAGCTCCAGCGCCGGCACGTGCGGCACGCCGACCTTGGACCGGTACTCCGGCGTCCGGTGCTGCCCCGACAGCAGGTCGACCTCCACGATCTCGACGTCGGTCAGGCCCTTCTCGGCCATGACCCAGCGGACCCGGCGCGGATTGGGTGCGCGTTGGGAGGTGAACAGCTTCATGGCCCGGCCCCGGAGTGCGTTTCGATCCGAAACCCTATCCGCCGAAGACGGACATCGGCAAGGCCCCGACCACGGCCGCGGCCATCAGGGTCGACAGGAAGCCGGCGAACAGCGCCTTCCACACCATGCCCAGAACCTCCTGTCGGCGCTCGGGGATCAGGACCGACAGACCCGTCACCGTGATGCCGACCGATCCGATGTTGGCGAAGCCGCACAGGGCATAGGTCATCAGCATCCGCGTGCGCTCGCTCATGTCGCCTTCGGGCACGGCCCCCAGCTGGATGAAGGCCACGAACTCCGTCAGCGTCAGCTTCACGCCCAGCAGCCGGCCCGCGATCCCGGCCTCCGACCACTCCACGCCGATCAGCCAGGCCAGCGGCATGAACAGCCAGCCCAGCATCCGCTCCACCGTCACCGGCCCGTCGAACAGCCAGAACCCGCCCAGCATGACGTTGACCAGCGCCACCAGCGCCACGAAGACGATCAGGATGGCCGAGATGTTCAGCACCACCATCAGGCCGTCGGAGGTGCCCTTGACGATGGCGTCGATGGCGCTGTCGTACTTCAGGGTCGAGCGGTAGTCGGCCACCTCGCCGCCCTCGCCCGGCGCCTCGGGGATGATGATCCGGGCCAGCAGGATCCCGGCCGGGGCCGAGACGATCGAGGCGACCAGCACGTGGCCGGCCGCATTGGACAGCACCGGCCCCAGGATGGCGGCGTAGGCGACCATGGTGGACCCGGCGACGGTGGCGAGGCCGACCACCATCATCAGGAAGATCTCCGACCGGGTCAGCTTGTCCAGATATGCCCGGATGACGATCGGGCTCTCGATCATGCCGAGGAAGATGTTGGCCGCCACCGCCAGCGCCGAGGCGCCGCCCAGCCCCATGGTCCGCTGGAACAGCAGGCCGAAGCCGTAGGTGATCCACTTCAGGATGCGCCAGTGCCACAGCAGCGCCGACAGGGCCGAGATCACGAGGATCAGCGGCAGCACCTGGAAGGCGAAGGTGAACAGCGCGCCCTGATTGGACACGGCATAGGGCTGGTCGCCGCCGGCGAGGTAGCCGAAGACGAATTTTGCCCCCTCATTGGTCGCCCGCGCCAGGCCGTCGACCGCGCCCGTGATGGCCGCCAGCACGCCCTGGGATCCCGGGATGGCGAACAGGGCCAGGACCAGGGCGGCCTGAACGGCCACGGCACCCAGCGCCAGCTTCCACGGGAACCGCCTCCGGTTCTCGGAAACCACCCAGCAGGCAGCGATGACGACGAGCACGCCCAGCAGGGCCTGTGCGTTGAGCGTGGAAAACATGCGGCCCGGCCCCTCCCGAAGGTCCCTGCCTTAGAGCGCCGCAACCGATCCGTTGGCAAGCCCGTCAGGTTCCGTCGGCTTTCCAGACCTCGGCCCGGCGGGCTAGCGTCGTTCCGCCAAGCTTGGGGGAGCCGCCGATGCGCACGATCCGGACCATCTTCATGACCGTCGCCGCGGCGCTGGCCGCGCTGACCCTGGCCGGCGGCGAGGCCCGGGCCCAGCAGCGGCTGTCTGTGGGCGCCGAGGCGGCCGGCAGCCTGCAGGACGGCGACCAGCGGCTGGATTCGGGCGAATACGTCGACGTCTGGACCTTCGAGGGCCGGGCCGGCCAGCAGGTCACCATCAACATGAGCTCGACCGAGGTCGACGCCTATCTGATGCTGCGCGGCCCCGCCGGCGTGTCCGAGTGGAACGACGATCGCGTAACGGGCGAGACCAACGCCCGCATCACCGTGCGCCTGCCCGCCGACGGTCTCTACCGGATCAGCGCCACCAGCTACGAACCCGACGAGAGCGGCGACTACCGGATCAGCCTGGTCGAGGGCGCCGGCCCGGGCTCGGGCCAGGAGGGCGGCGGCGAAATCCAGCTCGGCCAGACCGGCGCGGGGCGGCTGGCTCTGGGCGACGACCGGCTCGACGCCGGAGAGTTCTCCGACCGCTGGACCTTCCGCGGGACGCCCGGCCAGACCTACGTCGTGCGCCTGAACTCCGGCACCTTCGATCCCTATGTCATGGTCCGCGGCACGGACCTCGAGGCCGACAACGACGACGAGCCCGGCCGCGGCTCGGTCAACAGCCGGGTCGAGTTCGTGATGCCCGCCGACGGCGAAGTGCGCGTCTACGCCACCAGCTACCAGGCCGACGAGACCGGAGACTATGCGCTGCTGCTCTCCGAAGCCGGGGCGGAACAGGAGCCGGCGACCGTGGTCGCCAGCCTCGCGACGCTGGAGATCGGACAGACCCAGTCGGGTGCCCTGTCGTCCGACGCCCCCACCCTGCGCTCCGGCGAATACATGCAGGCCTACGCCCTGACCGGCCGCGCGGGCGACCGCATCGAGCTGCGCTTGCGCTCGGCCGGCTTCGACCCGTACGTCTTCATCACCGGACCCGGCGAGTTCTCGGCCGCCAACGACGACGACGAAACGGGAGAGGACGGCACCAACAGCCGCCTGATCGTGACCCTGCCCGCCGATGGCGAGTACCAGGTCGTCGCCACCAGCTTCGAGCCCGGCGAGACGGGCGAGTTCATCCTCGCCGTGGGCCGCGCGGGCGACGAGGTCGCCGCCACGCAGTCGGCCAGCACGATCGCCGCCTTCGAGGACGGCGTGGTGCGCGAGGGCATGCTGTCGCGCGGCGACGCCACCCTGGACGAGGGCCAGTTCGTCGACATCTACCAGTTCACTGGTCGCCGGGGCACGCGCATCGCCCTGACCGCCGAAAGCGACGTCTTCGACACCAACCTCTTCCTGCTGGGACCGGGCGACGTGGCCGAGAGCAACGACGACGGCCCGGACGGCACCAACAGCCGCATCGAACTCGTCCTGCCCCAGGACGGGACCTATGACGTCGCCGTCAGTTCGTTCAACGGCGGCGAGACGGGCGCCTATCGCCTGACGGCGGGCCTCAGCCTTGGCACCCCGCGTCAGGCCGGGGTCCCCGGCGGTCCGCGGGTCTTCGCCGTCATGGTCGGCATCTCGGACTACCGCGGCTACTCGTCCAATCTGGCCTATACGGCCGACGACGCGGTCAAGCTGGCCGAGGACCTGCGCCGCGACGGGCTGCTGAATCCCGCCAGCGTCGTCATCACCGACGCCGAGGCCACCGTGGCGGGCGTGAAGGCCGCCTTCGCCCGGGTCGCCGCCGAGGCGGGCCCCGACGACATCTTCCTGTTCTTCTACTCCGGCCACGGCGGCCAGAACCGCGGCGTGGTCAGCGTCTTCGAGCCCGACGGCAAGACCGAGACCATCGTCATGGTCGACGGCCAGATCACCGACGCCGAGATGGGCCAGATGTTCGCCCAGGTCGACGCCCGACTGGCCATGATCGTCATGGACAGCTGCTTCTCCGGCGGCTTCGCCCGCAACGTGGTCACCCGCCCCGGCATCATGGGCATCTTCTCCTCCGAGGAGGACCTGACCAGCCAGGTCGCCGGCAAGTTCCAGGCGGGCGGCTACCTGTCCCATTTCCTGCGCACCGGTCTGGGCGGAGAGGCCAACGCCGACGGCGACGACATGATCACCGCCGGCGAGCTGACCCAGTATCTGCGCCGCCGCTATGCGATCGACGCCGCCGACGTCCGCACCCAGACCATGGACGGGCAGCGCAGCTACCAGAACCTGGTGGTCGAGCGCGGCGGGGTCCAGGTCGACGACGTCGTGGTGCGCGTGGCCCGCGGCTGACCGGTCAGTCCAGCTTCAGCAGCCGGTCCAGGCTCCAGCCGCCGGGCCCCCGGGCGATCAGATAGACCAGGGGGCCGGCCCACAGCAGGTGGGTCGGCCAGCCCAGCGGCACGACGAAGATCTGGATCACGATCGTCATCCCCAGCAGCGCCACGGCCGACAGCCGCGTCGCCAGCCCCAGGATGATCAGGATCGGGAACAGGTGTTCGGCATAGGTGGCCAGATAGGCCGCCGGCTCGGGGGCCAGGAACGGCAGGCGATAGTCTTCCTGGAACAGGAAGAAGGTGGTGTCGGTCAGGGTCAGAACCCCTTCCACCTTGGTCCGTCCGGACAGCAGGAAGGGCGCGGCGATGCCGAGGCGCAGCAGCAGGGCGATCGCGGCCTCGGGCACGGCCCGGGTCAGCCTGTCGTGCAGGGTGCGGATGGCGGTCATGGGGTCTCCGTGGGATCGGGGGTGAACAGGCCGGCCTCGACGAGACCGGAAACCAGGGCGGAGGCATCGACGCCGCGCGCCGCGGCCGCGCTCATCGCCACGGCCAGCGGCCGGCCGCGGCCGCAATCGACCAGCAGCGCGTGCGCGTCCGGCGTCAGGGGGCGATGCCGGACCACGTCGTGCGGCCGCCAGATCGCCAGCCCCTCGGTCTGCCGGTCCCAGACCAGATCGCCGGGCGCGCCATCCCGATGGGCCCGCCACAGCGACGGCGCCGTCCAGTCGAACAGGAACACGCGAAGGCTGGGGTGCAGCCTCAGCGGCCGGACCATGGCGGTCGCCCCGGCCCGCGACAGATCGGCGACCGTCAGCACCGGCGCATCGGGGGCCAGATGCGCCTCGGTCCAGGCCCGGTCCAGCCGGGCCACGGGGCCCAGCCACGGCCAGTCGGCGAGGGGTGGGAACCGCGCCAGCCAGTCGGGGAAGTCGGCGCCGTAGATCGCCAGCACCGGATCGGACGGCGGATGGACACGCACATGATCGACCGCCGCCGCCTCGAACGCCTCGTCGCCCAGCATGGCGACGATCGTCGGGTAGTTGTCGGCCAGCGCGCGCACCGCGCCCAGCACCACGCCGTTGGCATAGACCGCCATGGGCCCGGACGCCGGCGTCCGGCGCAGGTCGTCCGCGAAGTCCGCATGAAAGGTCGTCATGCGGCGATCTCCAGGGCCGTGCCGCCCAGGCCGGCCTCGGCCAGGTCGCGTTCGGCCATGAGGGCGTCGAAGGCCGGGACCTCGCCATCCCGCTCCAGCAGGGTCGGGCGCGCGCCGATGCGGGCCATCAGCCGCGCGTGCAGGGCCCAGACCGCCGCGTCGACCGGCGCGTCGTGGGAATCGATCAGCAGGGCGTCGCCCAGATGCGGATCCGGCCGGTGCCCGGCCACGTGGACCTCGCCCACCAGATCGCCGGGCACGCGGTCGACCCAGGCGTCGGCGTCCCCGCCCATGTTGCGGGCCGAAACGAAGACGTTGTTCACGTCCACCAGCAGGCCGCAGCCGCTGCGGCGCGCCAGCTCGGTCAGGAAGTCGACCTCGTCCCACTCATGGTCGAGGGCCAGATAAGCGCTCGGATTCTCGATCAGCAGCCGCCGCCCCAGCGCCTCCTGCGCCTCGACGACGTGGTCGACCATCAGCGTCAGGGTCGCGTCGGTGCGCGGCACCGGCAGCAGGTCGGGCATGTAGACGCCGTCGGCCCGCGACCAGGCCAGGTGCTCGGACACGATGAAGGGCTCATACCGGTCGATCAGCGCCCGGAACCGGCCCAGATGCGTCCGGTCCGGCCGCTCCGGCCCGGCCAGCGACAGGCCGACGCCGTGCAGCGACAGCGGCGCCTCGGCGCGGATCGCCTCCAGCCATTTCAGGCGCGGCCCGCCCGGGACCATGTAGTTCTCGGGGTGAACCTCGAACCACAGGCCCGGGTCCCGACCGTCCGCCGCCCGGGTCAGGGCATCCGCATAGTGCTGCGGCTTCAGGCCGACGCCTGCGGAGGGAGAAGCCGCGGGGGACGCGGCGGTCGGTCGGGGGGTCATCGCCGGACTCAGCGGTTGGCGATCGGGGTCAGCGAACCGTTGCCGCGCGGGGTCTCGATGCGCGTGCAGGTGCCCTTGGCCACGTACTTCCAGGCATTGCCCTGCCAGTCGCGGGTCGAGGTGCCGGCGCACGAGGTGCCGGGGCCGGCGGCGCAGTCGTTCTGGCCGGCGCGCGAGACGCCGTAGCAGCGCTCCTTGTCGGCGTCCTGGGGGACGGAGGCCGGCTGGGCCACGGCGGCACTGGCGGCGATTCCGGCCAGGGACAGGCCGGCGGCGGTGAGAGCGAGGGTCTTCATGGAACGTCTCCTTCGAGGGGCTGCCCGCTCGTCGGCGGGTCGAGGAGAAGTTCGGCGGGGCCCTCCCGGCGGTTACGGTGCCGTACCAAAAATAAATCCGTCGACCGGCCTCTTCCCGGCTGTAACCTCGCCCGGGGACGCGGCGTAGTCGGGGTCGGCGTGATCGAACGGGAAGCCCATCTCAGAAGCTTGATGATCGGCGGCCTGAACGGCGACGCCGCGGCCTGGCGCGCCCTGCTGTCGGAACTTCGCGCCCCTCTGGGGGCCTTCTTCCGACGGCGGATGGGCGACCGGGTCGACGTCGAGGATCTGATCCAGGAGACCCTGATCGCCGTGCACGCCAAGCGCGCCACCTATGACCCCGCCCTGCCCTTCACCGCCTGGGTGCACGCCGTCGCGCGCCACAAGATGATCGACGGCCTGCGGCGCGAGGCGCGGCGTCCGACCGCCCCTCTCGAGGCGGCGGGCGACCCCGCGGGGGACCACACGGTCGAGGACGGGGCCATGCGCCGCGACCTGTCGCGCGTGCTGTCGCTTCTGCCCGTGCGCCAGCGCCGGCTGATCGAGGACGTGCGCGTCCACGGCCTCAGCATGGCCGAGGCGGCCGAGCGGCACGGCATGACCGAGGGCGCGGCCAAGGTCAGCGTGCACCGGGGCCTCAAGGCCCTGATGGAAAGAGTGAGTTTGCGTACATGAAGACCGACGACCTGATCGAGGCCCTCGCGCTGGGACTGCAGCCCGCCCGCCCGGCTCGCCCCGGCCTGCCGTGGCTGATGCTGGCCGCCGCCGCTGCGGCCGCTCTGGTTCTGGCCGTGCTGGGCCCGCGCGGAGACCTGGGCGCCGCGGTCCAGGGTCCGACCTTCTGGCTGAAGGCCGCCTACACCGTCGCCCTCGCCGGCGCCGCGCTGTGGTGGGTCGACCGGCTGGGCCGGCCGGGCGCTTCGGCCCGTCGCCCCGCGCTGGCCGTGGCCGCGGTCGTCGGCCTGGCGTTCGTCGCCGGCGCGATCGAACTGCTCAGCCTGCCGGCCGGGCTTCGGCTCGACGACCTGCTGGGGTGGAGCTGGCGCGAGTGCAGCCGCAACATCGTCATGGCCGCCCTCGCCGCGGCCCCGTTCGTCTGGCTGTCGGCCCGGCGGCTCGCGCCCACGCGGCCGACCCTTTCGGGCGCGGCCATGGGGGCGCTGACCGGAGCCGTCGCCGCCACCGCCTACGGCCTGCACTGCCCCGAAGCCACCGCCGCCTTCGTCGCCGTCTGGTACACGCTCGGCGTCGCCGCCGTGGCCGCCCTCGGCGCCGTCGTGGGCCGCTTCGCCCTGCGCTGGTGAGCGCCTTCAAACCGCGCGCAAACGGCCTCGCTTCCGCTTTTCCGCCGCCCTGAATCCGGCCCGATCCGGGCGCGCCATCACGAAACCGTGATCGGCACGGGACAGGGAGAGACGACGATGCGCAAGGGACTTTGGCTCGCCGCGGCGGGCGTTCTGATGCTGGCGGGGTGCGAACAGGCTGCCGACGATCGGGCGGCGGAGACGGCGACCGAGGCCGCACCGGCGGCCACCGCCGACCCGGGCCCCGCGGCGGAAGTGGCCGGCGGCCGCGTCCCGCTCGACGTCGCGCCCGCGCCCGTCGCGCGCATCGCCTATGGCTTCGCCTACGCCCTCTCGGTCCCCCGCGTCCGGGGGGCCGAACTGATGAGCCGCCACGAACTGACCTGCGCCGCGGCCGGGCCCGGCTTCTGCCAGGTGATGTCCGCCCAGGCCGACTGGTCGTCGCGCCGTCCGGGCGGGCGACTGGAGCTTCGCGGCCAGCCCGACTGGATCAACCGCTTCCGGGCAGGCCTCGCCGCCGACGCGCGCGACTCCGGCGGCCGGCTGGAGACCGCCGTGACCGAGGGCGAAGACCTCACCGCCCGCATCGACGCCGCGGATCAGGGCGTTCGGACCGAGGCGGACCTCGCCGCGCGCATCCGCGACCTGCAGGCGCGCCGCGGCGGCACGCTGGAACAGCGGCTGGCCGTCGAGAAGGAACTGGCCGACCTGCGCCGGCGACAGGACGCGCTCGCGCTCGAGGCCCGGCAACTCGACACGAGGGTTCGGACCGCG
This sequence comes from Alphaproteobacteria bacterium, assembly GCA_018820275.1. Lineage (GTDB taxonomy): Bacteria > Pseudomonadota > Alphaproteobacteria > Caulobacterales > Caulobacteraceae > Brevundimonas. Next base: position 45,588 of record JAHJOO010000046.1, read on the forward strand.
ACGCTGACGATCGACTACCGGCAGGGTGGCGCCCTCGCCGCCGACAGTCCGACCCGGCCGGTCGTGCAGGCGGTTCAGGACGCCTTCGGCCTGTCCATGGGCATGCTGGCCGTGCTGATCACCGCCGGATCGATCCTGCTGCCGGTCGTCGGTGTCGCCGGCCTGACGTGGTGGGCCATCCGGCGCCGCAGGCGCCCGGCGGCCGCCTGACCGCCCGGGGCTGGGGACCGGGGTCCGGTCCTCAGCCCTGCCGCCGCACCAGCCGGGAATAGTCCTCCATCAGCCCCAGCGTGATCGCACCGGGCTTGAAGGTGTACTCGCCGATCTCGCTGACCGGGGTCACCTCGGCCGCCGTGCCGGTCAGCCAGCATTCGGTGAAGCCCGACAGCTCCTCCGGCCGGATGTGGCGCACGACCACCTCGATGCCCCTGGCCTCGGCCAGGGCGATGACCGTCTGGCGGGTGATGCCGTCCAGGATGGCGTCGATGGGCGGGGTGTGGATCACGCCGTCCTGCACGAAGAAGACGTTGGCCCCGGTCGCCTCGGCCACATAGCCGCGCCAGTCCAGCATCATGGCGTCGGAATAGCCGCGCTTCTCCGCCGCCGTCTTGGACAGGGTGCAGATCATGTACAGGCCCGCGGCCTTGGCCGCGGACGGCGCCGTCATCGGGTCGGGGCGGCGCCATTTGGCCCACTCCAGCCGGATTCCCTTCGCCTTGGTCTCGGCGTCGAAGTAGCTGGGCCAGTCCCATACGGCGATGGCGACGTGGATCTTCGTCGCGCCGGCGGTCACGCTAACCTGTTCGGGACCGCGATAGGCGACCGGCCGGACGTAGCAGTCCGACAGGCCCATCTTCTCGCAGGTTTCCTTGCAGGCTTGATCGATCTCGGCCACGCTGTACGGAAGGTCGAAATCCAGCAGGTTGGCCGACCGGGCCAGGCGCTCGGAATGCTCGGTCAGCTTGAAGATTTCGCCCGCGTACATACGCTCACCCTCGAACACCGACGAACCGTAGTGCAGGGCATGGGTCAGAACGTGCGTCTTCGCGTCCCGCCAGGACACGAAATCGCCGTCCATCCAGATCCAGCCGTCACGATCGTCGAAAGGAACGAAGGCCATTGAACGTCGTCTCCCGTTGCCAGACCGGCGTTAGACCCGCCGTCGCCGCCCTCGTCAACGTCGGGGCGGTCGCCTGATGGCCATGACAGGTCCCCATGGACGCTCCGGCCCCGTCGCGGGGGCGGGTTCCGGCCGTCACCTTCTGGTGGTGGACGACGACGACCGGATTCGCGAACTGCTCAAGGAATTCCTGACCCGGGAGGGGTACCGGGTCACCGGCGCCGCCCACGCCGCCGCCGCCCGCCGGCTGGTCGAACTCATCGAGTTCGATCTGATCGTGCTCGACGTCATGATGCCCGGCGAAAGCGGCTTCGACCTCACCACCTGGATTCGCGCCCAAGCCGCGACCTCGGCCACGCCGGTGCTGCTGCTGACCGCGCGCGGCGACCCGGGCGACCGGATCGAGGGCCTGTCCCGCGGTGCCGACGACTACATGTCCAAGCCGTTCGAACCGCGCGAACTGGCGCTGCGGATCGACGCCATCCTGCGCCGCACCGGCGGCAAGCCGCTGACCCCGCGCGAGATCAAGCTGGGCGACGCCGTGTTCGACATGGAGCGGCTGGAACTGATGCGCGACGGCAAGCCCCAGCGCCTGACCGAGGCCGAGGCCCAGCTGCTGAAGACCCTGGCGATCCACGCCCATTCCGCCGTCGAGCGCATCAGCCTGTCGCCCGACACCGCCGACGTCACCGGCCGCGCCGTGGACGTCCAGGTGACGCGCCTGCGCCGCAAGCTGGAGGCGGATCCCAAGAACCCGCGCTACCTGCAGACCGTGCGCGGCGTCGGCTACATGCTGGCGCCGGACTGAGATGAAGATCCCCTCCCCGCCCGTCCTGAAGCGGCTGCTCAAGCGGCGGCTTCCCAAGACGCTGTGGGGCCGGTCGCTACTGATCATCGTCGTGCCGGTGATGATCATGCAGGGCGCCGTCACCTGGGCCTTCTTCGACGCCCACTGGCAGACCGTGAACGCGCGCCTGTCCGAGGGTCTGGCGGGCGACGTCGCTTGGGCGGCGGACGCCTATGAGCGCGATCCCACCCCCGATGGCCTCGCGGCGGTCGCGGACCGCGCCGAACGTTTCATGGCCCTGTCGGTCGCCTTCCAGGCCGATCGCGTCCTGCCGGCCGAGCGGCGGCGCGGGCCCATCGGCGTGGTCGACCGGTCGCTGGAGGCGGCCCTCGCCTCACGCCTCGACCAGCCGTTCTGGTTCGACACCACCCGCTATCCCGCCTACGTCGACATCCAGGTCCAGCAGCCAGGCGGCGTGCTGCGCATCATCGCGCCGCGGGAGCGGGCGGTGGCGACCCAGGCCCATATCTTCGTCTTCTGGCTGCTGGGCGCGACGGCCCTGCTGCTGGGCATCGCCATCCTGTTCATCCGCAACCAGGTCCGCGCCATCGAGCGGCTGGCCAGCGCGGCCGAGGCCTTCGGCCGGGGCGAGACCGACGCGCGCTTCAAGCCGCACGGCGCGCGCGAGGTCCGCGCCGCCGCCCAGGCCTTTCTGGCGATGCGCGAACGCATCCAGCGCCACATCGAGCAGCGCACCGCCCTGCTGGCCTCGGTCAGCCACGACCTGCGCACGCCGCTGACCCGGCTGCGCCTCGAGCTGGCGCTGGCGCCCGCCTTCAAACGCGCCACCGCCATGCGCGCCGATCTCGACGAGATGGAGCACATGATCGACGAGTATCTCGCCTTCGCCCGGGGCGAAGCCGGGGAAACCGCGCAGACCCTGTCGGTCGCCGACCTGCTCGCGCGCGCCGCCGGAGACGCCGGCCGGTCCGGTGCCGGGGTTCAGGTCGAGGTGCCGCACGACCTGTCGGTCGTCGTGCGGCCCCTCGCCTTCCGGCGCGCGCTCGCCAACCTGGCCGACAACGCCGCCGCCCACGGAGAGACGGTGCGGCTCTCCGCCCGCGCCCTGCCCTCGGGCGGCGTCGAGATCGCGGTCGAGGACGACGGCCCCGGGATCCCCGAGGACATGCACGAGGAGGCCTTCCGCCCCTTCTCCCGCCTCGACCCGTCCCGCAACCAGAACCGCAAGGGCGTGGGTCTGGGTCTGGCCATCGCCCGCGACGTCGCCCGCGGCCACGGCGGCGACATCACGCTCGGCCGCAGCGACCTGGGCGGCCTGAAGGCCGCGCTGCGCCTGCCCGGCTGACCCGACTTCGCGATTTCCCGTTTCAGGCGCATACTGAAGGCTCAACCCACCCCGGAGGTCGCCGTGCGCAAGATCGCCTTCCTCGCTTCCCTGGTCGCCGCCGCCGCCGTCGCCGGCGTCGCCCAAGCCCAGACCGTCAACGTCGAGATCGGCGGCGAGCTGCGCCGCGAGGCGCTGGACCTCGGCCCGCGCGACGTGCGCCGGCAAGCCGACCGGCTGGCCGAGGTCGTGCACGCCGCCCTCGTCCGCCAGGGCGGTTTCGAGGGCGCGACGGTGAACCTCGTCCTGCTCGACGTGCGCCCCAACCGGCCCACCTTCCAGCAGCTGGCCGACAGCCCGGGCCTCGACGGGCACCGCAGCGTCTCCACCGGCGGCGCCGAAATCACCGGCGAGATCGTCCTCGCCGACGGCACGGTCAGGCCGCTGCCGCGCTGGGACTGGTACAGCCACTCCATTTCCGAGGTGATGGGCTTCGGCACCTGGCAGGACGCCGAGCGCGCCTATTCGCGCTACGCCACCGCCCTGATCTCAGGCCGGCTGCTCTGAGCCCAGCTCGCGGGCGCGCGCGACCGCCGCGTCGATCGCCGCCCGCGCCGCCTGCCTGACGGCGTCGCGCGACGCGTCCAGCCCCGCGCGGGTGGTCCCGCCCGGCGAGGCGACCCGGGCGATCAGCGTCTCCAGCGCCTGGCCTTCCGCCGCCCCCGCCCCGGCGGAGCGAAGCGCCCCCCGGGCGAGCGCCAGCGCGGCGCCCGGCGACAGCCCCCGCGCCGCGCCCGCCTCGGCCAGCGCCAGAACGAAGGCGAGGACGAAGGCCGGGGCCGAGCCCGCCGTCGCCGTGGCCGCGTCCATCAGCGCCTCGTCCGGCAAGTCCACCACCTCGGCCACGGCGCGGAACAGCTCGCCGGCCGCGAACCGGGTCGCGGCCTCCGCGGCCCAGATCGCCGCCACGCCCTGCGCCTGGGCCACGCCCGTGGTCGGCATGACCCGGGCCGTCGGCGCGATCAGCACGCCGGAGACGGCCGCGGCGGACACGCCGGCCATGAGGGAGACGACGACGGCGTCGGAGGCCAGCCTCCCGGCCAGCGGCGCGACGGCGGCGCGCCAGACGGCCGGCTTGACCGCGAGCACGACGGCGCGCGCCTCGCCGAGCGCCGCGATGCCGGGGTTGATCCGCGCGCCCTGCGACCGCGCCGCCTCGGCGACGGGCTTTTCCGAAGGCGTCAGGATGATCAGGTCGGCGGGCGTCACCGGCCCCGCCCGCATCCAGCCCTCGACGAGGGCCGAGCCCAGGCGGCCGCAGCCGACCAGGACGACCGGCCGGGCCATCAGGCCGAGCCGACGGTCTCGAACATGCAGGCCGCGATCGCGTCGGCCGGCTTCTTCATCCCGCGAATCATGAAGTCGAAGGCGGGGAAATAGCGGTCGGCGGCTTCCACCGCCGCGTCGATCATGGTGGCGGCCTGCGCCAGCGTGGGCCGGTCGCCGTGCGGCAGGGCCAGGGCCGTGCGGAAGACGATCTCCCCGTCCTCGGGCCACAGCTCGAAATGGCCGATCCAGGTGCGCTGATTGACCAGGCCGATCAGTTCGTGCGCCGCGCCGCGCCGGCTCTTGGCCGCCCGCAGGTCCAGCGAGCAGCACAGCTGCAGGCAGTCGCCCTCGGGCCGCCAGGCGAACCACAGCTCATAGTCGCGCCAGTCGCCGGCCAGGGAGAACGCCAGATCGCCGTCGTCCGTGCGGTCAAACGGCAGGTTCTCGGCACTCAGCACGTGCTCGACCACATCCAGCGGATCGAAGGAAACGTCGACCTCGTCGGGTCTCACGGCGTCCATTCAGGCGTTTCCGATCTCAAGCGGCGACGGACGCGACTCACGCCCGACAGGGGGACCGTAGGCGGGGCGGCGGATTCGGCTCAACCGGCTGCGTCCTTGGGGGGAACGGCGCCTGTGGACCTTCCCGTTTCAGGCTTCTTTCGTCCGTCCTCGGACGGCGTCTTCAGCGCCGCCAGTTCGGCGCGCAGGGCCGCGATTTCCGCCTTCAGCACGTCGAACTCGTCGCGGCGGACCAGATCCAGCTCGGCGACCATGCGGTCGGTCTGGGCGCGCATGGCCGACTTCGCTTCCTCGCCGGCGGCCTGGGCCAGACCCATGGCGCCCGTGGTCAGCTTGGCGAATTCGTCCAGCAGGGGATTGCGCGTTTGCATGTGTCTGTCTCCTGCCTTCGAAGGTCGGCCGCGTCGGTTGCCATATGGTAAACGAAACCTTGCCGTGCAGCCGTGTCGCCGGAGATGATGGCGGCGACGTGACGCCGCACGGCGATCAGCACGCGACGCCGCCCGCGCCGCTTGCTAAAGCCCGGACAGACACCGCAGCGGAGGCGTGCCTTGGACTTCCCGAACTTCGATCCGGTCTGGTTCAGCATCGGTCCCCTGCCGATCCGCTGGTACGCGCTGGCCTACGTCGCCGGTCTCGGCCTCGGCTGGTGGTACGCCGCGCGTCTGGCCAAAAGCGTCACGGCCTGGGCCCCGAACCGTCCGCCCCTGACCTCGACCCAGCTGGACGACCTCGTCATGTGGGTGGCGCTGGGCGTCATCGGCGGCGGTCGCCTCGGCTTCGCCCTGTTCTACAAGCCCGAGCTCTATGCCCAGCTGTTCACCGGCCCCGACAACCTGGCCCTGCTGCGCCTGTGGGACGGCGGCATGAGCTTCCACGGCGGGCTGATCGGCGTCTGCCTGGCCATCTTCTTCCACGCCCGCGCGATCAAGGCGCCGCTGCTCAGCGTGGGGGACCTTGTGGCCCCCGCCGTGCCGATCGGCCTGTTCTTCGGGCGCATGGCCAATTTCATCAACGGCGAGCTGTGGGGCCGCCCCACCGACGTGCCGTGGGCCGTCCGCTTCTGCAACGACCGCATCATCGACACCTATGGTTTCTGTCCCGCCGGCGACGTGCCGCGCCATCCCAGCCAGCTGTACGAAGCCGGTCTGGAGGGTCTGCTGCTGTTCGCCCTGCTGTGGGTCGCGGTCTGGCAATGGCGTCTGCTGTCCAAGCCGGGCTACGTCACCGGCCTGTTCCTGACCGGCTACGGCCTCAGCCGCGCCATTCTGGAAACGGTGCGCGAACCGGACGCCCACATGCCCGAGCTGCTGCGCGGCACGGTGACGATGGGCATGCTGCTGTCGATCCCGATGATCCTGATCGGGGTCTGGCTGATCTGGCGCGCGCGCAGCCGGCCGCCGGTCGTCGCCCCGGCGGCATGACTGAGACGCTCAAGGCCCGGCTGGTGCGCGAGATCGCCCTGACCGGGCCCATGCCGGTCGACGCCTACGTCACCCGCTGCCTGCACGACCCGCGGGGCGGCTACTACGCCACCCGCCCGGCGCTGGGCGCGACCGGCGACTTCATCACCGCGCCCATGGTCAGCCAGATGTTCGGCGAGCTGATCGGCCTGTGGGCGGTCGAGACCTGGCGTCGGCTGGGCGCGCCCGAGCGCCTGCGTCTGGTCGAGGTCGGTCCCGGCGACGGGACGCTGATGGCCGACGCCCTGCGGGCCGCCCGGCTGGACCGCGGCTTCCTCGAGGCCGTCGACCTGATCCTGATCGAGCCCAGCGCCCCCCTTCGTCAGGTGCAGGCGCGGACCCTCGCCGACGCCGACGTTCATCCCCGCTGGGTCGCCGACCTGGGCCGGGTCGAGACCGATGCCCCGGTGATCCTGATCGCCAATGAGGTGCTGGACTGCCTGCCGGCGCGCCAGTTTGTGCGCGACGGCGACGCCTGGCGTGAGCGCTGCGTCGCGGCGACCGAGGATGGCGACCTGGGGTTCACCCTGTCGGCCATCACCGGCGGCTTCCGCCGACCGGCCTTCGAGGTGGCCGACGGACAAACCGTGGAAATCTCCGCCGCCCAGGAAGGCTTCGGCCGCGCGGTGGCGGAGCTGGTGGCCGCCGCGACCGGCGCCGCCCTGCTGATCGACTACGGCCGCGACCGGCCCGGCCCCGGCGACACGCTGCAGGCCCTGTCGCGCCACGCGAAAGTGGATCCGCTGGCCGAGCCCGGTGCCGCCGACGTCACCCAGTGGGCCGACTTCCCGACCGTGCTGGAAGCCGCCCTGCATGCCGGCGCCGACGTCACCGGCTGCCGGCCCCAGGGCGAGTTCCTGCGCCGCCTCGGGATCGGGGCCCGCGCCCAATCCCTGTCGGCCGCGCGCGCCGACGCCGCCCCGGTCGTCGCCCGCCAGCTGCAACGCCTGACCGCGCCGGACCAGATGGGCGAGCTGTTCAAGGCCTGCGTCGTCTTCGCCCCGCGCAGCCTGAGCGTTCCGGGGTTCGAGCCATGACCCTTCCCATCCCGATCACCCATCCCCTGCTCGACGCCGTCGGCGTCCGCCACGGCTTCTTCACCCGTGAGGGCGGGGTGTCCGCGGGTCTCTATAAAGGCCTGAACACCGGTCTGGGCTCGTCCGACGATCCCGCGGCGGTGCGCGAGAACCGCGCCCGCGTTGTGCGCGCCCTGGGCGGCGCGCCCGACGACCTGGCCAGTGGCTACCAGATCCATTCCGACATCGCCCTGCTGGCCGAAGCCGGCTGGGGCGACGACCGGCCAGAGGGCGACGCGGTCGTCACCCCGACGCCCGGCGTCATCTGCGGGATCCTGACCGCCGACTGCGCGCCCGTCCTGTTCGCCGACCCGGTGGCCGGCGTCGTCGCCGCCGCCCACGCCGGCTGGAAGGGCGCGCTGGGCGGCGTGATCCAGTCCACCGTCGACCTGATGAAGACGGCCGACGCCGACCCGGCCCGCATCGTCGCCGTGGTCGGCCCCTGCATCGCCCAGGCCAGCTATGAGGTCGACGAGGCCTTCGAGCGCCGCTTCCTCGACCAGGCCCCCGGCAGCGGCCGGTTCTTCATCCTCGGCGAGCGTCCTGATCGCCGTCTGTTCGACCTGCCCGGCTTCGTGCTGTGGCGGCTGGAGCAGGCCGGCGTCGAACAGGCCGCGTGGACCGGCCACGACACCCGCCCTGACGCCGCGCGCTTCTACTCCAACCGCCGGGCCTTCCTGAACGGCGAGCCGGACTTCGGACGCATGATGAGCGCGATCCGGCTGGGGTGACGGTCACCTCTCCGCGCGCGAAGGCGCGTGGGGAGGACAGGCCGCGTCAGCGGCCAGGAGGGGGCGGCTCCGTCGCGGCCCGTCGCTCCCGAACGACCCGCAGCACGAAATCAAGAAATCCCTCCAGGTCATCCCGGACGTCCTTCGCCGCGACCCGGATTACCCGCAGGCCCTTCGTGTGGAGCCAGGCGGTCCGGCGACGATCATGAAGCATCTGAGCCGGGTCGTCGTGGCCGGCACCGTCGATCTCGACCGCCAAGGCTGCTGCGGCACAGTAGAAGTCGAGAATATAGGGTCCGATCGGGTGCTGTCGCTTCCATTTCAAGCCACGCAGCCTGCCGCCTCTAACCGCGCTCCAGAACCGGGCTTCCGGCGGCGTCATCCGCCTCCGCATGGCCTTTGCGCGGATGTAGCTGAGACCGTCGGCCATGGGTGAGGTCCGCGTCGCCCCCTCCTGACGCTCTGCGAGCGTCGGTCCTCCCCACGCGCTTCCGCGCGCGGAGAGGTGAACCCGTTCACCCCGCCATCGCCAGTTCCGGCACGCGTTCGACCTCGCGCCAGGCGTGGGGCACGGCCAGCAGGGCGCGGACCAGCTTGTTGTTGATGGCGTGGCCCGCCTTCACGCCTTCGTAGCGGCCCAGCAGGGGCGCGCCGAGCACGTACAGGTCGCCGATGGCGTCCAGCGCCTTGTGCTTCACGAACTCGCGGTCCATCCGCAGGCCGCCGGGGTTCAGGATCTGGTCGCCGTCGATGACGACCGCATTTTCCAGCGAGCCGCCGCGGGCCAGACCGGCCTGACGCAGGGCCTCGACCTCGTGCGCGAAGCCGAAGGTGCGGGCCGCCATGATCTCGCGGCGGAAGGTCTCTTCGTCGACGACGAAATCCACCACCTGATTGCCGATGACCTTCGACGGAAAGTCGATCTCGAACCGCATCTCATAGCGGTCGCAGGGCAGCAGGACGGCGGACTTGTCGCCCTCCTCGACCCGCACCGGTTCCAGGATTTCCACGTAGCGGACCGCGCGGGGCTGGCGGCGGAAGCCCGCGCGGTCCAGCAGCTGCACGAACGGCAGGGCCGATCCGTCGAGGATCGGCAGCTCCGGCCCGTCCACCTCGACGACCGCGTTCGACACGCCCAGCGCCGCGAAGGCCGCCATCAGATGCTCGATGGTCGACAGGGTCGTGCCCGCCGCATTGGCGATCATGGTGTTCAGGCGAGCGTCGACGACCGCCTCGCCGGACACCGGAATGCGGTTGTCGACGTCGGACACGTCGGTGCGCACGAAGACGATGCCGGTCCCGGTCGGCGCGGGACGCACGGCCAGGCGCACGCGGCGGCCGGTGTGCACGCCGACGCCCGCGATGATCGCGGGGCCCACCAGGGTCTTCTCGCTATGGTCTTCGACGACCGCCACCAGGTTTCTCTTCGACTACGCGCTTCCGCCTCTGCGTGCGGAATTTCGCCCCCAGCTTCCTTAATCGAAGCGGGTCCAGCCGGTAACCAAAGTCCGGTTTCCGATTGTTTCGGTTGGATGACGTCCGTGGGCGGCCGCCCCTGGGCCCGACATGAGAAAGGGCCGCCCTCGCGGACGGCCCTTTCCAAAGATGGGTTGCCGGTCCCGGCCTCAGTTCGCCAGGCGGCGGAGGAAGCTGGGGATCTGCAGATCGTCCTCGCTCTCCGGCTCCGGCTCATAGGCCGGCTGCAGGGCGGTGGCACCGCGCGTCTGCGCCTCGGCGTGGTGCGAGGTCGGGCGCGACGGCCCGCCATAGGACGGGGTCTGCGGCTGGGCGCGCTTCTTGCCGAACAGGCTCCAGCCGGACTTGCGGTGATGATCGCGGTCGTCCCAGTCGTCCTCGTCGTGGGCCTGGGGCTGCGGCTGGGGTTCCGGACGGGCCTGACGCGGGGCCGGCGGGTCCATGTACAGGTCGCCCTGGGCCACGGCACCGGTCGGCGCGGCGGCAGCGGCGGGACGCGCCTCATACTCCTCCACCCAGGGATCGACGATCGGCTCCAGCTCGCGCGGCGCCTCCTGACGGGCCACGGGGGCGGGGGCCGGCGCGGGCGCGGCGGCGAAGGTCGGCACGACGGGCTCGCGGCGCGGCTCGGCCGGGCGGATGATCGGCTCGGGACGCGGCTCGACGCGGGC
>JAHJOO010000047.1 GCA_018820275.1 Alphaproteobacteria bacterium
GCCTATCGGGTCGAGCCGACCCGTCAGGGCCAGTCGCTGGACTACGACAAGCTGATCATGGAAGTGGAGACCAACGGTGCGGTCTCCCCGGTGGACGCCGTGGCCTTTGCCTCGCGCATCCTCCAGGACCAGCTGCAGATCTTCATCACCTTCGACGAGCCCAAGAAGGCGGTCGAACAGGCGGACGGCAAGCCCGACCTGCCGTTCAACCCGGCCCTGCTGAAGAAGGTCGACGAGCTGGAACTGTCGGTCCGTTCGGCCAACTGCCTGAAGAACGACAACATCGTCTACATCGGCGACCTGATCCAGAAGACCGAGGGCGAGATGCTCCGGACCCCGAACTTCGGCCGCAAGTCGCTGAACGAGATCAAGGAAGTGCTGGCGACCATGGGTCTGTCCCTCGGGATGGACGTGCCCAACTGGCCGCCGGAAAACATCGAAGACCTGGCCAAGAAGTTCGACGACCAGATCTAAGTTTCAACCCTTCCGCCCGTCCCGCATGCGGGGCTCGGAGCGGTTAGAATGAGGACGGGCCGAGGTCTCCTGACGGAGAAACCGGGCCCGGAGTAGGAGAGACCCCGATGCGCCACGGCGCCGCCCATCGCAAGCTCGGTCGCACGACCAGCCACCGCCAGGCCATGTTCGCCAACATGGCCGCCTCGCTGATCAAGCACGAGCAGATCACGACGACCCTGCCCAAGGCGAAGGAACTGCGTCCCTTCGTCGAGAAGCTGGTCACGCTCGGCAAGAAGGGCGATCTGCACGCCCGTCGCCAGGCCATCAGCCAGGTCCGGGACGTCACCCAGGTCGGCAAGCTGTTCGAGACGATCGCGCCCCGCTACGCCGAGCGTAATGGCGGCTACATCCGGATCATGAAGGCGGGCTTCCGCCACGGCGACAACGCCGCCATGGCCGTGATCGAGTTCGTCGACCGCGATGCCGACGCCAAGGGTCTGGACTCCGGTCCGGTCCAGTCGTTCGACGACGGCGAGGACTGATCGCCGCCCGTCACGGGCGACGCTGACTGCTGGAAGGGGCGGCCGGGGACACCGGGCCGCCCCTTTCGCTTGCGGGGTCAGTCGGACCGGTCGGTCTGGCGGTCGGCCCGATCCTGACGCCGGAACATCATCCCGGCCATGTCACTGATCTGGGCGTTCGGCCGGCGCTGATGCAGCTCCGACCCGTACATGGCGTGCAGATAGTCGCGGTCCCACGACGTGAGGCCGGGCGTCGCGCCCGGATCGGCGACCGCGTTCAGAATGGTGGGAAACCCGCCGGTCTCGGCCTCGGGATCGATCTGGGCGAAGGCCACGAAGGCGGCGTAGTCGGCCAGCTGCCCTAGGCTCAGGGCCTCGACCTGGTCGTAGTCGATGATCACATAGGCGCGCAGCAGGACGTTCTGGACCGTCGTCCGCAGCCGGGTCCCGCCGCGGACATAGGGCGCATCGGGATTGCCCGGCAGGCGCACCGCCGGGGTGCCGTCCTCCGCCGTCGGCATGGAGACGTGCCACCAGCGGATGGGCCGGTCGCTTTCCACGAATTCCGCCAGCGCCCGGCGCGAGCGCGATGACCCCGAATAGCGCGGCTTGAACGCCAGCGGGCTGCGGTCCGCCAGACCGGTCGCGACCGCCCGGGCGTCGTCGGTGGCGACGATCACGACGTTGGCGACGCAGCCCGGCTCGCCCACTCTCAGTCCCAGATCGGCGGCCACCTCCGACACCCGGTCGGCGATGACCTGGGCCGCTTCGCGCCGGAGGTTCACCACGCCGACGCAGACGCCTGTCCGGGCGTTCCAGCGCGCCGGTCCGTGTCCCCGCGGCGGGGCGGTGACCGCGGTGACGAACACCTGCACCTGCCGCCGCAGGGTCGTGCCCGAGACGACCACGTCGTCGACCCGCGTCGCCTCCGGCTCCGTCGCCTCCTGCGCCAGCGCCGGGCCCGCCAGGCAGGCGGCGGTCAGGGCGGCCAGCGTGGCGAGTCGTCGGGACACGGGTCCGCCTATTCCTTCGACAGATCCTGACGCTGGAACCAGGCCGCCGCCGCGATCAGCGGGGCCAGGGTCCACAGGGCGAGGCTCACCAGCGGCCGGACGACGTCGCCCTCGCCCGATCCGATCGCGGCCTTCAACGTGTCGTAGGCCAGCCCCGGCAGCACCAGCTGCGAGGACCAGGCGCCCGGCTCCCATCCCAGCAGCGGCAGGCCGGCCTGCCCGAAGATCGACTGCACGAAGCCCAGGGCGAACGGGACGAACAGGGCCGCCAGCAGCGACCTGGTGAGCACGGCCGCGAGAAGGGCGATCATCGCGTACTGGACGATGCGGACCAGCCCCAGCAGCCAGACGAGCGCGAACCGCCCCCAGTCCGCGGCCGCATAGCTGAACGTCAGCGGGCGGTCGAAGACGATGGCCTGGGCTACGGTGAAGACGAAGCAGGCGGCGAGGAAGACCAGCATGGCGGCCACGCCGACGGCCTTGAGCACCCCCACCTTGCCCAGGATCATGTTCGGGCGCGTGTTCCGCGCGCTGATCAGGCGCCAGCTCTCCCAGCGATAGTCGCCCGCGTACAGGGTGGCCGCGGCGATCAGCATCATCACCAGGATCACCCCGTTCGACCCGGCGTCGGCGCCCAGCGTCAGGGCGTCGCCGAGGTTCACGGGCGCGCTGCCCATCGACGGCGGAATTCCCGCCTCGGCGAGGTCCGGCGCCCGGGATTTGGCCATGAGATGGTAGATGCAGCCGCCGATCGAGAAGATCAGCGGCACGAACAGCACCGACCAGAACAGCACCATCCTGTTGCGCAGGAGGCGGAAGGCTTCGGAGCGGAAGGCGTCAACCAGCATGGATCGCCTCCGGGGCCTGGACCGAGCCGGTCTCGGTGAAGAAGATGCTTTCCAGATCGGCGCCGACCCAGCGGGCCTCCTCGATCTCGACGCCGCGATCGACCAGGGCCTTCAGCAGGGCCGGGGCCTCGGCCCGGGTCACCGCGGCCATGACCGCGTCGTCGCCCTCGGCCGATCCCTTCTGGCCCAGCAGGTCCAGCGCCGCCGCCTGGGGCCGCAGGGTCAGCCGAAGCCGCTCCCCGGACCCGGTCAGCTCGCTGACCACGCCTTCCAGCACCAGCCGGCCCTTGTTCAGGATGGCGACGCGGTCGCAGACGCGCTGGACCTCCAGCAGCTGATGGCTGGCCAGCACGACGGTCAGGCCGTCGTCGACCGCCAGCGAACGGATCAGCTGGCGCATCTCCTGGATGCCGGGCGGGTCCATGCCGCTGGTCGGCTCGTCGAGGATGACCAGCTCCGGTTCGGTCATCAGGGCCGCGGCGACGCCCAGCCGCTGCATCATGCCGACGGAAAAGCCGCGCACCTTGCGGTTCGAGGCCTCGGTCAGGCCGACGCGCTCCAGCCAGGCGTCGACCCGGGCCGCGTCCGCCGTCAGGCCGTGCGCCGACGCCAGCCACACCAGCACCTGGCGCGCGGTCAGGAAGGGCGGGAAGCGCGGCGTCTCGATCATCGAGCCCATACGCCGCATGGTGGAGATCTGGCCGACCGGCCCCCCCATGACGTTCGCCGTCCCGTCCGTCGGCCGGATCAGGCCCAGCAGGATGCGGAACAGGGTCGACTTGCCGGCCCCGTTCGGCCCCAGCACGCCATAGACCCCGCCGCGCGGGATGGTCAGGTCCAGCCCGTCCAGGGCGCGCACCGCGCCATAGTGTTTGGACAGGCCGCGGGTCTCGATCACTGCGCTCATGACCCGAGACTGGCCCTTGGCCCCTGTATGGCGCAAGTCGCCCGGGCATTAAGTTTCGGCCATGTCTCGGCGGCCCTACTCCATCTGCTGGATTTCCGTCCCCCGATAGGCGACGTCGACGCGGCTGGTGTCGCATTGGCCGCCCGGAAGCACCCGCGCGGTTTCGACCAGCGTTTCGATCGGCGTCGGTGCCCTCGGCAGCTGGTAGCGGTCGTATCCGAGGTTTGCCGACTGCGCGGGCTGCACGACCCGCCAGCCGCGCTGCTCGGATTTCTCCAACCTGCCCGTCGGTGAGGACGTTGTTACGCGATAGCAGCGGGGGCTCGTGGTCCGGTTGATGATGTAGTCGTTCAGTCGGAGGCTGTAGGACGCATTCTCGAAGATGGAGTCGTCCCAGAACCTGTACGGCCGTCCGAACTGGCGGGACTGGGTGTGCTTCATCGACGCCGTGTCGACGAGGTCGAAATTGCGGATGATCTCGACTCTCATGTCGTCGTAGGTCGCGCAGGCACCCCCCATAGCGCCCACGACGAGCAGCGCCGCCGTTCCCCGTTTCCGCTGGCCCGCCATCGTGTTTCCCCGTTTGATGCCCGGATAGGCAATCATCGTTTTTCGAACCGATCAAGCGGACGCCTTGATCGTGCCGAAAAGGCCCGGCGAGATGCATCCATGGCCCAGGTTGCGAGCTCTCGAATGACCCCCAGGCACATCCTCCTCGCGGGCGCGCTGCTGCTGTCCGCGTGCGGCTCCCCGGATCAGGGCCAGGCCCAGGACGCGACCTTCGGCCAGGCCGAACAGCGCGTCGTCCCGCGCGACGCCGGCGCGGTGAAGGCCAGTTTCGCCCCCGTGGTCCAGGCCACCGCCCCCGCCGTCGTCAACATCGCCGCCCAGGGCGTCCAGACCGTGCGCGATCCCTACTGGGGCCAGTTCTACAGCCAGCCCACGGGTTCGGTCGGCTCGGGCGTCATCGTCCGCGCCGACGGCATCGTGGTGACCAACAACCACGTCATCGAGGGCATGAGCGACATCCGCGTGTCCCTGGCCGACCGGCGCGAGTTCCCGGCCCGCGTCCTGCTGGCCGACGCCCGCTCCGACATCGCCGTGCTGCAGCTCACCGGCGTCGAGGACCAGCTGCCGGTGCTGCGCATCGACACCAGCGAGGACCAGCAGGTCGGCGACCTGGTGCTGGCCATCGGCAACCCCTTCGGCGTCGGCCAGACGGTGACCAACGGCATCATCTCGGCCCTGAACCGCACCGAGACGGGCATCAGCGACTCCGGCTCCTTCATCCAGACCGACGCGGCCATCAATCCCGGCAACTCGGGCGGCGCCCTGGTCGACATGGACGGCGATCTGATCGGCATCAACACCGCCATCTTCTCGCGCTCGGGCTCGTCCTCGGGCGTCGGCTTCGCCGTGCCGGCCACCATGGTGCAGCAGGTGGTGTCCGCGGCTCTGGGCGGCGAGAGCGCCGTCGTGCGGCCGTGGCTGGGCGTGTCCGGCGAGGCCGTGACCAGCGAGCGCGTCCGCCAGCTGGGGCTGGACCGGCCCCGCGGCCTCGTCGTGACGCGCGTCTGGGACGGCGGTCCCGGCGACGACGCCGGCATCCGCGAGGGCGACGTCATCGTCTCCGTCGACGGCGTCGCCGTGGACGACCAGGGCGGGCTGAATTTCCGCGTCGGCGCCAATGCGCCGGGCGACAGGGTCCGCGTTGGCCTGCTGCGCGGGGGCCGGGAGCAGACCGTGACCGCGCGCGTCGAGCGCCTCCCCGGCGACGCCAGCCTGGAGCGCGCGACGGTGATCCAGTCCGGTGCCCTGACCGGGGCCCAGGTGCTGACGCTGAACCCGGCGGTGGCCGACCGTCTGGGCGTCGATCCGACCTCGCGCGGCGTCATCGTCGGCGCCGTGGCGCGGGGCAGCTACGCCCGCCAGCGCGTGGGCCTGCAGACCGGCGACGTGGTGGTCGAGATCGACGGCCGCGCCGTCACCGCGGCGTCCCAGCTGGACGGCCTGCAACGCGGCGCCCAGATCACCATCCTGCGCCGGGGCGAACGGGTCAGCGGCACGATCCGCTGACCTGAAGCCTCACCTCAGGCCGCTGTCGCGGTCCAGCGCGTGCAGGGCGTCGTCCAGGTCCTCGGCCTTGGCCGCGACCACGGCGCGCGCATCGGCCAGGGCGCGGTTGTAGAAGACCGCGCCCACCTCCTGGGCCAGTCCGTCCAGCAGGGTCTCGGCCTCCAGCCCGCCGATCTCGACGTCCAGCTGTTCGGCCAGCAGGGCGCGCAGACGGGCCGCCGCCGCGCGCCGCTCCTCCGGCGTCAGGGCGACGGGCGTCTTCATGCGACCTCCGCCAGCGCTTCCTCGACCGCCAGCCAGGCGGCCTCGGCGGCGTCCAGATCGGCCTGCGCCTTCGTCCGCGCCCGCGTCAGGCCTTCCAGCGCCTTGGGATTCGACACCGCGGCATTGGCCAGGTCGTCGTCGATCCGCGCGATCTCCGCGGTCACGGCGGCGACGCGGGCCTCGGCCTTCTTCACCGCGTGCCGGAGCGTCGACGGCGAGGGGCCGCCTTTCTTTTTGCCCCTATCGCTCGCGCCGCGGTCGCTCGCTGCCTGAGGGGCCGCGACCACCTCCGGCTCATGCTTCACCTGGGACGGCTTCATCCCGGCCTGTTTCGCCCGGTCCAGAACGAATTTGGCATAGTCGTCCATGTCGCCTTCGAACGGCTTCACCGTGCCGTCCGCGGCCAGCCACAGGCGATCGGCCACCAGCTCCATCAGCGAGCGGTCGTGGGTGATCAGGATGACCGCGCCCGTGTACTCGTTCAGCGCGTCCAGCAGGGCGCGGCGGCTGTCGATGTCCAGGTGGTTGGTCGGTTCGTCGAGGATCAGGACGTGCGGCGCGTCCATGGCCACGAGGTTCAGCAACAGGCGCGCCCGCTCGCCGCCCGACAGGGCCGCCACCTTGGTCTCCTGCTTCTCGAACGGCAGGCCGAACTGGGCCAAACGGCTGCGGCGGCTGCTCTCCGACGCTTCCGGCATGGCGCGTCGAATGATCTCCAGCGGCGTGTCGGTCGGGTCCATCGCCTCGATCTGGTGCTGGTGGAACCAGCCCACGCGCATCTTGCCGTCGCGGTGGAACTCCCCGGTCTCGATCTTCAGGGCCTTGGCGATCAGCTTGGCGAAGGTCGACTTGCCCGCCCCGTTCACCCCCAGCAGGCCGATGCGGTCGTCCAGGTCCATGCGCAGGTTCAGGTTCTTCAGGATCGGCTTGCCGGGCTCATAGCCGACGTAGGCCCGCTCCAGCCGGATCAGGGGCGGGGGCAGGGGGCGCGGCGGCGACGGCAGGATGAAGGGTGCCACCCGCTCCTCGGGCGGCAGCTCGATCCGCTCCATCTTCTCCAGCTTCTTGACGCGCGACTGGGCCTGCGTCGCCTTCGACGCCTTGGCCTTGAACCGGTCGATGAATTTCTGCAGGTGCGCCCGCTCCACCTCCTGCTTGGACTTGGTCGCCTCCATGAGGCGCAGCTTCTCGGCGCGCGTCTTTTCGAAGGTGTCGTAGTTGCCGGTGTAGAGATCCAGCTTGCGGTTCGAGAGGTGCAGGATGTGGGTGCAGACCTCGTTCAGCATCTCGCGGTCGTGCGAAATGATCAGCGCCGTCGCCGGATACTTCTTCAGCCGCGCCTCCAGCCACAGCGCGCCTTCGAGGTCGAGGTAGTTGGTCGGCTCATCCAGCAGCAGCATGTCCGGCTCGGCGAACAGGGCCGCGGCCAGCGCCACGCGCATGCGCCAGCCGCCCGAGAAATGCGACATCGGCCGCTGGATGTCCTCCTGGCTGAAGCCCAGGCCGACCAGGATCTCCGACGCCCGGGCCGGGGCGGCGTCGGCGTCGATCTCGATCAGCCGGGCCCAGATCTCGCCCATCTCCTCCGGCTCGGCGGTCTCCAGCCGGCTCAGCAGCTGGTGCCGCTCCACGTCGGCCTCGAGGATGGTCTCCAGCACGCTGACCGGCGTGGCCGGGTGTTCCTGGTCGACCGAGCCGATGCGCGCGGTCTTCGGCAGGCTGACCTCGTCGCCGCCCGCGACCAGCTCGCCCAGGATCACCTTGAACAGCGTCGACTTGCCGATGCCGTTGCGCCCGACCAGCCCCACCTTGGCCCCCGGCGGCAGGCTGACGGAGGCGTCCTCCAGAAACTGGCGGCCCCAGGCGTTCAGGGTCAGGTTCTTGATCTGCAGCATGGGATCAGCGGGCTCGAAATTCGTTCGTCCCTCAGACAGCGAGCGGCCACGCCGCGAGCATCAGGGACGCCTTGGAAACAGGGGAGGGCGCGTCTATAAGCCCGCGACCCTCAATCTCCCAACAAGAAGTCGCTCCCATGACCGAACGCACCTTCTCGATCATCAAGCCCGACGCCACGCGTCGCAACCTGACCGGCAAGGTCAATGCGGTGATCGAGGACGCCGGCCTGCGCATCGTCGCCCAGCGCCGCATCCGGATGACCGAAGACCAGGCGAAGAAATTCTACGAAGTCCACGCCGAGCGCCCGTTCTACGGCGAACTGGTGGAGTTCATGACCTCGGCCCCGGTCGTCGTGCAGGTGCTGGAAGGCGAGAACGCCGTGGCCCGCTACCGCGAAGTCATGGGCGCCACCAACCCGGCCAACGCCGACGAGGGCACGATCCGCAAGCTGTACGCCGAAAGCGTCGGCGAGAACTCGGTGCACGGCTCGGACTCGGCCGAGAACGCCGCCCTCGAGATCGCCCAGTTCTTCACCGACGACCAGATCGTCGGCTGATCGACCTGCGATCGACTGAACGAGGCCCCGGCGATCCCGGGGCCTTTTTCATGCCCGCCGCAGATCGCGGCAGAAGCGGGCCAGCACGTCCGGATAGAGTTTCAGCTCCTCGACCTTCACCCGCGCCGCCAGCGTGTCCGGCGCGTCGCCCGCGGCCACCGGAACGCGGGCCTGTCCCAGCACCGGCCCCTCGTCCACGCCGGCGGTGACCATATGGACGGTGCAGCCGGCCTCGGCATCGCCCGCCTCCAGCGCGCGGGCGTGGGTGTTCAGACCGGGATGCCGCGGCAGCAGGCTGGGGTGAATGTTCAGCATCCGGCCTTCCCACGCGCCCACCAGCCACGGCGTCAGGATGCGCATGTAGCCCGCGAGGGCGACGACCTCGACCTGGCGGTCGAGAAGTACGGCGTGAAGCGCGCGCTCGTGCGCCTCCCGGTCCTTGCCGAAAGGGCGGTGGTCCAGGGCGATCGCCTCGATCCCCGCGTCGGCGGCCCGCGTCAGCGACGAGGCCCCGGGCACGTTGCAGACCACCGCCGCGACCTCGTAGGGGGCCCCGTCCCGCCGGCCGGCCGCGATCAGGGCCGCCATGTTGTCGCCGGTGCCGGAGGTCAGCACGGCGACGCGGACGCGCGGCAGACTCACTGGGCGGCGGGCTCCGGCGCGCGGAAGTCGCCGGCCGGTCCCGGGAAGACTACCGGGCTCTCATAGCCGTCGGCCGAGATGGCCGAGACGCCGAAGAAGAAGTCGTCGATGACGATCCCGCGCAGCACCGCCTCGGTGGCTTCGGGGCCGAAGGCGCGGCTGTGGGTCCACTGCGGCGCGGTGGTCGAGCGCCACCAGACGCGATAGCCGGCGGCGCCCGGCACGGGCTGCCAGCGCACCGTCGTGTCCGGCCGCACGGCCCCGGCGATGGTCACGCCGGTCGGCGGGGCCGGCGCCCGGGCCAGCGCGGCCAGCGAGACGATGTTCAGCCGCGCCACCTGCCCCAGATAGTCGAAGTCCACGCCCTCGATCACGTCGCCGTAGTGGACGCCGTCCTCGACGCGCAGATCCTGGTGCTGGCGGTCGTAGTTCTCGGCGCCTTCAGAGACCCGCACGGCCGGAAAGCCGGCGCGCAGCATCTCGACCTGGTCGCCGCCGCGGCCGTAGCGGTCGGTGCGATAGATCATCTCGACGTCGAAATTGGTCAGGTAGCGGTCGGCGATCCCGTCGATGAAGCGCGCCAGATTGCGCGAGGAACTGTCCACCTCGCCGCCGTTGTAGCGGCGCTGCCCGGCCTGCTGCTCGGTCTCGACCGTCTTGGTGCCCTCCGAGAAGACGCGCACCCGGGTGGTGTCGCGCACGCCCGACTGGCCTTCGGAATTGCCGACGATGTCGTTGTTCAGATTGGCCTGGACGAACCAGCCCTCGGCGCGGGCGTAGTCGGCCAGGATGCGCCCCCCGTACAGGCCCTGCTCCTCGCCGGAGAGAACCGCATAGACGATGGTGGCGTCGAACTCGTGCTTCGACAGCACCCGCGCGGCCTCGAACACCGCCGCCACGCCCGAGGCGTCGTCGTTGGCGCCCGGCGCGTCGGAGGTGAAGTCCATGTCGGCGGACACGCGCGAATCGATGTGTCCCGAGATGATGATGACCCGGTTCGGGTCGCCCGTGCCGCGCTGGATGGCGACCACATTGACGACTTCCGTCGGCGTGGGAATGCGCCGGCCCGTCACCGTGTCCGACGGCGTCACGATCTCCAGACAGCCGCCGCAGTCGGCCGAGATCGCCGCGAAGCGCCGGCCGGCCCAGCGCCGCGCCGCGCCGATGCCCCGCGTTTCGGACTGCGTCTCCGACAGGGTGTGGCGGGTGCCGAAGCCCACCATGATCTCGATGTCCTCGCGCATGCGCTCCGGGCGGACTTGGGTCGCCAGCTCATGCAGGAAGGGGTGTTCGGCGGCCGCCGACGTCTGCGCGGACGCCGCGCCTCCGCCCAGCAGCAACAGGGTCAGGCCCAGGGCAAGTGCGCGCATGCGGGTCGTCCTCCGGATCAGGCGGCGTCCAGTCGTCCGCACACGAAAGCGGTTTCGCCCGCTTCCAGCAAGCCGGCCAGCACCTCTTCGGCGTGTTCCGGACCGACGATCAGGATGAAGCCGACGCCGCAGTTGAAGGTGCGGCGCATCTCGTGGGCGTCGATCCCGCCCGTCTCGGCCAGCCAGCGGAACACCGGCGGCATCGGCCAGGCCTCCCAGTCGAACACCGGCTTCAGGTGATCGGCGATGCCCCGCTGCGGGTTCTCGATCAGGCCGCCGCCGGTGATGTGCGCCGCGCCCTTGACCCAGCCGGCCTTCATCAGCGGCAGCACCGACTTCACATAGATGCGCGTCGGCTCCATCAGGGCCTGCGCCAGCGTCCGGTCGCGGTCGAACGGCGCGTCGTCGCCCCACGACCTGCCCGCCGCCTCGATCACCCGGCGGATCAGGGAATAGCCGTTGGAGTGCGGGCCGGACGAGGCCAGGCCGATGATCACGTCGCCGGTGTTCTGAAGGTCGAACCGGGGCAGGGCCGTTCCGCGCTCCAGCGCGCCCAGCGAGAAGCCCGCCAGATCATAGTCGCCGCCCGCATACATGCCCGGCATCTCGGCCGTCTCGCCGCCGACCAGGGCGCAGCCGGCCTGACGGCAGCCCTCGGCGATGCCCGCCACCACGCGCCGCGCGGCGTCCACGTCCAGCTTGCCGGTGGCGTAGTAGTCGAGGAACAGCAGCGGCTCGGCCCCCTGCGCCAACAGGTCGTTGACGCACATGGCCACCAGATCGATGCCGACCCCGTCGTGCCGGCCCGTCTCGATGGCGATCTTCAGCTTGGTGCCGACGCCGTCCGTCGTGGTCACGATCAGCGGATCGGTGAAGCCCGCCGCCTTCAGGTCGAACAGGGCCCCGAACCCGCCCAGCGACGGCTCGGACCCCGGCCGCGCGGTCGATTTCGCCAGCGGCTTGATGGCGTCCACCAGCCGTTCGCCCGCGTCGATGTCCACGCCGGCGTCGGCGTAGGTCAGCCCGTTGCGGACGGAATCGGAGGTGTCGCTCATGGGTCACGGGCCTGAATCGGTTGGCGGACTTGTGCGGCGGCTCTTGCCACACGGGGCGCGGGCGGGGCTATAGCATCCGAATGACGCCGATCACCACCACCGAGGCCCTCCGCGACTTCTGCGCCAGGCTGTCGGGCCAGCCCTTCATCACCGTCGACACCGAGTTCATGCGGGAGACGACCTACTGGCCGAAGCTGTGCCTGATCCAGGCCGCCTCGCCGACGGACGCCGCCATCATCGACCCGCTGGCCGAGGGGCTGGACCTCGAGCCCTTCCTCGACCTGATGCGCGACCCGGCCATCCTCAAGGTCTTCCACGCGGCCCGGCAGGATGTCGAAATCTTCGTCCGCCTCGGGGCGATGCCGAAGCCGATGTTCGACACCCAGGTGGCCGCCATGGCCGCCGGCTTCGGCGACCAGGTGTCCTACGAGGCCCTCGTGCGCCAGATGATCCGCAAGGAGGTCGACAAGGGCAGCCGCTTCACCGACTGGGCCCGCCGGCCGCTGTCGGAGGCCCAGCTGGTCTATGCCCTCGGCGACGTCACCCATCTGGCGGCGCTGTACCCGAAGCTCCGCGATCGCCTGCAGAAGGACGGGCGTCTGGACTGGGTCATGTCCGAGATGGCGGACCTGACCGATCCGAAGCTCTACGACACCACGCCCGAACTGGCCTGGAAGCGGCTGAAGCCCAAGAAGTGGTCCGCGAAATATCTCGCCGCCTTCGTCGCCACCGCCACCTGGCGCGAGCGCTCGGCGCAGGAGCGCGACCAGCCGCGCGGCCGCATCCTCAAGGACGAGGCGATCGACGAAATCGCCACCCAGGCCCCGACCGACGCCGACGCCTTCAGCCGCCTGCGCTCGGTGCCCAAGGGCTTCGGCGGCTCGCGTCTGGGCCAGGAGCTGATCGAGGATCTCAGGCGCGTCCTCGCCGACCCGGAGGCCCACGCGCCGAAGATCGAGCGCCCCGGTCGCACCGATCCGGCCCCGCCCTCGGTCGTCGAACTGCTCAAGGTCCTGCTGAAGGCCAAGAGCGACAATGCCGGCGTCGCCTCGAAACTGATCGCCACCGTCGCCGATCTGGAGAAGATCGCCATCGACGACGAGGCCGAGGTCGACGCCCTGCACGGCTGGCGCCGCCAGCTGTTCGGCGACGACGCCCTCAAGCTCAAGCGCGGCGAGATCGCCCTGGTCCTCAACGGTCCGCGCGTCGAGGTCGTCGAAATCGAGGGGTGATCCCTGGAGTGTTTTCGGGGTAAGTCATAGCTCTTACCCCGAAAGCGGGGTACTTCTTGAGTCCTTCCCTGTTTCCGGGGTAATGGATGCAGATGTTTACGCATGCCGCCTTGATGGGAGACCTCGTCGCCAGCGAACAGGCGAGCGACAAGGTGCGCCTCCATGAGCTCTTCAACGCGACCGTTCATCTGGCCAACCAGCGACATCGCCACGTGGTTTCGTCGCCGCTGACGATCACTCTGGGCGACGAATTTCAGGGTCTCTGCACGACCTTCAGCGCCGCGGTCGCGATCATGCGGGAAATGCGCTGGCGGCTTCTCCAGGAGACGGTCCAGTGCCGCTTCGTCGTCGGCCTTGTGGCGATCCACGGCCCGGTCAATGCGAAGGCAGCGTGGAACATGGTGGGGGAGGGGCTGAGTGGGACGAGGCAGAAGATCGAAGACAAGCGCGATCCCAGCGTCTACCGGTTCCACATCCCCGGAGATCCAGTGACGGAGCTCCTGCTGAACGCCCTCGGAGGTGAACTCACCGAGGCGGAGGCCGCGTGGACCAATCGGCAGCGCGAGATGATGTTGGCCTACTTCGAGACGAAGGATGTGGCTGCGGCGGCCCGGCGCCTCGGCGTCATTCCGTCAGGTGGCTACAAGCTCCGCTCCGCGGCCAGGCATCTGCAGTATGAAAGCAAATGGTCCGTCGTCGCGGAAGCGGCGGAACTGATCGACGAAAGGATCGCCGCATGACGATCGTATCGGTCTTGCACGGTGTCGCCTACTGCGTCGCGGCCGTCTGGTCGCTGCTGTGGTTGGGAAACGTGGTGTGCAGGACCGTTCTCGAGCGGTCCGGGCTGACGGCCGCCGTCAGTGCGGCGACGGGTGCGACCGCTGCGCCCGCCATTCCCCCGCTCGATCCGCGGGCAGGACGACTGATCGGCTCTCTCGAAAGGTCGTTGATCGCCACCGGGCTGCTGGTCCAGTCGTGGGAAGTTCTGGCTGCGGTGATCGCCTTGAAGACGGTTTCCCGGTTCAAGGAGATCGATGAACGCCTGCAGGCCGAGTACTTCCTCGTCGGCTCCCTGCTGAGCATCGCATGGGCCATGCTGGTGACGGCTTGCTGGGCGCTCTACGACCATCACCTGGGGCTTGGACTGTTCGAACTCCTGCCGCGTCAAGACGGCTGACGGCCGCCGGCCGGGCGGGGCGTCCGGCGCAAGGCGCGACGCTAGCCGACCCCCTCGATCACCAGCTCCGCCCCCAGCGCCTCCGCCAGCGCCCGCGCCCGACGGCGCGTCTGCTCGCCCAGCAGCATGTCCGCATAGGTCGGCGTCGCCGACAGCCGCAGCGTGCCCTTCTCCAGCACCAAAGCGGCGTTGGCCAGCAGCTGGGGCGACCGCCCGGACAGGTCGCAGGCCAGGCGGATGGCCAGTCCCAGCGCGCGTGCGCGCGACCTCAGGTCGTCGTCCAGCAGCCGCTCGATCGTGCCCGGCTCCGGCGTGCCCGAGGGGCCGCCGTAGCGGGCGCTGATCGCCGCGGCCAGGAAGGCCCGCTCGACGTGCGTCTGTCCGGGGATCGAGGCCCGCAGAACCTGGTCGAAGGCCAGCTCCACCCGGTGGTCGGGGTGCAGGCGCGCGCCCAGGTCGCACAGATTGCAGGCCGCGCGGGTCAGGACCGCCTCGCGGTCCGCGGCGAAGGCCGACGGCAGGCTGCCGGTCAGGGCGGAGATCCAGCCCGCGACGGCACCCGGAAGGCCCGGCGACACGCCCTGCCGCGCGCCCAGCGCCGCGGTCCCCGCCAGAAGCGGATCGGCCGCCAGCGTCTTCTCGCCGAGGGCCTCGAACAGCAGGCCCTCGCGCACACCCCAGGCGGAGAAGCTGATCTCCTCGAAGCCGAGGTGTTCGATCAGGCCCTCCAGCACGAGGGCGGCATAGGGCAGGGTTTCCGCGCGGCGGCGGCTGATGCCCGGCGACTTCTCCAGCGAGGCGCGCGACTGCCGGGCCGCGAAGCGGGCGACCTCGCGCGCGTCGGCGGCGCTCATGGCGTACTGGTGCACGACCTTCAGGGGGTAGTCGGAAATCGCCATGTGCAGCTGGGCCAGGCTGCGCCAGGCGCCCCCGACGGCGTGCAGGCGACCGCCGCCGTGGGCGCTCCGCGCGGGCTTCAGCCGCTTCTCCACGAGGGCCCGCACCCGCTCGGCGTCGAAGGCCTTGCCGTCGGACAGGGCGAAGGGGCCCAGCGGCAGGGTGACGCCGCCCATGACCTTGCCGTCGCCGATCCGGGTCAGTTCCAGGCTGGTGCCGCCCATGTCGGCCGCCGTGCCGGCGGCGGCGGGCGCGCCCGCCAGCACGCCCAGCGCCGAGGCGCGCGCCTCCTCCTCGCCGGTGAGCACGCGGATCCGCAGGCCGGTCTCGGCGGCCACCCGCTCGCAGAACTCGGGCCCGTCCGCGGCCTCCCGCACGGCCGCGGTGGCGGCGATAAAGGTCAGGTCCGGGCGCACGCCCTCCAGCACGGCCGCGAACCGCCTCAGCGCGGCCATGGCGTCCGCCACGCCGGACTCGGACAGCCGCCCCGTGCTCGGCATGTCGCGGCCCAGCCCGGCCAGGACCTTCTCGTTGAACACGGTCCAGACCGCGCGTCCCTCCAGCCGGTAGAGGACCATCCGCACGGAGTTGGAGCCGACGTCGATCACCGCCGCCTGGGCGGGCGCCGGCTCAGCGGGGTCGGTCATAGCGCAGCTGTTGCGGCAGGGTCTTCACCTTGCGTCCCCGGCCCGACAGGCTGGGATTGGTCATGAAGTATTTGTGGGCCGAGAAGGGACGGGCGGGGTCGATCGCGTCCAGCCGCCGATAGACGCCGTCGGAGCCCAGGATCCAGCTCTGGGCGTCGTCCTTGAGGTTGGCCACCATGATCTGGTCCAGCACCTGGTCGTGCACCGTCGCGTTCAGCACCGGGGTCATCAACTCCACCCGCCGGTCGAGGTTGCGCGGCATCCAGTCGGCGGACGAGATGTACAGCTTGGCCCGGTCGTTGGGCAGGTCGCGCCCGTTGGCGAAGGCCACGATGCGGCTGTGCTCCAGGAAGCGGCCGACGATCGACTTGACCCGCACGTTCTCGCTCAACCCCGGCACGCCCGGCCGCAGGCAGCAGATGCCGCGGATCACCAGTTCGATGCGCACCCCGGCCTGGCTGGCGCGGTACAGGGCGTCGATCACCTCCGGATCGACGAGGCTGTTCATCTTGGCCCACAGCGCCGCCGGCTTGTCCTTCGCCGCCGCCGCCATCTCCGCCTCGATCAGCCGGATCAGCTCGGCCTTCATGTTCAGCGGCGAGACGACCAGCGCCTCCAGCTCGTCGGGCGCGGCATAGCCGGTGATGTAGTTGAACACCCGGGTGGCGTCGCGGGCCAGGATCGGATCGCAGGTGAACAGGCTCAGGTCCGTGTAGATGCGCGCCGTCACCGGGTGGTAGTTGCCGGTCCCGAAGTGGCAATAGGTGCGCAGGTTCTCGCCCTCCTTGCGCACCACCACGCTGACCTTGGCGTGGGTCTTGTACTCCACGAAACCGAAGACGACGTGGACCCCGGCGCGCTCCATCGCCCGGGCCCAGCGCAGGTTGGCCTCCTCGTCGAAGCGGGCCTTCAGCTCGACCAGGGCGGTGACGTTCTTGCCGTTCTCCGCCGCCTCGATCAGGGCCGCCACGATCGGGCTGTCCTTGGAGGTGCGGTACAGGGTCTGCTTGATCGCCAGCACGTTCGGGTCGCGCGCCGCCTGGCGCAGGAACTGCACCACGACGTCGAAGCTCTCGAACGGGTGGTGGATCAGCATGTCCTTTTCCCGGACCGCCGCGAAGATGTCGCCGCCATGGTCGCGCACCCGTTCCGGATAGCGGGGCTCATAGCCCTTGAACTTCAGGTCCGGATGGCCCGCCGGAATCAGGTCCGACAGCTGGGCCAGGCCCAGCATGCCGTCGACCAGGATGACGTCCTGGGGCTCAGCGTTCAGCTCCCCGGTGATGAAGGTGCGCAGGTCCTCGGGCATCGAGGCCTCGATCTTGATGCGCACCACGGACCCCAGGCGGCGCTGCTTCAGCGCCTCCTCGAACTCCATGACCAGATCCTCGGCCTCCTCCTCGATCTCGATGTCGCTGTCGCGGATCAGGCGGAACACCCCGCGCTCCAGCACCTCGCAGCCGGGGAACAGGTGGTCGATGAACAGGGTCAGAAGGCTTTCGAGGGACACGAACCGCTTCTTGCCCGGCGTCGACCGCCCGTCGGTGGCCAGGGGCCAGAACCGCTTCACCTGGGTCGGCACCGGGACCAGGGCGTAGAGCTGGCGGTTGTCCGACTTGCGCCGCAGCTTCAGCGCCAGGGAGAAGCCGAGGTTGGGCAGGAAGGGGAAGGGATGGGCCGGATCGATCGCCATCGGCGTCAGGATGGCGAACAGCTGGTTCAGGAACTCGGGCTCCAGCCGTTCCCGCTCGGTCTTGGTGGTCCGGGCCGCGTCGACGATCTCGATTCCCGCGGTGGTCAGCTCCTTGCGCAGCTTGCGCCAGCGCCGCTGCTGCTCGGCCATCAGCAGGCCCGCCGACGCATTGACCTTCTCCAGCGCCTCGGCCGGGGTCAGTCCGTCGGGCGAGACGATGCGCACGCGCTCGCGCACCTGGCCCTTCAGCCCGGCGACGCGCGTCATGTAGAACTCGTCCAGGTTATTGGCCGAGATCGACAGGAACCTCAGCCGTTCCAGCAGCGGATGGTCGGGGTTCGCCGCCTCCTCCAGAACGCGGGCGTTGAAGGCCAGCCACGACAGTTCGCGGTTGAAGAAGCGCTCGGACGAGGCCATCAGCCCCTTGTCCAGCTTCAGCTGCGGCGCGCGCGAAGTCGGGACGTCGTCGCCCCGGGTGGGATCGCTGATGACGGCGGAGTCGCTCATGCCCCGGTTCTGACCCGCCCGGCCCCCCGCCGCAACCGCGAAGGTGTGACGCGGCCCGGTCTGCGACCGAAGCTGGCGTGGCGTCGCGTCAGGATGCCGTCAGGAGCCGGGTGCCCGCGGCGCGAGAGACTCCGGGTGAGACTCTCGAGACTCTCGGATTGTACGCATGTTGCTGTGATAAAACAACAGGTTGGAAGGCTGTATTGGACTCCCGAGACCCGGAATTTCCGGAGTCCACAGGGTCCCGCTAGTCCACGTCTCAGGGCCCCAAGGGACCGAACAGCCGCCGCGCGGCGGCGCGACTGATCGCCCCGGCCTCGGTGTCCAGCCGGGCGACCGCCGTCTCGACCGCGCCCGCCGATCGTTCGATCCGCTTCAGCAGCCAGGGGATCAGGTCCGCCGGCGGGGCGATGGAGCGTCGGGCGAACTCGGCCTCCAGCATCTCCGCCAGCACGGCGTCATCCGGCGGCTGCAGCGTGACCGTCGGCACGGCGTCCAGACGGGACCGCAGGTCGGGCAGGGTCGCCTGCCACGCCGCGGGCGCGCTGCGGGCCACCAGCAGCAGGGCGCCGCCTCCGGAGCGGGCCAGGTTGATCAAGTGGAACAGGGTCTCGTCGTCCGCGTCCGGGGCCCGGTCCAGCAGGATCGGTCGGCCCTCCACCTCCAGCGGGTCCAGCAGCGAGGCCTCCGCGCCGTGCACCGGCACGGCGCCGACCCGCTCGGCCCATTCCGCCGCCAGCCGGCTCTTGCCGCTGCCGCGCGGCCCCACCAGCGCCAGCACCGGGGTCAGGGCGTCGGGCCAGGCCGCCAGCCGGGCGACGGCCGCGGCGTTGCAGTCCGACACCACGAACGGCCGCTCCCGCCCCGCGCCCTCGCGCGTCAGGTCCAGTCGCATCTGGCGGCGTTCCGGCTCGTCTCCCGTCATGCACGCCCCATAGCAGAAGCGCGGCCGCGGGGCAGGGCGACGGTGGGCTGTTCCGGGGACGGATCGCGGCGCGCTGGGGACGGCCAGCCTTGACTTTGCGGGGCGATGATGCGCCCTACGCGCTCCCGATTTCGCGGCCCTGCCGGCCTGTTTTTCAAGACGAACCGCCCATGCACGCCTATCGCTCCCACACCTGCGGCGCCCTCCGGTCCTCCGACGCCGGATCGACCGTGCGCCTGTCCGGCTGGGTGCACCGCAAGCGCGACCACGGCGGTCTGCTGTTCATCGACCTGCGCGACCACTACGGCCTGACCCAGCTGGTCTTCCACCCGGAGACGCCGGGCTTCGACGTCGTCGAACGCGTGCGCGCCGAGAGCGTCCTCCGCATCGACGGCGAGGTCGTGTCGCGCGAAGCCGGCACGGTCAACGCCGCCCTGCCGACCGGCGAGGTCGAGGTGCGGGTCAGGGCCGTCGAGGTCCTGTCCGAGGCCGCCGAACTGCCGCTGCCGGTCTTCGGCGAGCCGGAGTATCCGGAGGAGCTGCGTCTCAAGCACCGCTACCTCGACCTCCGCCGCGAGACCCTGCACCGGAACATCGTCCTGCGCTCGAAGGTGATCTCCTCGATCCGCCGCCGCATGGTCGACCAGGGCTTCCTCGAGTACCAGACCCCGATCCTGACGGCGTCCTCGCCCGAGGGCGCGCGCGACTTCCTGGTCCCCTCGCGGCTGCACCCGGGCAAGTTCTACGCCCTGCCTCAGGCCCCGCAGCAGTTCAAACAGCTGCTGATGGTCTCGGGCTTCGACCGCTACTTCCAGATCGCCCCCTGCTTCCGCGACGAGGACCTGCGCGCCGACCGGTCGCTGGAGTTCTACCAGCTCGACGTCGAGATGAGCTTCGTGACGCAGGAGGACGTGTTCGCCGCCATCGAGCCCGTCATGCACGGCGTGTTCGAGGAGTTCGCCGACGGCAAGCCGGTCTCGCCGATCGACGGGACCCACACCTTCACCAACGACTTCGGCCAGACGCTGGAACACGCCGGCTTCGAGCGCCTGACCTATGCCCAGTCGATGGCCTGGTACGGCACCGACAAGCCCGACACCCGCAACCCCATCAAGATGCAGGACGTCTCGGACCATTTCCGCGACGGCGGCTTCGGCCTGTTCAACAAGATCCTCGGTGCCGACGCCAAGAACGCCGTCTGGGCCATCCCGGCCCCGACCGGCGGCTCGCGCGCCTTCTGCGACCGCATGAACTCCTGGGCGCAGGGTGAAGGCCAGCCGGGCCTCGGCTACATCTTCTGGTCGGATGACCAGCAGGCCTGGGGCGGCCCGATCGCCAAGAACCTCGGTCAGGAGCCCACTGAAGCCCTGATGACCGCGCTGGGCCTCGGCAAGGGCGACGCCGCCTTCTTCGCCGCCGGCCTGCCGTCGGTCTTCGCCAAATTCGCCGGCCTGGCCCGCACCCGCGTCGGCACCGAGCTGAAGCTGATCGACGAGGCCCAGTTCAAATTCTGCTGGATCGTCGACTTCCCGATGTTCGAATGGTCCGAGGAAGAGAAGAAGGTCGACTTCAGCCACAACCCCTTCTCCATGCCTCAGGGCGGGCTGGAGGCGCTGGAGACCCAGGACCCCCTGACCATCCGCGCCTATCAGTACGACATCGTCTGCAACGGCTATGAGCTGTGCTCGGGCGCGATCCGGAACCACAAGGCCGAGATCATGCTCAAGGCCTTCGAGATCGCGGGCTACGACGCCTCGGTGGTCGAGGACCAGTTCGGCGGCATGCTCAATGCCTTCCGCTACGGCGCGCCGCCGCACGGCGGTCTGGCCCCCGGCATCGACCGCATCGTCATGCTGCTGGCCAACCAGACCGCCATCCGCGAGGTCATCGCCTTCCCGCTGAACCAGCAGGGCGAGGATCTGCTGATGAACGCCCCGACCGAGGCGGCGGAGCGTCAGCTCAAGGACGTCCACATCCGCTCGGCCCTGCCCCTCAAGTAGGGGCGCACGGCCGGCCCGGGCCGGGCTCAGCGGTCGGCGACGACGATGTTGCGGGTGGTCCGCGGCGGGGCCGGGGGGCGCGGCGCGACGGGCGGGCGGACGACCACCATGCGACCGCGGCAGACGTTGACGCGCAGACTGCCCGGCAGGCGCGTGGACGCGTCGCCGCAGGCGTCGGACACCTGGCCCTGTGTCAGGCCCCGCGCGCCGGACAGGTCCGTGCCGCGGATGTCCGTCCGGTCCAGCGACGCGCCCTGGAAATTGGCGCCGCCGAACGCGCCTCCCGTCAGGCGGGCCCCGTCCAGCGAGGCGTCGCGGAACGAGGCGCCCTGGAAATTGCCGTTCGACAGGTTGGAGGCGTCCACCTCGGCGTCGGTGAAGTTGGCGCTGCGGGCGTCGACATTGGCCAGGGTCACGCCGAACAGCTCTGCGCCGGCGAAGCTGGCCGAGCGCAGATTGGCCCGGTTCATGTTGGCCCCGCCCAGCTCCGCGCCGGCCAGGCTGGCCCGCGTCATGTTGGCCGAGGTGAAGACCGACCCCATCGCCTCGACCCCGTCCAGACGGGCGGAGGTGAAGTTGGCGCCGTTGAAGTTGGCGCCCACCAGGGTGGCGCCGGTCAGGTTCGCGCGGCTGAAGTCGGCCGCCGAGAAGTTCGAGCCGACCAGCTCGGCCCCGCGCAGATTGGCACCCACCAGGGTCGAGCCGGTGAAGGTGGCGGAGATGAAGGTCGCGCCCGACAGGTCGCGTCCGGACAGCTCGCAGCGCACGCAGGACCCGCCCAGCGACACGGTGCGGGCGACGTCGGGGTCCTGCGGATAGAAGGGGTTCTGGGGCTTGGCGTAGGAGATCACCTGGGTCCGCATCTCGACCACGGTCGCCTTCTGGGCCATCGCGGGCCCGGCGACGGCGCTCAGGGCGACGGCGGCCGGGATCAGGAGCAGGCGGGGATGCAGGAACTGGGGCACGTGACTTGATGATCCGATCTCGCCGAAATCCCTACTTAAATCGCAGTAAGGTCGGCCGCATTCAGCAGGCCGAAATGTGAAGTCCCCGCGGCAGGCGGGTGGCCGCGTCGCCGCACGCCTGGTTCAGCCGGCCCTGCGTCAGCCCCCGCGCAGTGCCCATCTCGGCGCCGGAGAAGTCCGTCCCGGAAAGCGTCGCGCCGGCGAAGTTCGCGCCCTCCAGATGCACGCCGACGAAGCTGGCGTTGGTCAGGTTCGCGCCCGAGAAGCTGGCTCCGCCGAACACCGCGCCATAGGCGTCGACGTCGCGCAGGTCGGCCCCCGAGAGGTTGGCCCGGTTCAGAACCGCCAGCGACAGGTCGGCCTGGCGCAGGCGCGAGCGCGACAGGTTCACGCCCGTGGCCTCAAGGCCGCTGAAGTCGCCCTGGAACAGGTTGCAGCCGACACAGCTGCGGCCCGCCTGGACGCGGGCGATCTGTCCGGCGTTCTGGGCCGCGGCGGGCGCCGCGGCGGCCAGGGCGGCGAGGAACAGGGCGAGGACGGTCAGGCGAGGCATGGGACGCTCCGGATACGAAGCCGGCGAGGCTGCAAGATTCGGGCCTCAGCCGGCGGGGTGATGGGCCGCGCCGGGCGCCGCGCCGCAGGTGTCGCAGACCGGCACGCCGTCGCGGGACCGCACGGCCAGTCCGCCGCAGGCGGGGCAGGGCGCCTCGGCCGCCTCGGCGAGGGCCCCGGCCCGGCGATCCTCGCGCGCCTTGCCGAACGGCAGCACGACCAGATTGTCCGGGGCGGCGCCCCGCGCGAAGCCCCTGGAGATCAGGCTGGCCGCGGGCACGGCTTCGGCGTCGTCCGCCGGGACCAGTCCGTCGCGGTCGCCGCCTTCGGCGCCGTCGGCCAGGTCGTCGCGGCCCAGGTAGGACACGCCCAGCTCGCGGAAGATGTAGTCGAGGATCGAGGTCGCCGAGCGGATCGAGTCATTGCCCGTGACCCGCCCCGACGGCTCGAACCGGGTGTGGGTGAAGGCGTCGACGAACTCGTCCAGCGGCACGCCGTACTGAAGCCCGATGGAAACCGCGATCGCGAAGTTGTTCATCAGGCTGCGGAAAGCGGCACCTTCCTTGTGCATGTCGATGAAGATCTCGCCCAGTTCGCCGTCCTCGTACTCGCCGGTGTGGACATAGACCTTGTGCCCCCCGACGGCGGCCTTCTGGATATAGCCCTTGCGGCGGTCGGGCAGTTTGCGGCGGGCGCGCTCCTTCTCGATCACGCGTTCGACGACGCGCGGTTCGGCCGGCGGGAGCGGCGTCTCGGCGCGCCGCGGTGCCGGGTCCTCCAGCGGGCGCAGGTCCAGCGAGAAGGCGGCGGGCGGCGCGGCGCGGGCCAGTCGCAGACCGGCGCGGCC
>JAHJOO010000075.1 GCA_018820275.1 Alphaproteobacteria bacterium
CATCACCGACCGCTCGGGCCGGACCCTCTCGGGCCAGACGGCGGAGGCCTTCTGGAACAGCGTGCGCCACGCTAAACCGTTCGCCGTCGGCTTCAACTGCGCGCTTGGCGCCGATCTGATGCGGCCGTTCATCGCCGAGCTGAGCCGGGTGGCCGACACCCTGGTCGCCGCCTATCCCAACGCCGGCCTGCCCAACGCCATGGGCCAGTACGACGAGGAGCCGCACCAGACGGCCCACTTCATCGAGGAATGGGCGGCCTCGGGTCTGGTCAACATCGTCGGCGGCTGCTGCGGCACCACGCCGGAGCATATCCGGCACACGGCGGAGGCGGTGTCGAAACTGCCGACGCGTGAAATCCCCGAGCGTCCCGTGGCCATGCGCCTCTCGGGCCTCGAACCTTTTGAGTTGGTAGCGTGACCGTCCAGAATCCCAGCCCCTTCGCCGACGCCGCCGCCATCACCCACTACGCGGACAATGCCCGCCGGACCGTGCCCGGCATGGACGCGGTCCACCGAATGGCATCGGTCCTTCTCGCGGAGCGGGCCCCTTCCAACGCCCGCATTCTGATCCTCGGCGCCGGCGGCGGGCTGGAGCTCAAAGTCTTCGCGGACGATCATCCGGACTGGACGTTCGACGGCGTGGATCCGGCCCCGGCGATGCTGGACCTCGCCCGGGCGACCCTCGGCGCCCACGCTGACAGGGTGACCCTCCACACGGGCTATATCGACAGCGCGCCGGAAGGTCCCTTTGATGGGGGCGCCTGCCTGCTGACCATGCACTTCCTTGACGCGGACCAGCGGCTGGACACGCTCAAGCAAGTCCGGCGGCGTCTCAAGCCGGGCGCGCCGTTCGTGGTTATGCACATCAGCTACGACCAGGAGGCGCAGGCGCGCGAGCTTTGGCTGGATCGCGAGGAGGCCTATCTGGTGGCCTCCGGCGGGGAGCCAGCGGACGCCCGTCGCCGGCGCGAGGCGGTGTCCAAAGCGCTGCACAGCCTGTCGCCCGAACAGGACGAGGCTCTCCTTGTTCAGGCCGGCTTCTCCGCGGTCAGCCAGTTCTATGCCGCCTTCACCTTCCGCGGCTGGGCGGCCTACGCATGAGACCGACCTTCATCAACGTCGGCGAGCGGACCAACGTCACCGGCTCGGCCAGGTTCAAGAAGCTGATCATCGACGGCGACTACGCCTCCGCCCTGTCGGTGGCGCGTCAGCAGGTCGAGGCCGGGGCCTCGGTGATCGACATCAACATGGACGAAGGCCTGCTGGATTCGAAGCAGGCCATGATCACCTTCCTCAACCTGATCGCGGCCGAGCCCGACATCGCCCGCGTACCGGTGATGATCGACAGCTCCAAATGGGAGGTGATCGAGGCCGGGCTGAAATGCGTCCAGGGTAAGCCGATCGTCAATTCGATCTCGATGAAGGCCGGCGAGGCCGAGTTCCGAGAACAGGCGGTCAAATGCCTTCGCTACGGCGCCGCCGTGGTGGTCATGGCCTTCGACGAGGTGGGTCAGGCCGACACCGCCGCGCGCAAGATCGAGATCTGCACCCGCGCCTACCGCATCCTCGTCGACGAGGTCGGCTTCCCGCCCGAGGACATCATCTTCGACCCCAACATCTTCGCCGTGGCGACGGGGATCGAGGAGCACGACAACTACGCCGTCGACTTCATCGAGGCGACCAGGGTGATCAAGGCGACCCTGCCCTACGCCCGCGTCTCGGGCGGGGTGTCGAACGTCTCGTTCAGCTTCCGCGGCAATGAGCCGGTGCGGCGGGCGATCCACAGCGTCTTCCTGTACCACGCCATCCAGGCGGGCATGGACATGGGCATTGTCAACGCCGGCGACCTGCCGGTCTATGACACGCTCGATCCGACCCTGCGCGAGGCGGTCGAGGACGTGATCCTGAACCGGCCGCAGCGAACCAATGTCTCCAACACCGAGCGGCTGGTCGACATCGCCCCCAACTACAAGGGCGACAAGGGCGTGGCCCGGGTCGTCGATCTGAAATGGCGCGACCAGCCGGTCGGCAAACGGATCGAGCATGCGCTGGTCAACGGCATCACCGAGTTCATCGACGCCGATACCGAGGAGGCGCGGCTGTCGTTCGACCGGCCGCTGCACGTCATCGAGGGTCCATTGATGGACGGGATGAATGTGGTCGGCGACCTGTTCGGTTCGGGCAAGATGTTCCTGCCGCAGGTGGTCAAGTCCGCGCGGGTGATGAAGCAGGCCGTGGCCTGGCTGGAGCCCTATATGGAGGCCGAAAAGGCCGGCAAGCCGCGCGAGCAGGCGGGCCGCATCCTGATGGCCACGGTCAAGGGCGACGTCCACGACATCGGCAAGAACATCGTCGGCGTCGTGCTGCAGTGTAACAACTATGAGGTCATCGACCTGGGCGTCATGGTCCCGGC
>JAHJOO010000071.1 GCA_018820275.1 Alphaproteobacteria bacterium
GAAGGCGATGTATCTGCCCAAGATGGCCTCGGGCGAATGGGGCGGGACCATGAACCTGACCGAGCCGCAGTGCGGCACGGACCTGGGCCTTATCCGCACCAAGGCCGTGCCCAATGGCGACGGCAGCTACAACATCACCGGTCAGAAGATCTGGATCAGCTCGGGCGAGCACGACTTCACCGACAACATCATCCATCTGGTGCTGGCCCGGATCGAGGGCGCGCCGGAAGGCATCAAGGGCATCAGCCTGTTCGTCGTGCCCAAGGTGTTCGTCAACGAGGACGGCTCGCTGGGCGAGCGCAACGAAGGCGCGGCCTGCGCCGGCCTCGAGCACAAGATGGGCATCCACGGCAACGCCACCTGCGTCATGGCCTATGAGAACGCCAAGGGCTGGCTCGTGGGCACCGAGAACAAGGGAATGGCGGCCATGTTCGTGATGATGAACGAGGCCCGCCTCGGCACCGGCCTGCAGGGCCTGTCGATCGCCACCGCCGCCTATCAGGCCGCCGTCGAATTCGCCCATGACCGTCTGCAGGGCCGTTCGCTGACGGGACCGAAGACCCCGGAACTGCCCGCCGACTCCATCATGGTGCACCCCGACGTGCGCCGCATGCTGCTGGAGTCCAAGGCCTTCATCGAAGGCGGCCAGGCCTTCACCCTGTGGACCGCCCTGCAGGCCGATCTGCAGCATTCCAGCGACGAGGCCGAGGCCCAGAAGGCCCGCGACTACATGGGTCTGATCACCCCGGTGCTGAAGGCCTATCTGACCGACAAGGGCTTCCACGTCGCCTCGCTGGCCATGCAGGTGCACGGCGGGTCGGGGTACACGGAGCATTTCATGGCGTCGCAGTATCTGCGCGATGCGCGGATCACCATGATCTATGAGGGCGCCAACGGCATCCAGGCGCTGGATCTGGTCGGACGGAAGCTGCCGGCCAACGGCGGCCGGGCGATCATGAGCTGGTTCGCCGACATCGACGCCTTCGTGGCCGAGAACGGCGGCGAGGGCCCGATCAAGCCCTATGTCGACGGCCTGGCCGACGCCAAGAAGAAGCTGCAGGAAGGCACGATGTGGCTGATGCAGAACGGCATGCAGAACCCGGACAATGCCGGCGCGGCGAGCACCGACTATCTGCACATCTTCGGCCTGACAGCCCTGGCCTATCTGTGGGCGCAGATGGCCAAGGCGGCGCAGAAGCAGATCGATGCAGGGTCGGACGATCCGTACTACGCCAACAAGCTGATGACCGGCCGGTATTTCGTGGAGCGGATCCTGCCGGACACGGGCGCGCATCTGGCCAAGCTGAAGACCGGCGCCGAGGTGCTGATGCAGATGCCGGCGGAGGCGTTTTAAAGACGCACTGACTTTCTCCCTCCCCCTCCGGGGGAGGGTCGTCGGCGAAGCCGACGGGGTGGGGAGGGCTCGGCGACGCCGCGCTCCCCTCGCCCAGCCCCTCCCACCCGGCCGCTTCGCGGCCACCCTCCCTCGGAGAGGGAGGGAGAAGCTGAGCTCATGCCATGAACGTCCTCAACGTCCCCGAGCCCGATTTCATGCAGGAAGAGGAGATCGTCCTCTTCTCCGACAGCGTCGGCAAATGGATCGACGAGCACGCCTCGCCCGAGGCGGTGCAGTCATGGCTGGCCAATTCCAGCGTGCCGCGCGCGCTGTGGAACGCGTCCGGCGACGCCGGCCTGCTGGGTCTGTCGATGCCCGAGGAAGACGGCGGCATGGGCGGCGACTACCGGCACGAGGTGGTGCTGATGCGCCAGCTGGGCTGGAAGGGCGCGGATCACTTCGGCATCTCGCTGCACAATGCGATCGTCATGCCCTACATCTGGCACTACGGCACCGAGGAGCAGAAGGCGCGCTGGCTGCCGCGGCTGCAGTCGGGCGAACTGGTCGGCGCCATCGCCATGACCGAGCCCGGCGCCGGGTCCGACCTGCAGGGGGTCAAGACCACCGCCATCAAGACTGGAAACCAGTATGTGGTGAACGGGTCCAAGACTTTCATCACCAACGGCCAGCTGGCGAACTTCA
>JAHJOO010000048.1 GCA_018820275.1 Alphaproteobacteria bacterium
CCTGCAGCGCGCCGGGTTCGAGGGCGGTTGGCTGGATCGCGCATGACGCTGGTCCGGCCCGACCGCAGGACGGCACTGGGCTGGCTGGCCGGATCGACGGCCGCGCTTGCGACGGCGGGCTGCACAGGCCGCAGCGACGGGCGTACGCATCTGACCTTCTGGGCCATGGGCGCCGAGGGCACGGCCGTGCCACAACTGGTGCCCGAGTTCGAACGCCGCAATCCCGGCATCGCCGTCGAGGTCCAGGCCGTGCCCTGGACCGCCGCCCACCAGAAACTCCTGACCGCCTATGCGGGCGACTCCCTTCCGGACATCAGCCAGATCGGCAACACCTGGGTCTCGGAGATGGCCGCCATCGGCGCCCTGTCGGCCACGCCGGCCTTCGCCTCCGACCTGCTGACCGACCAGTTCCCGGCGGTGCTCGAGACCAACCGCGTGGACGGTCAGGCCGTCGCCACGCCCTGGTATGTCGACACCCGCCTGCTGTTTTGCCGCACCGATATTCTGTCTCTCGCCGGCTATGACACCGTCCCCACGACCTGGGCCGAGTGGAAGGCCTCCATGCACGCCATCAAGCGCGTGGCAGGCGAGGTCAACTATGCAATCCTGTTGCCCGTCAATGAGTTCGAACAGCTTCTGACTTTCGGACTTCAGGCCGACGAACCCCTGCTCGCCGATCAGGCGACGCGCGGCAACTTCTCCAGCCCGGGCTTCATCGCGGCGCTCGCCTTCTACAAGAGCCTGTTCGACGAGGGTCTCGCCCCGCTGGTCTCCGCCACCCAGATCTCCAACGTCTGGACCGAGTTCCAGCGCGGCTATTTCAGCTTCTACTTCTCCGGTCCCTGGTCGATCGGTGACTTTCGCCGTCGCCTGCCGCCCGAGACGCAGTGGGCCACCGCCGGCATTCCCGGCCCGAATGGTCCCGGCGCCTCGGCCCCCGGCGGTTCCTCGCTGGCGGTGTTCCGCTCGACCCGTCACCCCGAGGCCGCCTGGGCCTGGGTGCGCTATCTGCTGGAGCCCGAAACCCAGGTCCGCTTCAATCAGATCACCGGCAGCCTGCCCGCACGCGAAAGCGCCTGGTCTGCTCCGGCGCTGGCCTCGGATCCCATGATCCTGCCCTTCAAGGCCCAGCTGGCCCGCGCTGAAGCCGTGCCCAAGGCCCCCGAGTGGGAGCGGATCGTCACCGAAATGCAGATCGTCGCCGAACGCATGGTGCGCGGGGAATACACGCCCGAGGCCGCCGCCGCCGAGATCGATCGCCGCGCCGACCGCCTGCTTGAAAAACGCCGCTGGATGCTGGAGCGGGGAGGGGCCTCATGACCATGCAGACCGTCACGGCCCCTGCTGCCACGCGCGAGGCGACCCGACCGCCCCGCCGCTCGGATCACCGCAAGCGCAGCCGCGCCGCCTGGGGCTTTGTCGCCCCGTCCCTGATCGCCATCGGCCTGTTCTTCGTCATTCCGATGGTCTCGGCCCTGCTGCTCAGCCTGACCGATTTCGACATCTATGCGCTGGCTGATCTGAACAACCTGCGCTTCGTCGGCCTCGACAACTATCAGAACCTGCTGGGCAATGCCCTGTTCTGGGGGGCGATGAAGAACACCGTCTGGTTCAGCGTGCTGGGTGTGCCCCTCACGCTGGCCGTGTCGCTGGCCGCGGCCGTGATCCTCAACGCCCGCATGGTGCTGTGGCGGCCCATCTGGCGGGTCATGTTCTTTGCCCCCTATGTGACGACGCTGGTCGCCACAGCGGTGCTCTGGAACTATCTGCTGCACACCCGCTACGGCGTCATCAACTGGGGGCTGGAGAGCATCGGCCTGCCCGCCGTCGACTGGCTGGGCCAGCCCTCGACCTCCATCCCCGCCATCCTGATGTTCGTGGTCTGGAAGATCTTCGGCTACAATATGCTGATCTTCCTGGCCGTGCTTCAGACCGTGCCGGACGACCTGTACGAGGCCGCCCGCATCGACGGCGCTGGGCCGTGGAAACAGTTCCGCCACGTCACCCTGCCGGCCATCGCCCCGACCATGCTGCTGGTCTCGATCATCTCGGTCGCCAGCTTCTTCCAGCTGTTCGCCGAACCCTATGTCATGACCCAAGGCGGCCCGGCCCAGAGCACGGTGACGGTGCTCTACTTCATGTACGAAGAGGGCTTCAAATGGTGGAACCTGGGCTCCGCCAGCGCGGTCGCCTTCGTCCTGTTCCTGTGCATCCTGGCCATCACCCTGGTGCAGTTGGCCGTGGCCAAGCGGGTGGGGGCGTATCAGTGATGGCGTTTTCCTGCGGTCAGTCTCCCCTATCAAGAGCGCGTCATCCTCGCCCTCGTGGCGAGGATCCAGACTCCCGGTGTGTCCGCAGTATGCACCCCCTTCAAACACCTGGAGTCTGGATCCTCGGGACAAGCCCGAGGATGACGGTGCTTGGGAAGGGGGTAGGGGGGGAGACGGCAATGGAGGAGGGATGCCTATGAATATCCGTTCCATCCTCCTCAACCTCGCCGTCGCCCTGATCGCCCTCGTTGTTCTGTTCCCGCTGGTCTGGATGGCGTCGGTCAGCTTCATGCCGACCGGCGAGGCGGCGACCTTCCCGCCGCCGCTGGCCCCGTCGCGCTGGACGCTGGAGCATTATCAGGACCTGTTTCTGAACCAGGGCATGGGCCGCTATCTGTGGAACAGTTTCGCCCTGGCGACCCTGGCGACGATCCTGGCGCTCAGCTTCACCGTCCCGGCCGGCTACGCCTTCGCCAAGCTGAGGTTCACCGGGCGCGAACGCCTGTTCCAGCTGCTGGTCGCCGCCCTGGTGGTGCCGGCCCAGATCGGCACCCTGCCGCTGTTCCTGATGCTGAAGGGGATGGGACTGGTGAACACTTATGCCGGGGCGCTGGCGCCCTGGCTGGCCTCGATCTTCGGCCTGTTCCTGGTGCGCCAGTATGCGCTGAGCATTCCCGACGAAATGCTGGAGGCGGCCCGCATCGACGGGGCCAGCGAAGGCCAGATCTTCCGCCGCATCGTCCTGCCGACGCTGCAGCCGATCATCGTCACCCTGGGCCTGTTCGTCTTTCTGGGCAGCTGGAACGACTTCCTGTGGCCGTTGATCATCCTGACGGACCAGTCGAACTACACCCTGCCTGTCGCCCTGGCGGCGCTCTCTCGCGAACATGTCCAGGATGTCGAACTGATGATGGCGGGCGCGGTCGTCACGGTCGCGCCTGTGCTGATCCTCTTCCTCGCCCTGCAACGCTACTACATCCGCGGCATGCTCGCGGGCAGCGTGAAGGGGTAAATTTCTCGTCTCTCAACGCCGTCATCCTCGCCCTTGTGGCGAGGATCCAGACTCCCGGTGCGGCCGCCCTATGCACCCCGTCCAATACCGGGAGTCTGGATCCTCGGGACAAGCCCGAGGATGACGCGGAGAGGGAAAGCTGGAGTCATCCAATGCGTATCCTGACCTCCACCCTCGCGCTCAGCGCCGCCCTGATGGCCGCCCCCGCCGTCGCCCAGGACACGCGCGTTCTCGACAGCATGGACGACGCCTCGCGGTGGCAGGCCAGCGCCTCGACCGACGTCCACGCCGCCGTCTCCGCCGTGGCGGGGCATGACGGCCGCGCCGTGCGGCT
Source organism: Alphaproteobacteria bacterium (assembly GCA_018820275.1). Classification (GTDB taxonomy): domain Bacteria; phylum Pseudomonadota; class Alphaproteobacteria; order Caulobacterales; family Caulobacteraceae; genus Brevundimonas. The sequence goes on from JAHJOO010000048.1 coordinate 3,617, forward strand.
CGATTATGATTTCGACGGCAAGGCCGGCTACGCCGTGCTCAGCCGCGCCCTGCCGGTCGATCTGCCCGACAATTACGAGATCAGCTTCTGGGTGCGCGGCGCCGGGCCGACCAACACCTTCGAGGTCAAGCTGACCGACGCCTCGGCCGAGAACGTCTGGTGGAAACAGACGGCGCGCTACGACTTCCCCGACGGCTGGACGAAGTTCGTCATCAAGCGCCGCCAGGTGTCCAAGGCCTGGGGCCCCAGCCCGGAGACGGTGCTGCGCCGCGCCGAACGGGTCGAGTTCGTCGTGGTGGCGGCTGAGGGCGGCAAGGGCGCGGTCGAGATCGATCAACTGAGCCTGCGCGCCCTGCCGGTCGAACCCCTCGCGCCGCCCCAGCCGATCGCCGCCGATGGGCGGGCGCAGACGACGGCCGCCAACGCCGTCGATCTGGACCCGAAGACCGCCTGGACCCCACCTGTGGGCGAAGCCTCCGCCCTGACCCTCGACCTGGGCTATGAGCGCGAATTCGGCGGCCTGACCCTGCGCTGGGGCGAGCGGGGCGCGGCGGCGGACTACAGGATTTCAGCGTCTCTCAACGGACACGACTGGCGTGAGCTGACATCCGTGAAGGGCGGCGACGGCGGCGTCGACTGGCTGCGCACGCCCGAGACGAGCGCCCGCTGGCTGCGGCTGGAACCGCTGAGGCCGGTCCCCGCCTCGGACGTGGTCGGCTCGTCCGGCGCCGGCCAGCGGCTGGGCGCGGGGCAGGCGACGACCTATGCGCTGAACGAGATCGAGGTCGAACCCCTGGCCTTCGGCGAGGACGCCACGGCCTTCGTCGAGGCGGTGGCCAAGGAGAACCTGCGCGGCCTCTATCCGCGCGGCTTCTTCGGCGAACAGCCCTACTGGACCCTGGTCGGCGTGGACGGCGGCGGCGAGAGCGGCCTGATCGGCGAGGACGGCGCCATTGAACTGCGCCGCGCGGGCCCCAGCATCGAACCCTTCGTCGTCGATAACGGCCGGCTGATCACTTGGGCCGACGTCAATATCGAACAGGGGCTGAAGGACGGCGATCTGCCCATTCCCTCGGTAACCTGGATCGCCGACGACTGGACGCTGAAGATCACCAGCTTCGCCGATGGTTCACCGGACCAGGCGCGTCTGTGGGGCCGCTATGACCTGACCAACACCTCCAACCGGCCGCGCAGCCTGACCCTGGCCCTGACGGCGCGGCCGTTCCAGGTGAATGGGCCGGTGCAATTCCTGGCCATTCCGGGCGGGGTGGCGCCGGTCGAGCGGATCGCCTGGGACGGCGCGAGCCTGACGCTGAACGACGACGTCCGGGTCCAGCCCCTGACCGCGCCGGACGCTGTGGCGGCTTCGAGCTTCGACGCCGGGGCCGATCCTCAATCATTGATTTTGCCTACGGCGCGACGCCCAGTGGGTGAGCCGGTCGCCGTCTCCGACGCCACGGACCTGCCGGCCGGCGCCCTGCTGTACGAGGTGACGCTTCAGCCCGGTGAGACGCGCACCTTCGGCTTCCTGTCGCCGCTGGCGGGCGATCCGTCGCAGGCCGGGCAGGGCGTCGCCGCCCTGGATCAGGCCGAGCAGGCGCTGGCGGCGCAGTGGCGTGAGAAGCTGGACCGGGTGGACCTGACCCTCCCGCCCGCCGCCCAAAGGATCGAGGATGCTTTGAAATCCTCACTGGCCCATATGTTGATGTCGCGTCAGGGGCCGATCCTCCAGCCCGGCACCCGCAGCTACAACCGTTCCTGGATCCGCGACGGGGCCATGATGGCCGAGGGGCTGAACCGGCTGGGCATGGCCGAGCACTCTGCCGACTATCTGCGCTGGTACGCCCCCTACGTCTTTGAAAACGGCAAGGTTCCCTGCTGCGTCGACGCGCGGGGCGCCGATCCGGTGCCCGAGAACGACAGCCACGGCGAGTTCATCTTCCTGGCCGCCGAGACCTATCGCTACACCGGCGACGAGGCTCTGCTGCGTCAGGTCTGGCCCCAGGTCCAGAAGGCGATCGCCTATATGGACGAACTGCGCGCCTCCACCCGCACCGCCGCCTTCCAGGCCCCAGACCAGCGCCACCTGTACGGTCTGCTGCCCCCGACGATCAGCCACGAGGGCTATTCGGACAAGGCGGCCTATTCCTACTGGGACGATTTCTGGGGCCTGCTGGGCTACAAGGACGCCGTCTTCATCGCCCAGACCCTGGGCGACGCCGAGGCCGCCGCCCGCTACGCCGCCGCGCGGGATCAGTTCGCCGCCGACATCCGCGCCTCGATCGTCGCGACGGCCGCTCACCACGACATCGACTGGATCGCCGGCGCCGCCGACCGGGGCGATTTCGACGCCACCTCGACCACCATCGCCCTGTCTCCGGCGGGCGAGAAGGATAATCTTCCACCCGAACTTCTGGCTAGAACCTTCGACCTCCATTGGGAAAATTTCCAGAACCGGCTGACCAATCGCACGGCGTGGAAGGACTATACCCCCTATGAATGGCGGCTGGTCGGCGCCTATGTGCGGCTGGGCCAGAAGGACCGCGCCCTGGCGGTGCTGGACTTCCTGATGGCCGACCGCCGGCCCGAGGCCTGGAACGGCTGGGCCGAGGTGGTGGGGCGCGACAAGCGCGAGCCG
>JAHJOO010000049.1 GCA_018820275.1 Alphaproteobacteria bacterium
CGGCCGGGTCCGGCTGTGGCAATCCGGCCTGGCGGTCTACTCGCCGACGAATCCGGGCGGCTACCTCCTGCAGCTGGTCCTGGAGGATGCGCGAGGCGTAGGCCACGGCGTCCACCGGCGAGACCGCGCCGTTCGTCTCCACTTCCATGATCAGCTTGTCGTAGTCCAGCGACTGGCCCTGACGGGTCGGCTCGACCCGATAGGCGACCTTCTTGACCGGCGAGTACAGGGCGTCGACGGCGATCAGGCCGATCGGCGCGTCTTCCGGACGGTTCTTCTCGGAGGCGACGTAGCCCTTGCCGTTCTGAACGGTCAGTTCCATGCGCACCGAGGCGCCGTCGTCCAGCGTGCAGATGACGTGATCGGGGTTCAGAACCTCGATGTCGGCCGGCACGTCGATCTGGCCGGCGGTCACGGCGCCCGGGCCGGTGGCCTTCAGCGTCATGCGCTTGGGGCCCTCGGCGTGCATGCGCAGCGCCAGCTGCTTGATGTTCAGGATGATGTCCACGACGTCTTCACGGACGCCTTCCAGCGACGAGAATTCGTGCACCACGCCGTCGATCTGGATGGCCGTCACCGCCGCGCCTTGCAGCGAGGACAGGAGCACGCGGCGCAGGGCATTGCCGAGCGTCACGCCGAAACCGCGTTCGAGAGGCTCGGCCACCAGGCGCGCCTTGCGCTGGGCGTCGGTGCCGGTCTCGATCTGCGGCTTCTCGGGACGGATCAGCTCTTGCCAGTTACGTTCGATCATATGTGTCCCTCGAAACGGGTTTCGCCGATCCCCCTCGCCTCGTCAGGAGAGGCGGGACCGGCGCAAAATGGGGTAGGCGGCGACGACGCTTAGACGCGGCGGCGCTTGGGCGGACGGCAGCCGTTGTGCGGCATCGGCGTGACGTCGCGGATCGTGGTGATGGTCATGCCGGCGGCCTGGAGGGCGCGCAGGGCCGACTCGCGGCCGGAGCCGGGGCCCGAGACGTTGACTTCCAGCGTCTTCACGCCGTGTTCGCCGGCCTTCTTGGCGGCGTCCTCGGCGGCCATCTGGGCGGCGTACGGGGTCGACTTGCGCGAACCCTTGAAGCCCATGTGACCGGCCGAGGACCAGGAGATGGCGTTCCCCTGGGCGTCGGTGATGGTCACCATGGTGTTGTTGAAGCTGGCGTTCACGTGGGCGACGCCCGACGTGATGTTCTTGCGCTCGCGCTTTTTGACGCAACCCGGTTCCTTGGCCATCGGTACGGCTCTCTCTTACTTCTTCTTGCCGGCGATCGGCTTGGCGGGACCCTTGCGGGTGCGGGCGTTGGTGTGCGTGCGCTGGCCGCGGACCGGCAGGCCCTTGCGGTGACGCAGGCCGCGGTAGCAGGCCAGGTCCATCAGGCGCTTGATGTTCATCGACGTCTCGCGGCGCAGGTCGCCCTCGACGGTGTGATCCTTGTCGATGGTCTCGCGGATCTGCAGCACTTCGGCGTCGGTCAGTTGATTGACGCGACGGGCGGGCTCGATGCCCACCTTGCCGGTGATGTCCCTGGCGGCGGCCGGGCCGATGCCGTGGATGTACTGCAGCGCGATTTCGACGCGCTTGTTGGTCGGGATGTTGACGCCAGCGATACGGGCCACGAAGCTCTCCAAGTACGCGCAAACCGGACGCAACAAACGCTCCGGTCAACAGACCTGGAGCGTTGGCGCCCTTCGCGGAAGGGCGCTCTTATAGCCGTGATTCAGACGGCGTCAACAGTCCGGCAAGACTTGACCCGTCGTCGGGTTCCCGCTCGCCCCGATTTCAGCGCGGCGGACGGCCGAATTCGACGATGATGGTGATGTCGCTGAGCTCCTCGCGCCCGCCCCGGATCTGGGGCGTGAACCGATAGAAGCGCGTCGCCGCCGCGAGGCCGGCCGGGCCGAACCCTTGCCCCGGTGGCGTTTCGGACGTGATCCGGCAGCGATCCAGCCGCGTGTCCAGCTGGACCTCGCAGGTTACGGCCGCGCGGCCGGGGCGTCCGCGGGCACCGGGAGGGTGCAGGGAACGCAGTTCCTGCATCGAGGCCTGCCGGATCGGCCGGGCCCTGACCGTGCCGGAGCCGGGTCCCGTTCCGGCGCCCTGCCCCCCGCCCTGCCCCGTCCCTTCGCCGCCCTGGCCCCGTCCCGGCGTGGGACCGGGCGCGGGCGAGACGCCGACGACGGCGGGGGGCGGCTCGGGCGCCGGCTCGGGCGGGGCGGTGACTTCCGCCGGGACGGGAGGGGGATTGCGGGCGGGCCGGACCACGGAGGGCGCGGCCGGAGCGCCGCCGCCGACCTCGACGGCCGGCTCGGGCACCGGCGGCGGCGGCGGCGGGCTGGGGCGGAAGAAGGTGACCTCGAACGGCGGGGCGGGAATGGGGCGGCCGACGTCGGGGCCACTGCGGGCGACCAGGGCGAACAGGCCCAGGTGGGCGGCGACCACGCCGGCGTAGATGGCCGGCTTTCGCCAGCGCCCGTCTTTCAGGAAATTCCGTCTCCGGTCCATGACGCCTTCCTGCCACCGCATGGGTGAACGCATGAAGCGCCGTCCGGTCAGCCCCGGTTCAGCCGGCGAGGGCCGCGTCGATGGCGGCGGCGACCTGGTCGACGGTGCCCATGCCGTCCACCTCCACCAGTTTGCCCTGGCCTTCGTAGTAGGGAAGCAGCGGGGCGGTGTTGCGGTTGTAGGCGTCCAGCCGGACCGTGAAGCTGGCCGGATTGTCGTCGGGGCGGCCCTGCTCCTCAAAGCGTCGGGTGACGCGGGCGAGCAGCGCCTCGTCGTCGACCTTCAGGCGGACCACGCGGTCGATGCGCGTGGCGCGCCAGGCCAGCATGTCGTCCAGCGCCCGGGCCTGGGCCAGCGTGCGGGGGAAGCCGTCGAAGATGGCGCCCCCGGCGGCCTCGGTCTCGGTCAACCGGCTCTCGATCAGGGCGATGACGATCTCGTCGGTGACCAGGTCGCCGCGTTCCATGATGCCCTTGACCGTCTGGCCGAGGTCGGAGCCCGAGGCGATGGCGGCGCGCAGCATGTCGCCGGTCGACAGCTGGACCATGCCGCGCGTCTCGACCAGACGCTTGGCCTGGGTGCCCTTGCCGGCCGCGGGGGGCCCGAACAGGATCAGATTCACCGCGCCCTCCCCGGCCGTTTCAACTCAGCGCCGGACGGGCGCGGGCGACCCGCGACCGCCGCGGCCGCGCAGCTTGGCCTTCTTGATGAGGCCCTCGTACTGGTGCGCCAGCAGGTGCGACTGGATCTGGGACACGGTGTCCATGGTCACCGAGACCACGATCAGGATCGAGGTGCCGCCGAAGTAGATGGCGTTGCCCATGCCCATGACCATGAACTCGGGCAGCAGGCAGACCAGGGTGATGTAGCCGGCGCCGATGACCGTCAGGCGGGTCAGGACGTAGTCCAGATACTCGGCCGTGCGCTTGCCCGGACGGATGCCCGGCAGGAAGCCGCCGTACTTGCGCAGGTTCTCGGCCGTGTCCTCGGGGTTGAAGGTGATCGAGGTGTAGAAGAAGCAGAAGAAGATGATCAGCGCGGCGTACAGCGCGATGAACAGCGGCTGGCCATGGGTCAGCTGGCCCGTCAGGACCGGCAGCCACGACGACAGCCACGGCGGCAGGTCGGCATTGGCGGTGAACTGGGCCGCCGTGGCCGGCAGCAGCAGCAGCGACGAGGCGAAGATCGGCGGGATAACGCCGGCGGTGTTCACCTTCAGCGGCAGGAAGCTGCGCTCCCCGCCCGCCATGCGGTTGCCCTCCTGGCGCTTGGGATACTGGATCAGCAGCCGGCGCTGGGCCCGCTCCATGAAGACGATGAAGACCACGGTGGCGATCGCCAGACCGGTCAGCAGGAACAGGAAGAAGACCGACATCTGGCCCTGCTGGGCCAGGCCCAGCAGACGCGCGATGGTGGACGGCAGGACCGCCACAATGCCGGCGAAGATGATCAGCGAGATGCCGTTGCCGACGCCGCGCGCCGTCACCTGCTCGCCCAGCCACATCAGGAACATGGTGCCGCCGGTCAGGACGGTGACGGTCGAGATGATGAAGAACAGGCCGGGCTGGTCGACCAGCCCCGCCTGGCCGTTCAGGCCGACGGCGATGCCGAACGACTGCATCAGGGCCAGGGCCACGGTCAGGTAGCGGGTGTACTGGTTCAGCTGCTTGCGGCCGCTCTCGCCGCCTTCCTTGCGCAGCTTTTCCCACGGCCCGTACACGGCGGCCATCAGCTGCACGATGATCGAGGCCGAGATGTAGGGCATCACGTTCAGGGCGAAGACGGCCATCCGCTCGACGGCGCCGCCCGAGAACATGTTGAACAGGTCCAGGATGCCGCGCTGGCCGTCCGGATCCGCGAAGAACTGGAGGAAGGCCTCGGAGTTGATCCCCGGGATCGGCACGAAGGTGCCGATGCGGTAGATCAGCAGGGCCATGAGCGTGAAGAGCAGCCGCTTGTGCAGTTCGGTCGCGCGCGCGAACGAACCCATGTTCATGTTGGCTGCGAGTTGTTCGGCGGCCGAAGCCATGTGTCGTCACCCCGACTGGTCAGAACGCGGCGCATCGGACCCGAAGGCGACGCCTGCGTCCAGATAGGCGAAGGGCGGTCCGTCAGCCAGACCGCCCCCCAGCTTTATTACTTGGCGGCCTTGCCGGCGGTGCGCCTGGCGCGGGCCGAGACCTTGTTCTCATCGCCCTTGGGAGCCTTGGGCGCGGGCGCCTTGCCGCGGGCGGCGTTGCGCTTCTCGACGCGGGCGGCGGCCTTTTCCTCAGCCGCGATGCGCTGCTGGACGACCGAACCGCCGGCCGCCTCGATGGCCTTCACGGCGCCGGACGAAGCCGACCAGACGACTAGGTTCAGCTTGGCCTTCAGCTCGCCGGTGCCGAGGATGCGCACGCCGTCCTTGACGCGGCGGATGATGCCGGCGGCGACCAGGGCCTCGCCCGTGATCTCCGACTTGACGTCCAGCTTCTTGGCGTCGACGGCGTCCTGCAGACGCCACAGGTTCACCTCGGCCAGCTTCAGGGCGTTCGGATTGTTGAAGCCGCGCTTGGGCATGCGCATGTAGAGCGGCATCTGGCCGCCCTCGAAGCCCAGCAGCGACACGCCGGTGCGGGACTTCTGGCCCTTGACGCCGCGGCCCGAGGTCTTGCCCTTGCCGGAGCCGGGGCCCCGGCCGACGCGCATGCGCTTCTTGTGGGCGCCTTCGTTGTCGCGGATTTCGTTCAGTTTCATGTGCCTGATCCTTTCGGGTTCTAGCGCCCGCGGACGTGGCCACGGACTCGGCTGTTTTTGGAAAAGGGCTTAGGGCTTAGGGCTTAGGGCTCAGGTTTCGGTCGATCGCGACCTTCCCTAAGCCCCAAGCCCTACGCACCAGGCCCTCTTACTTCTCGACCACTTCCACCATGTGGGCGACCTTGGCGATCATGCCGCGGACGGAGGGGGTGTCCTCCAGGGTCGACTCGCGGCCCATGCGGTTCAGGCCCAGGCCGGCCAGGGTGGCGCGCTGGTCCGACTTGCGGCGGATCGGCGAGCCCGTCTGGCGGATGGTGACGGTGGCGGTCTCGTTCTTGGCCATGCTCAGGACTCCACGGCTTCGGGCGCCGAGGCGCCGTCGTTGCGGCGGCCCATCAGGTCGGAGACCTTCTTGCCGCGCTTGGAGGCGACCATGCGGGGCGACGACTGGACCTTCAGCGCCTCGAACGTGGCGCGGATCATGTTGTAGGGGTTCGACGACCCGGTCGACTTGCCCACCACGTCCTGGACGCCCAGGGTTTCCAGCACGGCGCGCATCGGACCGCCGGCGATGACGCCGGTTCCCGGAGGGGCCGCGCGCATCATGATCTTGCCGGCGCCCCAACGGCCGTTGCCGTCGTGGTGCAGGGTGCGGTTCTCGCGCAGCGGAACCTTGATCATCGTCTTCTTGGCTTCTTCGGTCGCCTTGCGGATGGCTTCCGGCACTTCGCGCGCCTTGCCGTGACCGAAGCCGACGCGGCCCTTGCCGTCGCCGACGACCATCAAGGCCGCGAACGAGAACCGGCGGCCGCCTTTGACCGTGGCCGCGACGCGGTTGATGTGCACCAGCTTTTCGACGATGTCCGAATCCGGACCGTCGACGGCGGGGGCGTTGCGGTTGTCACGACGGTTGCGATCGTTGCCGCCGCCGCCGCGTTGAGGAGCTTGCGCCATCTGTGCGGTCCTTAGAAGTTCAGGCCGGCTTCACGCGCGGCTTCCGCCAGCGCCTTCACCCGTCCGTGATAGATGTAGCCGCCGCGGTCGAAGACGACGTCCTTGACGCCCTTCTCCAGCGCGCGTTCGGCGATCAGCTTGCCGATCTGGGCGGCCGCGGCCGTGTCCGAGCCCTTGGAGCCCTTGCCGCCTTCCAGCGACGAGGCGGCGGCCACCGTGACGCCCTGGGCGTCGTCGATGACCTGGGCCGAGATGTTCTTGTCCGAACGGTGCACCGACAGACGCAGACGACCGTTCGAGACGGCCTTCAGGCGGCGACGGGTGCGCTCGGAGCGACGCTTGGCGTTTTGCTTGAGAGTCGTGGCCATGGCTTACTTCTTCTTGCCTTCCTTGCGACGCACCTTCTCGCCGGCGTAGCGGACGCCCTTGCCCTTGTAGGGCTCCGGCGGACGCAGCTTGCGGATGACGGCCGCGACCTGACCCACGGCCTGCTTGTCGGCACCCGAGATCTTGATCTCGGTCTGCTTCGGCACGGCGAAGGTGATGCCGGCGGGGGCCGGGACGTCGACTTCGTGGCTGAAGCCCAGCTGCAGCGACAGGGCCTGGCCCTTCATGGCGGCGCGGTAGCCCACGCCGACCAGCTCCAGGGTCTTCTCGAAGCCCGTGGTGACGCCGGTGACCATGTTGTCGACCAGGGTGCGCGACAGACCCCACATCGCGCGGGCGCGCGGGGTGTCGGCCTTCAGGCCCAGCGACAGCTCGTCGCCCTCGTGCGTGACCTCGATCTCGTCGGCGACGGTCCAGGCGCGCTCGCCCTTCGGTCCCTTGACGGTGACGGTCTGGCCGTCGAGCGTGACGGTCACGCCCTTCGGCACGGCGATGGTTTTTTTGCCGATACGGGACATATCAGTAGACCCTGCAGAGGACTTCGCCACCGACGTTCTGGTCGCGGGCGGCGGCGTCGGACATGACGCCCTTCGAAGTCGAAAGGATCGAGATTCCGAGGCCGTTCTTGATCGGCTTCAGATCCGAAATGGCGGAGTAGACGCGACGGCCCGGCTTCGACACGCGGGCGATCTCGGCGATCACCGGCTGGCCGTCGAAGTACTTCAGTTCGATCTCGAACTGGGGGAACTCGCCCGGGTTCTGAACCAGGGAGTAGCCGCGGATGTAGCCCTCGTCCTGCAGCACGTCGAGGACGCGCTGGCGCAGACGGCTGGCCGGGGTGAGCACCTTGGAACGCTTGCGGGTCGCGGCGTTCTTGATGCGGGCGATCATGTCGCTCAGGGGATCGTTGATCATCATGGTCGTGTTCCCCTTACCAGCTCGACTTCGTCAGGCCGGGGATCTGGCCCTTGTTGCCCAGCTCGCGCAGCGCGATCCGGCTCATCTTCAGCTTGCGATAGTAGGCGCGCGGACGGCCCGTCACCTCACAGCGGTTGCGGATCCGGGTCGGAGCCGAGTTGCGCGGCAGGGCGGCCAGCTTCAGGCGCGCGTCGAAGCGCTCCTCCAGCGGCAGGGACTCGTCGTTCGCGATCGCCTTCAGGGCGGCGCGCTTCGCGGCATACTTCGCAACCAGGGCCTTGACGGCATTGTTGCGGTTTACGGCGCTTTTCTTAGCCATTGTGCTCTTTCCTTCCCGCTCAGTTCACGAACGGGAACTTGAACTCGGTGAGGAGGGCCTTGGCCTCCTCATCGGTCTTGGCCGTGGTGCAGACGATGATGTCCATGCCCCACATCTGGTCGATCTGGTCGTAGTTGATCTCCGGGAACACGATGTGCTCCTTCAGACCGGTGGCGTAGTTGCCGCGACCGTCGAACGAGGTGCCCTTCAGGCCCCGGAAGTCCTTCACCCGCGGCAGCGCGATGGTGATGAACCGGTCCAGGAACTCGTACATGCGGTCGCCGCGCAGGGTGACCTTGCCGCCGACGACCATGCCCTCGCGCAGCTTGAAGCCGGCGATGGAGTTACGGGCCTTGGTCGGCACGGCCTTCTGGCCGGCGATCTGGGTCAGGTCCTTGAGGGCGGCGGTCGCCTTCTTGGAGTCGGCCACGGCTTCGCCGATGCCCATGTTCAGGACGATCTTGTCCAGCTTGGGCGTCTGCATCGGGTTGGTGTAGCCGAACTTCTCGGTCATCACCTTGCGGATGCGCTCGTTGTACTCGGCCTTGAGGCGCGGCGTGTATTTGTCGGTGGCGGCCATTACAGGGCGTCTCCCGTGGTCTTGGCGAAGCGCACCTTCTTGTCGCCGTCCATGCGGAAGCCGACGCGGGTCGCCTTGCCGTTGGCGTCGGCGATCGCGACGTTCGAGAGGTGCAGCGACGCTTCCTTGTTCTTGATGCCGCCCTGCGGGTCAGCCTGGGTCGGGCGCGTGTGGCGCTGAACCATGTTGACGCCTTGCACGACGACGCGGTTTTCGGTCGGCAGGACCTTGGTCACCTTGCCGGTGCGGCCCTTGTCCTTGCCGGTCAGGACGACGACGGTGTCGCCCGATTTGATCTTGGCGGCCATGGTTACAGGACCTCCGGGGCGAGCGAGATGATCTTCATGTGGTTCTTGGCGCGCAGCTCGCGCGGAACCGGGCCGAAGATGCGGGTGCCGACCGGCTCGTTCTGCTTGTTGACGATGACGGCCGCCGACTTGTCGAAGCGGATCACCGAGCCGTCCTTGCGGTTGATGTCCTTGGCGGTGCGCACGACGATGGCGCGCACGACGTCGCCCTTCTTCACGCGGCCGCGCGGGATGGCTTCCTTCACGGAGGCGACGATGGTGTCGCCGATCGAGGCGTAGCGGCGCTTCGAGCCGCCCAGCACCTTGATGCACATGACCCGGCGGGCGCCCGAATTGTCGGCCACTTCCAGGTTAGTTTGCATCTGGATCATTTGGTCAGATCCTTCCGGTTACGAGGCCGAAGCCGGGGAAAGGACTTCCCACGTTTTCAGCTTGGACTTGGGGGCGCACTCGACGATGCGGGCCACGTCGCCGACCTTCAGCGCGTTGGACTCGTCGTGGGCGTGATACTTCTTGGAGCGGCGCACGGTCTTTTTCAGGACCGGGTGCAGCAGGGTGCGCTCGACCTGGACGACGACGGTCTTGTCGCCCTTGTCGGAGACGACCACGCCTTCGAGAATACGTTTCGGCATCGGTGTTTCCTTAACCCGCCGCGCGGTTCGCACGCAGAAGCGTGGAGATGCGGGCGATGTCCTTGCGCACTTCCGAGACCCGGTGGGTCTTTTCCATCTGGCCGGTGGCGGCCTGGAAGCGCAGGTTGAACTGCTCCTTCTTGAGCTTCAGCAGCTCGTCGGACAGCTGGTCGGGCGTCTGGGCCCGCAGATCGGCGATCTTGGTCATCAGGCGGCTTGCTCCACATGAGCCACGCCGGCGTCGAGGCGGGTGACCACCTTGGTGCGGACCGGCAGCTTGGCGGCGCCCAGGCGCAGCGCCTCGCGGGCGATGTCGTCCGGCACGCCGTCGATTTCGAACAGGATGCGGCCCGGGTGGCAGCGCGCGGCCCAGTGGTCCACGGCGCCCTTGCCCTTGCCCATGCGGACTTCGGCCGGCTTGCCGGTGACCGGCAGGTCGGGGAACACGCGGATCCAGACGCGGCCCTGACGCTTCATCTGGCGGGTGATCGCGCGGCGGGCCGCCTCGATCTGACGCGCGGTGATGCGTTCCGGCTCCAGCGTCTTCAGGCCGTACGAGCCGAAGTTCAGCGAGAAGCCGCCCTTGGCCGAGCCGTGAATGCGGCCCTTGAAGGCCTTGCGGTACTTGGTCTTCTTCGGTTGCAGCATGACTTAGCCCTCACGTCCACGGCGCGGACCGCGGTCGCCGCGGGGACCGCGCTCGCGGCCCTCGTTCGAAGACGGGCCCGAGGCTTCCTGGGCCCAGCGCTTGTCCTGGGCCATCGGGTCGTGCTCCAGCACCTCACCCTTGAAGACCCACACCTTCACGCCGATGATTCCGTACGTCGTCTTGGCTTCGTAGAAGCCGTAGTCGATGTCGGCGCGCAGGGTGTGCAGCGGCACGCGGCCTTCGCGGTACCACTCCATGCGCGCGATTTCGGCACCGCCCAGACGGCCGGACACGTTCATCCGGATGCCCTTGGCGCCCAGACGCATGGCCGACTGCATCGAGCGCTTCATCGCGCGGCGGAACGCGACGCGGCGCTCCAGCTGCTGGGCGATGTTCTCGGCGACCAGCTGGGCGTCGACTTCCGGCTTGCGGACCTCGACGATGTTCAGGTGAACCTCGCCTTCGGTCTGGGCCGCGATGTCCTTGCGCAGCTTCTCGATGTCGGCGCCCTTCTTGCCGATCACGACGCCCGGACGGGCGGCATAGATCGTCACGCGGCACTTCTTGTGCGGGCGCTCGATGATGATGCGCGACACGCCGGCGGCCGACAGGCGCTCCTTCAGCCACTCGCGCAGCTTCAGGTCCTGGTGCAGCAGCTTGGCGTATTCCTGGCCGCCGGCGAACCAGCGGCTGTCCCAGGTGCGGTTGACGCCGAGGCGCAGACCGATCGGATTGACTTTCTGACCCATCAGGCGGCCTCACCGGCTTCGCGGACCACGATGGTGATCTCCGCGAAAGGTTTCAGGATGCGCGACGAGCGGCCACGAGCGCGGCTCGCGAAACGCTTCATCACCAGGTTCTTGCCCACGAAGGCCTCGGCCACGACCAGGTTGTCGATGTCGAGGTTGTGGTTGTTCTCGGCATTGGAGACGGCCGAATAGAGCACCTTGCGGACGTCCGTCGCGATGCGCTTGCGGCTGAATTCCAGCTCGTTCAGGGCCTTCTGGACCGGCAGGCCGCGGATCGACTGGGCCACCAGGTTCAGCTTCTGGGGGCTGATCCGGACGTTCACCAGCTTGGCGCGGGCCTCGGTCGGGGCGACCCGACGTTCGTTTTTGGTCTGGGCCATCGGTTACTTCCTCTTGGCCTTCTTGTCCGCCGCGTGGCCCGGGAAGTTCCGGGTCGGGGCGAACTCGCCGAACTTCATGCCGACCATCTCTTCAGAGACCGACACGGGCACGTGCTTCTGGCCGTTGTGGACGCCGAACGTCAGGCCGACGAACTGCGGCAGGATGGTGGAGCGGCGCGACCAGGTCTTGATCACGTCCTTGCGACCCGACGACGAAACGGCGTCGGCCTTCTTGAGCAGATACCCGTCGACGAACGGGCCTTTCCAGGAGGAGCGGGCCATGTCTTAGCGAGCCTTCTTAGCGTGGCGGCTGCGGATGATGTACTTGTCCGTCGCCTTGTTCTTGCGGGTGCGGGTGCCCTTGGTGTCCTTGCCCCAGGGCGTGACCGGCGTGCGGCCGCCCGAGGTCCGGCCTTCACCACCACCGTGCGGGTGGTCGATCGGGTTCATGGCCACGCCGCGGACGTGCGGACGCCAGCCCATGTGACGGACGCGACCGGCCTTGCCGAGGTTCTGGTTCATGTGGTCGGGGTTCGACACCGCGCCCACCGTGGCCATGCAGCCGTCCAGAACCATGCGCAGCTCGCCCGAACCCAGACGGATCTGGGCGTAGCCGGCGTCACGGCCGACCAGCTGGGCGTAGGCACCGGCCGAACGGGCCAGCTGGGCGCCCTTGCCCGGCTTCATCTCGATGTTGTGGATGATCGTCCCGACCGGCATGGCGCGCAG
>JAHJOO010000050.1 GCA_018820275.1 Alphaproteobacteria bacterium
AGCGAAGGGCCCGCCGGATCTCTCCGGCGGGCCCCTGCTTCAGTCGTTCGACGGAACTTGAGAGCCGTGGGCTCAGAAGTTGATGTCGATGGTGGCGCGGCGGTTCAGCGGCTCGCGGACGCCGTCGGCGGTCGGACGGGCGAGATCGCGCTCGCCACGCCCGTCCACGCGCAGGACACCCGAGTTCACGCCGCGGGCGACGAGGGCGTCGGCCACGGTGCGGCCGCGGCGCATGGCCAGGCCTTCATTGTACTGGGCCGAACCCGAGGTGTCGGCGTGGCCGACGACCAGGATCGAGGTCGGACGACCCGAGGCGGCGTACTGGGCGGCCTGGGCGATGACGTTGTTGGCGTCGGCCGACAGGGCGGTCGAATCCCACTCGAAGTAGACCACGAACTGACGCGGGGCCGGGCGTTGCTGGACCGGAGGCGCCGGCGGGGCCGGCGGGGTCGGACGCACGACCGGCGGCGGCGGCGGGGCCACCGGCGGCAGCGGCGGCGGGGTCATGACCGGCTCGGCGCCGAAGGCCCAGCGCAGGCCCAGGGTGACCGAGTGGTCTTCGTACGGGCCTTCGAAATTGCCCAGGTCCGGACCGGACGACGACCGCGAGTCGAACTCGAAGTCGGTCATCAGGTAGCGGTAGGTCAGGTCCAGGTCGAGGCGCTCGCCCAGGGCCAGCGACACGCCGGCCAGGGCCTGGGCCGCCAGCTTGGTGGAGCTGTCGTCGCCGACGATGGCGATCGTGCGGGCACCGTCCTGGGTGCCGATGAAGTTGGTGTCGATCCGCGCCACGCCGGCACCGATGCCGACGAACGGACGGATGCCCCAGCTGTCGTCGCCGAAGTCGTAGATGGCGTTGACCATCAGGGTGGCGGCGTCGAAGTTGCCGTCCGGACCCGTGCAGGCACCGGCCGGGCTCGGCTGGCAGATGCCGGTCGGCAGACCGCCGCCGCGGACCCGCGTGACCGTGTCGATGTCGGCGCCGCGGTAGCCGCCTTCCAGCTCGACGCGCCAGTTCTGGTCGAACCGGTAGCCCAGACGGCCGAAGGCCGCCCAGTCGTCCGACGTCTCGAACTCATATTCCGAGCCCAAGCCGTCACGGTCGAACGCCGAGACGTTCTCGGCCTTGTGCCAGCCGGCGTCGACCGCGCCGTACCAGCCCAGCGGATCCGCCGAGGCGGCACCGGCCGACAGCGCCATCGCGGCGGCGGCGCCGGACGCCAGATAAATACCCTTGAGACGCATCGGAAATCCCTCAGCCCTGTTCACGAGATGTGCGGCGGACGCGCCGCCTCGCAGGTTGCATACCAGCGCGGAGGCATACGGTCGAGCCTGAACGGCCTCGCTTGGGTTTCGGCGTCGAACCGTGGTTCTGTGGCCACGCTTACCCCGGACGGGCGACGAGAACCGCCTCGCAGGCCGCGAATTCCTCGGCCGTGTCGACGTCCCAGGCCCGTTCCGGGGGCAGGTCCACGGCCAGGCAGCCCGGCACGCGGAAGGTCCCGGCGGACAGGACGATCTCCGGGCGGCCGGCATAGACGGCCCCGCTGATGATCCTCAGGTCGGCGAGCGCCTCCCCGGCCGCCTCCAGCCGCCCGTGCGCCCGGCGTCCGTAGAAGGCCGGTGGCTTGGGCAGGATCGAGGTGGCGATCGCGGCCGGCGCGCCGGCCGCGCGACAGGCCGTCACGACGCAATCGACGTCCTCCGCCGTCCGCAGCGGCGAGGTGGGCTGGAGAAGCACGACGAGGTCCCAGGCCCCGCCGACCGCGTCCAGCGCGTGGGCGACCGCGTCCATCACCGAAGCGTCGGCCCCGCTCAGCGCCGCCGGGCGGGCGAACGGCGGTTCCAGCCCCATGTCCCGCGCCACCGCCGCCACCGCGGGATCGTCCGTGGAGACCACCACACGGTCCAGCGTCCGCGCGCCCAGGGCGGCCTCCAGCGTCCAGGCCACCATCGGACGCCCCGCCATGGGGCGCACATTCTTGCCCGGCAGCCGGGTCGAGCCGGCCCGGGCCGGTATGATCGCGATCGTGCCGCCGCTCATCGCATCCTCATGGCCCAGCAGTGCCGGGCGACCGCGCGTCGGTCAACGGCCGCTTGCGCCGGCCGCGCGGGCCCCGCATCGTGCCGGCGTGAGTTCCGTGCGCGCCCTGCAGAGCCATTCCCGCGTCGTCGGCGCCCTGATGATGCGCGAGCTCATTACCCGCTTCGGTCGCGACGGCCTCGGGTTTCTCTGGTTGATCGGCGAGCCCCTGCTGTTCTGCCTCGGCGTGCTGGGCCTCTGGACGCTGATCCGGCCGGAGTACGAGCACGGCGTGCGGCTGGGCCCCATGGTCATGACCGGCTACATGGCGCTGCTGCTGCTGCGCCATCAGATCGGCTGGAGTCTCAACGCCCTGTCGGCCAACCAGGGCCTGCTCATGCACCGCGGCGTCGCCGTGCTGCATCTGTATCTGGCCCGCAATCTTCTCGAGTTTCTCGGGGCCACGGCGGCGTTCGTCGTCGTCTACGTCCTGCTGGCGGCTCTCGGGCAGGTCGGGGCACCGGGCGACTGGGGTCTGATGTACGCCGGCTGGGGCCTGCTCGGCCTGATGGGCTTCGGCCTGGCGCTGATCTTCGCCGGTCTGGCCCAGAGGTTCGCCGTCATGGAACGCATCGTGCCCCTGCTGACCTACGCCATGATCCCGCTGTCAGGTGCCTTCTTCATGGTCGCCTGGCTACCGCCCGCGGTGCAGGAGGCCGTGCTGTGGATCCCCCTGCCGCACGCGGTGGAAATGCTGCGCGCCGGGGTCTTCGGCGAATTCGTGGAAACCCACTGGAATCCCGTCTATGCCTCGGTCTGGGCTGGCGTCCTGATCTTTCTGGGGCTGGCCCTGACCGCCGGCGCCCGCGACCGGCTCGAGACGGAGTAGGGCGCGGCCCATGAGCGATCCCGAACGTCCCGCCGCCCCGGTGACCGGCCTGTTCCCCCGCCTCGAGGCGACGCGGCGTCGCGTGGAGGTGCCGTTCGGTGGCCGCCGGCTGCCTTGGGGCCTGCTGCTGGTCGTCGTGCTGCCGACCGTCGTCGCCGCGATCTACTTCCTGCTGATCGCCTCGCCGCGCTACGTGTCCGAAGCCCGGTTCATCGTGCGCGCGGGCACCCGACCGCCCCCCTCTTCGGTCGGCATGGCGCTCCAGGGCGTCGGCCTCGCTCCGGCCCAGACCGACGCCTTCGCCGTCCACGACTGGATGCGCTCGCGCGACGCCGTGGTGGAGATGCGCGACCGCGCCCGCCTGGAAGCGGTGCTGGGGCCGCCCGGCGCCGACCCCTTCTCGCGCTGGCCCCGCCTCGGCGAGGGCCGCACCGTCGAAGGCCTGCACCGCGCCTGGCGCCGCTTCGTCACCGTCGGCTACGATTCCACCACGGGCATCAGCGTGCTGCGCGTCGAGGCCTATCGGCCCGAAGACGCGCGTCTGCTGGCGGAGGCCCTGCTGGGCGGCGGCGAACGCCTGGTCAACCGGCTGAACGAACGGGCCTCGACCGACGCCGTGACCGAGGCCCAACGCGCCGTCGACGAGGCTGAGGCCCGCCTCGCGGACGCCTCGTCGCGGCTGACCGGCTTCCGCAATCGCCAGCGCTACATCGACCCGCAGGGCCAGGCCGAGGCCGGCGGACAGGTCATCGTCGCCCTGACCACCCAGCTGGCGACCCTGCGCGCCGATCGGGCCCAGCTGGCGGCCGAGGCCCCGCAGAGCCCGCAGCTGCCCAGCCTCGACGGCCGCATCCGCGCGCTGGAGCGCCAGATCGCCGCCGAGCGCGCCAAGATCGCCGGCGCGGCCGACAGCCTGGCGCCCCAGGTCTCGGCCTATGAGGACCTGGTGCTGGAACGCCAGTTCGCCGACCGACAGCTGGCCGAGGCCACCACCGCCCTGGTCGAGGCGCGGCAGGAGGCGCGGCGTCAGTCCCTTTATCTGGAACGCGTCGCCGGGCCCCTGTCGGCCGATGAGGCGACCCGCCCGCGTCGCTGGCGCTCGATCCTGATCGTGCTGGTTTCGACCCTGCTCATCTGGGGGATCGGCCGCCTTCTGGTGCTGGGCCTGCGCGAGCACAGGCAGACGGCATGAAGCCGGTGGCCATCTCCCCCGGACTGGTGGTGCGCGGCCTGGCCAAGAGCTGGCCGAAGGCGGCCCGCCCGGTCTTCGCCGATCTCGACTTCGACCTGCCCCGCAACGGCCGGCTGGCCGTGCTGGGCCGCAACGGCCAGGGCAAGTCCACCCTGATCCGGATCCTTGGCGGGGCGTGGACGCCGACGCGCGGCACGGTGGACTGGCGCATGCGGCCGTCCTGGCCGATCGGATTCGGCGGGGGTTTCCAGGGCAGCCTGTCCGGCCTCGACAACGTCCGCTTCCTGTCGCGCCTCTACGACCGGCCCTACGACCAGACGCTGGACCGGGTCGAGGCGTTCGCCGAACTGGGCGGCGAGGCCCTGCGGCGCCCGGTCAAGCACTGGTCGGACGGCATGCGCGCGCGGCTGGCCTTCGGCCTGTCGCTGGCGGTGGAGTTCGACTGCTATCTGATCGACGAGGTCGTGGCCGTGGGCGACGCCCGCTTCCAGGAGAAGTGCCGCGTCGAACTGTTCGACCGGCGCGCCGACCGCGCCTTCATCATGGCCTCGCACGACGAGCGGCTGATCCGGGAGCACTGCGACCGGGCCCTGGTCATCGAGGACGGCAAAGGCCGGGTGTTCGAGGATCTGGGCGAGGCGCTGGACGTCTATGCGTGGCTGAGGGCGGCGTGAGCGAAGGGCTGGCCGCGCGCATCGCCGCCGCCGACGCGGCCCGCGACGCCCGGGACTGGAAGCGGGCGGCGCGCCTCTATGCGGACGCCCTCCAGCTCGACCCCGGCCGCGACGATCTCTGGGTCCAGCAGGGGCACGCCCTGAAGGAATCCGGACGGCGGTCCGAGGCCGAGGCGGCCTATCGCACGGCCCTTTCGCACCGCCCCGCCGTGGCCGACAGCTGGATGCAGCTGGGGCATCTGATGTCGCTGGAGGGCCGCAAGGACGAGGCGGCGGTGGCCTACGCCGAGGCCGTGGCCCGCGACCGGACGATGCGCGACGCCGCGGATGGTCTTCGCGCGGCCCTGGCCGGCGGTGCCGTCCTGTCGGAGGACCTGCGCCGCGCCGCGGCCCGCGCCCTGCGCCCCCCGCCGCGGCGGACCCGCCTCCTGTCCGCCGACGCCGCCGCCCTCGGCCGCCTGTTCCACGAGGCGCTCGACCGGCTCGGCGACGAGGCGCCGCCGGCGGCCGTCCAGGCCGTGCGGGCGGGGCTGGACGCCCTGCCGCAGCTGTCTCCGCCCCCGGCGGAGGGGCCCGCCTGCGTCTTCGACGTCTCCGACCTGATCGGCTATTTCGCCCACTCGCGCCTGCCGACGGGGATCCAGCGGGTGCAGATCGAGGTCCTGTCGGCCCTGCTGATCGACCCCGTCGCCGAACCGCGGACCTCCGTCTGCGCCTTCGACGAAGGGCGCGATGACTGGGTCGAGATCCCGCCCGACCTGTTTCTGGATCTGGCCGAGGCGGCCCTCGCCGGCGGCGACCTGGCCGAACCCGGCTGGCGGATGCGGCTGGCGGCGTTGCGGACCGAGCTGGCGCTCGCGCCGGCGCTGGCCTTCCCCCCGGGGGCCTGGCTGATCACTCTCGGCACCTCCTGGTGGCTGCAGAACTATTTCCTCAAGGTGCGCGAGGCCAAGCGTCGGTTCGGCGTCCGCTACGTCCCCTTCGTCCACGACATGATCCCGGTCATGGTGCCGGAGCACTGCGTCCAGCCCCTCGTGCGCGACTTCGTCAGCTGGGCGCTGGGCGTCTTCGCCCATGCCGACGCCTTCCTGACCAACTCCGAGGCGTCCCGGGCCGACCTGCAGGCGGTGGCGCGCCGTCTGGGCGTCGAGGTCCCGGCCGACCGGGCCCGGGTGATCCGGCTGGACGCCGACTTCCGCAAGCCGGCCCGGGGCGACGAGGGGCAGGGGGCGCTGGACCGACGCGGGCTCACCCCCGGCGGCTTCATGCTCTTCGTCTCGACGATCGAATCCCGCAAGAACCACGTCGAGGTGCTGGCCGCCCTGCAGCGGATGCTGGCGGCGCACGGCCCGGAGCGCACGCCGAAACTGGTCTGCGTGGGCGGCAGGGGGTGGCTGAACGACGCCGTCTTCGCCCGCCTGCGCTCTGACCCGGCCCTCGCCCGCCACGTGCTGATGTTGACGGGCGTCCCGGACGCCGAGCTGGACGCGCTCTACCGGAGCTGCCGCTTCACCCTCTATCCCAGCCTCTATGAGGGGTGGGGCCTGCCGGTCACCGAGTCGCTCAGCCACGGCAAGGTCGTGCTGGCCTCGAACCGGTCCTCGGTGCCCGAGGCGGGCGGCGACCTGGCGGTCTACTTCCAGCCCGGCGATCTCGACGGCCTGACGGAGGCGATGGAGCGCCTCAGCTTCGACGACGCCTGGCGCGAACTGCTGGAGCGCCGCATCCGCGAGCGGTTCCGCCCGCGGCCGTGGCACGCCCTGGGCCGCGACATGCTGGCGGCCGTGGACGCCTGGGCTTCGGACCGGGGGGGCGAGGGGGCCGCCGACGCGCCCGTCGCCGTGGCCGGCCGTCTGCACCGGCTGGCCCGGTCCAGCGCCCTCGGCCTCGGACCGGGCGACCGCGCCGACGAGATCTTCCGCGACGGCCCCGGCTGGGCCGCGCCCGAGGCCTGGGGGTGCCGCGCGCGCGGAACCGGGGCCGATCTCCTCTTCCGCGTCGATCTGCCCGCGGGCACGCCGCTCCGGATCCACCTCGGCCTCACGGCCCCGGGCGAGGGCCGCGCCTTCGAGGTGCGCCCGGGCGACGGGCCGCCGACCGCCGGTCACGTGCTGGCCGACGCCGCGCGCTGGATCGTGCTGGCCGCCCCGGCGCCGGGACCGGATCGCCCCATCCGCCTCCGCCTGACCGCGGCCCCGGACGGGCGGGGCGCCGCGCCGGGCGAGCGCGTCGAGATCGGCGTGATCGGCGTCATGGTCTGCGCCGCCGACGACCTGTCGGCCCGCGCCGACTTCCAGGCCGGAATTGCCTCGGGCGGCTGGGGTCTCCAGCCGCCCGAGGGGCGTTCGGACTGATCGGGCCGGGTTACAGCACGTCGTCGTGGTGGGGAGCCTGACGCCAGGCCAGGTCGATGCCGAAGTCGATCTCGCGCGCCGGGTTGGGCGTGAGCGCGGCCATGGCCTGTCCCAGCGCCTGGTCCGCGGACGAGGCCTCGAACAGGGCGTCCAGATCCAGACCGGCGTCGCCGACCGGAGCCGTCGGGGCCTCCAGCGGCCCGACCGGCAGGAAGCCGTCGGCGTCGTCGACGGTCCAGGCCGTGACAGGCTCGCCGACGCGCGCCGACAGGCCCGCCCAGGCGCGACCCGCCTCGGCGGCCGGCATCGGCAGGAAGTCGTCGCCGACGAGGCCCGGCAGGACCTGGGCCTCGCCACCGTCCTTGGCGACGACCGCGGTGTCCTCGGCCGGCAGCACCTGGGCGCCGCCGTCCTTGGTCGAGACCTCCGCCTCGGTCAGGCCCGGCAGGACCTGGGCACCGGTCTCCTTGGTCGCGGCGTCGTCGTCGGCCAGACCCGGCAGGACCTGGGCCACGGCATCCTTGGACGGCGACTCGGTCTGCGCGCCCGGCAGGGTCTGCGGACCGGCGAAGTCCTCGTCGGCGTCCTTGCCGCTCAGGCCCGGCAGGACCTGGGCGTCGGCGTCATCGTCGGTCTTGGCCGCGGCCTCCAGCGGCGCGTTGGCCGGGGCCTGGGTCGGGATGCCGCCGACGTAGAGCGGACGGGTGATGGCCTGGTGCTCGGCCGATTCCGAGAACTGCACCATCAGCTCGGCCCGGGTGACCGTGCCGGCGGTCAGGGCCGCCAGGTGGCCGGCGGCACCGGCCGTGTCTCCCGACCGGTTCAGCGCGGTCTGGTACAGCTGCTCGACGAACTGGGCGTCGGACAGGCCGCCGTAGCGGGTCTGGCCCTCGGCCGAGGCCAGGAAGGCGGTCGCCACCTGGACCAGGGTCGTGCCGTCGGCCATGGCTCCGCGCCAGCTGATCAGACCGTCCTCATCCGGCAGGCGGTTGAAGGCGGTGTCGAACAGGCGCGCCAGGCTCTCGGACGTCGCGTCGCCCACCCACAGGCCGGCGGCCAGGGTCGGGAAGGTGATGACGCGATGCTCGGGCGATTCCGCGAACGTCAGCAGCAGGGCCTCGCGGGTGCCGCCGCCGTTCAGGAAGGTCAGCCAGTCGTTGATCTCGGCGTTGGACGGCGCCCGGTTCAGGGCGTTGGCGTACATGCGCTGGACGAACTGGGTGTTGTTCAGCGGGCCGTAGGTGTTCTGGAACTCCTCGGACTGCAGGAACATCTGCGCCATCGACTGGACGGTCACGCCGGCTTCCAGCGCGTCCAGCTGGATCGAGAAGCCGACCGCATCGGGGGCCCGGTCGAAGGCTGCGCCGTACAGACGCATCAGCTGCGCCGCCTGGCTGTCGGCGTTGAAGGTCACCAGACCGTCGACGAAGGCCGCCGCCTCGATCCCCGTCAGCGTGTCCGTGCCGCCCTCGCGGCCGCCCGTCACCGTGGTCGAGTTGACCGCGCCGTAGTTCTTGCGCGCCCCGGCATAGCCGGCCACGTCGTAGCCCGTGCCGCCGTCGATGGCGTCGTTGCCCGCGCCGCCGGTGATGACGTCATTGCCCTCGCCGCCGTTCAGGACGTCCGCCGCCACGCTGCCGAACAGCTGGTCGTCGCCGGCGTCGCCGTTCAGGGTCGAGCCGATCTGCGTCAGCGCCGTCGGGGTGGCCGTGGGGTTCGAGACGTGCAGCGTGTAGGTCGCGCCCGCGCTCAGGGACTGGAAGGTGAAGCCTCCGCCGTTGGGCAGGTTGCTCGCCCACTCCCCGACCTCGATGTAGTAGGTGCCCGCCATCGGCAGCGCGATCGTCAGGCCGGCCTCGAAGTTCGAGCCGGGATCGCTGGTGCTGTCGTCGTTGCGGCCGATCTCGACGCCGAGGGTGTCGCGGATGATCACCACGCTGTCGAAGCTGGCCGAGTCGATGTCGATGGTGACGCTCGTCGCGCCGGAAACGGTGATGGCGTACCACTCGGTGGTTCCGCCCGTGGCCGTGGCGTTCACGGTCGCGTGCGGCGTCGTTTCCGAGTTGGCGATGGCGGGGTTCGCCGCCTGGTCGTAGGCCGTCGTCGAGGAGATGACGAAGGCCGAGTTGAACGACCCGTTCGCCGTCGCGGCGGGCTTGGTCAGGTCGGGAGCCCCGCCCCCGAGGCCCGGCGCGCCCGCGTACAGGCGGTCCGCGCCGCCGCCGCCGTTCAGCGTATCGGCACCGCCGCCGCCCCGCAGGACGTTGGCCGCGCCGTCGCCGGTCAGCACGTCGCCCGAGGCCGAGCCGATGACCTCCTCGATCTCCGACAGGGTGTCGTTCCCGGCGGCGCCGCTGGCGGTGCCGGTGGCCAGGTTGACGGTCACGGAAGCGCCGGCCGCCGAATAGTCCGCGACGTCGTGGCCCGCGCCGCCGATCAGGGTGTCGGAGCCGAGGCCGCCGACCAGGACATCGTCGCCCTCGCCGCCGTTCAGCTGGTCATTGCCCGAGCCGCCGTCCAGATAGTCGTTGCCGCCGAGGCCGGAGATCGTGTCGTTGCCCGCGAGGCCGCCCATGGTGTCGGCGAAGGCCGTTCCCGTCATGGTGTCGTTGGTCGGGTCGCCGGCGACCGTCAGCCCGCCCGTGGGCGTCGCCACGACCAGCTGGTCGGCGAACTGCAGGAACTCGACGTTGGCGATGGTGTCGGTGCCGTCGGGTCCGACCACCGTGCCGACCTGGCCGTTCCAGGTGATGGTGTACTGGCTGCGGTTGCCGCTGAACACGACCGTGTCCGACCCCAGGCCGCCGTCGATGACGTCGTTGCCGCCGTTGCCGGTGATGCGGTTGTCGCCCGAGTTGCCGCGGATCTGGTCGGCGCCGGAGCCGCCGATCGCGTTCTCGATCACCGCGCCCATGCCGATCGCCACGTTACCGATCAGGGAGCCGACGCTGGAGAAGGCACCCTGGCGCAGGTCGATGACCTGGTTCTGGCTGTATCCCGAGAAGTCGAAGGTGTCGTTGCCGCCGGCGTCCCAGACGGCGAAGATCAGGTTCGTGGCCGACGAGGCCGCGCTGAACCAGATGCGGTCGGCGTTGGAGTTGAAGCCGTAGGTCGTGTCGCCGGTGCGGGTGGTCGTGTTGGCGCCGTACAGGCGCTGCGCCGCCGCGATGTCGTCCAGCAACGGCACGGCCGAATAGAACCGCGGCCCCACGCCATTGGCCCGGTGGTTGCCCCCGGTGGCCTCGGCGTCGAAATAGCTCATCAGCGAATACTGACGGCTGTCCTCGAAGTAGAGGGCGAACTGGCTGTAGGTGAAGGTCTGGCCGGGACCGGCGTTGTACGGCCCGGGGTGGCTGAGGCCGATGGCGTGGCCGATCTCGTGCGTCAGGACCTGGTAGCCGTAGCCCAGCAGGACCGGGTTCACATTATAGGGCAGGCCCGCGCTGTTGTTCACCCAGACGTCGCCCTGGACCCGATCGGACTCCCGGGCGATCACGTTGTTCGCCGCCGAGCTGGGCAGGTAGGCGAAGGCGGCCGCGCCGTCCGCGCCGTCGGAATAGTTGCCGAACAGGATGGTCGCGTTGTTGGAATACTCGCTGCTGAAGTCCTGGACGCGGGTGAAGGTGATGTTGGCGACGTCCGACCAGGACTGCAGGGCCAGCAGGGTCGCGTTGATCTGCGTCGCGCTGAACGACGAGAAGCCCGTGGTGCCTTCGGGCATGGTGGTCGGGGCGGAGGTGCGGAAGGCGAAGGTCACCGTCGTCGGCTGACCGATGCCGTTGGCCCAGGTCAGGTTGGAGCGGGTGATCTGCTCGCCGGCCTCCTGGGGGGACAGCGACGGCTTGCCGTTGGCGTTGGTGCCGCCGCGGTCGTCGGCGTTGACGATGACGCCCTGGCCGTCGGCGGTCGAGTCCGTCGCCCCGTGGAAGCGCCCGCATCCGGCGCACAGGCTGTAGCTGGAGATCGCGCCGAACAGGTCGGTCGTCGCCTCCGCGCCGCCCTCGACGAGGGGGCCGTTGCGAACGGGGGCCTCACGGCCCGAGGAAAAGGCGTCGAACATGGAACCCACCCGGCGATAAATTGCGTCTGACGAACACCGTATCCCAGATCAGGGGAACCACAAGCGCGACCGTACGCGCGGCGGTGGCGGTTCCCCGCCTTCCTAAGCCCGTCCGCCTGGTTTAGGAGGCGCGCCATGGACGAGATCGAACGCCAGTCCGAAGAGCGCGGCTGGGCCACGGCGAAGACCCTGGCCGAGGCCCTGCCCTATATCCAGGTCTATGACCGCGAAACCGTGGTCATCAAATACGGCGGCCACGCCATGGGCGATTCCGCCGTGGCCAAGCAGTTCGCCGCCGACGTGGTGCTGCTCAAGCTGATGGGCGTGAACCCCGTCGTGGTCCACGGCGGCGGCCCCCAGATCAGCGCCATGCTGGACAGGGCGGGGGTCAAGTCGGCCTTCGTCGACGGCCTGCGCGTGACCGACGCCGACACCATGACGGTGGCCGAGATGGTCCTGTCCGGCGCGGTCAACAAGGAGATCGCCCACTGGATCACCGTGGCCGGCAAGGAGGCCGACGTGCGCGGCATCGGCCTGTCGGGCAAGGACGCCGGCCTGCTGACCGTCGAGAAGACCCGCCGCACCAAGCGCGACCCCGACAGCATGATCGAGCACGAGGTGGATCTGGGCTTCGTCGGCGAACCGACCAAGGTCGACGCCAAGCTGCTGAACCGCCTGATCGAGTCCGACGCGGACTGGGTCCCGGTCGTGGCGCCGATCGGCGTGGCCGAGGACGGCCAGACCTTCAACGTCAACGCCGACACGGTGGCGGGCGCCCTGGCCGGCGAGTTGAAGGCCAAGCGCATGCTGCTGCTCACCGACGTGCCCGGCGTGAAGGGCGCGGACGGCCAGATCATCCGCCAGATGACGCTGGGCGAGGCGTCGAAACTGATCGAGGACGGCGTGGCCGTCGGCGGCATGATCCCGAAGCTGCAGACCGCCATGGCCGCCGTGCGCGCCGGGGTCGAGGCGGTGGTCATCCTCGACGGCCGCCGCCCGCACGCCATGCTGGTCGAGCTGTTCACCGAGACCGGCGCCGGCACCCTGGTGAAGGCGCGATGACCGACCTGCGGCACGTCACCGCCTGGGTCTTCGACATGGACGACACCCTGTACCCGCGCGAGCAGGGGGTGATGCGGCTGGTGCAGGAGCGGATCAACGCCTTCATGATGGCCGCCGTCGGCCTGCCGGCGGACGAGGCGCGGGCGCTTCAGCTGCAGTTCCTGAACGAGCACGGCACCACCCTGGCCGGCCTGATGGCCAACTATGCGGTCGACGCCGACGCCTTCCTGCACGACGTTCACGATGTGCCGCTGGACTCGCTGGAGCCCAATCCCGAGCTGGCCGATCTGCTGGACCGCCTGCCGGGGCGCAAATTCGTCCTGACCAACGGCGCGCGGATGCACGGCGAACGGGTCCTGGCGCGCATCGGCGTGACGCGCTGTTTCGACGGCATCTTCTGCATCGAGGACATGGACCTGGTGCCCAAGCCGGCGCCGGCCACCTTCCGCCGCTTCCTCGACCGCTTCGACATCGACCCGCACACGGCCGCCTTCTTCGAGGACACGCCGCGCAATCTGGTCCCGGCCAAGGCGCTGGGCATGGCCACCGTCCTGATCGGCGACGGCCATGGGCACGAGATCGGCGACTGGGTCGATCACCGCGCCGACGATCTGACCGACTTCCTCCGCCCCCTCGCTCTTCGGGACGCCGCATGACCGACCACCTGGAAACCGTGATCGAAGCCGCCTGGGAGGACCGGGCCAACGTCTCGGCCGCCACCCACGGCGAGGTGCGGCACGCCGTGGAGCACGCGCTGGAAATGCTGGATTCCGGCCGCGCCCGCGTCGCCTCGCGCGGCGCCGACGGGGTCTGGACCACGCATCAGTGGCTGAAGAAGGCGGTGCTGCTGTCCTTCCGCCTGAACGACAACACCCTGATGCGCACCGGCGATCGCGGCCCCAACAGCGGCGCGCCGGGCCTCGGCCCCTTCTGGGACAAGGTGCCCAACAAGTTCGGCGACATGACCCCGACCGAGTTCCAGCACGCCGGCTTCCGCGCCGTGCCGGGCGCGATCGTCCGCAAGGGCGCCCACGTGGCGAGGAACGTCGTGCTCATGCCCAGTTTCGTGAACATCGGCGCCTTCGTCGACGAAGGCTCCATGGTCGACGCCTGGGCCACGGTCGGCTCGTGCGCCCAGATCGGCAAGAACGTGCACCTGTCGGGCGGCGCGGGCATCGGCGGCGTGCTGGAGCCGCTGCAGGCCAACCCCACCATCATCGAGGACGGCTGCTTCATCGGCGCCCGCGCGGAGGTGGCCGAGGGCGTGATCGTGCGTGAAGGCGCGGTCCTGGCGATGGGCGTCTATCTGTCGGGCTCCACGAAGATCGTGGACCGCGCGACCGGCGAGGTCTTCCGCGGCGAGGTGCCGGCGTACTCGGTGGTGGTGCCGGGCGCCCTGCCCGACCCGAACGGCGGGCCGAGCCTCTACTGCGCCGTCATCGTCAAGCGCGTCGACGCCCAGACGCGGGCCAAGACCGGGGTCAACGAGCTGCTGCGGGACTGACCGGAAGAGAAGACGCACCACAGCGACCACAACGGGCCACAACGGACACGACGGGATCGAGTGGGCGGCGCCGCAGGCGGTCCGATTCCTGAGGGCCGAAAGGCGCTGCGCGCGGCGACGCGCTCAGGTCCCGTTGTGTCCGTGGTGGTCCGCTGTGCCCGCCGTGATCCCTTGCCTTAAGGCGACAGGAACCCCTCAGGCCGCCGCTTGCGACGCCTTGCCGAAGTGCGGGGTCAGCTCGCCGGAGGCGTAGCGCCTGGCCATCTGGGCGGTCGACAGCGGCTTGATCTTCGACGCCATGCCCTCGCAGCCGAACTGGACGAACCGCTCCTGGCAGAGTTTGCGCATCGCCTCCTTGGCCGGCTTCAGATAGGCGCGCGGGTCGAACTCGCCGGGCTTCTCGGCCAGGATCTTCCGGATCGCGCCGGTCATGGCCATGCGGTTGTCGGTGTCGATGTTGATCTTGCGCACGCCGTGCTTGATGCCGCGCTGGATTTCCTCGACCGGCACGCCCCAGGTCTGCGGCATCTGGCCGCCGTACTGGTTGATGATGTCCTGCAGATCCTGCGGCACCGAGGACGAGCCGTGCATGACCAGGTGCGTGTCCGGCAGGCGGCGGTGGATTTCCTCGATCACGTTCATGGCCAGCACTTCGCCGTCCGGCTGGCGCGAGAATTTGTAGGCGCCGTGGCTGGTGCCCATGGCGATGGCCAGGGCGTCGACCTGGGTTTCGCGCACGAAGTCCACGGCCTGGTCCGGGTCGGTCAGCAGGGCGGAATGATCCAGCTTGCCCTCGAAGCCGTGGCCGTCCTCGGCCTCGCCCATGCCGGTCTCGAGGCTGCCCAGCACGCCCAGTTCGCCCTCGACCGAGACGCCGCAGCTGTGGGCCATCTGGACCACGCGGCGGGTGACATCGACGTTGTACTCATAGCTGGCGGGCGTCTTGGCGTCCTCTTCCAGCGAGCCGTCCATCATCACCGAGGTGAAGCCGTACTGGATGGCGGTGGCGCAGGTCGCCGGCCCGTTGCCGTGGTCCTGGTGCATGCAGACCGGGATGTGCGGATAAAGCTCGGCCAGGGCGTCGATCAGCTTGGCCAGGACGACGTCGTTGGCATAGCTGCGGGCCCCGCGCGACGCCTGGATGATGACCGGCGCGTTGACGGCCTCGGCCGCCTCCATGATCGCCAGGCCCTGTTCCATGTTGTTGATGTTGTAGGCCGGCAGGCCGTAGTCGTTCTCGGCGGCGTGGTCGAGCAGTTGGCGCAGGGTGATGCGGGCCATCGCGGGCGTCTCCTGAATTCGTCTTGTTCTTGCGGTCGGACTTAGCGCCACAGGCGGGCGGAGTCACGCAATGTAACAACTCAGGCCGCGGTCCGATCCGCGGTGTGGCCTCAGGTCCGCAGCGCCTCGACGCCCGGCAGGGGCTTGCCCTCCATCCATTCGAGGAAGGCCCCGCCGGCGGTGGAGACGAAGGTCAGGTCGTCGACGACCCCCGCGTGGCTCATGGCCGCGACGGTGTCGCCGCCGCCGGCGACGGCGACCAAGGCGCCGGTCTTCGCCAGCTGGGCCGCGGCCTGGGCGGCCTTGACGGTGGCGGCGTCGAACGGCGGCACCTCGAACACGCCCAGCGGGCCGTTCCAGATCAGGGTGCGCGACAGGGCCATGCCCTTGACCAGTTTCTCGACCGTCAGCGGGCCGGCGTCGAGGATCTTCTCGTCGTCGCCGATCTCCTCGCGGGCCAGCACGGTGCGGGTTTCCGCGCCGGGCTTCACCTCGGTGGCCACCAGGAAGTCGATCGGCAGCAGGATCTCGCAACCCCTGGCTTCGGCCTCGGCCAGGATCTCGCGCGCCGTGTCGGCCATGTCGCGCTCGGCCAGCGAGCCGCCGATGTCGATCCCCTGCGCATACAGGAAGGTGTTGGCCATGCCGCCGCCGATGGCCAGCCGGTCCAGCTTGCCGACCAGGTTCTTCAGCAGGTCCAGCTTGGTCGAGACCTTGGCCCCGCCGACGATGCCCAGCACGGGCTTGACCGGATTGCCCAGCGCCGCGTCCAGCGCCTCAAGCTCGCGCCGCATGGATTCGCCGGCATAGGCGGGCAGCAGACGCGCGAGGCCCTCGGTCGAGGCGTGGGCGCGGTGGGCAGCGGAGAAGGCGTCGTTGACGTAGAGATCGCCCAGCTCGGCCAGCTGCTGCGCGAAAGCCGGATCGTTCTTTTCCTCGCCCGCATGGAAGCGGACGTTTTCCAGCAGGATCACCCCGCCGGCGTCGAGATCGGCGAGGGCGGCCTTGGCCTCATCGCCCACGCAGTCGCCCGCGAACCGCACCGGCGCGCCCAGCAGCCGCTCCAGATCGTCGACGACGGGCCGCAGGCTCATCTCCGGCACGACCTGGCCCTTGGGCCGGTCGAAATGGGCCAGCAGGGCGACCCTTGCGCCGGCGTCGCGAAGCCGCTGGATCGTCGGCAGGGCCACCCGCAGCCGCGTGTCGTCGGTGACCTTCCCGCCCTCCATCGGCACGTTGAAATCCACGCGCACGAGGGCGGTCTGGCCGGCGAGGGAGGGGGCGTCGTCGAGGGTGCGGAACTGGGTCATGGTCGCCCTGTTATCCCTTCTCCCCTCGTGGGAGAAGGTGGCCGACGAAGCTGGTCGGATGAGGGGGCTGCTGGCCACGTCACGGGCGGTGGACATCCTGCGCGCGGAACCACCCCCTCATCCGTCTCGCTCCGCGAGCCACCTTCTCCCGCAAAGGGAGAAGGACGAGGTGGGACGGCTCACGCCGACCGAAGCCCCGAACCCTCTCCCTTTCGCCTTGCCGATCGCTTCGCTCCGGGAGGCTCAAGCCCTCTCCCGATGGGAGAGGGGCGGAGGCTTAGAGGAACTTCGCCATCACCAGCGCGGTGTCGCTCATCCGCGTCGCGAAGCCCCATTCGTTGTCGTACCAGCTCAGCACGCGGGCCAGCTTGCCGTCGACGACCTGGGTCTGGGGCAGGGCGGCGGTGCTCGAGGCGGCGATGTGGTTGAGATCCATCGACACGACCGGGTCGGTCGTGGTCGCCAGCACGCCCTTCATCGGGCCGTCGGCGGCGGCCTGCAGCGCCGCGTTGATCTCGTCGACGGTGACCTCCCGGCCGGCGACGACCTTCAGGTCCACCACCGAGACGTTGGGGGTGGGCACGCGGATGGAGGAGCCGTCCAGCTTGCCCTTGAGCTCCGGCAGCACCAGGCCCAGGGCCTTGGCCGCGCCGGTCGAGGTCGGGATCATCGACAGGCCGGCGGCGCGGGCGCGGTAGAGGTCCTTGTGCATGGTGTCCAGCGTCGGCTGGTCGCCGGTGTAGGCGTGGATCGTGGTCATGTAGCCGCGCTCGATGCCGAACAGGTCGTTCAGCACCTTGGCGACCGGGGCCAGCGCATTGGTGGTGCAGCTGCCGTTGGAGACGATCACGTCGTCGGCGGTCAGGACGTCGTGGTTGACCTTGTAGACGATGGTCTTGTCGGCGTTGTCGCCCGGCGCGGAGATCAGCACGCGCTTGGCGCCGGCCTTCAGGTGGGCCTCGGCCTTGTCGCGGGCGGTGAAGATGCCCGTGCACTCGAAGGCGATGTCGACGTTCAGGTCCTTGTGCGGCAGGTTCGCCGGATCGCGCTCGGCCGTGACCTTGATCTTGCCCAGACCGACGTCGATCCAGTCCTCGCCCGAGGTGACCGTGCCGGGGAAGCGGCCGTGGACGCTGTCGTACTTCAGCAGGTGGGCGTTGGTGGCCACCGGCCCCAAGTCGTTGATCGCCACCACCTCGATGTCGCGGCGGCCGTGCTCGACGATCGAGCGGAGGACGAGACGGCCGATGCGGCCGAAGCCGTTGATGGCGACGCGGACGGTCATGGGGCGGGCTCCTGGGGGTCTGTTCCGTTGCGGGTCTCAATGGAACCGGCGCGCCCGGGGATCAACCCCGCGCGCGTAACAAGACGTGATCGTCTGTTTCGTCAGGGCGTGCGCCGCACCCTCGACGCCGGTCCGTTGACGCCGGTCAGGTCGAAGCCCGTGATCGCGCCCGCCGGGTCGCGCAGGAAGACCACGCGGATCCCCGGATCGCCCGCCCGCATGAAGACGTCGTCGCCCAGAGGGACCAGGGTCCAGGCCGGTCGCCGGCCGCGGTGGGCCCGCAGGCCTTCGTTCCCGACCGTCAGCGTCCAGTCGCCATAGGTGCCGGCATAGGGCGCGAGGTCGACCTGGACCGGCTCCGCCCGGAGCGCCTGCACCGCCCACTGGGCGTCCGTCCGCTCCGGCTCCTTCTGCAGGATGGAGTCCAGCGCCAGCAGGTGCGCTGTCTCCAGCGCCCGGTCCCAGGGCACGGCCACGTCGGGCACGACGCCCGTTCCCTCCCAGTTCGTGCCGGTCAACGGATTCCTTGGCGAGCCGCCGGAGACGAACACCAGGAACCGGCCGCCCACCGGCACCATGCCGCCGGGATTCGCCGCGCCGCCCGAGGCCTCGCCGACGATCGTCGCGCGGCCCGCCGCCTGCAGGGTGTAGGGGAAGGCCTCGCCCGCCGACCCCGTCCGTCCGCTGGTCAGGACATAGACCGGCACGTCCAGCCTCGGCGCCGGGTGGAAGACCTCCGGCGCCTCGCGCGTCGTGCCGTCTCGGCTGTGGAAGACGTTGTAGACGTCGCGGTCCGGCCCCACGAAGGCGCTGACCAGATAGCCGACCATCGACGGTGCCCCGCCGCCGTTGTCGCGCAGGTCGACGATCACGGCGTCAGTCCCCGAAAGGAACTCCAGCACCGCGTCGGCCCGCCCGCGCGCCGGATCTTCCGGGTCGCCGAAGAAGATGTTGGCGAACGACTTCATCTCCACATAGCCGACGTTGCCGGGCAGGATGCGCACGTCGGTGAAGCCGAAATTGCCCCTCACGACCGAGGGAGGCGGCGCGGGCGGCCCCGCGCCTTCTGGCGGCCGGCGCAGGCCGGGTCGGGGCAGGGGTGGGGCAGTCTCGGGCGCTTCCGGATCCCAGACCACGTTGAAATGGGCGTCCTCGGGCTTCAATCGCCGCGTCAGGGCCGTGGCCAGGTCCCGCGGATCGGTCAGCAGGTCGAAGGCGCCCGAGGCGGCCTCGGCTTCCAGTTCGTCGGCGATGCGGTCGCCTTTCGCCGGGTCGAAATAGACGCCACGCACGGCGTCCGAGACGGCCGCCACGGTCTGGCGCGGCGGCGGCGCCTCTTGGGCCAGCACCGGTCCGGCCCACATCAGGGCGCAGGCGACGATCAGGGCGCGCATCAGGCGGTCTCCTCGAACAGGGGCAGGTTCAGGTCGGCGGTCAGCCCGCCCTCGGGCCGGTTGGTCAGCACCACGTCGCCGCCGTGCGCGCGGGCGGCCTGCCGCGCGACGGTCAGGCCCAGGCCGGCGCCCCCGGTCTCGCGGCTGCGGCTGGGCTCGGCGCGATGGAAGGGCTCGAAGGCCGCCTGCAGCTGATCCTCGGGCAGGCCGGGCCCGTCGTCCTCGACGCGCACGACGGCGCGCCCGTCGGTGGCGGCGGTCGAGACCCGGGCGGACCCGGCGTACTTCACCGCATTGCCGATCAGGTTGCCGACCGCCCGGCGCACGGCCGAGGGATCGGCCCTCACCGGCAGGGGCGTGCCCGCGGTGAAGGTCACGCCCTCGCCCGTCTCGGCGAAGCCGCGCGCGCAGTCGGCGGCCAGGGCGGCCAGGTCGAACGCCTCGACCCGCGCCGACGGCGTCTCGCCCCTGACGTAGGCCATGGCCTGGCCGATCAGGGCGTCCATCTCCTCCACGTCGGCGGCCATCCGGTCGCGCAGCGTCTCCGGCGCCTGTTCGGCGCGGAAGCGCAGCCGGGTCAGGGGCGTGCGCAGGTCGTGGGCGATCGCCGCCACCGTCTGGGTCCGCCGCCGCATGTGGTCGCGCAGGGAGGCCTGCATGTCGTTGAAGGCGTGGATGGCGGTGCGCACCTCGGACGGGCCCGACGGCGTCAGGGGCTCGGCGTCCGGGTTCGCGCCCAGCCGCTCGGCCGCCGCGGCGAACACCCGGATCGGCCGCGTCAGCCTGCGCGCCATCCACCACACCAGCGGTGCCAGCAGCAGCAGGGATATGGCCAGCGCCAGCAGCAGCCGCGTCTGCCACGGCGACAGCAGGCCGCGCGGCGGTTCGACCGTGGCCCACCGTCCGTCCTCCAGCCGCAGCGAGGCGGAGAAGGGGGCGAAGGTCAGGCGGTCGGTGGTGATCGTGAACTGGCGGACCTCGGCACCGTCGATGATCACGCTGCCGGGCGGCGGCGGAACAAGGGGGCGTGTCGGCGCGGGGGCGGCTTGCGGGACCGGCGGCTGCGGGACGGCGATCCAGACCCCGTCGGCCGGCGGCGGCTGCGGCGGCTTGGGCGGGGCGGGGGGCGCGACGGCGGGGGCCTCTGCCCCTTCCCGACGCAGGACGTGGATGCTGCTGCCGGTCACCTCCATGCGCATCTCCGCGTCGGCCCGCAGCGGCCGGGAGAACCGGCCGGGGCCCGGCGCGGCGACGATCACGCGCACGTCCTCCGGGGCGGCGCCCAGCCGGCCGGCCAGGGCGGCCGCCAGGCCGGCCTCCAGCGGGTCGCGGGGGCCGTCGACCGCGGCCACGGGACGCCTGTCGACCCGCCGCGTCAGCCGCTTGCCGTCGGTGGTCTCGGCTGGCCGGCCCTGCAAGGCGTCGGCCGCAGACTGGAGGCTGAACCCGGCCGGCGGCGGATCGGGCGACAGCAGGACGACGGCGAAGGCCACCGCGTGCGACAGCACAACGGCGGCGGCCGCCAGCGCCGCCACCTGGACGAAGACGGGCAGGGCCCCGGGCCGCCTCATCGCCGGGTCACCCGGGCGTCGAACCGATAGCCCTCGCCGCGCAGGGTGTGGATCAGCTCCAGCCCCGAGCCGTCGTCCAGCTTGCGCCGCAGCCGGCTGATCGAGACGTCGACGGCGCGGTCGAAGACGTCGGCGTCCTGGCCGCGGGCCTTCTCCAGCAACTGGTCGCGCGTCAGCACCCGGCCGGCGGCCTCGACGAAGGCGCGCAGCAGGGCGAACTCTCCCGCCGACAGCGTCACGTCCTGTCCGTCCGGCCGGGTCAGCGACCGCCGCATCAGGTCCAGGGTCCAGCCGGCGAAACCGAGCGTCGATCCCCCGTCCCCCGCCGGGGCCTCGCGCGGACGCCGCAGCACCGCCCGGATCCGCGCCAGCAGCTCGCGCGGATTGCAGGGCTTGGTCAGATAGTCGTCGGCGCCCAGTTCCAGGCCGACGATCCGGTCGGTGTCCTCGCCCATGGCCGACAGCATGACGACGGGCGGGCCATTCCCGGCCAGCCGGCGCACGACCGACAGACCGTCCTCGCCCGGCATCATCACGTCCAGCACGATCAGGTCCGGCCGGCGCGCCTGCAGCGCCCGGTCCATCTCGGCGGCCGAGGCCGCGCCCTCGGCCTCATAGCCGTGGCGGGACAGGTAGTCGGTCAGCACCTCGCGGATGCCGGGGTCGTCGTCGACGACGAGGACGTGCGCGGAGGGATCGGTCATCGCAACCATCATGGCCGCCCTTCGCGCCCGCGTCATTTCAGCCGTGAAACAAAGGGGCGGCCGGATGAAACACGGATGCAAGCGGCCCATGCTGCCATGGGGTCACCGTGAACCCTCTCAGGATCCGTCATGCTGTTCTCCCTGCCCCTCGCCGCCGCCCTGACCCTCGCCGTGCAGGACCCGCCGCCGCCCCCCGCGCCGCCGGCCCCGCCCGCGCCGCCGCACGTGATGATGTTCAGCCACAGCGGACCCGGCCTCGACGCGGACGGCGACGGCTTCGTCTCGCGGGACGAGTTCGCCGCGCCGATGACGGGCCACTTCGCGGGGCTGGACAAGGACGGCGACGGTCGGCTGTCGACGGACGAGCTGAGCGCCGGAGGCCCCGGGCGGCACGACGTGATGATCCGCCACGGCGGCCCGATGGTCGGGCACGGCGGCCCGGGCGAGGGTGCACCCCACGTGTTCGTCATGGGCGGGCCCGGCAACGGCGAGGTCCGGACCTGGACCAGCGAGGACGGCAAGGAGGTCCGGGTCGAGGCGCAGACCATCGTCATGCGCGGCGGTCCGGGCGTCCCGCCCATGCCCCCGCATCCGCCGCACGCCCCCGGCGCGCCCGTCCCCCCGGGCACCCACGTGGTCGTCCACTCCATCGGCGGCCCCGGCGGGGCCCCGGGCGTGCCCGCCGAGCTTGACGCCGACGGCGACGGCCGCGTGACGGAGGACGAATTCCTCGCCCCGATGCGCGAAGGCTTCCGCAAGATGGACGCCGACGGCTCCGGCGCCCTTGAGGCGGGCGAGCGCGGCGGGTCCGGTGTCCGCGTGATCACCACCCGCATCGAGACGCCCGCCGCCGACTGAGGGCGCGCGCGGTCCCGCTTGCGGGCGGGGCCGCCTCGCCCCTATCGTCAGACCCATGAAGGTCCGACGCCGAACCGACGTCCTGCGCGCCGCCCTGATCGGGGCGGCGCTGCTGTGCGCGCCGGTCGCGAACGCCCAGCAGCCCGCCCCGGCCGCTGCCTCGGCCGCCGCCGACGCCCAGCGCCGGGGGACCAACGCCCGCGTCTTCGACCGCGTCTGGACCGAGGTCCGGCGCGAATACTACGACCCGACCCTCAACGGCGTGGACTGGGACGCCGCGCGCGAGGCCTGGCGCCCCCGGGCCTTGGCCGCCGTCGACGACGGCCAGCTGTACGCCGCGATCAACGGCATGCTCGACCTGCTGGACGACGCCCACGCCCACGCCTCCTCGCCCGCGGCGCGGCGGCGCCAGGACGCCCAGAACCGCGACCGTCCGGTCATCGGCGTCACCGTGGCGCGCACGGACGACGGCGGCTATCGCGTCGAGTCGGTGCGCGAGGGCTCCGCCGCGGCCGACGCCGGCGTGCAGCCGGGCTGGCGCCTGGGCGGCGGCT
This sequence comes from Alphaproteobacteria bacterium, assembly GCA_018820275.1. Taxonomy (GTDB): domain Bacteria; phylum Pseudomonadota; class Alphaproteobacteria; order Caulobacterales; family Caulobacteraceae; genus Brevundimonas. The sequence continues at coordinate 22,716 of JAHJOO010000050.1, forward strand.
GGACGCCGGACCACGACGTCCTCGCCGGTCAGGTGGTCAGGGTCGACTTTCTCGACGAGGCGGGCGGGCTGCACGCGCTGGAACTGATGCCGCGCATCATGCCGCCGCTGCCGGTGTTCGTCGCCGACAGGTCGCGGCCCGGCGTGCTGGTGCTGAGCGCGCGGGCCTTCGATCCCGGTATGGGCCGCTGGATGGGCGAGGAACTGCGCGATCTCCCGCCCGAGGTGGACGTGGTGCTGGATTTGCGCGCCAACGCCGGGGGCCGGCTGTGGGAGGCCGAGGCCGTGCTGTCCTGCTTCCTGCCGCGCGACATGCCCTGGGCCTGGCGCACCGGACGCGGGGCCCCGCGACGGTTGCTGAAGACCGAGGCACCCTGCGGCGCGCTGGAGGCGCCCATCCCCAACGACCTGGCGGTCCTCGTCGGCCCGGCCAGCCGGTCCGCCGCCGAACTGACGCCGGCCGCGCTTCAGGAATCCGGCCGCGCGGTGATCGTCGGCGCGCCCACTTCGGGGGCCGTGCTGATCTCGCTGGACACCGACCTGCCCGACGGCGGTCGCCTGACGCTCAGCCGCGCCGACTTCATCACCATCTCCGGGGTGCGGCTGGAAAAGGCGGGCGTCCGCCCCGACGTGATCACGGCCACCGCCGACGCGGCGCTGGACGCCGCCATCGCCGCCCTCGCGGACCCTGCGGAGGCGGCCGCCACCGGGTCCCCGCCCAACTAGCCGGCGACGACCCGCACCCGCGCCGCCGCCGCGCGCGCCCGCTCGCGGGCCTGATCGGTGGTCTCCCCGCGCGCCAGCGCCACGCCCATGCGGCGGGTCGCGAAGGCCTCGGGCTTGCCGAACAGGCGCAGGTCGGCCGTGGGGACGGACAGGGCCTCGGCCACGCCCTCATAGGCCACGCCGACCGCATCCATGCCGCCATAGATGACCGCGCTGGCGCCCACGTCGCGGCGGCTGACATCCACGGGCAGGCCCAGGATGGCGCGGGCGTGGAGGGCGAACTCGGACTGGGTCTGGGTGGCCAGGGTCACCAGTCCGGTGTCGTGCGGCCGCGGCGAGACCTCGCTGAACCAGACCTCGTCGCCCTTCACGAACAGTTCGACGCCGAACACGCCCAGCCCGCCCAGGGCCGCCGTGACCTTGCCCGCGATCTCCTGCGAGGTTCTCAGCGCCGCCGCCGACATGGCCTGGGGCTGCCAGCTCTCGACGTAGTCGCCCTTGACCTGTCGGTGCCCGATCGGGTCGCAGAAATCGGTGACGACCTGTCCGTCGCGCATCGAGCGCACCGTCAGCAGGGTGATCTCGAAGTCGAAGTCGATGCGGCCCTCGACGATGACGCGCGTCGTCTCCACCCGACCGCCGGACTGGGCGTAAGCCCACGCGTTGCCGGCGTCCTCCAGCGCGTCGATCATCGACTGGCCCTTGCCGCTGGACGACATCACCGGCTTGACGAAGACGGGCAGGCCGATGCGATGCGCGGCTTCCATCAACTCTTCGGAGGAGCCGGCGAAGGCGTAGGGGCTGGTAGGCAGGCCCAGTTCCTCGGCCGCCAGCCGGCGGATGCCCTCGCGGTTCATGGTCAGCTGCGTCGCCCGCGCCGTCGGGATGACCGTCGCCAGCCCCGCCGCCTCGATCTGCGCCAGCACCTCGGTGGCGATGGCCTCGATCTCCGGCACGATGATGTGCGGGGCCTCGGCCAGGATGACGCCGTTCAGCACCTGCGGATCGGTCATGGGGATGACGTGGCTGCGGTGGGCCACCTGCATGGCCGGCGCATTGGCATAGCGGTCGACCGCGATCACCTCGGCGCCCAGCCGCTGCAGCTCGATCGCGACCTCCTTGCCCAGCTCGCCCGCGCCCAGAAGCATGACGCGGACGGCGGTGTCTGAGAGGGGGGTGCCGAGGCGGGGCGTCACAGCCGCGCCTTCACCGCCGCGACCACCGCGTCGGCGGTGATCCCGAACTTCTCGTACAGCACTTCGGCCGGCGCGGAGGCACCGAACCCCGTCATGCCGACGAAGCCGCCGTCCTCGCCGATGAAGCGCTCCCAGCCCTGTTTGATCCCGGCCTCCACTGCCACGCGGACGGTGCCGCGCCCGATCACCGAGGCCTGATAGGCGGCGTCCTGCTGCTCGAACAGGCCGAAGCAGGGGACCGAGACGACGCGCGTCGGCACGCCCTCGGCTTCCAGCGTCTCCGCGGCCTTCAGCGCGATCGGCACCTCGGTGCCCGTGGCGAACAGGGTGGCCCTGGCCTCGCCGGACGCGGCGCGGAGTTCATAGGCGCCCCGGGCCGACAGGTTTTCGGACGCGGCGGTCAGGCGCACGGCATCCGTCTTCTGGCGCGACAGGGCGAGGGCCGACGGCGCGGTCTTGGTCTCCAGAGCCACGCGCCAGCACTCGAACGCCTCGACCGTGTCGGCCGGGCGGAAGACCAGCAGGTTGGGAATGGCGCGAAGGGCGGCCAGGTGCTCGACCGGCTGGTGCGTCGGGCCGTCCTCGCCCACGCCGATGCTGTCGTGGGTCAGCACGTGGATCACGCGGATGCCCATCAGGGCGGCCAGCCGGATCGACGGGCGGTTGTAGTCCGAGAAGACCATGAAGGTGCCGCCGTAGGGGATGACCCCGCCGTGCAGCGCCATGCCGTTCATCGCCGCGGCCATGCCGTGCTCGCGGATGCCCCAGTTGACGTAACGCCCTTCATACTCAGGCGCGTCGAAGATCTCGGTGCCCTTGACGAAGGTGTTGTTCGAGCCGGTCAGGTCGGCGGAGCCGCCGATCAGCTCCGGGATGGGCTCGAACAGGGCGTCCAGCGCGGCGCCCGAGGCGGCGCGGGTGGCCTGGGCGGGCTTCGTCTCGACCAGCGCGGCGATGCCCGCCGTCAGGGCGTCGAAGGCGTCGGCGGGCAGGTCGCCCTTCATGGCGCGGTCGAACTCCGACGCCAGTTCGGACTCGGCCAGGCGCGCCTCCCAGGCCTTGCGCACCTTCGCGCCCCTGCGGCCGACCTTGCGCCAGGCGCTCTCGACGGCGTCGGGCAGTTCGAACGGATCGTGGGTCCAGGACAGGCCGAGGCGCGTGGCGGCGATCTCGGCCGCGCCCAAGGCCGCGCCGTGCGTCTTGTGGCTGCCTTCCATGGTGGCGGCGCCGCGGCCGATCTTCGTCTTGCACGCGATCAGGGTCGGCTTGTCCTGCTTCAGCGCCCACTTCATCGCGGCGCGGATGGCGTGCATGTCGTGGCCGTCGATGGCCTTGACCGCCCAGCCGGCGGACTTGAACCGGCCCTTCTGGTCCGTGGCGTCGGACAGGCCGACCTTGCCGTCGATGGTGATCTCGTTGTCGTCCCAAAGGACGGTCAGCTTGTTCAGCCTGTACCGGCCGGCCAGGGCGATGGCCTCCTGGCTGATGCCCTCCATCAGGCAGCCGTCGCCGGCGATGACCCAGGTGCGGTGATCGACCAGATCGCCGCCGAAATGGGCGGCCAGGTGGCGCTCGGCCATGGCGAAGCCGACGGCGTTGGCCAGACCCTGACCCAGCGGACCGGTGGTGGTCTCCACGCCCGGCATGTGGCCGAACTCGGGGTGGCCCGCGGTCTTCGAGCCCCACTGGCGGAAGTTCGACAGCTCTTCCTTCGTCGCCGCCTTGACGCCCGTCAGGTGCAGCAGGGCGTAGATCAGCATCGAGCCGTGGCCCGCCGACAGGATGAAGCGGTCGCGGTCGGCCCAGTCCGGGCGGCTGGCGTCGAACTTCAGAAAGCGGCTGAACAGCACCGTGGCCACGTCGGCCATGCCCATCGGCATGCCGGGGTGGCCGCTCTTCGCCTTCTCGACCCCATCCATGGCCAGGACCCGGATGGCGTCGGCCATCTGCTTCGGCGTGGCCTTGTCCTGGGCTTTGTCGGATGCGGGTCTGGGGTCGGCCACGGGCACGCTCTTTCGTCGGGAGGCGGAAAAAATGGGGGCGGCGGCGCTTTACCGCGCGGGCGTGGCGGGTTCTATACGGATTCTGAAAGGAGGGCACATGGCCGACGCCGCCGACGCCGCCAGGGAGAGGGTCGACCGCGCCCTGTCGCTGATCGAGCGCAGGGTTCTGGACCTCAAGGCGCGCCCCGCCACCGCCCGCCCCGTGGCCGACGACGACCTGTTCGCCCCGCGCGTCGATCCGGCCCGCACCGCCGAGCTGGAGGCCGCGGGCCGCGAGGCGTCCGAAGCCCTGACCCTCGCCGCCCGGGCCATCCGCCAGGCGCTGGGCGAAGACGAAGCGGAGGCCGGCTGATGGCCACCGTCACGGTCGAGGTCAACGGCCGCCCCTACGCCGTCGGTTGCGCCGACGGCCAGGAGGACCGCGTCCGCATGCTGGCCCGCCAGTTCGACGACCACGTGCGCAACGTGGCCGCCGAGGTCGGGCACGTCGGCGACATCCGTCTGTTCCTCATGGCCGCCCTGCTGCTGGCCGACGAGCTGCACGAGGCGCGTGCCGGCGGGCCCGCGCCCGAGCCGGGCGAGCCCCCGCCCGCCTCGGATTCCGGCGTGGCCGAGGCGCTCAACGCCGTCGCCGCCCGCCTGGAAAAGCTGGCCCAGACGATCTGACGCCGCCCCCGGGGCCACGCGCGAGTCCCCGCGTCGCGACTGCAGCGGGATCGCGCCATTGTTCCGCCCTCGCGTCGGGAGTATCTTGATGACGGCGGGCCGCTGCGGCTCTCGTCGAAGGCGACATATCCTCGCGGCCTTAATTCACTCGAAGGGAGCTGTCCCTGTCTGGGCTCGAGGGCCCGGGCACACGGCGCCCACCTGGTCATCCAGGCTCGAGAGGATCAAACAGTCCTTCACGGCTCTCGCGGCGCCCGCCACCCTCCCGCCCTGTCGGTTCGCCCGGGCCGCCTCGCGTGTCGGGGGCGCCTACCGCCCACGCCCGGCAAGGCGTAAGGGCTCTGACGTGAGCCCGCTCCCCATCCCCAAGCGCGAACTGCGCGCCGCCATGCGGGCCGAGCGCAAGCGGCTGTCCGGGCTCGAGCCGTCCGCCGCCGCGCGCGTCGCCGCCCATGCGGGCGACCTGCCGCCCGGCGGACTGGTCGCCGTCTATCGCGCCGTCGGCTCCGAGCTGGACGCCGCGCCGCTGGCCGCCGCCCTGATCGCCGCCGGGCGCGAGCTGTGCCTGCCGGTCGTCGTCGAGGCCGACGCGCCCATGATCTTCCGCCGCTGGGCCCCGGGAGAGCCGCTGGAGCCCGATCTGGTCGGCGTGGCCGCGCCGCTGCCCCTCGCCGAAACGGTCGAGCCCGACCTGATTGTCACGCCCCTGCTGGCCTTCGACGCGCGCGGCTGGCGGCTGGGGCAGGGCGGGGGCCACTACGACCGCACCTTCGCCGCCGTCCCCGGCGCGACCCGCGTCGGCCTCGCCTACGCCGGACAGGAGGTCGCGGGGCTGGAGATCGAGCCGCACGACGTGCGCCTGCATGGCGTTCTGACCGAGGTCGGCTATAGGGCCTTCGCATGAGGCAGATGTCTTGAGACTGGCGTTTTTCGGCGACGTGGTGGGCAAGTCGGGCAGGGACGGGATCTCCGATCACCTGCCGGGGCTGAAGCGCGACCTGAAGCTCGACTTCGTGGTGGTCAATGCCGAGAACGCCGCCGGCGGCTTCGGCATCACCGAGCACACGGCCAATGAGCTGTTCATGGCCGGGGCGGAGTGTCTGACGCTGGGCAACCACAGCTGGGACCAGCGCGAGGCCCTGACCTATATCGTGCGCGAGCCGCGGCTGATCCGGCCGTTGAACTATCCGCGCCTGATGGACGCGCCGGGCGCCGGGGCCAATCTGTTCGAGACCCAATCCGGGCGGACCGTGCTGGTCATGAACGTGCTGGGCCGGATCCACATGGACCCGATGGACGACCCGTTCAGCGCCGTCGAGAAGGAGCTGGCCGCCTGTCCGCTGGGCATGGCCGCCGACGCGATCATCGTCGACATGCACTGCGAGGCCACCTCCGAGAAGATGGCCATGGGCCACTTCTGCGACGGCCGCGCCTCTTTGGTGGTCGGCACCCACACCCACGTGCCCACCGCCGACTGCCAGATCCTGCCCGGCGGCACGGCTTACCAGACCGACGCCGGCGGCTGCTGCGACTACGACAGCGTCATCGGCAACGAGAAGGAAGAGCCCCTGCGGCGCTTCACCACCCGCATCAGCGGCGGCCGCTACAGCCCGGCGTCGGGCCCGGCGACGGTGTGCGGAGTCTATGTGGAGACGGACGACCGGACGGGGTTGGCGACGCGGATCGAGCCGATCCGGGTCGGCGGGCGGCTGAAGCAGTCGGTGCCCATCGTCGCGTGATCCTTGTCATCCCGGCCGCAGCCGCGCAGCGGCGGAGAGCCGGGACGGAGCTGAACCCACAGCTTGCCGGCTCCGGGCGGCGCTTGCGCCGGACCGGAGCGCAACCAACCTGGGGCCGAACGTCGCCCGGCTCGCCGCTCATGCGACGTCCGGGCGGTCAAGGTGAACTGGCCTTTCACGTCCCGGCTCTCGCCTTCGGCTCGGCCGGGATGACAAGCTTTACGGGGATCGGTCGGCGAGAACGCGCAGCACCAGGGCCTCCGCCCTGGCCACGGCCTCGGCCTCGGTGTCGCCATAGGCCATGACGCCGGGCAGAGCCGGCGCCTCGGCGATCCAGCGTCCGCCCTCTTCGCGTTCGACCTCGATGCGCATGGCGGAAGCATACACCGCGAGGCCGAATGCACCTAGCGGGGCGCTCCCGGCGGTGCGACGCGATCGCGCGTGGCGGCGGCCGGTGCCCTAACCCGCCACCACCCGCGCATCGCCCGACTGCACCACCATCGTCGCCCGCGTCGACAGGGTCCCGCCCTTCTCGGACACCTTGTCCAGCACCTTGAACTCGGTCCGCCAGGCCTCCGGCGTCACGTCGCAGACGACATAGCCGCGCTGGGCGTTGTTGAACTTCAGGAAGGGGTTGTCGGCGAGGTAGCGGCGGCCGTCGGCGCGCTGGTCCTGCCCGTCGCCCGACGAGCTGATCGAGGTGGTCACGAACTCGCTGGCGATCGGCGCGCCCGCCGGCTCGCGGCCGTTCAGATACAGCTCGCCAGCATAGTTCTGGTGCTCGTCGCCGGTCAGGACGACGACGTTCTTCATGCGCCGGTCCTGGATCCGCTTCAGCAGGCGGTTGCGCGGGATGCGGTAGCCGGCCCAGGTGTCCAGGTTGAAGCCGAGGTCCGGTCCTTCCTTGCGGTCCAGATCCATCACCATGATCTGCTGCGCCAGCACGTTCCACTGCGCCCGCGACTGGTCCAGGCCGCGGTACAGCCACTGCTCCTGGGCCTCGCCCAGAACCTGGGCCTCCGACGCGTCGACCGCCGCGCAGGTGGCGGCCCAGGCGTCGTTGCAGGGCTGGTCGGTCCGGTACTGGCGCGTGTCCAGCAGGTGCAGGTCCATCAGCCCGCCCCACGCCGCCTTCCGGTACAGCTGCGTCGCCGCGCCCTTGGGGAAGGCCGAGCGGCGCATCGGCATGTGCTCGTAGAAGGCCTGCATCGCCGCCTGCCGGCGCAGCATGAAGACCGCCGGATCGGTGCCGTCCTGATCCAGGGCGTCGACCCAGTTGTTGTCGATCTCGTGGTCGTCCCAGGTGCAGTACCACGCGGTCGAGGCGTGCGAGGACTGCAGGTCCGGGTCCAGCTTGTACTGGGCGTAGCGGCGGCGGTAGTCGTCCAGCGAGTAGATCTCCCCGCCGAAATGCTGGCGCGGGTTCTCGATGGTCCCGCCCGAGCCCGTGTAGGTCCGGTTGCCGCGGCCTTCGTAGATGTAGTCGCCGTAGCAGTAGATGAAGTCGAGCTGCTCCTCCGCCGCCTTGCGGTGGGCGGTGTAGAAGCCCTGCTCATAGGCCTGGCAGCCGACCACGCCGAAGCGCGCGCGGGCCACAGATGCCCCGGCCGCCGGCGCGGTCACGGCGCGGCCGTAGGGTGTGCGTTCGCGGCCCGACGAGAAGCGATAGAAATACTCGCGGCCGGGCTGCAGCCCCTCGACCTCGACGTGGACCGCGTGGGCCAGTTCGGGGCGGGCGACGGCCTCGCCGGACTTCACGATCGTGCCGAAGCCGCGGTCGGACGCGACCTCCCACTTCACCGGCACCGGGGCCGAGGGCATGCCGTGGCCGATCTCCAGCGGTTTGGGGGCGAGGCGCGTCCAGATGACGAAGCCGTCCGGCGTCGGGTCGCCCGCGGCGATGCCCAGCTGGAACGGATAGTCCGCCCACACCGGATCGGCCAGGGCGCCGCGCGCCAGCCCCGACGCGGCCACGCCGCCTCCCAGCGCCAGGATCAGCGAACGACGCGAGGGGACGGGCAGGTGCATGGGACGATCTCCGGATTCCGTCCCGGATTACCGGCCGATCGTGACGGTTCTGTCTAGACCCGCGCGCGCAGACGCAGACGGATGGGCCGGGCGCTGCGCAGGGTGATCTGATGCACCGGGCGCGGCTCTGCGGCGGTGACGGGCTCCACCTCGGCCGCCTTCAGGATGGTGGCCAGGGCGATCATCGCCTCGTTCAGCGCAAAGGCGGCGCCGATGCACACGCGCGGCCCGGCGCTGAAGGGGATGTAGGTCCAGCGGTCGATTGCCTTGCGCCGCTCCGGCAGGAAGCGCTCGGGCCGGAACTCGTCGGGGGCCTCCCACAGGCTCTCGTGGCGGTGCAGCACCCAGGGCGAGATCAGCACGGTCGCCCCGGCCTTGATCGCCTGTCCGCCGACCACGTCCGGGCCCAGCGCGCGCCGCGCCAGCGTCGGTGCCGGCGGGAACAGGCGCATCGCCTCCTCGATCACCGCGCGCGTCCACGGCAGGCGCTCGGCCCAGTCGGGCGCGGCGGGGTCGAAGGCGTCGGCCTCGGCGCGCAGGCGGGCGGCCACGTCCGGCGTCCGGCTGATCAGGTGCAGGGCCCACCCCAGGGTCCGCGCCGAGGTCTCGTGCCCCGCCAGAATGAAGGTCAGGACGTTGGAGGCCACCTCGTGATCCGACAGGCCCCCTTCGCCGTCCTCGTCGCGCGCGTTCAGCAGGGCGGTCAGCAGGTCGTCGGCGACGGCCTCGCCCGCCTCGACCTGGGCCCGGCGACGCGCCACCAGCGCCGACACCCGCGTCTCGAAGAAGCGGCCGGCGCCCGCGCCCGTGATCCGGCCCAGCCGGGGCACCCAGTCCGGTGCCGCCAGCACGTCCAGCGTGTCGATCCGCGCGGCCAGCGACAGGTAGGAGTTCAGCGCCTTCTCGAAGCCCGCCGCGTCTCCGTCCAGCTGGTCCGAGAACAGCGTGGCCGACAGGATGTCGAAGGTCAGGCCCGACATCTCGGTGTCGAGGTTCAGCACCCGCGGGCCCAGGTCCAGCCGCCAGCCGTCGACGCGACGGCGCGCGCTGTCGACCATGCGGCCGGTCATGGTCGCCGTGCGCGCCGGGGTGAACAACGGGGCCAGGATGCGCCGCACGCGACGCCAGGCCTCGCCCTCTGTCAGCAGCAGGCCGTCGGCCAGCATCGGCCCCAGCACCCGACGTTGCAGGGCACCCTTCTCGTAATTGGCCGCATTGCCCGACAGGACGTGCCGCACGCCCTCGGGATGACTGACCACCAGGATCTCACCCAGGGCGGAATCGCCGTGCAGCTGCGGCTCGCGGAAATGCCGCTCCGACCACATGCCCAGCGGATCGCGCCAGCTGACCCACAGAAACGGGATCAGGCCCAGAGGCCGGGTGCGCCGGGCGGGGGTCCAGGGGCGGAACGTCGGGGAGCCGTCGGCCATGACCGGACTCTAGGCCCGTCGCGTGACGGCGGTAAGGGGCCGCGTCAGTTCGCCGCCGCCGGCTTCCACGCCCGCATCTCGGCGATTTCGCGCGTCTGCGTGTCCACGACCGCCTGCGCCATGCGGCGGATTTCCGGGTCGGTCGACTGCGCCAGCGCCACCTGCGCCATCTCCAGCGCGCCCTCGTGGTGGGCAATCATCTTGGCGATGTAGGCCTCGTCCACGGTGTCGCCGGACGCGGCGGCCATCTTCGTGTGCATCGACGTCTCGGAGGCGGCGAAGGCGGCGTTCCCCGCGCCCGTCGCGGCGGCGTGACCGACCGGGTGCGCGGGTCCCGAGACCTCTCCATCCTTCACCGTGGCGGCGTGGCGCTCGGCCGAGGCGTCGCGCATGGCCTGTTCGACCGGATCGCCGCCGCCCTCGCACGCGGCCAGCAGCAGGAGGGGGATGGCGATCAGGGCGGCGCGCATCAGACTTTTCCTTCGATCCAGTTCGGCATCCAGCTCTCGTGCATCTCGCGCAGGTGGTCCAGCGGGATGCGGAACAGTTCGCCCTTGTCGCCCGCCGAGGCGAAGTCCCTGCCCACGGCCCGGCCGACGACGCTGGCGTGCAGGCCGGCTTCCTGGGCGCGGGCGATCAGGGCGACCGGATCGGTCACGGCGGTCAGGTAGCGGGCCTGGTCCTCGGCGAACAGCAGGACGTGGGCGTGGGCCTCGCTGGTCGCGTCCAGCTCGACGCCGCAGTCGCTGGCCAGCGCCATGTCCGCCGCCGCGCCGATCAGGCCGCCGTCCGACAGGTCGTGCACATTGGTCAGCTCGCCGGCCTCGATCAGATCGCGCACGAAGTCGCCGGTCTTGCGCTCCAGCGCCAGATCCACCGGCGGCGGCGCCCCGTCCTCGCGGCCCAGAACCTCCCGCAGATAGATCGACGCGCCCAGCTCGCCGCGCGTCTCGCCGATCAGCACCAGCACCTCGCCCTCGACCATGCCGCCGAAGCCGACGACCACGTCGTAGTTGGGCAGCAGGCCGACCGCGCCGACAGTCGGCGTCGGCGGAATGGCGACGCCGTTGGTCTCGTTGTAGAGGCTGACGTTGCCGCTCACGACCGGGAAGTCCAGCACGCGGCAGGCCTCGGCCATGCCGTCGATGGCGCGCACGATCTGGCCCATGATCTCGGGCCGCTGCGGATTGCCGAAATTCAGGTTGTCGGTGATGGCGATAGGCCGGCTGCCCACGGCGGTCAGATTGCGCCACGCCTCGGCGACGCACTGCTTGCCGCCTTCATACGGATCGGCCTGGACGTAGCGCGGCGTGCAGTCCGACGTGACCGCGAGCCCCTTGTCGGTGCCGTGCACGCGCACCACCCCGGCGTCCGCGCCCGTGGCGGAGTCGTGCAGGGTGTCGGCCATGACGTGGCGGTCGTACTGCTCCCAGATCCAGCGTTTCGACGCCATGTCGGGGCAGCAGACGACGTTCAGGACGGCGTCCGCCCAGCTGTCGGGCGCCGGCACGTCCTTGGGATCGAGTCTCGGCTGCAACTCCGGCTGGACCCAGGGCCGGTCGTACATCGGCGCGTCGTCGAACAGCGGGGCCAGCGGCACGTCGCAGACCACCTCGCCGTGGTGCTTCAGCACCAGCCGGCCGGTGTCGGTGGTCACGCCGATGGTCGCGGCGTCCAGACCCCACTTTTTGAAGATGCGCTCGCCGTCGGCTTCGCGGCCGGGCTTCAGCACCGCCAGCATCCGCTCCTGGCTTTCCGACAGCATCATCTCATAGGCGGTCATGCCCTCCTCGCGCTGGGGCACCCTGTCCATGTTCAGCTCGATGCCGACGCCGCCCTTGCCGGCCATCTCGACCGAGGAGGAGGTCAGGCCCGCGGCGCCCATGTCCTGGATGGCGGCCACGGCGCCCGAGGCCATCAGCTCCAGCGTCGCCTCGATCAGCAGCTTCTCGGCGAAGGGGTCGCCAACCTGGACGGTCGGGCGCTTCTCGTCGGAATCCTCGTCGAATTCGGCCGAGGCCATGGTCGCGCCGTGGATGCCGTCGCGCCCGGTCTTGGACCCGAAATAGACGACCGAGTGGCCCGCGGCGGGCGCGGCCGAATAGAAGATGGCGTCCGACTTCGCCAGACCCACGCACATGGCGTTGACCAGGATGTTGCCGTTGTAGCCGCGGTGGAAATTGGTCTCGCCCGCGACCGTCGGCACGCCGACGCAGTTGCCGTAGCCGCCGATCCCAGAGACCACGCCCGACACCAGTCGTCGCGTCTTCTCATGCTCCGGATCGCCGAAGCGCAGGGCGTTCAGCAGGGCGACGGGCCGCGCGCCCATGGTGAAGACGTCGCGCATGATCCCGCCCACGCCCGTCGCCGCGCCCTGATAGGGCTCGATGTAGGAGGGATGGTTGTGGCTCTCCATCTTGAAGATGCAGGCGTCGCCGTCGTCGATGTCGATGACCCCGGCGTTCTCGCCCGGACCGCAGATCACCCGCGGCCCCTTGGTCGGGAATTTGCCGAGGTGGATCTTCGACGACTTGTACGAGCAGTGCTCCGACCACATCACCGAGAAGACGCCCAGTTCGACGTTGTTGGGCTCGCGCCCCAGCCGGTCGAGGACGACCTGATATTCGTTCGGGGCCAGGCCGTAGTCGGCGGCCAGTTCGGCCATGGTCTTTTGCGGGGCGCTCATGGGCGGGCCTTCTAGCCCGCGTCGCCCCGTCTGTCAGCCGTGCGCCGCGTCGGTGCGTTCGACGCCGCGCTTCAGCCCCATGGCCAGGATCACCGCGCCGACCAGCACCACCCCGGCCGCGCCCAGCGCGCTGAACGCCAGCAGCGGATTGCGTTCCTGTTCGGCCACGAAGACCGCGACCAGGCCCCAGGCGATCGGCAGCGGATAGGCCAGGGTGCGGGTCCGCTCCGTCACCCACAGTCCCAGCAGGGCCACTCCGCCCACGGCCAGCAGCGACCACAGCACGGGCGGCGTCCCGGCCGGCAGGTCGCCGTTGCCGGTCAGCACCGTCAGCAGGTTCACCGGCGAGGCCACCGTCAGCCATCCCGCCAGCGCCGCCAGCGGCCAGACCACGGTCATCCGGTCCCGCTCGAACCGGCCCAGGCTCCGGATCAGCGCCGCGTTGCGCAGCAGCGGGACCAGCAGCACGATCAGGGATCCGAAGATCAGGACGATGGTCGCCAGCTCCACGTCGGCCGCGGCCGCCACCGCCCACCAGCCGATGCCCAGCAGGGCCGCCACCGACGGCCAGCCCATGCGCCGGATCAGATCGCTCTCGCCCGTCTGGGGCAGCACCTGCCGGATAGCGTAGACCAGCAGGCCGAGAAAGATCAGCCCCCAGATCGAGAAGGCATAGCTGGCGACGCGCAGGTTCTCGTCGGAATCCCGCGAGAACTCGGCCGGGCTCTGACCCCAGCCGGCGGCGTTGATCCCGTAGTTGATCATGATGGCGAACAGGGTCGCCGCCAGCACGACCAGTCGGCGCGTCTTCTGGGCGGCGGTGGGACGGACGATGGAGGACATGCACGGCTCCGCTTCAGGCTTGGCCACAGATACGCGCGGGAGCGTACGCGGGTTCAGATTTGTTTGCGGTGACGCTGGAACGCGGGCGATTCGCCGCGGTTCTCGCCTCGACGCCCGCAACTCCCCGACGGGCGAAATGAGGAAGAAAATTATGGCTCAGGAACTGAACACCGACGTCGACCCGTCGCGCACCGCCCCCGAAGGCCAACTGGCCGGCCAGGGTCCGGATGCGGAAATGCAGACCCCGACCGGCGACTCGCCGGAAGGCTTCGAGACCGACGAGGTCTCCGCCACCCGCGGCCGCGAACAGGGCCTCGGCATGGGCGAGCGCGAACTGCAGGCCCAGCGCGATCCGGGTGCCGACATGTCGGCCGGCGAGGGCGAGGTCGAGACCGACGAGGCCGACGAAGATCAGGACGAGGTCGAGGCGCTGGACGGCAATCTGGCCGTTCAGGGCGAAGACGAACGGACCGAAGAGACCGGCTCCGGCGTCTGACGCCGAGGAAAGGGCCCGGACCGCCTCAGCGGTCCGGGTTCTCTTCCGTGTCGACGTCGTTGACCGTGACCCGCACGTCTCCGTCATAGGCGAAGACGCGCGTGGCGTGCCGCTCCTGCCCGGTGGTCCAGTTGCTGGCCCCGTAGCCGGTGTAGACCACGGTGGTGTTGGTACCGACGTTGATGGCGCTTTCCGTCCGGCCCACGCGCGACGGGTCCGTCGACACGATCACGAAGGCGTCTCCGGGGCGCGGCCGGAACTGCACCGAATAGACCGGTCCCCGGTTGAACCAGTCGGACTCCACGAAGGTCCGGGTTTCGCGGCCCTCGGCGTCCAGCACGGTCACGCGGGGCGAGAAGATCCGGTCATAACCCAGCGTCCCGCCCACGATCAGGGTCTTGTCGTCCAGATCGGCCGGCAGGGCGTACACGACGTAGGGGCCGGAACCGCCCTCCTGAGCCAGGCAGGGCGACCCCTCGCCCAGCGGCGTCGTGACGACATGGACCGCCGTCTCCTTCTTCGGCGTCAGACTGACCGTCCGGCCAAGGTCGGGCGCGGCGTCGCAGTCGGCCCGGTCCCACGCCAGCAGAGGCGGGGGCGGGGGCTCGACGGTGGTGACGCAGCCCGCCAGCAGCGGCGTCAGGGCGAGCGGGAGCAGGGCGCGCATATGCATCACCGCAGCAACTGCGCCGAGGTCTCGGCGACCCGGACCATGGCGTCCTCGATACCGGCCGCGAGACGGGTCGGATCCTCAAGCAGGGCGCTGCGGTTGTTGAAGAAGAACTCCGGGTTCGGCGGGATGGTGATCACCCCCTCCACGACGTTCAGCGGATTGTAGACGATCTGGTTTTCCATCAGCAGGGTGCCGTCGGAGACGCGGACCAGCTTCACCTTGGCCCAGACGTAGGGACGGAACGGCTGACCGGCGCCGGGCGACATGTAGCCGTACTCCACGACCGCGACGTCCAGATAGGCGTCCACGCCTTCGGGAGCCCCCGAGTGGCTGGGCAGCCAGTCGCGCTTGGCGCGCGCCGCACCCGGCAGGAGGGCGACGTTGTATCCTTCCTGTCCGATCTCCCGGATCAGCAGGGTCTCCAGCTGGCCTTCAGCGTCGAAGGCCACGCCTTGCAGCGCCTCGTTCACGGCACCCTGGCGCTCCGATTGGATCCCGGCGTCGACGAGGGCCCCGATCAGCCCGAAATTCGACCCCACTGAAGCGACTTCATAGGCGATCGCCTTTTCCGGCAGGGCGTCGTCCATGATCACGATGCGATCGACCTGCGCGGTGGCGCGGTCATAGGGCGTGGCGACGTACGGATCGGCGCACGCGCTCAGGCACAGGGCCCCGACTAGGCCCAGCAGCTTCAATTTCATTGGTTACTCCCCCAGAACAACCCGGAGATGGGAACAACGCCCGCTTGTCCCTGTCAATCAGCGGTTTCCCGCCGCGTAGAGTCACGCCCCGCGCGTCACGCCGCGTTCAGCACGCTCTGGAACAGCACCGCGCCGTCGGCCGAGCCCAGCTCGGCCTCGAAGGCGCGGTCGGGGTGGGGCATCATGCCCAGCACATTGCCGCGCGCGTTCTGGATGCCGGCGATGTCGGCCACCGAGCCGTTGGGATTGTCGACGTAGCGGAACACGACCTGGCCCTCGCCTTCCAGCCGCGCCAGGGTTTCCGCGTCGGCGAAATAGTTCCCGTCGCCGTTGCCCTGGGTCATGATCACCTCGCGCCGGCCCTGATAGCCGCTGGTGAAGCGCGTCTGGCCGTTGGCGACCTGCAGGCTGATCGGCTTGCACACATACTTCAGGCCCGCGTTCCGCAGCAGGGCCCCCGGCAGCATTCCGGCCTCGCACAGGATCTGGAAGCCGTTGCAGATGCCCACGACCGCGACACCGTCGTCGGCGGCCTTCTTCACCGCCTGCATGATCGGCGACTGCGTCGCCATGGCCCCGCAGCGCAGGTAGTCGCCGTAGGAAAAGCCGCCCGGCAGGACGATCAGGTCGAGGCCCGAGGGCAGTTCGGTCTCCCCGTGCCAGACCATCTCGACCTTCTCGCCGGTGGACCGTTCGACGGCCACCTTGCAGTCGCGATCGCAGTTGGACCCGGGGAAGACGATGACGGCGGCGCTCATGGCGCGGGCGTGTAGCAGGGTTCGCGCCGGATGTCAGGGCGCCGCCGGGCCCCGATCATGACCCCGTTTTCACTTCAACGGCTCAGCCCGGGGCGCCACTCTGCGCGCAAGGATCCGGAGCCCGTCCATGACCCGCACCTTCGCCGCCGCCGCCGCCGGCCTGTTGCTCGCCACGGCCGCCGCGGCCCAGGAGGCCGACTGGGCCGATCCGGCCGCGATCCGCGCCTCCGGGCACGCGGCCGAGCCCCTGCCGGCCGGGCTTCTCGCCGCCTACGAGATGCGGGACACCGAGGCGGTGGATCACCTCGGCCGCTTCCTCGCCACCTCCCCGACCGACGTCGTTGCCCGCCGGACGGCTATGTCGACGCTCGCCGTGGTTCACCTGCGCAATGGGGCCTATGCGGAGGCGGCGACGCTGCTCGAGGCGGCGCTGGCGGACTTCGCACCGGGGTCCGCCGAGCGGCGCGGCGTCGAACAGACCCTCGCCGTGGCGCGCGCCCTCGTCGGAGCTCCGCCCCAGACCCGGGCGCCCCTGACGCCGGGATCGGTCGTCTACACCCGCGATCCCGCGGGCCTGCCGCGCGTGCCGCTGACGATCAACGGTCAGGTGCGCGAGTACGTCTTCGACACCGGCGCCAACCTGTCCGTCGTCACCGAGACCCAAGCGCGGGAGCTGGGTCTGGAGATGCTGGGCGAGACCGCCGGCGTCGGCAGCATCACCCAGGAGGTCGCCCCCGCCCATGTCGGCGTGGCCCGCACCCTGACGATCGGCGACCTGCAGTTCCACGATGTGGTCTTTCTGGTGATGCCCGACGCCAGCCTCAGCTTCGCCAACGGGGCTTACGTCATCCCCGGCATCCTCGGCTTTCCGGTCATCTCGCGGCTGGAGCGCGTCACCGTGGCCGACGGCCGGGTGGCGTGGGCCCCCAGCGCCGGTCCGGCGGCCGACAGGGACCTGTTCGTCTCCGGCCTGACGCCCCGGGTCTATGGCCACGTGGCCGGGGGGCCGCCGGTGCCCTTCGCTCTCGACACCGGGGCGAACCGGACCAGCCTGCGCCCGGTCGCGCTGGAGGCCCGACCCGACCTGGCGGGCGGAGCCGTGGCCCGGACCCGCACCGTCGGCTCGGCGGGCGGCACGCAACAGGTCGAGGGGCGTCGCCTGCCCTCGCTGACCTTGCGTTTCGATGCGGTCGAGGTGACGCTCTCCGGCGTCGACGTGGCCGAAGAAAGCTCCGGTGGCGACGTGCACGGCCGGCTGGGCCAGGACGTGCTGGCGCGCGGCTATGTCATCGACTTCCCCGGGGGCGACTTCGCCCTCATGTCCGGTTCGGAGAGCCCGCAATGAGAGTCCTCGCCGTCTTCGCCCTGCTCATCGCGCTGGCGGTCGCTGCGCCGGCCGCCGCCCAGGCGGGAATGACCGTGCGGGAGTTCAACCAGATCGCGGCGGATGCGCCCCGCGACGCCTCGGCCTTCCTCCGGCCGTCGGTTCGCCGCGCGGCCTCGGCCATGGAGGACGCGTTCAAGGCGGCCCGGGCGGAAGAGGCAGCGGCACGCCGCGCCGGCCGCACCCCGCCGTTCTGCCTGCCGGCGCGGATCAGGCTGTCCCCGGACCAGATCGTGGCCCGCATGGCGGCCGTCCCCGCCGCGCGCCAGAACCAGTCGCTGACCCAGGCCGTCCGGGCCTGGATGGTCGAACGCTTCCCCTGCCGCTGACCGGTCGTCGTCAGCCGAGGCCCAGCACGCCTGCGGCGAACGACCTCCAGCCCGGCCAGACCAGCAAGGTGGCGGCGGCGAACTGCGCCGCGACCACCAGCGGCACCGCGACCCACCAGACCCGGTGCGGCCGGCCGCGCGTCGCGACGTCGAAGCCGATGGCCAGCGCCAGGATCAGCCACAGCATGCCGTACAGGTTCACGAACATCTCCACCTGGGGAAGCCAGGGCGTCGCGGGCATGGCGTAGAGGTCCATGCGGCCGAACCCCGCGCCCAGCAACTGGGTCGTGGCCAGCACCATCAGGCGCTTGTGCGTCGGGGAATCGCGTCGCCGCAGGGCGGCCCAGGTGATCAGCGCGCCGAAAATCGCGAGATCCATCAGCGGGACGGGCAGAAATCGCAGAGCCCCGTCGCTGCCCCGCTCCAGATGCCAACCGGCCATGGTCAGCGCCATCCAGCCTCCGACCCCGATCATGCCGGCGGCAAGGACCAGTCCCGCCCCGCCCAGCCGCTTGTGGAGGCCGACGTTCCCGCCCCGCACCAGCAGCACCTGGGCGGTCAGGAGGCCGATCCACCCGTAGAACAGGACAGCATGGATGTGGACGGCGAGCGGCGGCCATGGCCTCTCGCCGGTGAAGATCGTCTCCAGCCGAGGCAGGAAGCCGCCTGCGACCGCGATGATCGAGACGGCGGCGAACGCCAGAAAGAAAGCCCTGTCCGCCGGATGTCGGGCCGCGAAGGGCGTTGACGCGTCGCTCATGCCGTTTCCCCCGCGAGGGATCACGCTAGGCCGGCATCACCGCTCGCGCAACGTCGGTCGTCGAAACCGGGTCGCTCAGTCCTTGCCCGGGTTCTCATAGGTCGCCGTGATCGACGCCGTCGCCAGGGTGTGGAAATGCAGGTTGAAGCCGTATTTGGCCCCGGAGTCTTCCGGGGTGACGGGCAGCTGGTCCACATCCACGGCGAACACCGTGAAGACGTACCGATGCGGGCCGTGGCCCGGGGGCGGGGCGGCCCCGCCGAAGCCGGGCTCGCCGAAGTCCGTCCGCCCCTCGACCGCGCCGTCGGGCAGGGGGCCGCCGGTCGGGATCTCGCTGACCTCGGCCGGGATGTTGGCCACGGTCCAGTGCCAGAAGCCGCTGCCGGTCGGCGCGTCCGGGTCGAAGCAGGTGATCGCGAACGACTTCGTCCCCTCCGGCGCGCCGGACCAGGCCAGCTGCGGGCTGGTGTTGCCCTTGGCCTGGACCTGGGCGTCGGGCAGCGTCCCGCCGTCGGCGAGGTCGGTCGAGGTCAGGGTGAAGGTCATGGCGCGCTCCCGGCTGTCGTGGTCCGGGATCAACGTGCCTCAGCCGACCTCGATCCGGTAGCTTTCGATCACCGTGTTGGCCAGCAGGGTGTCGCACATGCGCTTCACCTCGGCCTCGTCGGGCTCGGCCATGTCGAACTCGATCAGCTTGCCGACCCGGGCGTTGGTGACGCCGGTCCAGCCCAGACCGTTCAGGGCACCCTCGACGGCCTTGCCCTGCACGTCCAGCACGCCCGGCTTCAGGAAGACGTGAACCTTGACCTTCGCCATCAGTTCAGCCCCCCCTGGATCACCGTCGGCATGCCCTTCATGATGCCCAGGCGGCGCGCCACCTCGGTGTAGCTTTCGATCACGTCGCCCAGATCCCGGCGGAAGCGGTCCTTGTCCAGCTTGTTGCCGGTGGCGGTGTCCCACAGCCGGCAGCTGTCGGGGCTGATCTCGTCGGCCAGGATGATGCGGCTGAAGTCGTTCTCCCACACCCGGCCGAACTCGATCTTGAAGTCCACCAGGGTGATGCCGACGCCGGCGAACAGGCCCGACAGATAGTCGTTCACCCGCACGGTCATGGCCAGGATGTCGTCCAGCTCCTGGGTCGAGGCCCAGTTGAAGGCTGTGATGTGCTCCTCGGTGACCATCGGGTCGTTGAGCTCGTCCTTCTTGTAGTAGAATTCGATGATCGAGCGGGGCAGGGGGGTGCCCTCCTCGATGCCCAGCCGCTGGCTCATGGAGCCCGCCACCACGTTGCGGCACACCACCTCCAGCGGGATGATCTCGCACTCGCGGATCAGCTGTTCGCGCAGGTTCAGCCGCTTGATGAAGTGGTTGGTCACGCCGATGCCGTTCAGCTTGCTCATGATGAACTCGCTGATCTGGTTGTTGACGACGCCCTTGCCTTCCAGCGTCGCCTTCTTCTGGGCATTGAAGGCCGTCGCGTCGTCCTTGAAATACTGGATCAGCGTGCCGGGCTCGGGACCCTCGTAGAGGATCTTGGCCTTGCCTTCGTAGAGCTTCTTGCGTTTCACGTTCATGTCGGTCCCGATCGGACGGAGGCGGCCCGGGAACGCCGATCGCGCGCCGCCGGAATGGCGATGGCGGCGCGGAACGGATTCGGGCGTCGGGGAGGATAGGTCGCCGCACCCCTTAAACGAAGCGGCCGTGCGACACAATTCCGCGCTTCGCCGGAGCCGCGCCGACTTCGGTTGCGTTGGGCCCGGGACGGGCTATAGACGCCCCATCGCGCGGGCTCGCCCGCGCCCCACGGAGCTTGCGTACGCGGATGACGACCTTCGACGATCGGGAAAAGGGCTTCGAGTCCAAGTTCGCCCTCGATCAGGAGCAGGAGTTCAAGGCCATGGCCCGGCGCAACAAGCTGCTGGGGCTGTGGGCGGCCGACAAGATGGGGCTCTCGCCGGAAAGCGCCGAGGACTACGCCAGGGCCGTTGTTCGCGCCGATTTCGAACAGCCGGGCGACGAGGACGTGTTCCGCAAGATCGCCGGCGACTTCAAGGGCGCGGGGATCGCCGCCTCGGAGGGCGAGATCCGCTCCAAGATGGACGAACTGGCCTCCATCGCCCGCGACGAGATCCGCGCCGGCGCCTGACGGTCGGTCGGTCGAGGCAGGAATCAGAAAGGCCGCGGTCCGTGTGACCGCGGCCTTTCATTTTGGCGCGAGGCAGGCCCGCGCCGGGTCCGGGACCGTCTCCTCCTCAGGAACGGCCCCGGACGAACGCCGTCAGTTCGGCATCACGACCGTGTCGATGGCGTGAATCACGCCGTTGGTCGCGGCCACGTCGGCGGTGACGACGCGCGAGGTGTTGCCGGCCTCGTCGGTCAGGGTGACCGTGCCGTCGACCACGCGGGCCGTCAGCGTGCCGCCCTCGACCGTGGTCAGGGTGGCCGAGCCGCCGCCCTGCTGGATCTGCTGGGTCAGCGCCGCGGCGTCCACCCGGCCCGGCACCACGTGATAGGTCAGGATCTTGGTCAGGTCGGCCTTGCCGGCCGGGGCCATCAGCGATTCGCGCGTCGCGGCCGGCACCTTTTCGAAGGCGGCGTTGGTCGGCGCGAAGACGGTGAACGGACCGGGGCCCGACAGGGTCTCGCCCAGTTCGGCGGCGGTCACGGCCGAGACCAGGGTCGAGAAGTCGCCGTTGCCCTGGGCCACGGCCACGATGTTGCCGGTGGCGGCGGGGGCGTCGGCGGTCATGGCGCCGTCGGCGGCGGCGGTCGCCTCGGTGGCGGGAGCCTCTTCGGTCGAGGGCGAGCAGGCGGCCGCCAGCAGGGCGGCGGCGGAAACGGCGGCGAAGCCGGCGAAACGCATGGTCATGAGAAATCTCCTGAGTGCGCCGCGTTCGTCGCGACGTGCCCGGAAGTACTGCTCAGCCGCCGAAAGGATGCGTCGCGATCACGAAATCCGGCGCGACATGTGACCGCAGGGCGGTCAGCGGGTCCCCAGGGTGTAGGTCTGGATCATGGTCACGTCGTTGGCCGGAGAGCCGTCGTCATGCACCCAACGCGTCGCGCGCAGGATGCATTGAGCCGTCGCCACGTTTCTTCTGGACGTCGTGGGGGTGGGGTTCAGGTGTTCGCAGTCGCCCGCCACACGACCGTTGGAGATGCGGCACCGCATCTCGAGAACCTGGCGAGGTTCGCCCTCGCTGCGACGGGCGCACCGGTCCCGCGCCGTGGCGCTGGGGAACTGCACGGACAGTCCGGCCGGCGGCGGAGGATCCTGCACCTGCAGCGTCAGAAAAAGTGCAAGCGCTGCGACCAGCCCGACCATGGTCAACCTCCGAACACCCGCCGGAACACCGTGTCCACGTGCTTCGTGTGGTAGCCGAGGTCGAACAGGGCCTCCAGCTCTCCGGCGGACAGCGTGACCCGGGCGTCGGCCTTCAGGAAGTCGAGGAAGACGCCCTCGCCGCGCCACACCTTCATGGCGTTCTCCTGCACCGCGGCATAGGCGTCCTCACGGCTGACGCCCGCCTGGGTCAGGGCCAGCATGACGCGCTGGGAGAAGACCAGACCGCCCAGACGGTCGAGGTTCTTGCGCATGTTTTCCGGATAGACGTTCAGCCGCTCGATCACCCCCGCCAGCCGGTGCAGGGCGAAGTCCAGGTGGATCGAGGCATCCGGGCCGATGCCGCGCTCGACCGACGAATGGCTGATGTCCCGCTCGTGCCAAAGGGCGACGTTCTCCATCGCCGGCACGACGGCCGAGCGCACCAGCCGCGCCAGGCCGGTCAGGTTCTCGGTCAGGATCGGGTTGCGCTTGTGCGGCATCGCCGAGCTGCCCTTCTGACCCTTGTCGAAGAACTCCTCGGCCTCCAGCACCTCGGTGCGCTGCAGGTGCCGGATCTCGGTCGCCAGCCGCTCGATGGAGCTGGCGACCACGCCCAGCGCCGCGAACCAGGCGGCGTGCCGGTCGCGCGGGATCACCTGGGTCGAGACCGGCTCGACCTGCAGCCCCATCTTCTCCGCGACGTATTCCTCCACCGCCGGATCGACGTTGGCGAAGGTGCCGACGGCGCCGGAGATGGCGCAGGTGGCGATCTCCTCGCGCGCCGCGACCAGCCGGCGGCGGGCGCGCTGGAACTCGGCGTGATAGCCGGCCAGCTTCAGGCCGAAGGTCACCGGCTCGGCGTGGATGCCGTGGCTGCGGCCGACGCAGACCGTGTCCTTGTGCTCCTTCGCGCGCGTCTCCAGCGCCGCCAGCACGCGATCGACGCCGCCCAGCAGCAGGTCGGTCGACCGCGCCAGCTGCACCGCGAAACAGGTGTCCAGCACGTCCGACGAGGTCATGCCCTGATGCAGGAAGCGCGCCTCCTCGCCGACCGTCTCGGACACGTGGGTCAGGAAGGCGATGACGTCGTGCTTGGTGGTGCGCTCGATCTCGTCGATGCGGTCGGCGTCCCAGACCATGTCCTTGCCCCTGGCCCAGATGGCCTCGGCCGCGTCGGCGGGGATGACGCCCAGCTCGGCCATCTTCGCGGCGGCGTGCGCCTCGATCTCGAACCAGATCGAATATTTGGTCTCCTGCGACCAGATGGCGACGGCTTCGGGGCGGGAATAGCGGCTGATCATGGGCCGTGCGTGTCGGGGCCGCGGCCGCCTGAGTCAAGCCGACCTTGTGGACACGATGAGCGATCTCGGGCGTCGGGCACTGGTCGCCCCCCGCCGTCGAAGCTATGCCGGAGGCTCAATCGGACGGAGGCGGCGCGGTGGAACTCATTCTCGGCAATCTGGAGTTCTCGACCTGGTCGCTGCGGCCGTGGCTCGTGCTGAAGCGCTGCGGTGCTGACTTCACGGTCACCGAAATCCCGCTCTACGGTGGCGACTGGAAGGAACGCTTGGCCGAGGTGTCGCCGTCGGGCAAGGTGCCCCTGCTCAAGGTCGACGGCGAGACCATCTGGGACTCCCTGTCGATCAGCGTCTGGGCCGCCGAGCGCTATCCCGAGGCGAGGCTGTGGCCCGCCGATCCGCACGCCCGCTGGGCTGCACGGTCGGTGACCTGCGAGATGCATTCGGGCTTCATGGCCCTGCGCACCGATTGTTCGATGGGCCCCGACGCCGACGGCGTCATTCACACGATGGTCGGCCCCGACCGCGCCCCGTCGCCGCAGGGCGAGGCGGTGGCCGCCGACGTGCGCCGCCTCGTCGAGATCTTCCGCAGCATGCGCGCCCGCTTCGGGGCCGGCGGCCCGTACCTGTTCGGCGACTGGTCGATCGCGGACGCCTTCTTCACCCCGGTGGCGGCGCGGATCCGCCACTACCAGATCGATCTGGCCGCCCACGGCGACGACGGCGCGGCCCGGGCCTATTGCGACGCCCTGCTGGACCAGCCCGATTTTCACGAGTGGGTCGCCCTCGCCACACGCTCCCGTTAACCGCTTCGCCGAACGCCGTTTTAAGGGAACGGCCCCCAAGGTGCCGCATTGGGGGTGCGAGGTCCCTCGCGTCCCAGTCTGGAGCCGACCATGCGCCCGCCGCCCGATCCCCGCAGCGCCGACCCGGCCGTCCCGGCGGGCATGAGCGTGCTGGTGGCGATTCTGGTCGCCTGCTGCCTGTCGACGATCCTGCTGACCAGCCTGATCTAGAACCGCAGCGTCGGTTGGGCGGGCGGCGCGGTCTCCGTCGGCGGCCCCTCCACCGGCGGCGTGACGGGTTGCGGCGGTTCCGGCACGAAATCCAGCGTCAGCGGCACGCCGTCTGCGCCCGAGGCCAGGGCGTCCAGCGTGTGCAGCGGCCGGCCCTGAATGCGCTGATAGACCCAATAGGCCGCCACGACCTTTTCGACGTAGTCGCGGGCCTGCGGCACATCGATGGTCTCGATCAGCAGCAGGGGATCGGCGTCGGGCCCCAGCTTGCGGATCGCGCCCAGCATCGGACCGGGCCCCGCATTGTACGACGGCACCACCCGCAGCAGGTCGCCCTCGAACGCCGTCAGTCCCAGCATGCGCAGGATGTAGCCCTGGCCCAGACGCATGTTCAGCGGTGCCTCCCACAGGCGCCTCGGGCTCGAGATATAGCCGCGGTCGCCCGTCATCTCGGCGGCGGTCGTCGGCATCACCTGCATCATGCCGTAGGCGCCGGCGCTGGACACCGCGCGGGCGTTGAACCCGGTCTCCTTGCGGGCGATGGCGAAGACCAGCGACCGCTCGATGGTGAAGCCGCCCTCGGGCTGCACGTCCGGGATCGGATAGCGGCGGGCGTCGATCCGCTCGGCCTCGCTGTTGCGGGGCGTCAGCTGCCTCGCCAGCACCCGCCCCAGTCCGCGCCACATCAGGGCCTCGTCGGGGCTCCGGGCGTCGCGCCAGCCGCGCGCGTATTCCACCCGCGCGTCCGCGGTGCGACCGACCTCCAGCAGGGCCACCGTGCGCCGGGCCTGCGGATCGCGTTCGACGAACCGCTGCAGCGCCTCGACGGTCAGCCCCTCGGGCAGGACGTCGAACTCCGGCGTCGCCACGACCTGGCCGGAGTAGGGCTGCGGGCCCGCGCCCAGGTTCTCGATGACCGGCTCCACACCCAGCTGCCGCAGGGCGATCTGGCCGTAGAAGGTGGCGGGCCAGCGCGCCGACAGGCGCAACAGGGGCTGGACCATATGCGGTCGCCCGGCCCGCGCGGCCGCCCGCGAGGCCCAGAAGGCCGCGCCGGACCGCACCCAGGCGTCCTCGACCGGGTTCTCCGCCACCCGTTCGAAGGCGAGGTAGGACTCCTCGTACCGCCCCAGCCGCCAGGCCGACAGACCCGCCGTCCACCAGTCGCCGATCGCCACCCCGGTGTCATAGGCACCCGTCAGGTTCTCGGCGTTGAAGGCGATCCGGGCGGCCTTTCCGGCGTCGGAGCCGGCCTCGGATTCCACGCCCCGGGGGCGGCGCGGCTCCGGGGCGCCGTCCGGTCGCCGCCGCATGGCCAGGGCATAGGCGCGCGGCGCCTCGGGCAGGTCGGCATACTGCTCCAGCCAGGCGCCCAGTTCTTCGAAGGTCGCCACGTGATCTTCATGGAACAGCCGTTCGAACTCGATCGTGCCCAGCAGGATGCGGTCGCCCGCCGCGCGGGCGGTGTCGCGCGCCATGTCCAGATCGCCGCGCCGAAGCGCGTCGAACGCATTGGTGTAGCTGAGCCGGTCGGACGGGCTCAGCGCACTGATCTGGGCCAGGGCGGGGGCACCGCCCACAAGGACGGCGGACGCGATCAGGCCGGCGGCGAGTCGTCGGATCATGGCGGCCCTCCCGGACGGCGAGGCGAGACGTCCCGAAACGGGAGCCTCGCGGTCAAGATGCGCAGCGGGCGGCAATCTCGGTGCCACCCCCGACGGCCTGAGGAATTCCCGTCCGAATGGGGCGGTTTTGAGTCAGGGCGCCGCGTCGAGGCGCGCGGCCACCTCCAGCAGGTCGGCCCAGACCTCCCGCTTGGCCTGGGGCTGACGCAGGAGGAAGGCCGGGTGCAGGGTCGGCATGACGGGCGCCGAGACGTCGCCTTCGGCCAGCCGCCACTCGCCCCACGCGCCCCGCGAGCGCGTGATCCCTTCGTCGCTCTTCAGCACCTGCCGGGCCGCCGCGGCGCCCAGGGTCAGCACCGCCGCGGGCCGGATCAGCTCGAACGTCCGCTCCAGGAAGGGCGCGCAGACGGCCTGCTCCTCCGGGGTCGGCGTGCGATTGCCGGGCGGGCGCCAGTAGACGGTGTTGGTGATGAAGGCGCGCGCCGACAGGCCCGCCGCCTCCAGCATCCGGTCCAGCAGCTGTCCCGCCTTGCCGACGAAGGGCTGGCCGCGCGCGTCCTCCTCGCCCCCCGGACCCTCGCCCACGATCAGCAGACCTCCCGCCGGCTCCCCCCGCGCGAACACCGCCCGGCGCGCGCCCGTCGTCGACAGGGGACACCCGGTGAAGGCCGCGATCGCCGCCTCCAGCTGTTCCAGATCCAGCGCCGCCGCGGCCGCGCGCCGAGCCTCGGCGACGGCGTCCGCCACCCCGCTCGTCGCCGCGACCCGCAACGGCCGCGTCGCGCCGGCCGCCGGCTTCTGCGCCGAGCCCGCGGGCGCGATCGGCCGCAACCGGTCGACCGCAGCGTCCGCGAAACAGGCATCCACCCCCGCGTCGGCCCAGAAGGCCATCAGCGCTTCGACGGCGCGCGAGTCGGCGGCGGGGGCGATCATCGGTCTCAGGACTAGTCCTTGACCGTCCCTGCGTCACCTCCCGATAAGGGACCGAAACCGACGATGGCGACGAGGAAACCTCAGGAATGACCGAAGACGTGCGCGAGGGCGGGGCGAAGACGGCGTGGCAGGATGCGGTGA
This sequence comes from Alphaproteobacteria bacterium, assembly GCA_018820275.1. Classification (GTDB taxonomy): domain Bacteria; phylum Pseudomonadota; class Alphaproteobacteria; order Caulobacterales; family Caulobacteraceae; genus Brevundimonas. The sequence continues at coordinate 49,471 of JAHJOO010000050.1, forward strand.
TCGACCGGCTGCCGCCGCTCGAGGCGCTGGCCGGCGTCGAGCGCGAGGTCATGGCGTACGACGTGGTCGTCGTCGGCGCCGGTCCGGCCGGCCTGTCCGCCGCCATCCGCCTGAAGCAGAAGGCCGCCGCTGACGGCAAGGAGATCACCGTCGCCGTGCTGGAGAAGTCGGCCGAGATCGGCGGCCACATCCTGTCGGGCGCCGTGATCGACCCGAAGGCCCTGAACGAACTCTTCCCCGACTGGAAGACGCGCGGCGCGCCTCTGGAGACGCCGGTCACGAAGGACCGCTTCCTGCTGCTCGGCCCGGCGGGACAGGCTGAAGTCCCGATGCCGCTGCTGCCGCCGATCATGCACAACGACGGCTGCTACATCGCCTCTCTCGCCAACGTCACGCGCTGGCTGGGCGAGCAGGCCGAGGCGCTGGGCGTCGAGGTCTACCCCGGCATGGCCGCCAGCCACGTCGTCTGGGAGGAGGAGACCGGTCGCGTGAAGGGCGTCGTGGCGGGGGTCTTCGGGGTCGACCGCGAGGGCAAGCCGACCGACGACTTCCAGCCCGGCATCGAGCTGCACGGCAAGTACGTCTTCATCGCCGAGGGCGTCCGCGGCTCGCTGGCCAAGACCATCATGGCCCGTCACGGCCTGTGCGCGGAGGCCGAGCCCCAGAAGTACGGCATCGGCCTGAAGGAGCTGTGGCAGATCCCGGCGGAGAAGCACCAGCCGGGCCTGGTCCAGCACACCACCGGCTGGCCGCTGGACGAGAACACCGGCGGTGGCAGCTTCATGTACCATTTCGGCGACCGCTACGTGGCCATCGGCTACGTCGTGCACCTGAACTACCGGAACCCCTGGCTGTCGCCGTTCGACGAGTTCCAGCGCTTCAAGCACCACCCCGCCATCGCCGAACATCTGGAGGGCGGGACGCGCGTCTCCTACGGTGCCCGTGCCATCACCGAGGGCGGCTTCCAGTCGGTGCCGAAACTGGCCTTCCCGGGCGGCGCCCTGATCGGCTGCTCGGCCGGCTTCGTGAATGTCCCGCGCATCAAGGGCAGCCACAACGCCATGAAGACCGGCATGCTGGCCGCCGACGCCGCCTACGACGCCGTCATGGCGGGCCGGGCGGGCGACGTGCTGGACGCCTACCAGGCCGCCTACGAGAGCAGCTGGGTCGCGAAAGAGCTGAAGCTGGTCCGCAACGCCAAGCCCTATCTGTCGAAGTTCGGCACCACCCTGGGCGGGGGTTTCGGCGTGATGGAGATGTGGCTGGGCGCGCTGACCGGTCTGACCGTCCCCTGGACGATGACGCACGGCAAGACCGACGCGGCCTCCACCGGCCTGGCGAAAGACCACAAGCCGATCGCCTATCCCAAGCCGGACGGAAAGCTGTCGTTCGACAAGCTCAGCTCGGTCTTCGTCTCCAACACCAACCATGCCGAGGACCAGCCCGCGCACCTGAAGCTGCTGGACCCGTCGATCCCCATCCGGGTCAACCTGCCCAAGTACGGCGAACCCGCGCGTCTCTACTGTCCGGCGGGGGTCTATGAGGTGTTGTACGACGAGGACGGCAAGTCCAACCCGCGCTTCCAGATCAACGCCCAGAACTGCGTCCACTGCAAAACCTGCGACATCAAGGACCCGTCGCAGAACATCGTCTGGACCACGCCCGAGGGCGGCGGCGGCCCGAACTATCCGAACATGTGACGCCTGCGACGCGCGCGGCCTTGCGAATGCCGCCGAAAGCCGGTTCCTTCGGGACATGACCGCGCGCCGCCTGCTTTTCGCCTTCGCCTCCGCCCTGATCCTCGCCGGCCCCGCGCTGGCGCAGGAGACGCCGGTGCCCGGGCCCGGCGCGCCCGACCTCATGCCGCCGGACGCCGACGACGGCCTTTCGCCGCTCGCGCCCGCCATACCCGAGATCTGGGCGCCGTCCCCCGTCGACGATCAGGGGCGGTCCGCCTACGGCCTGTTCCTCGCCGGCCGTCTGGCCTCGGCGCGGGGCGACGCCGGCGACGGCGCGGTCTATCTGCGCCGCGCGCTGATCCTGACGCCCGAGCAGCCGGCGGTGCGCGACCAGGCCTTCGCCACCAATCTGCTCGGCGGCGACCTGGCTTTCGCCGGACGGGTCACCCCGGAGGGCGAGGGCGTTCCGCCCCTGGTGACCGAGGCCGGGCGCCTCGTCACCCTGGTGCAGACGCTGGATCGCGGCGACGCCCGCGGCGCCCTGGCCGCGATCGACGCGCGCCCGATCGCCCGCCCGCACTCCCGGGCCGGTCGTCTGCTGACGCCGTGGCTCGCCGCGGCCGCCGGGGACTGGGACCGGGCCCTGACCCCCGTCGCCGCCCTCGGGCCGGACTCCACCACCCTGTTCCTGCGCGCCGACCGCGCCCGCATGCTGGAAATGCGGCGCCGCCACGCCGAGGCGGAGGCAGAGTGGGCCGTGGTTCTGGGAACCAGCCGCGGCCGGCGTCTCTTCGCCCTCGACTACGGCGCCTTCCTGGAGCGGCGCGGTCGTCGGGCGGAGGCGGTGACCTTCTACGAGGCCGAAATCGCGCGCGGCGAAACCGACGCGCGGCTGAGGCCAGCGCGGGCGCGGGCCGCCTCGCGCGGGCGTCCGCCGGCGGTTCTCGATCTGCGTCAGGGCGCGGCCGGTGCCCTGACCGCCGCCGCCCTGCAGTCCAGCGCCGAGGGGCAGCACGAGTTCGCCGCCGTCTACCTGCGTCTGGCCCAGGACCTGGCGCCGTCCGACCTCACCCTGCTGAACCTCGGGGACGCCCTGATGCAGGCCGGGCTGGAGGGGCCGGGCCGCGAGGTGCTTGCCGGCATCTCCACCGCCGATTCCTCTCTTTACGCTTCGGCCCAGTTGTCGATCGGCGAAAGCCTGGTCCGCGACGGCGAGCACGAGGCCGCCGTCGAACCGCTGACCCGGGCGGTCTCCGCCGCCCCGCGCGCGCCGGACGCCGCCCTCGCCCTGGCCCGGCGCCTCAGCCATCTGGATCGTCACGCCGAGGCGCTGGACGTGCTGTCCGGCCCGGCCTTCCCCCAGGGGAACACGCCGCCCGCCGCGCTCCGCACCCGCGCCGTCGCCCTGCGCGCGCTCGACCGCGACGCCGAGGCCGAGGCGGCGCTTGAGGCGGTTCTGCTGGCCGAGCCCGAGGATCCGGAGGCGCTGAGCCTGCTGGGCGGCCTGTGGCTGGACGCCCGCCGGGTGGAAGAGGGGGCCGCCCTCATCGCCCGGGCCGCCGCCGTCGACCCCGAGGACGTGGCGGTCCAGGGGGCCCTCGGCTGGTCGCAATACCGCCAGGGCCTGTTCGACGATGCCGTGCTGACGCTCGAGGCCGCGGTCGACGCCCGCCCGGCCGACGCCGTCGTCAACGACCACCTCGGCGACGCCTACTGGCAGGTCGGCCGACGGCGCGAGGCGCGGTTCCAGTGGTCGCGCGCCCTGACCCTCGACCCGGGCGCCGATCTGGAGGCCGCCCTGCTCAGAAAGCTGGAGGACGGCCTGCCCGCCGCCGCGCCCGCCGGAGGCTGAGCCGTGCGCCTGCGCGCCTTCGCCCCGGCCAAGGTCAACCTGTTCCTGCACGTCGACCCGCCGCGTGCGGACGGCAAGCATCCGCTGGTCGGCCTGACCGCCTTCGCCGACGTCGGCGACGTGCTGACGCTGGACCCCGACGGCCCGCCCGGGCTGCAGGTCAAGGGCCCCCTGGCCGCGGGCGTGCCCTGCGGCTCCGACAACCTCGTCGCGCGCGCCCTTGCGGCCTTCTCCGCCGCGACCGGCGTCGACGCCTCGCGCGCGTCCCTGGTTCTCGACAAGCGCCTGCCGTCGGCCGCCGGCATCGGCGGCGGCACGTCCGACGCGGGCACCGCCCTGCGGCTCGCCCGGGCCGCGCTGGCCCCCGACGTTCCGGACGCCGCCCTCCTGAGGATCGCCGCAGAGCTGGGCGCGGACGGCCCCATGTGCCTGTTCCCGCGCGTGGCCTGGACCGAGGGTCTGGGCGAGGTCCTGACGCCCGAGCCCCGGCTGCCGCCGCTGCACGGGCTTCTGGTCAATCCGGGCGTGCCGGTGCCGACCGGGGCCGTCTTCGCCGCCCACGACGGCGGGCCGATGCGGCAGGCGGACCGGCCACCGCCGCCGGTCGACTGGTCGCCGGAGGCGGTCGTCGCCTGGCTCGGGACCCTGCGCAACGACCTCCAGCCCGCCGCGGAGGCTCTCCATCCCGAGGTGGCGCAGGCGCTGCGGCGGCTGGCCGAGGTGCCGGACGTGATCCTGGCGCGGATGAGCGGTTCCGGCGGCACGGTCTTCGGCCTGTGCCGGGACGCCGCCGCCGCCGCGCGCGCGGCCCGGGACCTGTCGGCGGGTCACGCCGGCTGGTGGCTCGCCCCGGTCGTTCTCCATGACATGGCCGCCGCGGGACGCCCAATTCCGGCGGGCTGACGGCCGAACGACGGCACCCCCGCCCAGATCACGCCCCGATCACGGCGATGTCAGGGTCATGTCGTGCCCGCCGTTACTGGGCCGGAACTGAACCGGAAATGAACGCATTGCTTAGACAGCTTCCCCGATCTTGGGGGCTGACCCAAGTGTTCCTCCCCGAACCTTGGCTGTTCACTCTGAGAGGAGATCGACATGCTTAAGACCCGTCTGATGACCGCCGCCGCCGCCGTGGCCCTGTTCGCCGCCCCGGCCGCCTTCGCCCAGGAGATTCCGGTCCCGCAACCGACGACCCCGGCTCAGGATCCGGCCCAAACGCCGCCGACCCTGCCGCCGACCACGCCGACCGACGGCACGACGACGGCCCCCGCACCCACCGGCGCGCCGACCGCCGCCACCGCGTCGCAGGCGCAGGAGAACTCCGTCGTCGCCGTGCTGCGCGCCGACGGCCGCTTCACCACCCTGCTGTCCGCGCTCGACGCGGCCGGCCTGACCGCCGTGCTGGAGGCCCAGCCGGCCGTATCGATCTTCGCCCCGACGGACGAGGCCTTCGCCGCCGTTCCGGAGGCCGAACGCACCCGGCTGATGGACCCGGCCAACCGTGAGGAGCTGCGCGCGCTGCTGCTCTATCACGTGATCGCGGCCGACGTTCAGTCCAGCCAGATCACCGGTGCCCGCGGCGGCGTCCCGACCGCCGGCGGGGCCCAGGTCCAGCTGGACGGCACCGGCGACGCCATCAAGGTCGACTCCGCGACCGTGGTCCAGGCCGACATCGACGCCTCCAACGGCGCCGTCTTCGCCATCGACAAGGTGCTGATGCCGTCGGCCAGCCAGGCCGCCATGGGCGACGAGCAGGCGGTGACGCCCGCCGAGCCGTCGGCCACCGAGCCGGCCATGCCCGCGGAGCCGACCGGTGAGGCGACCCCTCCGGCCCAGCCGATGGCCGAAGGCCAGGAGGCGTCTCCGGCCACCGCCGAGCCGACCGCCGATGACGGCGTCGCGGCCGCTCCGCCCGCCGGCGAGGGCGACCCGCTCGAGGACGGGGAGCCGACCGACCCCCAGGCGTAAGACCGCCTCCGGCCCTTCGTCCTCGGGCCGTCGGTTGAGTTGGGAAGCGGCGGGCCCTATCAGGGTCCGCCGTTTCCGCATGCCCGCTCCCGAGGTCCCGTGGCCGCCGACAGACCGCTCTCGTTCCAGGACCTGATCCTGACGCTCCAGCGCTACTGGGGCGCGCAGGGGTGCGCCCTGCTGCAGCCCTATGACGTCGAGGTCGGCGCCGGCACCCTGCATCCCGCCACCGTCCTGCGCGCGCTGGGCCCGCGCCCGTGGAAGGCCGCCTACGTCCAGCCCAGCCGCCGCCCCGGCGACGGCCGCTATGGCGAAAACCCCAACCGGCTCCAGCACTATTACCAATTCCAGGTCATCCTGAAGCCGAACCCGGAGAACCTGCAGGCGCTCTATCTCGGCTCGCTGGCCGCCATCGGGATCGATCCCAAACTGCACGACATCCGCTTCGTCGAGGACGACTGGGAGAACCCCACCGTCGGGGCCTGGGGCCTGGGCTGGGAGGTCTGGTGCGACGGCATGGAGGTGACCCAGTTCACCTACTTCCAGGGCGTCGGTGGCATCGAGGTGGACGTGGTTTCGGGCGAGCTGACCTATGGGCTGGAGCGGCTGGCCATGTACGTCCAGGGCGTCGACAACGTTTACGACCTCCGCTTCAACGACGAGGGCCTGACCTACGGCGAGGTCTTCCTCGAGAACGAGCGCCAGCAGTCGGAGGCCAATTTCCACGGCTATGACGTCGACGGGCTGAAGCGCCGGTTCGAGGACATGGTGGCCGAGGTCGAGCGCTTCCTGGCCATGACCGGCCCGCAGGACCAGAAGCTGGTCCTGCCCGCCTATGACCAGGTGCTGAAGGCCAGCCACCTGTTCAACCTGATGGACGCCCGCGGCGCCATCGCCGTGGCCGAACGCCAGAGCTACATCGGCCGCATCCGCGACCTGTGCAAAGCCTGCGCGACCGAATGGGTCGAACAGGAAAGGGCGCGCGCCTGATGCCCCAGCTGCTGCTCGAACTGTTCTCCGAAGAGATCCCCGCCCGCATGCAGGCCGGGGCCGCGCGCGATCTGGAGCGGATGGCGACAGAGCGGCTGAAGGCCGCCGGGCTGTCGTTCGATGCCCTGACCACCTTCGCCGGCCCGCGCCGCCTGACGCTGGTCGTCGACGGCCTGCCCGCCGCCACGCCGGATCGCGAAGAGGAGCTGAAGGGGCCCAAGGCCACCGCGCCGGAACAGGCGCTGGAGGGCTTCCTGCGCAAGACCGGTCTGACGCGCGACCAGCTGGTCGAGCGCGACGGCGTGCTGTTCGCGGTGATCAGCAGCAAGGGCCGGGCGACCGCCGACCTGATCCCCGCCATGGTCGACGAGATCGTACGCGGCTTCCCCTGGCCCAAGTCGATGCGCTGGGGCACCGGGACGCTGCGCTGGGTGCGGCCGCTGAAGCGGATCGTTTGCCTGTTCGACGGCGCGGTGGTGCCGTTCGACGTGGACGAGATCGCGTCTGGCGACGTCACGGAGGGGCATCGTTTCCTCGGCTCGGGCACGCCGTTCGCGGTCAGGGACTTTGCGGATTATCGCCAGAAGCTGGAGCGCGAGTTCGTCCTGCTGGACGTGGCCGATCGCAAGCTGCGCATCCTCGAAGGCGCGAAGACGGTCTGCGCCGACCGCGGGCTGAGCCTCGTCGACGACGACGGCCTGCTGGACGAGGTCGCCGGCCTGGCCGAATGGCCTACGCCGATCCTGGGCGACATGGACCCCGCCTTCCTCGACCTTCCGCCCGAGGTGGTGCGTCTGTCGATGAAGGTGCATCAGAAGTATTTCGCCGTGCGCGGCCCCGCCCGCGACGGGCTGGCGCCGCATTTCGTCGTCGTCGCCAATGTCGAGGCCTCCGACGGCGGCAAGGCGCTGGCCGCCGGCAACAGCCGCGTCCTGTCCGCCCGCCTGAACGACGCCCGCTTCTTCTGGGACGAGGACCGCAAGACCGGCTTCGACGCCTGGCTGAAGAAGCTGGAAGGCGTCACCTTCCACGCGAAGCTGGGCACCCTGGCCGAGCGCGTCGACCGCATCGCCGCCCTGGCCCGCGAGATCGCGCCGCGGGTCGGAGCGGACGCGGACAAGGCCGAGCAGGCCGCCCGACTGGCCAAGGCCGATCTGGCCTCCGGCATGGTCGGCGAGTTCCCCGAACTGCAGGGCGTCATGGGCGGTTACTACGCCCGCGCCGGGCACGGCGACGCCATCGCCGACGCCATCCGCGACCACTACCGGCCGCAAGGGCCCTCCGACGCCGTCCCGACCGCGCCGCTGACGGTCGCCGTGGCCCTGGCCGACAAGCTCGACACGCTGGTCGGCTTCTTCGCCATCGATGAGAAGCCGACGGGGTCGAAGGATCCGTTCGCGCTCCGCCGCGCCGCGCTGGGCGTGATCCGGCTGGTGCTGGAGAATGGGGTGCGCCTGCCGCTGACGGAGCTCATTCGCCTCTGGGTCGGGCGGGAAGCTGGACAGCACATCCTCGACAATCCCGAGCTGGTTTCGGCCGCCGTCGACGTGAAGATCGATCTGCCGCAGTTCTTCGCCGACCGCCTGAAGGTCCTCCTTCGCGATCAGGGCCAGCGGCACGACCTCGTCGACGCCGTGTTCGCGCTGGGCGACGACGACCTGGTCCGCATCGTGCGGCGGGTCGAGGCGCTGGACGGCTTCCTGGCGACCGACGACGGGGCCAATCTGCTGGCCGGCCACCGCCGCGCGTCCAACATCCTCAAGGCCGAGGCCAAGAAGGGCGAGGTCCCTGTCGGCATGGTTCAGACCGGCCTGCCGAACCAGCCGCCCGAGGAGACGGCGCTGGCCTTCGCTGCCGCGGCCGCGCAGACCGCGGTGGATCAGGCGCTGGAGGCCGAGGACTTCGCCGCGGCCATGCGCGCCCTGTCGGGCCTGCGCGCGCCAGTGGACGCCTTCTTCACGGGCGTGATGGTCAACTCCGACGTCCCCGCCGAACGCGACAACCGCCTGAAGCTGCTGGGCCAGATCCGCGCCGTCATGGGCCGCGTCGCCGACTTCGACCGGATCGCGGGGTAGCGTACCCTTCTCCCCTCGGGGGAGAAGGTGGGCGGCGGAGCCGCTCGGATGAGGGGGCTGCCGCCGGATGCACCAGTCGCCGGACAAGACCCGACGTGCTCGCCGCCTGCGACGCGAGCCGACGCTGGCCGAACGTCGCTTCTGGGAGGTGGTCCGAGACCGCCGGCTGGACGGCCTGAAGTTCCGGCGCGAGACGCCGCTTGCGGGTCTGACGGTCGATTTCTACTGTGCCGAGCTGAAGCTGGTCGTCGAGCTGGACGGCGGCGTGCATCGGATTCGAGAACTGGAAGACGCGGCCCGCGACGGGCGCCTGCGGACGGCGGGATTTCGCGTGCTCCGCTGCCCCAACGAGGCCTTCCTCAACGATCCGGCCGTGCTGACCGGGGAGATCAGGCGGCTGGCGGGCGAAATGCGCCGCCAGCCCCCTCATCCGTCAGGCTCCGCCTGACACCTTCTCCCCCGAGGGGAGAAGGACCAGGCTACCGCCCCAGATCGTACACGCCCGTCACGTCGATCCGCACCGTCAGCTCGCCCGGCGCCACCGAGGTCGCCATGCCGTCCGCGGCCATTTCGGCGCGGGCGTACATCGGGCGGGGCGGCTGGGGCGCATAGCCGCCGCCTTCGGTCAGGTTGCGGATGCCGCCCAGCGGCACGCCCAGGGCCTGGGAGTACAGCGCCGCCTTTTCCTGAAGCGCGCGCACGGCCAGCATGCGCGCCTCGTTCTCGGCCGCCGACGGGTCCTTCAGGCCGAAGCCGATGCCGTCGATCTGGTTGACGCCCGCGGCCACGACCGCATCCACCACCTGACCCGTCCGGTCCAGATCCTCGACCCGCACGGTGACGCGGTTCGAGGCCTGATAGCCGCGCAGCCGGGGCGGGTTGTTCTCGACATAGTCGTACTGCGCCGACAGGTTCAAGCCCGAGGTCTGGACCAGCCGCGGATCGATGCCGGCGCGGCGCAGGGCGGCGGTCACCTCGGCCATGCGCGCCGCGTTCTGGGCCATGGCCTCCTGCGCGGTCGGGGCCTCGGTGACGACGCCGAAATTGATCGTCGCCATGTCGGGCGCGACCTTGACCTCGCCATAGGCGGCCAGCGTCAGGGCCGGCCGGTCGACCACGGCCTGCACCACGATGGGCGCGCCGCCGCCGGGCTGGGACTGGGCCAGGGCGGCCGGGGCGAAGGTCAGGGCGGCGAGGGCGACGCCGAGCGCGAGGGATCTGGAAGTCATGGGGGAGGGGCTCCGGAGAGAGGGGGTGGAACGACCGCACCCTGGCCGTTTCGTCCTGAACCGGAGCGCCGCGGAACGGTGCAGGCTCCGTTCATCGGGGTGAAATCGGCGTGGGAATTGCGGCCGCTTGGCGACGGCCCGCACGCCTGCTACGCCCACGGTCCCGCCCGGCGGGCCCGTAGCTCAATGGTTAGAGCCGACCGCTCATAACGGTCTGGTTGCAGGTTCGAGTCCTGCCGGGCCTACGCCGGTCCCTCACCAGGACGGGCCGACCTGAACCGCGGCCAGATACTGCAGCCGCCGCAGTTCGTCGCCGCCCAGGATGCGGCGGTTGGGCGAGCCGGGCCACGGATCGCGCACCGTGATGGCGCGCACCGTATACTGGCCCTGCACGTTCTGGACGTAGGTCAGGGCGGTGATCACCACGGCATGGCCGACCGCGCCGCTCGCCGGGCCGATGAAGGCCATCACCGGCACCCGCGCCGCCAGCGCCTGGGCGACCTCCTCGATGATGAAGGGCGACCACCGGGCCCGCTGGACGTCGAGGATGGTCCGCGTCGCCGCCTGGAACCGCCGGCCCGAGGAGTCGACCCAGCGGCCGTTGGTCAGGGTTTCGACGTCGCCCGCGTTCCCGGGCCGGCAGACCAGGGCGCCCGACACGCGCTGAACCAGCACCTCCTGCGGGATGTAGTAGCCGGAGAAGGAGAAGATCGCCTCGACGCAGGCGGCCCAGCACCAGTTCTGGCACCGCTGCTGCGCGGACGGCAGGCTGTACAGAGGGATCCCCACCTCGCAGGTGCGCCAGCCCCAGCCGTCGAACGGGGTGCACTGCAGATCCCGGCGGACGGGCAGGGCCTGACCCGCCGAGGGGATCGCCAGCCCGAGGGCCGCCAGAAGAAACGCGCGCTTGTCGGGTATCACGGTTCAGCCCTCCCCCGGCGTGTTGTACGGACCCGCCTTACCGCCGCCGCCGCCGGTCTTCCTGCCAGCGCGCGTCGCCATGGGCGCTGCGGTCGTCCACATAGCCGCCGTCGCGGGTGTAGTACCCAAAGCCGCTCTGGTAGCCGTCGTAGCCCTGCAGCGTGTAGCCATGGTCCTCGTAGGGGATGCCCAGCAGGGCCTCGTCCTCTTCGTACCAGTCGCGCGGATAGCTGCCGTAGGCGCACTGCCAGCCCTGTCCGCCGGTCCAGTAGGGCTCGTACCGGCCGGTGCGGCCGCGTTCGCGGAAGCGCGCCCGGCACAGGGACTGCGACCAGACCAGATTGCCCGACGCCTCGACCACGGCGCGCGGCTCGGCATAGATGACCTCGCGCACGCGGCTGAACACGTTGTCGGCGATCACGGCCCGGCCCGAGGCGGCGGCGACGCCCAGGGTGTCGGCCCCGATCCGGCTGTCCTTCAACGTCAGCTCGCCGTTGTAGAGCACCACGCCCTTGTCGGTGCGGCAGATGCGGCTGTCCTCGATCTTGACCGAGGCGCCCTCGATGGCGACGCCCTCGACATAGCCGCAGATGGCGGTGTTGGTGATCTCGACGCGGCCGTAGTCGCGGCCGGAACGGACCACCACGCCGATGCTGCGCGGGCCGAAATTGTTCGGAACGCCCACGCCCTTGAAGGTCGAGGTCGAGATGGTGACCGTCTGGCCCGCGCCGGGCGTGACCTCGAGACCCGACTGGGCCCCGAACACCGCGATGTCATAGGCGGTCATCGAGGCACCGTCGGCGATGATGGCGGGCGCCACGGTCTGGGCGTCGACCACGGCGTTGCGGATGTCCAGCAGGCCGCCGTCCAGATAGATGGCCGCCTCGTCGCCGACGTGGCGGAAGCCGACCCGGTTCATCTCGATCTGGGCGTCGTAGCCGATGACGCAGGCGGCGTCGCCGGCGTGGGGCGAGGTGAAGACGACGTCGCGCACGTTCACGCGCACGCCGGCGGCCACCGTCATGCAGGGCAGGCCGTCGGGCGCCTGGAGCGTGATCGACGGATTGCGGTCCCAGTCGCGCGGATCGAACCCGCCCTCGCCCAGGATGGTCATGGGCTTGTCGATGTTCAGCCAGCCGACGCAGGGGCCGCCCCGGGCGCGCAGGATCAGGGTGCCGCCCGGACGGACCCGACGCACGGCGCTCTCGACCGCGCCGGTGCCGGCGTTGCCGCCGCAGTCGACCAGCACGACCTCTTCCTGGCCGCCCGGATGGACCGGGCCCGGCCCGGGGTAGCCCGGGTGACCCGGGCCATGGTTGGGGCGGCTCCAGCGGCGGTGCGATCCGCGACGCGAGGCGCTGCGCGACGGCGGGTCCAGCAGCACGCCGAAGTTCGGCCGGGTGGTGCTCTCGACGCGGGCGGCGTCCTGGGCGACGGCGGTTTCCGGGGCCAGCGACAGGCCGAGGCCGGCGGCCAGCAGGGCGGAAAGGGCGACGAGGGGGCGGAGGGGTTTGCGGGTCATGGGTACGCGCCCTCCTAGCGGCGCTGCTGCGAGCGGGAGACCTGGGCCAGGACGGCCTGCAGGCGGGCGGCGGACGGCGCGAAGCCGGCCAGGGCCGAGTCGATCCTCAGCACCACGGCCTCGGCCTTGTCCTGATCGGCGACGCCGGCCACGCCCAGGGCGAAGTAGGACGACAGGGCGAACTTGGCCTCGGGGCTGCCCTGGCGGGCGGCCTCCTCGAACCAGTGGAAGCTGCGGGCGTAGTCGATCGGCACGCCGATGCCCTCGGCGTACATGACGGCGAGAACCAGCTGGGCCTCCGACGAGCCGTTGACCGCCGCCAGCTGGATGGCGCGCACCCGTTCCAGCAGGGACAGGCGCCCGTCCATCGGATGCCCCAGAACGGCCTCCAGGGTCTCGACCTCGCGCTTGGACAGGGTCGTCGGCTGGACGGCCGCGATCTCGGAGATGCCCAGATAGCGCAGGGCCCGGCCCACGTGGATGAAGGGCAGTTCGCTGACCCGGCTGGTGGCCAGTTCGAAGGCGTCCCCGCGCGGCCGGCTCTCGTCCGAGAAGGGCACGCCCGAGGCCGGGGCCTTATTGGGATAGAATTCGAACGGCGGCACCCACTGCCGCGCCTTGGCCTCGACGAAGCGGCCGTACTGGGTGCGGTTGGGCGAGGACCGCTCGAAGTCCTTCAGCAGGACGTAGGAGCCCACGTCCCCGGTCTGCACCGCGAGGTAGTTGTACAGATAGGCGTCCACGTCGTTGCGGCGGAACAGGCCGGTCGCCGCCGACAGGCCGTCGCGGCGGTCGCGGCGGCCCCAGGCCTCGCGGCCCTGCGGATTGTCCTGGGGCTCGCCGAACGGCCCGTACAGGCCGTCGTGCAGGCGGGCCAGAGTGCGGAAGCCCGGCGCGTCCTGGGTCGACAGGATGTAGATGACGCGGTCGCGGACCGCCTCCTGCTCTTCCAGGGTCATGCGCGACAGGGTGCGGTCCAGCCGGCGGTAGGCCGAGCCCCGCTCGTTGGCGCGGCAGTCGTCGTAGCGCGACAGCGGACGCCAGCCGCCGAACGGCCCGCGGCTGACCCGGTTGATCGGGGCGAAGCCCTGCTCGTTGGCCAGGGCCATGGCCAGCCAGGTGGCGCTCTCGATCGGATCCTCGATGTTCTTGTCGGTCGCGCGCTCGGCGGCGTAGCGCGAGCCCAGCTCCAGCTGGGCGAAGAAGTCGCCGCGGAAGGCGGCCTTGCGCAGGACGCGCAGGCCCCGCTCCTGGTCGTTGAACTCGGCCCCCGTCAGCGAGGCGGGGCGGGGACAGCCTTCGTCGGCGGAGCCCGTACGGCGGAAGAAGCCGGGCGTCTGCTCTCCGCAGGCGGCCAGGGCCAGCAGGGCGGCGACCAGAATCACGGCGACGAGCGCGACCCCGACGGCCCGCCCGGCTCCGCTTCGGCCGCGATCGCGCTCATCGACGCCGCGTTCGGACATGTTTCCCCTCATCCCCACGCCACGACGACCTTGCGGCCGTTAACCATTTCCCAAACCGGCGGTCCGGTCCAGTGAACTTAGCGATATGGTTAACGTCCAAACCCGTCAAAGCGTTGCCGCAGCAAGGCCGCAATGTGTCGACAGACCCGCAAACCTGTTGAGAAGCTACGCCATTCCCCTGCCGCGCGAAGCTGGCGCCGCCGCGGCCGGACCTCCATATCGCCCCCTCAAGCCGAATCACGGAGCTCCGATGGCCTACGTCGCCCGCACCGACCGCCCCGCCGAAAAAGCGACCCGCTATGCCGAGGTCGAGCAGGAGGTCCTCGCCGTGCTGGAGGGGGAGCCGAACCTGACCGCGCGCATGGCCACCGTGGCGTCGATGCTGGCCGACGCCTTCGAGGACTATTTCTGGACCGGCTTCTACGTCGTCGACCCGGCCAAGCCCGGCGAGCTGGTCGTGGGGCCCTATCAGGGCACCCTGGGCTGCCTGCGCATCCCCTTCGGCCGCGGCGTCTGCGGGGCGGCGGCGGCGACGGGCCAGACCCAGGTCGTGCCGGACGTCCACGCCTTCCCCGGCCACATCGCCTGCGATTCGCGCTCGGCCAGCGAGATCGTCGTGCCGGTGCGCGACGCCTCCGGGGCCCTGATCGCCGTGTTCGACGTCGACGCCGTCGTGCCGGACGCCTTCGACGCCGTGGACGCCGGGGCGCTGGAACGCCTGCTGGGCAAGGTGTTCGCGGGCGGTTGATCCCCGACGTCTCCGGCCTATGGTCCCCGCTCGGCAGCAGGAGCGGCACATGGATCAGGGCGTCGTCGTCATCACGGGAGGGCAGGGGGTCCTCGGATCTGCCGCCGCGGAACTGGCGCGGGAGCGCGGCTGGCGCGTCGCCCTCATCGATCATGCGCCCGGCGACGCCGACGGGCCGGACGGGCTGGTGATCGGCGGCGTGGATCTGACCGACCCGGCGCAGGCCGAGGCGGCCATGGCCCGGGTCGCCGACCGGCTCGGCGGCGTCGACGCCCTGCTCAACGTCGCCGGCGGCTTCGTCTGGCAGACCACCGAGGCCGACGGCCCGGCCCACGAGAAGATGTTCCGGCTCAACGTCCTGACCTGCCTGAACGCCACGCGCGCCGCCCTGCCGCATCTGAAGCGCAGCCCCGAGGGCCGGATCGTCAACGTCGGGGCCAACGGCGCGCTGAAGGCCGACGCGGGCATGGGTGCCTACGCCGCCTCCAAGGCCGGCGTGCACCGCCTGACCGAGGCCCTGGCCCGCGAACTCAAGGACACGACCGTCACCGTCAATGCCGTCCTGCCGTCGATCCTGGACACGCCGCAGAACCGCAAGGACATGCCCGACGCCGATCCGCAGGACTGGGTCGCCCCGCGCGATCTGGCCGCCGTCATCCTGTTCCTGGCCTCGCCGGAATCGCGGGCCATGCGCGGTGCCCTGATCCCCGTCACGGGCCGCGTCTGACCATGCGGGCGCGCAGCGTCCTGTTCCTGCCGGCGTCCAACCCGCGCGCGGTGGAGAAGGCGCGGACGCTGGAGTGCGACGTGGCGATCCTCGATCTGGAGGACGCCGTCGCGCCTGAGGCCAGGACCGAAGCGCGCGAGGCGGCGGTCGCGGCCGTGCGCGGCGGCGGCTTCGCCCCTCGCCTCGGCGTCCGCGTCAACGGCGAGGGCACGCCGTGGCACGCAGACGACCTGTCCGCCCTCGCCGAAGCCGGCTGCGGCCTGATCGTCCTGCCCAAGGTCGAGGACGCCGCCACCGTGGTCCGCGCGGTCGGTGCCGCGCCGGGTGCCCGGCTGATCGCCATGATCGAGACTCCGCCGGCCCTGTTCCGCCTGGCCGAGATCGCCGCCGCGCATCCGGCGCTGGAGGCCCTCATGCTCGGCGTCAACGACTTGGCCGCCGCGCTCGGCACCGGCCCGTCCGGCGACCGCGAGCCCCTGAAGCCGTGGCTGGCCGCCGTGGTCGCCGCCGCCCGCATGCGCGGCCTCGCGGCCGTCGACGGCGTCTTCAACCGCTTCCAGGACGACGACGGTTTCGCGCGGGAATGCGCGCAGGGATCGCTGTTCGGCTTTGACGGCAAGAGCCTGATCCACCCACGCCAGATCGCGCCGGCCCACGCCGCCTTCGGCCCCTCGCCGGAGGCCGTCTCCCGCGCCCGCGCGATCGTCGCCGCCTTCGATGTGCCGGACGCACAGGGCCGGGGGGCCGTCTCGCTGGACGGCGAGATGGTCGAGCGCCTGCACCTCGAGGCCGCCCGCCGGACCCTGGCCCGGGCCGGGGAGTGACGACGCCGAAACCCGCCTGGGCCTGCACGCCCGGACTGCTGGGCCTGCCGCATCGCCGCGCCCTGCTGCCGGAGTTCGCCTTCCGCGCCCTGCCGGGGCCCGACGTGAAGGCGGCGCTGGGGTGGGGCCTGAAGCCCTCCTCGGCCGCGGGCCGCGCCTGGTCCCGCCTGACCGGCCTGCCCTATGTCGCGCTGGAGGACGGCTTCCTGCGCTCCGTGGGCCTCGGCGAGGCGGGGACGCCGTCCATTTCGCTGATCGTCGATCAGGCCGGGGCCTACTACGACTGTTTCCGCGGCTCGATGATCGAGGGGACCATCGCCGGCACTGCCACGCGCCCGCAACGCCTGCGCGCGCGCGCCCTGATGGAGGCCGCCGTCGCCCACGGCCTGTCCAAGACCAACCTCGGCCGGCCGCTGGATCCTGCGATCCTGAAGCCCGGCCGACGCATCCTGATCGTCGACCAGACCGCCGGCGACGCCTCCATCCCCCTCGGCCACGCCGGCCCTTGGAGCTTCGCCGCCATGCTGGCCGCCGCCCGGCGCGACGAGCCGGACGCCCAGCTGATCGTCAAACGCCACCCGGCGGTCGCCGCCGGGTTGAAGCGCGGCTGCCTCGACCTGTCCGACGCGTCGGGGCTGACCGTCGTCGACGACGTCCGCGCCGCCGATCTGCTGGACGCGGTGGACGCCGTCTATGCGGTGACCAGCGGCCTGGGCTTCGAGGCCCTGTGGCGGCGTCTTCCGGTGCGCCTGTTCGGCGCGCCCTTCTACGCCGGCTGGGGGCTGACGCGGGACGAGGTGAAGCCGCCCCGCCGCGGCGTGCCCCGGGCGATCGAGGACGTGGTCCACGCCGCCCTGGTCGCCCACTGCCGCTGGCTCGACCCGGTCACCGGGCGCGCCTGCACGCCCGAAGAGGCGATCGACCGTCTCGCCGCCCTGACCCGCCGCGCGCGCCGACTGGAGGGCCGCTGGCACGCCGTCGGCTTCACCCCGCCCAAGCGGGGAGCGGTGAAGCGGCTGATGAACAGTCCTTTCGCAGGCCGGATCACCTTCCACCCCTCCGCCTCATCCGCCCTGTCGGCCACGGGGTCCGACGGCGGCCACATTCTCGTCTGGGCCGGACGCGAGCCGCCGGACCTCGCCGCACAGGCGAAGGCCGCCAGCGTCCCCCTGTACCGCATGGAGGACGGCTTCCTCCGGTCGCGCGGCCTCGGCTCGGACTTCACCCCGGCCCTGTCCGCGGTGCTGGACGGCGCGGGCGTCCACTACGACCCGTCGCGCCCCTCGGACCTCGAGACCCTGATCCAGACCGGCGTGTCTCCCGCCGACCGCGCGCGGGGCGCGCGGCTGCGGGACCGGATCGTCGCCGCGGGCCTGAGCAAGTACAATCTGGGCGGGGCACCGGCACCTGACTGGCCGGGGGATCGCGAGCGCATCCTGGTCCTGGGCCAGGTCGAGGACGATCGCTCGGTCCTGCTCGGCTGCGCGACGATCCGCACCAACGCCGCCCTGCTGGCCGAGGTGCGCCGCCTGCACCCGGATGCCTTCCTGGTCTGGCGCGATCATCCGGATGTGCGCGCGGGCAACCGGATCGGGGCCCTGCCGCCCGAGGCCGCCGGACTGGCCGACGCCTGCGCCGACGATCTGGACGTCGTCGCCTGCATCGCGGCGGTGGATGCGGTCGCGGTCATGACCTCCACGGCGGGTTTCGAGGCCCTGATGCGGGGCAAGCGCGTCCTGACCTTCGGGCAGCCCTTTTATGCGGGCTGGGGCCTGACGCAGGACGCCCTGCCGATCCCGCGCCGGACCGCCCGGCCGGACCTCGACGACCTCGTCGCAGCGGCCCTGATCCTGCATCCCCTCCACGTCGCCCCCAACGGCCTGCCGTGCGAGGCCGAGGATGTGGTCGCCGCGCTGGAGGCCCGGCCGGCGGCCGCGCCGCGCCGGTCGCGCCTCGTGCGGGCGCTCACGACCGCTCTCGACCGCCGTCCGCCACCGGCCTATTGAACGTCCTCAAAGACAACGAAGGTCGGCGGGGGCCGCCTCGGGGACTGACGTCCCTCAAGCAGAGAGGCCCCGCGGGCCGAGCGGTAGGGACAAAAAACGAAGTGACCGCATCCGTCATCGCCGCCACCGGCCTGTTCACGCCGGACCAATCGATCACCAATGAAGAGCTGGTCGCCGCCTACAACGCCTGGGCCGAGCGCTGGAACGCCGAACACGCCGACCGCATCGCCGCCGGCGAACTGGAAGCCCTGACCCCGTCCTCGGTCGAATTCATCGAGAAGGCCTCGGGCATCAAGCGCCGCTTCGTGCTGGACAAGGCCGGCATCCTCGACCCCGCCCGCATGGTTCCGCACCTGCCGGAGCGGTCGAACGACGAGCTGTCGATCCTGGCCGAGATGGCGGTCAAGGCGGCGGAACAGGCGATCGCCGCCTGGGGCAAACCGGTCTCGGAGATCGGGGCCGTCATCTGCGCCGCGTCGAACATGCAGCGCCCCTATCCGGCGATGGCCATCGAGGTGCAGCAGGCGCTGGGAATCGACGGCTTCGCCTTCGACATGAACGTGGCCTGCTCCAGCGCCACCTTCGGCATCAAGACGGCGGCGGACTTCATCGCCTCGGGCTCGGCGAAGGCCGTGCTGATGGTCAATCCGGAGATCTGTTCGGCCCACCTGAATTTCATGGACCGCGACAGCCACTTCATCTTCGGCGACGTCGCCACCGCCGTGATCGTCGAGAGCGCCGAAACCGCCGGCCCCGGCGGCTGGGACGTGCTGGGCACGCGGCTGAAGACGGTCTTCTCCAACAACATCCGCAACAATTTCGGCTTCCTGAACCGCGCCGCGCGCGAGGATGCCCAGGCGATCTCCGAGCCGTCGCCGCTGAACGACGGCAAGTCCGACAAGATGTTCGTCCAGCAGGGCCGCAAGGTCTTCAAGGACGTGGTGCCCATGGTGTCGGAGATGATCGTCGATCACGCCCGCGACCTGGGCCTGGAACCCGCCGCGCTGAACCGGCTGTGGCTGCACCAGGCCAACATCAACATGAACGACATGATCGGCCGCAAGGTGCTGGGCCGCGATCCGACGGCGGAAGAGAACGTCATCATTCTGGACGACTACGCCAACACCTCCTCGGCCGGCTCGATCATCGCCTTCCACCTGCATCAGCAGGGCCTGCAGGCCGGCGACGTCGGCCTGATCTGCAGCTTCGGCGCGGGCTATTCGGCCGGCACGGTGTTCGTCCGCAAACGCTGATCCGTTCACGATTTCGCGGTCAGGCTTGCGCCTCGCAGGCGTTTTTGCGAACGGTTCCCTGTCGAGAACAAGGGGGAACCCGAATGGCTCAGACGGACGGCCGCACGCCCGTGAACGATCCTTTGGTGTGGGACATGGCCGAAGTGCTCAAGCGCTTCGGCGGTTCGGCGCATCAGACCGTGGTCATCGACTGCGTGGCGGCGATGCGACGACAGAGGGGCGAGGAGGTGCGCAAGCCCGATCTCGCCGCCCGCATCGTCGAGCTGCTGGAAACCTGCCGCGACTTCTTCGTCCGTCCCTTCGGCGAAGGCTCCCAGCGCTGGGCGCTGGTGCCCGGCCTCGCGGTCTGACCTTCCGCCCATGAAGAAAGGGCGCGCCCTCGCAGACGCGCCCTCCCTCATATTTCCTGGATCGCGCGATCAGAACTTGCGCACGTAGCCCAGCGACCAGACGTCGGCTTCGCCGCCGTCGTTGGTGAAGTCGCGACGGGTCCAGTCGGCGCGGATGCCGTTCTGGCCGTCGAAGTAGTAGTTGGCGCCGACGCCGTAGTTCCAGCTCTCGCCGGAATCGCTGGCCGAGAAGCCCGCGGCCGATGCCTCGATCTCGGTCGTGCCGTAGCCGCCGCGCGCGAACAGTTCGAAGTTCGGCGAGACCGGCAGGATGCCGACGGCGTAGACGGCCGCGTCGTACTCGTGCTCGACGTTGGCGGTCACGGCGCCGATGGTGACGTCGTCGTCGGAGACGCCGAACGAGGCTTCACCCTCGACGGCGAAGTTCGGGTTGAACTTGTAGCCGAGACGGCCGGTCACGGCGCCCAGGTCGACGCCTTCGACGTCGGCCGTGGCGTAGCCGACCGAGCCGTAGACATTGGACGCGTCCTGCGCCATCGCGGGGGCGGCGAACAGGGCCGCGGCGGCGGCGGTATAAAGAAAGACGTTACGCATTTTTCATCGCTCCTTGGATGCGGCGACTTCTACGGTCGCCGGCCCCACCCAACGCTGAACTAAATAGGCGACCTCGGCCGCTGTTCCACATTGCTTCTTCTACATGTTCGTAGATGTTGAAAACTTGACACAGTCAGCGTTACGCCAATCCCGGCGGGATGTTGTCTAAATCGGGGCGACGCATTACCTTGCGCTCATCCTCATTGCCGGAGTCTGCCATGATCCGCCTCGCCGTCCTTCTCGCCGCGCCCGCCCTCACGCTCGCCGCCTGCGGGGAGCCCGCGCCCGAGCCGGCCTCGGCCCCCGCCGCGCCCGCCGACACCGCCGTCGTCCCGGGCGCCGGGGCCCCGCCCGCGGTCTCGCCGGCCCCGGCCTCGACCCGCGTCGTCGGCCTCGACCCCGAGGGCCTGCGCCTGATCGACCGCAACTCCGGCTCGACCGCCAGCCTCCCCTTCGGCCAGCCGGCGGAGCAGGTGCTGGCCATGGTCGGCGCCTCGCGCGGGGCCCCGGCCGAACGCGGCACGAACGCCGAATGCGGCGCCGGCCCGCTGGACTTCGCCTCCTGGGAGGACGGCCTGACCCTGTGGTTCCAGAACGGGACCTTCGCCGGCTGGGCGACCAACCGTCAGGGGGCCACCCTGATGACCGGCGTCGGCGTCGGCTCCTCGCGCGCAGACCTCGAAAGCGCCCACGTCATCACCGTGGAAGAGAGCACCCTGGGCACCGAGTTCGCCTTCGGCGGCATCTCCGGCCTGCTCGAGAACGGCCGCATCTCGAACCTCTGGGCCGGCGTCAGCTGCAATTTTCGCTGACGCCTAGCGGTCCTTCTCGCGCTCGGTGCCGGCGCGGGCGTGCAGCGCGGCCTGCGCGGCCGCCAGCCGGGCGATCGGCACGCGGTAGGGGCTGCAGCTGACGTAGTCCAGGCCGGCGTCCTCGCAGAAGGCGATGGAGGCCGGGTCGCCGCCGTGTTCGCCGCAGATGCCCAGCTTGACGTCGGCGCGCTCGGCCCGGCCGCGCTCGGCGGCGATGCGGATCAGGTCGCCGACGCCCTCCTGGTCCAGCCGCACGAAGGGGTCCGCCTCGAAGATTCCCTTGTCCAGGTAGGCCTGCAGGAACCGCCCGGAATCGTCGCGGCTGATGCCGAAGGTGGTCTGGGTCAGGTCGTTGGTGCCGAAGCTGAAGAACTGGGCGTGCTTCGCCAGATCGCCGGCGCGCAGCGCCGCGCGCGGCAGTTCGATCATCGTCCCGACCAGATACTCGACCCGGTCGCCCGCTTCGGCGAACACGGCCTCGGCGGTCCGGTCCGTCAGCTCGCGCAGGTATTTCATCTCCAGGCCCAGGGCGACCAGCGGATGCATGATCTCCGGGATGGGCGCCTCGCCGCCCTGGCCCTTGACCTCCAGCGCCGCCTCCAGCACCGCCCGCACCTGCATCTCGTAGATTTCGGGATAGGCCACGCCGAGGCGACAGCCGCGATGCCCCAGCATCGGGTTGGTCTCGTGCAGATCCTTCGCGCGCCGCTTCAGCTTGGCCGCGTCCAGGCCCTGCGACGCGGCCAGGGCGTCCATCTCCGCCTCGGTGTGGGGAATGAACTCGTGCAGCGGCGGGTCCAGCAGGCGCACCGTCACCGGCAGGCCGGTCATGATGGTGAACAGCTCGACGAAGTCGGCCTTCTGGAACGGCGCGATCCTGGCCAGGGCCTTTCGGCGGCCCGCCTCATCATCGGCGAGGATCATCTCGCGCACCGCGGCGATGCGCGTGTCGTCGAAGAACATGTGCTCGGTCCGGCACAGGCCGATGCCCTCGGCCCCGAAGCCGCGCGCCGTCTTCGCATCCAGCGGCGTCTCGGCGTTGGCCCGCACCTTCAGCCGCCGCACGGCGTCGGCCCAGGCCATCAGGGTCTGGAAGTCGCCGGTCAGCTCCGGCTCGATCATCGGGACCGCGCCCTCCATGACCTCGCCCTTCGAGCCGTCGATGGTGATCACCTCGCCGGCGTGGAAGGTGCGGCCGCGCGCGGTGAAGGTCTGGCTCTTCTCGTCGATGTGGATCTCGCCGGCGCCCGAGACGCAGGGCCGTCCCATGCCGCGCGCCACCACCGCCGCGTGGCTGGTCATGCCGCCGCGCGCCGTGACGATGCCGCGCGCCGCGTGCATGCCGTGGATGTCCTCCGGCGAGGTCTCCTCGCGCACCAGGATCACCGCCTCGCCGTGCTCGGCCAGACGCTCGGCCTCGTCGGCGTCGAACACGACCTTGCCGGTCGCCGCGCCGGGGCTGGCGGGCAGGCCCGCGGCCACCACCTTGCGCTCGGCGTTCGGGTCCAGCGTCGGGTGCAGCAGCTGGTCCAGCGCCGCGGGTTCGACGCGCGACACCGCCTCCTCCTGCGAGATCACGCCCTCGGCCGCCAGGTCGACGGCGATCTTCAGCGCCGACTTGGCCGTGCGCTTGCCGTTGCGGGTCTGCAGCATCCACAACCGGCCCTGTTCGACCGTGAACTCGATGTCCTGCATGTCGCGGTAGTGGCTCTCCAGCCGCCCCACGACGTCGACGAACTCGGCGAAGACCTGCGGCATCGCCTCTTCCATCGAGGGCTTGGTCTCGCCCATCTCCTCGCGGCCCGCGCGGGTCAGGCTCTGCGGCGTGCGGATGCCGGCCACCACGTCCTCGCCCTGGGCGTTGATCAGGAACTCGCCGTACAGCCTGGCCTCGCCGGTCGACGGATTGCGCGTGAAGGCCACGCCGGTCGCGCTGGTCTCGCCCATGTTGCCGAACACCATGGACTGCACGTTCACCGCCGTGCCCCAGCTCTCGGGGATGTCGTGCATGCGGCGATAGAATTTGGCCCGGTCGTTCATCCAGCTGGCGAACACGGCACCGACGGCGCCCCACAGCTGGTCATGCGGATCCTGCGGGAAGGGCTGGCCCAGCCGGTCCTCGACCACGCGCTTGTAGTCGGCGACGACCTTCTCCCAGTCCGCGGCCTCCAGGTCGGTGTCGACCGTCACGCCCAGCCGGTCCTTGTGGTCGTCCAGCACCTCCTCGAAGTCGTCGTGACCGAGACCCAGCACGACGTTGGAGTACATGGTGATGAAGCGACGATAGGAATCGAAGGCGAAGCGCCGGTCGCCCGACAGGGCCGCCAGCCCCTCCACCGTCGCGTCGTTCAGGCCCAGGTTCAGGACCGTGTCCATCATCCCCGGCATCGACGCCCGCGCGCCCGAGCGGACCGAGACCAGCAGCGGGTTCGCCGCATCCCCGAAGGTTTTCCCGACGATCCCTTCGACGGCCTTCAGCCCGGCGGTGACCTGATCCGCCAGATCGCCCGGATAGGTCTGTCCGTTGGAATAGTAGTGGACGCAGGCCTCGGTCGTGATGGTGAAACCCGGCGGCACCGGCAGGCCGAGCGACGACATCTCCGCCAGGTTGGCGCCCTTGCCGCCCAGCAGGTTCTTCATCGACGCGTCGCCGTCGGCGGATCCCCCGCCGAAGCCGTAGACCCACTTCGTCATCCGTCAGCCCCTGAAGCTTGCGTTTGGGCCTGACTAACGCGCGTTGCCGCCGAAGGGTAGCGCGCGAACGAAACATTCCGTGAGCGAGCGCGCTCTCTCGACTTCCGCGACGTCATCACGGAATGTTACAGTCAACCCAGCCACGGAGCCGCCATGCCGACCCTCGACCGCGCCGGACTTCAGGTGGACGCCGAACTGGCGACCTTCCTCGAGCAGGAGGCGATGCCGGGGCTCGGCCTCGACGCCGACGCCTTCTGGGCCGGTGCCGCCGGCATCCTGGCGTGGGCGGCGGAGCGGGGCGGCCGGCTGCTGGCGGTCCGCGACGATCTGCAGGCCCGGATCGACGCCTGGCACGAGGTGCGAAAGGGGACGCCGCCCGATCCGGCGGAGACGCGGCGGTTCCTGACGGAGATCGGTTATCTCGTGCCCGAACCGGCGCCCTTCACGGTCGGCACGACCCGGGTCGATCCCGAGGTGGCGACCCTGGCGGGCCCGCAGCTGGTGGTGCCGTCGCTGAACGCCCGCTTCGTGCTGAACGCCGCCAACGCGCGCTGGGGCAGCCTGTACGACGCCCTTTACGGCACCGACGCGCTGGGCGACCTGCCGCCGCCCGGGCCCTATGACGCGGCGCGGGGGGCCCGCGTCGTGGCCCGGGCCCGGGCGTTTCTGGATGAGGCCGTGCCTCTGGCGTCGGGCAGCTGGACCGACTGCGCGGATGCCGACGCCGCCCTGGCCGAGCCGTCGCAGGAGGTCGGCCGGACCGCGCGCGGTCGCCTGTTCCGACATCATGGCCTGCACCTCGAAGTGATCGTCGACCGCGCTCACCCGATCGGCGCGACCGACCCGGCGGGCATCGCCGACGTCGTGCTGGAGGCCGCCCTGTCCACCATCGTCGATCTGGAGGACTCCGTCGCCGCCGTCGACGCCGCCGACAAGACCGCGGCCTATCGCAACTGGCTGGGCCTGATGCGCGGCGACCTGTCGGAGACCTTCGACAAGGGCGGCACGACCCTGACCCGGGATCTCGCGCCCGATCGCACCGTCACGCGCCCGGACGGGTCGACCGTCACCCTGCCGGGCCGCAGCCTGCTGTTCGTCCGCAACGTCGGTCATCTGATGACCACGCCGGCCGTCGTTATGCCGGACGGGTCGGAGGCGCCGGAGGGGGCGCTGGACGCGATCGTCACCGCCCTGTGCGCCCTGCACGACCTGCGCGGTCTGGGCCGGCTCCGCAACAGCCGGGCGGGGTCGATCTACGTCGTCAAACCCAAGATGCACGGACCGGACGAGTGCGCCTTCACCGACGACCTGTTCGACCGGGTCGAGGACCTGCTGGGGCTGGACCGCCACACGATCAAGGTCGGCGTCATGGACGAGGAGCGCCGCACCAGCGCCAACCTCGCCGCCTGCATCCACGCGGTGAGGGACCGGATCGTCTTCATCAACACCGGCTTCCTCGACCGCACCGGCGACGAGATCCACACCTGCATGCGCGGCGGCCCTGTGGTGCGCAAGGCGGACATGAAGGCCTCGGCCTGGATCGCGGCCTACGAGGCCCGGAACGTCGCGATCGGCCTCCAGTGCGGCCTCGGCGGCCGGGCCCAGATCGGCAAAGGCATGTGGGCCGCGCCCGACCGCATGGCCGAGATGCTGGAGCAGAAGGCGGCGCATCCGAAGACGGGCGCCAACACCGCCTGGGTGCCGTCGCCCACGGCCGCCACCCTGCACGCGCTGCACTATCATCAGACCGACGTCTTCGCCCTGCGCGACCAGATCATCGCCCGCGCCGTGCCGTCGCTGGACGACCTGCTGACCCCGCCCCTCGCCGCCGGCCGCAACTGGTCGGAGGCCGAGGTGATCGAGGAGATCGAGAACAACTGCCAAGGCCTGCTCGGCTACGTCGTCCGCTGGATCGACCAGGGCGTCGGCTGCTCCAAGGTGCCCGACGTCCACGACGTCGGCCTGATGGAGGACCGGGCCACCCTGCGCATCTCGTCCCAGCACCTGGCCAACTGGCTGATGCACGGCGTCTGCACGCGCGATCAGGTCGAGGCCGCGCTGCTGAAGATGGCGGCCCGGGTCGACGCCCAGAACGCCGCAGACCCCCTCTATCGCCCGATGGCCCCCGACCCCGACGCCAGCCTCGCCTTCCAGGCTGCCCGCGCCCTCGTGTTCGAGGGCGCCGCCCAGCCCAATGGCTACACCGAACCGCTGCTGCACCGGTTCCGGCGGGCGAAGAAGAGGTAGGGGTAGGGGTAGTGAGCACTCACGGCCGGCAGTCTTTCCCTACCGCCTACCCCTGACACCTGCCCCTACCCGGTCATTGCTCGCTGCCCGACCGCCACAGGCCGCGCAGCAGCGGCTCGAACAGATACTGCAGCGCCGTGCGCTTGCGGGTCAGGACCACCACCTCGACCGGGGCACCCGGGCGCACGGCCGAGGCGGCGCGGCCCAGCTTGGCGACCTCGCTTTCCGGCACGACGATCTCGGTGCGGAACCAGCGCCGCCCTGTCTGGGCGTCGGACAGGACGTCGGCCGAGATCCGCGTCACCCGCCCCTGCAGCCGCGGCGGACTGCCCTCGCGCAGGCCCGGGAACATGATCTGGGTCGACTGGCCCACAGCCAGATTGTCGATGTCGGTCGGCGCGATCTCGGCCACGATCACCGGGCTGGCGTCCTCGGGGACGATCTCCATCAGGGTCTGGCCCGCCTGGATGACCCCGCCCGGGGTAAAGATGGTCAGGCCCACCACTTGGCCGGCGACCGGCGCGCGCACCTGGTTCCGGGCGATCTGGGCGCGGACCGAGACGAGGCGCGGCTGCAGCTCGTTCAGCTGGACCTCGACGGTCTTCAACTGGTCCGCCACGTCCTCGTTCATGGAGGTGCCGACCGAGGTCATCTGCAGGCGCGTCTCGCCGATCTGCTCGCCGATGCGGGCGATCTGGGCGCGCAGCGAGCCGTCCTCGCCGTCCAGCTGCGCCGCCTGTCGCTCCAGCGCCCGCACCCGGCTGAGCGGGGCATAGCCCTGCTCGGCCAGGCGCCGCACGTCGGCCAGCTCGTCCTCGATCAGCCGCCGCTGCTCGGCGTTGGCAGCCAGCTGCCGCTGGAAGCCCGACATCTGCTGCTCCAGCTGGCTGACCCGCTGGGCCAGAACCCCGCGCTCGGTCGAGCGACCCGAACTGCGGGCTCCAAACTGGCGGCGCTGCAGGCTCAGCGCCGCCTCGGCCAGGGGCACGTCGTCCGGCGGCAAAGTCGCGAACTCCGGGGGCGTCGGCACCGATCCCAGACCGTCCCGCTCGGCGATCAGCCGCGACCGCTGCGCCAGCAGCGCCAGCACCTGACCCGCCAGGCCGCGCTCGGTGGCCTGCAGCTCCCCGCCCGCCACCTCGACGAGCACCTGTCCGGCCCGGACGGTGTCCCCCTCGGCCACGTGCAGGGCCGTCACCACCCCGCCGTCGCGATGCTGCACCGCCTGCCGGTTGCCCGACACCGCGACCTGGCCGGTGGCATAGGCACCCGCGTCCAGGGGGAAGAAGGCGGCCCATCCCAGGAACAGGACGAAGAAGGCCACGATCACGGCGACGCCGATGCGCAGCTCCATCCGGGGCACGTCGGTGACGGCGTCGGCCTCCGGCTTCGGCGCGGGCGGCGGGCCCTTGATCGGGGGGAAGGACAGATCGCTCATCGGCCGGCCGCCTCTTCCGTCGCGCCGCGCATCCGCGCCAGCACCTGCTCGCGCGGCCCCTCGGCCACCACCGCGCCGCCGTTCAGCATCAGCAGGCGGTCGACCCGCGCCAGCACGCCCGCCCGGTGCGCCACGATCACCACCGCCGCGCCCCGGGCCGCCGCGTCCCGGACCGCCGCCATCAGGGCCGCCTCGCCATCCTGGTCGAGGTTGGAGTTCGGCTCGTCCAGCACCAGCAGAACCGGGTCGCCGTACAGCGCCCGCGCCAGCGCCACCCGCTGCGCCTGACCCGCCGACAGGCCCGCGCCGTACGGCCCCAGCATCGTGTCGTAGCCGTCGGGCAGCCGCAGGATCATCTCGTGCGCGCCCGCCGCCTGCGCCGCGGCCACGGCCAGCCGGTCGACCTCGGCCGGCGGCGTGCCCGTCGCGCCGGAGAAGCGCGAGACGTTGTCCTTGATCGTGCCGGCGAACAGGCTGGGGACCTGGGGTAGATAGCCGATGTACCGGGCCAGCTCGTCGCCCTCGCGCGCCTCATACTCGGCACCGTCCAGCCGGACCGTGCCGGCGGTCGGCTTCAGGGCACCGGCGATCGCCCGCGCCAGGGTCGTCTTGCCGGATCCCGACGGCCCGACCACGCCCAGGGTCTCGCCGGGCTCGAGCGTCAGGCTGACGCCCCGCACCTGCGGCTGTTCCGTGCCGGGCAGGCGGATCGACAGGGCTTCCAGCGCCAGCCGGCCGCGCGGGGCGGGCAGGGCGGTGGTCGGGGCATCGACGTCGGCGGTGCCCTCGAACAGGTCGGTCAGCGTCTTCCAGCCGGCGCGGGCGGCGACCAGCGACGGCCAGGCGCCGACCAGCAGCTCGATCGGCGCCACCGCGCGGGTCAGCAGCACGGAGGCGGCGATGATGGCCCCGGGTGACAGCTGGCCGTCGACCGCCAGCCAGGCGGCGCCGCCCAGCGACAGGGACTGCAGCAGCAGACGCAGGAACTTGATCGCGCCGGTGTAGCGCCCGCCCGTGAACTGGGCGTCGGCCTGGCGGTCGGCGGCCTCGCGCCGCTGCCGCATCTGGCGCGCGATGCCGGCCCGGCGCATGCCCAGGGCGCGGACCACCTCGGCCTGCTCGGCCACGGCCTGCTGGGCGGCATAGGCCTCGATCGAGGCGTCGTGGGCCCGCTTCAGCCGCGGCCGGGCGTCGCGCTCGTTCATCACCGCCAGAACGGTGAGCGTGATCGCGCCCACCAGCGTCAGCACGCCGATCAGCGGATGCAGCAGAAAACAGGCCATCAGGTAGATCGGCGTCCACGGGGCGTCGAACAGGGCCAGCACGCCCTGGCCCGACACCGCCGTGCGTACGGCGTCGAACTCGCGCAGGGCCTGGGTGCCCGAGGCCTTGCCCGGCAGATCGATCATGCGCGCCAGGATGCGATCGGCCAGCTGGCGGTCCAGCCTCAGGCCGGCGCGCACCAGGATGCGGGTCCTCAGCCAGTCCAGCGTCGCCAGCGTGCCCAGGGCGAAGACGGCCACGGCGGTGATCAGCAGCAGGGTGGTGATCCCGCCGGTCGGGACGACGCGGTCATAGACCTGCATCATGTAGATCGTCGGGGTCAGATACAGCAGGTTGACCAGGGCGCTGAACACGGCCGCCCAGACCAGATGGGTCCGGCAGGCCTTCAGGGCCTCGGCCAGGGGCTCGACGCCCGGTCGGTCCGGCAACAGCTTGAACACGCACGCATCCGTTCGCCGCCCGGTGACGCGGGCCTCGGCGACAACATAGACCCGCCGATCCCGGCGGAACAGCGGCCTCTTAGTGAAGCGCCTCGCCGTGCAGGGCGGAGTCGAGGCCCTCGATCTCCGCGTCCCGGTCCACGCGCAGGCCGGTGGTGAAGCGGCAGACCAGCAGGATCAGCCCCGTGCCGATCGCGCTCCAGGCGATGACGGCGACCAGGCCGATCGCCTGCTTCAGGACGGTCGCCCCCTCGGCCACGCCGTTGATCGCGGCGTCGGCGAAGACGCCGGTCAGCAGGGCCCCGACGATGCCGCCCATGCCGTGCACGCCGAAGGCGTCGAGACTGTCGTCGATCTTCAGCCAGTGCTTCAGCTTGACCGCCCCGAACCAGCAGGCCACGCCCGCCAGCAGGCCGATGACCATGGCCCCCTGCGGGTTCACCAGTCCGGCGGCGGGGGTGATCCCCACCAGTCCCCCGACCAGCCCCGACAGCATGCCCAGCAGGGTCGGCCGCCTGTGGTCGATCCATTCCACGACCAGCCAGCCCAGCGCGGCGGCCGCGGCGGCGAGGATGGTGTTCAGCGCGGCCACCGCCGCAATGCCGTCCGCCGCCCAGGCCGAGCCCGCGTTGAACCCCATCCAGCCGACCAGCAGCAGGCCCGCGCCGATCGCCGTGAAGGCGAGATTGTGCGGCGCCAGGTTGTCGCGCCCGAAGCCGTGCCGCGGCCCCAGCACCAGCGCGCAGACCAGTCCGGCGACGCCCGCGTTGACGTGGACCACCGCGCCGCCCGCGAAGTCCAGCACCCCGGCCTCGCCCATCCAGCCGCCGCCCCAGACCTGGTGGGCGATGGGCGCGTAGACGATCAGGTGCCACAGGGCGAAGAACAGCAGGGACGCCGAGAATTTCATCCGCTCGGCGAAGGCGCCGGCGATCAGCGCGGGGGTGATGATGGCGAAGGTCAGCTGGTAGGCGATCCAGAGGAACTCCGGCAGGGCGGGGGCCAGCGCGTGCGCCGTGTCGACCCTCACGCCGTTCAGGAAGGCCGCGTCCAGCCCGCCGATCAGGGCGTTGCCGCTGCCGAACGACAGGGAATAGCCGACCGCGAACCACAGCACCGTCACCACCATGAAGGCGGCGGTCGAATGGGCGATGGCCCCGATCACGTTCTTGCGCCGCACCATGCCGCCGTAGAACAGCGCCAGCCCCGGCAGGGTCATCATCAGGACGAGGGCGGTGGACGTCAGGATCCAGCCGGTGGCGGAGGGATCGATCTCGAGGGCGGCCTGATGGGGCAGCAGGGCGGCGGGGCTCATGGGCGGCGACGTCTCCGGGGCAAGCGGTCGGGGAGGTCGGCCGCGCCGTCTCTGCGGGCCGCGGGACCGGAGTGGATCGTATTGCGGCGCAACAGGCAAATCATTTCGTGTGCGGTGCGATATTGGGGGCACCATGCGTGGCCTCGCCGGCCGCGCCGCGTCCCGGCACGAATCCACCTTGGCCGTTTCGCGGCCGCGTCACGCGGTGCCGCAAGGTTACGAAACGGCAATGTCTCAAGCCTTGCACGCGCCGCGCCCCCGGGTGTCAATGCGCGTCCGGGGCGCCGTGGGCGCCGTCAAAGCCGTGCTTTCCAAGGGGGAATTCCATGAGCCTGCCCACCCTTCGCCGCCTGCTGGTCGGCGGTTGCTGCGCCGCCGCGCTTCTGTCCGGCGCCGCCGTCGCCCAGGAGATCGATCCGAACGCCACCGCGATCGTGCCCGTGGCCACCGTCGACGCGGCCGAACCGGCGCTGCAGCAACTGCCGCCGCTGCCCGACGTGCAGATCCCCTACAGCCGCTTCGTCCTGCCGAACGGCCTGACCCTGATCGTGCACGAGGACCGCAAGGCCCCGATCGTGGCCGTGAACATCTGGTACCACGTCGGGTCCAAGAATGAGCCTCTGGGCCGCTCCGGCTTCGCCCACCTGTTCGAGCACCTGATGTTCAACGGCTCGGAGAATTTCAACTCCGACTTCTTCAAGGCCACCGAGCTGCTGGGCGCCACCGACCAGAACGGCACGACCAACAAGGACCGGACCAACTACTTCCAGAACGTCCCGACCTCGGCGCTGGACTCGATCCTGTGGCTCGAAAGCGACCGCATGGGTCACCTGCTGGGCGCCATCGACCAGGCGCGCCTGGATGAGCAGCGCGGCGTGGTCCAGAACGAAAAGCGCCAGGGCGAGAACCAGCCCTACGGCCGCGTCTGGAACTCGATCATCGACGCCACCTATCCGGCCGACCACCCCTATGGCCACAGCGTCATCGGCTCGATGGACGACCTGAACGCCGCCGACCTGCCGACCGTGCAGCAGTGGTTCCGCGACTACTACGGCCCGGCCAACGCCGTGATCGTGCTGGCCGGCGACATCTCGCCGGAAGAGGCCCTGGCCAAGGTCACCCACTATTTCGGCGACATCCCGCCCGGACCGCCGGTCACCCAGCCGGCCCGCATGATCGAGCCCATGGTCGGCGAGCAGCGCGAGGTCATGTACGACCGCGTCGGCCAGCCGCGCCTCTACAAGGTCTGGAACGTGCCGCCCGCCGGCGAGGCCGAGGCCGACCATCTGGGCCTGCTGGCCCAGGTCCTGACGTCCGGCCGTAACTCGCGTCTGTTCAAGCGCATGGTGTTCGACGACCAGACCGCGACCGGCGTTTCGGCCTTCGTCTCGGAAGGCGAGATCGGCAGCCAGTTCGTCATCGTCGTGACCGCCAAGCCGGGCCAGGATCTGGCCGCGCTGGAAGCCGTCGTCGACGAGGAACTGGAGCGCCTGCTGCGCGACGGCCCCACCGCCAATGAGCTGGAGCGCGCCCGCACCTCGACCGGTGCCGGCCTCGTGCGCGGCCTCGAACGGATCGGCGGCTTCGGCGGCAAGTCCGACCGTCTGGCCCAGGGCGAGGTCTTCCACGACAATCCCGACCAGTGGCGCGAGAGCTACGCCCGCCTTCTGGCCGCCCGTCCGCAGGATCTGTCGGCCGCGGGCCGCAAGTGGCTCAGCGACGGCTCCTACACCCTCGAGGTCCGGCCGTTCGACCAGTTCGCCGCCGCCGCCACCGGCGCGGACCGCTCGGCCATGCCGGTCCCGGGCGAGATGCCCATGGCCAACTTCCCCTCGTTCGAGCGCTTCGAGCTGTCGAACGGGCTGGACGTGATCCTGGCCACCCGGACCGGCGTTCCGACCGTGTCGATGAACCTGATCGTCGACGCCGGCACCGCCGGCGAGGGTGCCGACAAGGCCGGTCTGGCGGTTCTGACCCCCTCGGTCATGACCAGCGGCACCGACGATCTCGACGCGCTCGAGATCAGCGACCGCCTGCAGCTTCTGGGCGCGACGCTCGGCGGCTCGTCCGGCGTCGACACGACCAGCGTCTCGATGACGGCGATCGATTCCCGCCTGGAAGAGTCCCTGGATCTCTACGCCGACGTGATCCTGAACCCCGCGTTCCGCGCCGAGGACTTCGAGCGGTCGCGCGTGCAGCAGGTGTCCGGCATTCAGCAGGCCGACCGCAATCCGGGCGCCGTCGCCAACCGCGTGCTGGCCGGTTCGCTGTACGGGTTCGAGAACCCCTACGGCCGTCCGACCTCGGGCACGGTCCAGACCGTGGGGGCCCTGACCCCGGCCGACGCCGAGGCCTATCACGCCGCCTGGTTCCGCCCCGACAACGCCACCCTGGTGGTCGTCGGCGACGTGACCCGCGACGAACTGGTCCCCCTGCTCGAGGACAAGTTCCGCGGCTGGACCGCCCCGGCCTCGGCCATCCCGGCGCGTCAGCAGCCCACGGCGGTGGCCGCCGCGTCCGGTCCGGTGATCTATCTCGTGGATCGCGCCGGCCCGCAGTCGACCATCACGGCGGGCCGTCTGGTTCCCGCCCTGGACCCGACCACCGAACCGGCGATCACGGCGATGAACACCGCCCTGGGCGGCTCCTTCACCAGCCGGATCAACATGAACCTGCGTGAGGAGAAGGGCTGGTCCTACGGCGCCGGCTCCGGCATCCGCGGCGCCCGGGGCGAACGCCTGTTCCTGGTCTCCACGGGCGTCCAGTCCGACAAGACCGCCGAGAGCCTGCTGGAGATCGACCGCGAACTGACCGAGGTCCTGACGGGCCGCCCGGTCACCGACGCGGAACTGGCGGCGCACAAGTCGAACCTGATCCTCGGCATGGCGGGCCAGTGGGAGACCAACGGCGCGGTCGCCGGCGATCTGGCGCAACTGGTCGTCTACGGCCTGCCGGACGACTACTTCGACCGCTCGGCCGCCGGCATCGTCGCCACCACGCCCGCCACCGTCACCGAGGCGGCCCGGACCATCGTCTCCGACGGCCCGACCGTCTGGGTCGTGGTCGGCGACCGCGCCACGCTGGAGCCGCGCCTGCGCGCGCTCAACATCGGCGAGGTCCGCGTGGTGGACGTCTACGGCAACCCGGTCCAGTAAGGCGCATCCAGACCCGGCCGGTTCGCGCCGGCCGGGTCGCCCGCCCCTACGGACCTCCGCCATGACCGACGCCCCGCTGGACCTCCATCACTGGATCGGCGGGAAGAGGGTCGCGGCCGACCGCCCGTCCGAGCGGCGCAATCCGTCGGATCTCGACGAGGTGGTCGCCCGTCTGCCCGACGCCGGTCAGGCCGAGGTGGACGCCGCGGTCGCCGCCGCCCGCGCGGCCTTCCCCGGCTGGAGCGCGGCCAGCCCCGAGCTCCGCGCCGACGTGCTGGACCGCGCCGGCCAGATCCTCTGGGACCGCCGCGAGGCCGTCGGCCGCCTGCTGTCGCGCGAGGAAGGCAAGACCCTGGCCGAAGGCGTCGCCGAGACCGGCCGCGCCGCCCGCATCCTGCGCTATTTCGCCGGCGAGGCCGTGCGTCTGCACGGTCAGGCGCTGGACTCCGTGCGGCCCGGTGTCTCGGTCCGCACGCGCCGCCGCGCCGTCGGCGTGTTCGGCCTGATCACGCCGTGGAATTTCCCGATCGCCATCCCGGCGTGGAAGGCCGCGCCGGCGCTCGCCTTCGGCAACACCGTGGTGATGAAGCCCGCCGGCCCGACCCCCGCCACGGCCGAGGCGCTGGCGGCGATCCTGCACGAGGCGGGGCTGCCCGACGGTGTCTTCAACCTCGTGATCGGCCGCGGCCGCGTCGGTCAGGCGCTGGTGGACCACCCCGACGTGGACGGGATCAGCTTCACCGGCTCGCAGGGCGTGGGCGCGGGCGTCGCCGCGGGCTGCGCCGCGCGTCAGGCGCGCTGCCAGCTCGAGATGGGGGGCAAGAACCCCCTGGTGGTGCTGGACGACGCCGACCTCGACCGCGCCGTCACGGTGGCGCTGGACGGCGGCTTCTTCTCGACGGGGCAGCGCTGCACCGCCTCCTCGCGCCTGATCGTGCAGGACGGCATTCACGACCGCTTCGTCTCGGCCCTGGCGGAGAAGGCGTCTGCCCTGCGCGTCGGTCATGCGCTGGACCCCCAGACCCAGGTCGGCCCCGCCGCCACCGACGACCAGAGGGAGACGGTGCACCACTGGATCGACACGGCGGTCGGCGAGGGCGGGCGCGTCGTCGCCGGGGGCGACCGCCTCAGCCTGTCGCCGCGCGGCTGGCACGTGCCGCCGACCCTGATCGTCGACACCGTCGCCGACATGAGGATCAACGCCAATGAGGTGTTCGGTCCGGTCGTCTCGGTGGTGCGGGTCAGGGACTATGAGGAGGCCTTTGCCGTCGCCGACGCCGGCGAATTCGGCCTCTCGTCGGGCATCGTCACCACGTCCCTGAAGCACGCCAGCGACTTCCAGCGCCGCATCCGCGCCGGCATGACCATGGTCAATCTGCCGACCGCCGGGGTCGACTATCACGTGCCCTTCGGCGGCACGAAGAAGTCCAGCTTCGGCCCGCGCGAGCAGGGGTTCGCCGCGGCCGACTTCTACACCTGGACCCAGACCGGCTACGTCTTCGCCTGAGCCCAAAAGAAAACGGCCGGTCCCGAAGGACCGGCCGCGTCTCTTGCGTTCTGACCGGGATCAGAAGCGGGTGGTCAGGCTGATCGAGCCGCTCTGGCCCAGATCATAGCCATTGGCCGTGATCCGGTTCCCCAGTTCCTGGTACTCGATGTAGTCCTCGTCCAGCAGGTTCCGCAGTTCGATCGACAGACCCATGTCGCGGCCCGCGTATTCGAAGTCCTTGCGGTAGACGAAGTCGAGGATGACGCCCGGATCCTGGATCAGGTCCGGCTCGCCCGGACGGCCACGGGCCGAGGAGCGTTCCGAAACCCAGGTGACCAGGAAGGTCGCCTGCGAGCGGGCCACCTCGTCTTCCCAGCCGAACTGCACGTTGGCCAGGTGTTCGGACTGACCCTGCAGACGGCTGCCGTCGATGATGTAGTCGCTCGCCGGGCGCGCAGCGCCCTGGGCCGACAGCGGGAACACCAGATCGCCAGCCTCAACCTGCACTTCCGACTGGGTGTAGGTGTAGTTGGCCTGCACCAGCCAGCGCTTGTCGGCGATGAAGCCCCACTGCGAGTCCGGGAACTCGAAGTACTTCTTCCCGTCGAGCTCGATCCCGTAGAGGATCGCCTTCGGCGCGTTGAGGTAGGTCTGCTGGATCACCGAGCCGATGTCGTTGATCGACGACTCGATGGGGTTTTCCAGATCCTTGTAGAAGATGCCGGCCGTGATGTACTCGCCGCGGTCGAAGTAGCGCTCGAGGCGGGCGTCGAGGTTCAGGATCTCGGTGTCGACCAGGTACGGGTTGCCGAAGAACAGGCGATCGTTATCCGGGTCGAGGTACTGCTGCGGCGCCAGTTCGCGGAACTGCGGACGACCGATGGTCTGGGAGGCGCCCAGACGCAGCTGGGTGTCTTCCATGAAGTTCCACGTCAGGGTCGCCGACGGCAGCCAGTAGGTGTTCTCCAGCGAGGTCGGCTGGAACACCAGGGCCCCGCCGAAGAGGTCGCGCGGCGAGACGAACTGCTCGGCGTCCTCATAGCGGACGCCGGCCGAAATGCTGACCAGCGGGATGATCTCGGCTTCGACCTGGACGTAGGCGGCGCGGGTCTCCAGGCCCGCGTCATAGGCGGCGGCGCCGCCCGACGGGGTGATTTCCTGCAGTTCCCACAGCAGCGGGCCGATGTTGAAGTCCGAGAACAGGTAGTCGACGCGGCTGTCCTGGACGTCCTGCGGGATCGAGCCGCCGGCCGGATAGAAGCGGAAGTCGCGGCGTTCGGCGTTCCGGGTGTTGTCCATCCAGGCCACGCCGCCGCGGACCGTGAGCTCGCGGGCGTCGGACAGCGGGGTGGTCCAGGCCAGGTCGGCACCGGCGCTCAGGATCTCGTCTTCCAGCTCCGAGAAGCTGGTCGAGTTGCGATACTGCTCGCCGTCGTGACGATAGACGCCGTCAGCGCCGAGACCGTAGCGGATGAACTTCTCATACGGCGAGTTGCGCGTGGTCAGGGCGTAGGCCGTGCGCCACGACAGCTCCAGGTCGCCGTCCATGAAGTCGTGCTCGCCGGCCAGCTGGGTCGAGAACAGGTCGCGCTCGAACCACTCGGTGTAGTCGTCGCGCACTTCGCCGGTCCCGGGGGCGGCGAAGTCGATGCCTTCCCGCGACCGGGCTTCCTTGGTGGTCCGGCGGACGTAGAGGTTGGTCCACTTCAGCTCGTGGAACTCGTTCTGCCAGCTGAGGCCGCCCAGCAGGTTCATGCCGACGTCGTTCTCGGTCGAGCGGACCTGATAGTCGCTCTGGACCTCGAGGGTGTCGATGTCGAGACGGCCTTCCTGCTGGATCGCCGCGCGCGTGCGCCAGTCGTTGTCGTAGCTGGCCACGAAGATCGCGCCCAGATCGCCGCCGCCGACCAGCCAGGTGCGGCCGCCGGACAGTTCGAAGCCGAAGTTCGGCTGGATGTGGTCCTGCTCCTGCAGCAGGTTCAGCGGCGCGTTGATGAAGTCGCGGCCGATGGCCTGGACTTCCGCCTGGGTGAAGTTGGCCCCCGCGGCGACGCGGTTGCCCGTCGCGATCGCGTCGCGAAGCAGGCCCGGCACGTCGCGCGTGCCGTCGTCGAAGCCGGTGAAGTCGGTGCGCGATCCGTAATAGATCAGGCCGTCCTTGCCGGTCGTTTCCAGATTGCCGCCGATCGAGACCTGGAGGTTCAGGAAGGGCTCGCGCGGGGCGCCCACGGTGGTCAGGTCGATGACGCCGCCGCCGAACTCGCCCGGATAGTTGGCCGAGTAGGTCTTCTGGACGGCGACGCCGTCCAGCACCGAGGCCGGGAACAGGTCCAGCGGCACGACGCGCTGCAGCGGTTCGGGCGAGGGCAGGGGCGAGCCGTTCAGCAGCGCCGAGGAGTAGCGCTCGCCGAGGCCGCGCACGTAGACGAAGCGGCCCTCGACGATCGACAGGCCGGTCACCCGGGTCAGGGCCTGGGCGGCGTTGTCGTCGCCGGTGCGCTCGAGGTCTTCCGCGGTCAGGAAGGCCGCGACCTCGGAGGTCTCGCGCAGGGGTTCGGGGATGAAGCGGCCCAGGACGACGATCTCGTCCACCTGGGTTTCTTCGGGCTCCTGGGGTTCAGGATCCTGGGTGACGGTGACCGGATCGGTCGGCGGAGTCTGGGCGAACGCCAGGCCAGGCGCGGTCAGCGCGGTGCCGGCGAGCAGGAGTGCGCCCCAATTCCTGGAAAGCGTCTTGGAAAGCGTCTTCATGATCGGCGCCTTGGTCCTATGGGTTCGACGTGGAACGACGTGAGGGGCGGCCGCGCGTGCGGCCGCCCCCCGGGCGCAGGATCAGCAGGTGGAGCCGGCGGCGATGCCGCAGGACCAGCCGGCGTACCAGGTGTCGGCGCTGTCGCGGACGGCGCCGATGTAGGTCGTGTTGACGAAGAACGGGTTCAGACCGGCGACCGCGGTCGGGGTCCGGGCCGTCTCGTTGGCGCCGTTGATCACGCCGTTCAGCGTCGACGTGCCCGAGCCGTTGTTGGCACCCGTGGCGAAGATGCCCGAGGTGCCGGCGTCCTGGTTGCCGTCGGCGCGGAAGGTCGTGCCGCAGGTCAGGAAGACCGAGTTGAACGTCGGTCCGTTGGTCACGGTGGAGGCGTCGTCAATGTCGAAGCAGGTGCCCGAGCCGGTGATAACCGAGTTGTACAGCTGCATGGCATGGCCGGTGTTCAGCAGCACGCCGTCGCCGCCGCCCGTGCGGCCGATGGCCGTCACGTTCGAGATGGTCGGACGGGTGAACAGGGCCTGGTTGCCGGCCGACGACGATTCGAACATGCGGTCGCCACCGCTGGCACGCTGGCGAACGATCATGAACTGGACGTTGCCGCGATAGCCGGTGTCGGTGTCGAAGCTGTCGTCGTCGTTACCCGTCAGGATCACGTACTTCAGGTTCACAGTGCCGCCGAACGGCTCGATGCCGTCGTCCGACGAGTTGTGGACCTGCAGGTACTCGACGACCGTGCCGTTGCCGACGCCGGCCATGGTGATGCCGTTCAGCTCGTTGCCCGGCAGGATCTGGAAGCCGGAGTGCTGCAGACGCATGTAGCGCAGGCGGCCCGAGCTGTCCGACACCGTGTTGCCGCCGTAGAAGGCGTTGGTACCTTCAACCTGGGCTTCACAGGCGATGTTCGGCGGGGTCACGCCGGCCGGGCAGGCGGCGATCGGCGCGCGGCCGAGGATGACCAGGCCGCCCCACTGGCCGATCGAGTCGACGCCGGTGGTGCCTTCGATCGACTGGCGGCTGGTGAAGATCACCGGGCTGGTCGAGGTGCCTTCGGCGAAGATCTGCGAGCCGCGGTTGACGACGATGTAGTCCAGGCCGCCCGAACCGAAGACGCGCACGCCCGGCTCGACGGTCAGGATGCCCTGCTGGGCGCCGGCGGTCGGGGCGGCGGGGTTGGCACCGCGGTCCTGGCCCACGTCGGTGCGGCCGGAAACCGAGTAGATGACGCCGGTGGTGTTGGCGAGAACCAGGTTGCCGACGATCAGGGCGGGCAGCTGGCAGTTGCGCAGCACGGTGCCGCCCGCGGCGGTGATGGTGCCGACGTTCGAGGTGCCGGTCGGGCAGGTGGCCGGGGTCGTGCCGCCGCCGCCGGTGCCGCCGCCGCCGGTGCCGCCGCCGGTGCCGCCGCCGAAGTTGCCTTCGCCCGGCGACGCCACTTCGGCCGAACCGCAGGCGGCCAGGGCCAGGGCGGCCGCGCCGGCCATCAGAATTTTCGTGAGACGCATCTTGGGTAACCCCTCGCAATGGAATGTGCGGGTCACCCGTGCACTGTTCGCCCAGCAACCCCGGGACGCTCGATTAGAGCCGCTTTGCAATGGGGGCGTGACGCTTATGTAATGCTATGTGTATATCAATCCGAACGCAGATTGATCTTCACAATCGGGCCCGCCGATGTTTGAGGCAGTTGAGTGAATATCACTCCGTCGTCGGAGCAAGCGTCGCGGTCAGGACCTGGCCGCCGCGTCGCCACCGCACCTCGACCGCCCGCCCGGACCCCAGCACGTCGGACAGTTCCGCCACCCGCTCCTCGCTGGTCAGAGCCTCCCCGCCAACGCTCAGGATGACGTCGCCCTCGCGCAGGCCCAGCCCCGCCAGGGCGCCGCCGGCCGCGCCGCGCCGCCAGACGAAGCCCTCGACGGCGCCGTCCCGCATCTGCGGCCGCAGGGCCGAGACGTAGACGTCCTGGGGCGGCGCGCTCAGGCCCATGGCCGCGGCGGCCCGGGCCGCATCCGCGTCGAGAGCGCCGGGGGCTCCGCCGGGCGGCGAAGGCGGAGGCGGCGGGCCGTCGCTGAACTCCAGCCGCAGTTCCCGCCCCCCGTCGACCAGCACGACGTGGTCGGCCGCGACGTGTCGCAGTTCCGGGGCCCCGGCGACGGCCTCGCCGCGCGTCAGCACGATCTGCACCCCGTCGGGCCGCTGCAGGATGGCCGAGGCGTCCGCCCCCGTCCGCGTCCCCATCAGTCGCCAGCCGACCAGATCGACCTCCGCGGCCAGGCCAGGAGGCGCCGTGCCCGCCCGGTGGAAGGCGTCGAAACGCGCGAAGACGCCCGGGTCCGCCGTCGGCGCGGCCCCCTGGGCGGCCGGCGCGGGGGGCGGCGCCGCCAGACGCCAGGCCCCGCCGATCAGCGCCAGCCCCAGCGCCGCGACCAGGCCGATCTCCACCCGTCGGGAGGGGGGCAGGCGGGACAGGGCGGACGGAGCGTTCGTCATGGCCGCGACATATCCGGCGATTGTGACGAACGCCGCACGACTCAGGCCGGCGCCAGGACCCGGCCGCCGAGCGGCGGCAGGCCGTCGCCGTCGCGCGCGCCGACCGAGTCGACGACCGCCCATCCCTCGGGCGCCGACCAGTCGCGCACGGCGAAGCCCAGATTGAAGGCGCACAGCCGCCGCTCGCCGCCCAGGCTGCGCTCGAAGACCAGCAGGTCGTCGTCGGCCTGGATCACCGTCATGTCGCCGGTCCGCAGACAGGCCGTCGCGCGTCGGGTCGCGATCAGCCGCCGCGTCGTCGCCAGCATCGACCCGGGGTCCGTCGTCTGGCCGTCGACCGCCAGCGCCGGGTGCCGGGGATCCACGGGGAGCCAGGGCTCGACCGTCGAGAAGCCGGCGAAGGGCGCCTCGCCGCGCCACGGCATGGGGGTGCGGGCCCCGTCGCGTCCCAGGGTCTCGGGCCAGTTGGCGATGGCCTCGGGATCGACCAGCCGTTCGAACGGCACCTCGCCCTGCGGCAGGCCCAGCTCCTCGCCCTGATAGATGATGGCCGTGCCGCGCAGGCAGGTCAGCAGCAGCATGGCGACCTCGGCGACGGCGCGCGGATCGCGGCCGGCGGCCCAGCGGGTCACCGCGCGCGGCGCGTCGTGGTTGGAGAAGGTCCAGCTGGGCCAGCCCTGCCCCGCGCGCCCGTCCCACGCGCCGGCCGCCGTCCGCACCAGACCCGGCGTCAGGGCGTCGGCATAGAGATAATTGAATCCATAGGCGCTGTTCAGCCGGTCGGCCCCCTCGGTGAAGGCCTGCATCTCGGCCTCCGCCCCCTCGCCCGGGATCTCCGCCACGGTGAACCGTCCGGGGAAGGCGTCCGTCAGCGCCCGGATCCGCTTCATGAAGCCGATCAGGCCGGGCTGGGACTGGTTGTGCAGGTGCAGCTGGAAATCGAACGGCCGCGTCCGCTTGCCGCCCGGCGGTGCCGGCGGATTGTCGATCAGGGCCGGGTCGTGCATGCCGAAATTGATGGCGTCCAGCCGGAAGCCGTCCACGCCCCGCTCCAGCCAGAACCTGGCCACGTCCAGCAGGGCGTCCTGGACCTCGGGCCGGTGGGTGTTCAGCTGCGGCTGCTCCGGCAGGAAATTGTGCATCCAGTACTGGCCGCGCCGCGCGTCCCAGGTCCAGGCGGGGCCGCCGAACACCGACTGCCAGTTCGACGGCGGCGACCCGTCCGGTTTCGCGTCGGCCCAGACGTACCAGTCCGCCTTCGGGTTTTCCCGGGACCGACGGCTCTCCTCGAACCAGGCGTGGCGGTCCGAGGTGTGGGCGAACACCAGGTCGGTGATCACCTTCAGGCCGAGGGCGTGGGCCCGCGCCACCAGCCGGTCGAAGTCGTCCATCGTGCCGAATACGGGATCGACCGCGCAGTAATCGGCCACGTCGTAGCCGAAATCCCTCATGGGCGAGGCGTAGAAGGGCGACAGCCACACCGCGTCCACGCCCAGCCCGGCGACGTGGTCCAGCCGGGCCAGGATCCCCGGCAGGTCGCCCACCCCGTCGCCGTCGGAGTCGGCGAAGCTGCGCGGATAGATCTGATAGATCACCGCACCGCGCCACCAGTCCTGATCGATCCCGCTCATGAGCCCTCCGCCGTCCCGTCCTTCGTCGGACATCCCGTCGGGGCCGTAAAGCGTCAGGCCACTTTTGGTTACGGCGGGGCGAAAGCCGCTGGACCCCTCCGCACGCGCGTGGAACCAAGGCGCGGAATGGAGCGGAGCGCGCACGCCGCCTTCGCCGAGGGAGCCGACATGACCGACACGCCGACCGCCACCTCTCCGTCCGGTCAGGGGGGCACGGGCCTGGCCTTCGCCTATGTGACGACGCTGTTCTTCGCCTGGGGGTTTGCGACCTCGCTGATCGATCCGCTGATCGCGGCGGTGAAGAAGGTGTTCGACCTGTCGTTCGCCGAGGCGACGCTGACGGCCTCGGCCTGGTTCATCGCCTATGCGGTGGTGTCGGTGCCGGCGGCGGCGCTGCTGTCGCGTCTGGGCTACAGCCGGTCAATCATCTCGGCGCTGGCGGTGATGGTGCTGGGCTGTCTGATCATCCCGGCGGCGACGCTGGTGGATGAGTACATGCTGGTGCTGCTGGGCCTGTTCGTGATCGCCTCGGGCGTCACCCTGCTGCAGGTGGCGGCCAATCCGCTGGTGGCGGCGCTGGGCTCGCGCAAGAGTTCGCACGCGCGGCTGAACTTCTCGCAGTTCTTCAACTCGCTGGGCACGACGCTGGGCCCGCTGCTGGGCTCAACCGTGCTGCTGACCGGCGGCGTCTTCGCGGCCGGGGCGGTGGTGACCGAGGCGACCCGCGGCGAATCCCTGCGCAGCATCGACCTGGCCTTCCTCGGCCTGGGCGCCGTCTTCGCCGTCGTGGCCCTGTTCATCTTCTCGGCCCGCAAGAAGATCAACGCCGCCGCCGCGGCGTCGGGGGGTGATGCCGGCGTGGCCTCGCCGCTCCGGGCCTTCGGCTCGAAATGGGCCCTGCTGGGGGCCCTGGCCATCTTCGTCTACGTCGGCGCCGAGGTGACCATCGGCGGCCTGCTGACCAACTTCCTGAACCGGCCGGAGATCCTCAACCTGCCCGAGGCCGACGCCGGCCGCATGGTCAGCCTGTACTGGGGCGGGGCCATGGTCGGCCGCTTCATCGGCGCCCTGCTGCTTACCCGCGTCAAGGCCGGCGTCCTGCTGGCGGTCAACACCGCGATCGCCGCGATCCTGTGCCTCGTCGTGACCCAGACCTCCGGCACGACCGCGGCGTACGCCGCCATCGCCGTCGGCTTCTTCAACTCCATCATGTTCCCGACCATCTTCACCCTGACGCTGGAGCGCTCCAGCGCCCCGGCCCCGGCCACCTCGGGCCTGCTGTGCACCGCCATCGTCGGCGGCGCCGTCCTGCCGCTGATCGGCGGCCAGATCGCCGACGTCACCGGCAGCCTGAACCCGGTCTTCTACGTCCCCCTGGCCGGATACCTGGTCCTCGTCGCCTTCGCCGTCATGGCCGCCCGGACCCGGGTCGCAGACGCCGACGCCGCGCCTGCGCCCGCGCCGCACTGAGGGACTTTTCCCCGTCGGGCGTTCGAGGCAGTCTGCGGCCATGTCGACCGCCCGTCTGAAGACGCCCGCCGGGGCCCTGCTCGCCGGCCTCCTGCTCTGGCTGCTGGCCTGGCCGGCGGCGGCGGCCGTCACCGTCACCTTCTTCGGCCACGAGGGCGCCCAGGTGCGCGGCGGCTGGCTGTACTTCCCGCATGCCTACGTTCGCCTGCACGGCACGCTGGAAACCGGCGAGACGGTCGAGCGGTCGGTCGGCTTCACCGCCGCCAGCCCCGGCCCCCAGCTGCTGCTGTTCTCGGGTGCCGGCATCCTCAAGGAACCGGACGCGATCTACGTCGCCGAAGGCGTGCCCTATCTCAGCGTCGAGATCTCCGACGAGGCCTTCCACCAATTGTCCGCCCGCATCGACTGGTGGGGCACGCGGGAAGGCTCGCGCTACAATCTGAACAAGCGCAACTGCATC
Source organism: Alphaproteobacteria bacterium (assembly GCA_018820275.1). Lineage (GTDB taxonomy): Bacteria > Pseudomonadota > Alphaproteobacteria > Caulobacterales > Caulobacteraceae > Brevundimonas. Next base: position 93,364 of record JAHJOO010000050.1, read on the forward strand.
GCCTTCGTCGCCGACGTGGCGCAGCGTCTGGGCCTGCGCACGCCGTCGCACGAGACGCTCAGTCCGAACGGCTTTCTCAAGGACATGGTGGCGATGAATCCGCTGGGCGCCGTGCCGGGCCTGCTGGCCGCGCCGGTCCCGCCGCCGCTGGCTCCGGCCGGCTGATCTCGCGAACCGGGCGACCGGACCGTCAGGCTTGAGTTTCGGCGCGAGGCGGGCAATCTCAAGCGTGGCTGTTGTCTGGAGGGACCGGGATGGCGCGCCTGATCACCGCACTGCTGCTCTGGCTGCTGGCCTGGCCGGCGGCGGCGGACGTCGTCGTCACCTTCTACGGCAAGGACGGCAATCTCAGCCTGACCCGGTTCGTGTCGCCCCATGCCTATGTCGTCCTCGAGGGCCGTCTGGACAGCGGCGAACCGGTGTTGCGCATGGTCAGCTTCGGCGCGGCCGACGGCGGCGGGATCGAGCAGCTGATGCGGGCGGGCCCGGGCGTTCTGACCGACTATGCAGGGTCGGAGCCGCCGGTCGGCAAGGCCTATCTCAGCATCCGCATTTCGGACGCCACCTTCTACGACCTGACCAAGCGGATGGACTGGTGGGCCACGCCGGCCGGCAACAGCTACAACGTCCACAATCGCAACTGCGTCGGCTTCGTCGCCGACGTGGCCCAGCGGCTGGGTCTGCGGACCCCGAGCGACGACACCTGGAGCCCGAACGGCTTCCTCGAGCAGATGGTGGCCATGAACCCGCCCGGGTCCGTGCCGGGCCTGTTGCCAGGGCCTGTGCCCTTTCAGGGGTTTGCGACGGACCCGGTCGCGCCCGCGGTCTCCTCCACCGCGCCGACGATGTGATACAGACTGCTGGCGGGGGCGGACTCCTCGACCGGCCCGCCGTCCGCCGCGATCCGGTCCCGCCATCCGCCGGCCGGGGCATGGGTGACGAAGCGCATCAGGGCCGCGCAGGCCGCCTCCATCCGGTCCCGGGCGTCGGCCCGGGCCGCGCCCTCGACCCTCAGGGCCCGCTGGGCCCAGGCCTTGGCCCGCTCACCCTGGGCCCACAGCCGGGCGTGACCCGCCCGCACGGTCAGGTCCGGTCCCAGCTCGGCGATCGTCAGGCCCGAGGCGTCGACCCCGTGAGTCTCGCCGATCTCCCGGAGTCGGTCCGCCGCCGCCAGGGCCCGGCGGTCGCCCCTCGCCTCGCCCCAGCGGGTCAGCAGCCAGGCCCATTCGAACTGGTGGCCCGGCTCGACCACGGCCAGGTCGGGCGCGGTCGCGCGGTGCCAGTCGCCGTCGAAATGCTCATGCAGGGCACCGGTGTCGGGATCGATCATCCGCTCCAGCGCCAGCCGGACGATGCCGTCGCAGAAGGCGGCCCAGTCGGCCCGTTCCGGCCCGTCGGTGCGCGCCTCCCAGGCTAGGCCCGCCTCCAGCAGATGCATGTGCGGATTGGCCCGCAGCGGCAGGGTCCGGGGCAGGGCCTCCTCAAATCCGCCCAGCGGATGGGCGAACCGTTCCAGCGCCGCGCGCAGGGTGGCCGCGAAGGCGGGCAGGGCGTCGCGCCCGACGACGTCCACGGCGTGGGCGGTGCCGAACAGGATGAAGGCCTGATCGTACAGGTCGATCGGCGCCTCCAGCGGCCGCCCCGCGTCGTCGAGGCGGGACTGGACCAGTCCGTCCGCTCGCACGAAGGCCGGCAGGCACGCCAGACCATGGCGCACCACCTCGGACGCGGGCCCGGCCCAGCCCAGGGCCGGCGCTCGTGAGTAGGCGTAGATCTGTCGCCCCAGCACCCGGGCCCGGCGGGGGCCGCGCTCCGGCCGGCCGTGGGTATCGATCCGCTCGAAGAATCCCCCCTCGGGATCCCGCCCGGCCTGCGACCACAGCGGCAGGGCCGAGGTCAGAAGCCAGTCACCCAGACGGGCCGACGGGGCGTCGGCCGTTCTCGTCCTCACCAAGGCCCGCACCCCTGCACGTGCCGACCGTCCTGCACAGGCGGCGCGGCGTCCGACATTCCGGAACGCGGCGGCGATCAGGTCGCGGCCGACGTCAGACCCCGCTTACACGAGGATGCGACCGGGCGAGGAGCGCTTTCTGGTCCGGCCATGCGCAGACCAAAGGGGCCGCAGGGTCATCCCCGCAGCCCCGAAAGGTTCTCATCGAGCCCCGGCGCGCCGGGGCGAAGCGTCAGTTGCTGTCCGAATCGTCGTCCGTCGCGACGACGATCGCCGTCACGACCACGGCGGCCCCGAGGAGGACGGGCAGGCAAGTGCCCCTCGAAATGCAGTCGCCGCTCCAGATACCTTCGCCCCGCCGGACCGCCAGACGCGCCGTCTCGGCCTCGGTCAGGCCGCCGGCCACCAAGGTGCCGCCGGACGCGGCCACCGGATCGGGGGTCGTGCCGGGGTCGAGGCGGTCGGCGACGAAGGTCGGGAGCGGGCTCGCCAGATCGGCGTCGCGGATGACCAGGGGCGTGGCGGCGGCGCGAACCGTCGGGCGCACGACCGGGTCGGCGGTCACCGCCTCGGCGACGACCGGATCGGTGGCGGGCGCGGCGATCGCCTCCGGCAGGCGGGCGGCGATGGCCTGACCCGCGATGAGCAGAACGCCCGCGGCGCCCCCGATGAGAAGCTTGTTCATGTGCCGGATCCCTCCCGAGACGGTCTCCTAATGTCGGACGACCGCGACTCCCGTATCTCCACTATCCGAAACTCATGTGAAGCGCATGTGACAGACCGACGGTCGCCGAACGGCGGGATGGGCGAAATCGCCGCCCTGCGGCCGCGTCGCCACATCGGCGTCTTCGTCGCTCGTTTACCCTCTCCGGTCACGATCCGGCGCAGCGCCCCCCGACGGGGCCCGCGGAACGCCCATGGACCTTCACGGCAAGCGCATTCTCGTCACCGGCGCGGACGGCTTCATCGGCTCGCATCTGGTCGAGCGGCTGGTGGCCGACGGCCATCGCGTGCGGGCCATGGTCCAGTACAACAGCCTGGGCACCCGGGGCTGGCTGGACCGGGCGGGGCCCGGCGCGCTGGACGGGGTCCAGTTCGTCGCCGGCGACGTGCGCGACCCGCACGGCACGCGCGATGCGATGAGGGACTGCGAGGTGGTCCTGCACCTCGCCGCCCTGATCGCCATTCCGTACAGCTATTCCTCGCCCGACGCCTATGTCGACACCAATGTGCGCGGCACGCTGAACGTGGTCCAGGCCGCCCGCGAACTGGGGACCGAACGGGTCGTCGTCACCTCGACCAGCGAGGTCTACGGCACCGCCCGCTTCGTGCCGATGACCGAGGACCATCCGCTGCAGGGCCAGTCGCCCTATTCGGCGACCAAGATCGGTGCGGACCAGATCGCGCTCAGCTTCCACGCCGCCTTCGGCACGCCGGTGACGGTGATCCGGCCCTTCAACGTCTATGGCCCGCGCCAGTCGGCCCGCGCCGTGATCCCGACCGTCATCACCCAGATCGCCGCCGGCGCGGACCGCATCCGCCTCGGCGCCCTGCACCCCACGCGGGATTTCACCTTCGTGCGCGACACGGCCGCCGCCTTCCCGGCGCTGGCCGCTTGCGACGCGGCGGTGGGGCAGGTGGTCAACGTCGGCTCGGAGTTCGAGATCTCCATCGGCGACCTCGCCGCCCTCATCGCCGAGGTCATGGGCCGCAAGGTCGGGATCGAGGCCGATGACGCCCGCCTGCGCCCGGCCCTGTCCGAGGTCGAACGGCTGTTCAGCGATTCCTCCCGCATGCGGGCCCTGACCGGCTGGGCCCCGGAGCACGCCGGCCGCGACGGCTTCGCGCGCGGGCTGGAGAAGACCGTCGCCTGGTTCCGCGATCCGGCCAATCTCGCCGCCTACCGGCCCGGGGAATACGTCCTGTGACGGACCTCGCCGACCGGCTGATCGCGGCGGTCCGCGCCGTCGCCGGGCCCGGCGACCTGCCGCTGCACGCGCCGGAGTTTCGCGGGAACGAGGAAGCCTATGTCCGAGACTGCGTGACCTCGGGATGGGTCTCGTCCGTGGGCGCGTTCGTGGACCGGTTCGAGCGCATGCTGGAAGAGGTGACGGACCTGCCGCATGCCGTCGCCGTCAGCAACGGCACCGCCGCCCTGCACATGGCCTGTCTGCTGGCCGGGGTGCGCCCGGGCGACGAGGTGCTGTGCCCGGCCCTGACCTTCGTCGCCACCGCCAACGCCGTCAGCCACGCCGGTGCCCGACCTCATTTCGTCGACGCCGACCCGGTGACTCTCGCCGTCGATCCGGCGGCGCTCCAGACCCACCTGACCGGGGTCGCCGAGCTGCGCGACGGCGTCTGCACGAACCGGACGACGGGCGCCGCGATCCGGGCCCTGGCCGTGACCCAGGTCTTCGGATTTCCGGCAGACATGGCGGGACTGACCGCGGTCGCGCGCCGCTGGAACCTGGCGGTCGTCGAGGACGCGGCCGAGGCTCTGGGCTCGTACCGGGACGGTGTCCACGTCGGCGGCGACGGTCTGGTCAGCACGCTCAGCTTCAACGGCAACAAGATCGTCACGACCGGCGGCGGCGGCGCCATCCTGACCCGCGACCCCGCGCTGGCGGCGCGCGCGAAGCACCTGACGACCACGGCCCGGCGCGGATCCGGCTGGGTCTATGATCACGACGAGGTGGGCTGGAACTACCGCCTGCCCAACCTCAACGCCGCCCTCGGCGTCGCCCAGCTGGAGCGGCTGGACGACATGCTGGCCCGCAAGCGGACGCTGGCGGATCGATACGCCGACGCCCTGACGAAGGTCGAGGGCGTGAGCCCGCTCCTGCCGCCGGCCGGGACGCGACCCAACAACTGGCTGAACGGCTTCATCCTGGACCGTCCCGACCGCGGCGTGCGCGACGATCTGCTGGACCGGCTCAATGCCGTGGGCATCCAGGCCCGGCCGATCTGGACCCTGATGCACCGCCTGCCGATGTACGCCGACTGCCCCCGCGCGCCTCTGCCCGTCGCCGAGGCGCTCGAGGCCTCGGTGATCAACCTGCCCTCCAGCGCGGCCCTGGCGGATTGACCTCAGCGCTCCAGCGGACGGGCCGGGTTGCCGACGACGGTCTCGCCGGGCGCGACGTCGCGCGTCACCACCGCCCCCATGCCGATCACCGCGCCCGCCCCGATGCGGCGCGGCCGGCCCGGAGCGCCCTGTTTGATCACCGCGCCCGCCCCGACATAGGCGCCGTCGCCGATCTCCACATTGCCGTTCACGGTGGCCCCGGGGGCCAGGGTGACGAAGTCGCCGATCGTGCAGTCGTGCATCACGCAGGCGTGCGGATTCGCCAGAAAATGACGCCCGATGCGGACCTCGTCGGTGATGACCACGCCGTCGCACAGGACGGCGCCTTCGCCGATCTCGCTGCGTCCCCGCCGGCGCGCCGTGTCGGCCACGACCGTTCCGAAGGCCCGGCCGGTGGTCTCGGTCTCCACGATGCGGCGGCGCAGGGCCGGATCGCCGACGGCGACCACCAGGGCCTGATCGTCTTCGAGTTCCTTCAGTGGGCGCGTGACGATGCCCCCGACCGGGGACGGGTCGGCAGGATTCTGCGGCACGAACACGACCGGATCGGCGACCTCGCCCCTGTCCGCGCGCACCTGCGCCAGCGCCAGCGCCGCCACTTCCCGGGCCAGTCCGCCGGTTCCCACGATGGCGATGCGCATGTCCGGCCCTCCCGGCGGCCGTGGGGCGAATCGGCCGCCTCGGCTACGCTGGCCCACGACGCGCCATGCGTCGAGGAGGGATTGGGGTGAGCCCGCGCCGTCTCCGCCTGCTGACCACCGGCCGCGCCGACTGGAACATCCTGTCGCCGCTGGCGCGCGCCCTGCATGCCGACCCGGACGTCGACCTCGGCCTGGTCGTCACCGGCGGTCATCTGGACGCGGCGCAGGGCCTGACGGTCGCCGCGATCGAGGCGACCGGCCTGCCGATCGCGGCGCGCGTTCCCTGGGGGGACGGGACGCCCGCCGTCCGCGCCGCGCGGGTTCTGGACGGCGTCGCGCAAGCCCTCGCCGACGATCCGGCCGACATGCTGACCCTGTTGGGCGACCGCTTCGAGACGCTCGCCGCCGCCCAGGCCGCGACCCTCGTCGGCGTGCCCCTGGTCCACCTGTCGGGCGGCGACGTCACCGAAGGAGCCATGGACGACGGGTTCCGCCACGCCCTCACCAAGCTGTCTCACCTGCATCTGGCCTTCCACCAGACCGCCGCCCGCCGCCTGCGTCAGCTGGGGGAGGGGGCCGACCGGATCCACGTCGTCGGCAATCCGGCGCTGGACGGTCTGGTCGAGGCGGCGCGCATGTCCGACGCGGATCTGGAGCGCCACCTCGGCGCCCCTCCCGGACCCCGGAACCTGCTGGTGACCTTCCACCCCGTGACCCTGCACGCCGATCATGGCCGGGCCCAGCTCGAGGCCCTGCTGGGTGCGCTGGACCGTCTGGACGACGGCTGGACCCTGTGGATCACCGCCCCCAATGCCGACCCCGGCGGCGCGGATTTCGACGCCCGGCTGCGCGGCTGGGCCGCCGCCCGGCCCGGCGTCCATTTCCGCGAGGCCCTCGGCGAGGCCTATGTCCCGCTGGTCGCCCGCTGCGCCGCGGTGATCGGCAATTCCTCGTCGGGCCTGGCCGAGACGCCGACGCTGGGCGTCCCGACCGTCGACGTCGGCGACCGCCAGCGCGGCCGTCTGGCCGGCCCCGGCGTCGTCCATGCCGGGGCGGATCCGGACGCGATCCTCGACGCCCTGGCGCGCGCGCGCTCAATTGATCCGCAGGGGATCGCCAATCCCTACGGCGACGGCCGCTCCGTGGCGCGCATCCTGGCGATCCTGAAATCCGCGCCGCCGCGCGATGTCTTGCTGCGCAAGCCCTTCGTCGATCTGGAGGCCGGGCATGGCTGACCGCGTCTTCATCGTCGCCGAGGCGGGCGTGAACCACGACGGCTCGCTGGACGACGCCCTGACCCTCGTCGACGTCGCCGCCGCGGCGGGGGCCGACGCGGTCAAGTTCCAGACCTTCCGCGCCGACGCGCTCGTCACCCGCCGCGCCGCCAAGGCCGCCTATCAGGTCGCCAACACCGGTCAGGACGGCGGCCAGGCCGACATGCTGCGTCGGCTCGAGCTGTCGGAAGACGCCCATCATCGCATCGCCGACCGCTGCCGCGACCGCGGGATCGCCTTCATGTCCACGGCCTTCGATCTGGAAGGCCTCGCCCTGCTGGACCGTATGGGGGTGCCGGCGATCAAGATCCCGTCCGGCGACCTGACCTGGGGGGCCATGCTGCTGGCCGCCGCCCGCACCGGGCGGCCCCTGTTCGTCTCCACCGGCATGGCCGAACTGGAAGAGGTGCGGCAGGCGCTGGGCGTCGTCGCCTTCGGCCTGACCCGCGAGGGCGAGCCCACGGGCCTCGCCGACTGCGACGCGGCCTTCGCCTCGGCCGAGGGCCGGGCGGCCGTGCAGGCCCGGGTCACCGTCCTGCAGTGCACGACCCAGTATCCGGCCCCCGCCGCGGCCGCCAACCTGCGCGCCATGGCGACCATGGCCGAGGCCTTCGGCGTGCCCGTCGGCTATTCCGACCACACGCTGGGCATTGCCGTCGCCACGGCGGCCGTGGCCCTGGGGGCCCGGGTGATCGAGAAGCATTTCACCCTCGGTCGGGATCGTCCGGGCCCGGATCATGCCGCCTCTCTGGAGCCGGCCGAGCTGACGGCCCTGGTGCGCGCCGTCCGCGACGTCGAGGCGGCGCTCGGCGACGGCCTCAAGACGCCGTCGGCCGCGGAGTTGCCGAACCGCCCGATCGCCCGTCGGTCCCTCGTCGCGGCGCGGCCGGTGGCGGCGGGTGAGGCGTGGACGGCCGGGGCGGTCACGGCCAAGCGGCCGGCCGACGGGCTTTCGCCCATGACCTGGTGGGACATCGCGGGCCGCACCGCCGTCCGCGCCTATGCCGTCGACGACGCTCTGGCCGCGGAGGAACTGCCGTGAAGCACTGGGAACGGACCCTGATCGCGCCGGACGCGACCCTGCGCGACGCCCTGCGCAACATCGACGCCACCGGCGTGGGCATGGCGCTGGTCGTCGATCCCGACCGGCGCCTGCTGGGCACCCTGTCCGACGGCGACATCCGCCGCGCCCTGATCCGCGGCGAGGATCTGGACGGCCCGTGCGGCGCCTTCGCCAACCCCGACCCCGCCAGCGCGCCCGCCGACATGGACGCCGCCTCGCGGCTGGGCCTTCTCCGGTCGCGCAAGCTGCGCCAGCTCCCCTTGCTGGACGGCGAGGGACGGATCGCCGGCCTGTCGACCCTGGCCGACTTTCTGGAAATGCCGGACCGCCCCAACGCCGTGGTCATCATGGCGGGCGGCAAGGGAACGCGTCTGGGCGAGCTGACCCAGGACACGCCCAAACCGATGCTGAAGGTCGGTCCGCGGCCGATGCTGGACACGGTGGTCGACGCCTTCGCGGCCCAGGGCTTCCGCCGCATCTTCCTGTCGATCAACTATCGCGGCGAGCAGATCGAGGCCCATTTCGGGGACGGGAGCGCCCGGGGCCTGGACATCCGCTATCTGCGCGAGACCCGGCCGCTGGGCACGTGCGGGTCCCTCTCCCTGCTTCCGGATGCGGAAGACCAACCGGTCCTCGTGACGAACGGCGACGTCCTGACCAAGATCGACTACGGCCAGGTTCTGGACGGGCACGCGGCGTCCGGCTCGGCGGCCACCGTCGTCGTGCGCGACTACGAGATGCAGGTGCCCTTCGGCGTCGTGCGCGCCGACGAGGGCAGCCGGGTCCTGACGATCGAGGAAAAGCCCAGCTTCGTCCACCGGATCAACGCCGGCGTCTACGCCCTGTCGCGGCCGGCCCTGCAGGCGGTGCCGTCAGATCAGCCGTTCGACATGCCCGAACTGCTGCAGGCGCTGATCGCCGCGGGACACGGCGTGCGTTCGTACCGGGCCGAGGGCTATTGGGTGGATGTGGGCCGCATGGCCGATTTCGCCCGCGCCAACGAGGACTACGGCGCCGTCTTCGAAGGCAGCTGATGCGACGACGAAAAGCCGGCGAGCACAGGGCTCGCCGGCTTCAAAGCTCGTGGATCGCGGCCGGGGCCGCGAGCGTTCGGACTTAGTTGCTGTCCGAGTCGTCGTCGGTGGCGACGACGATGAAGGTGGCCAGCACCGCGCCGCCGATGAGCAGCACGGCGACCGGGATACCGGCGAACTCGTTCGAGGCGTCGGCCGACGCGCCGACGCGGTCACCCACGCGAGCGGCGGCGGTGTTGGAGCCGGCGGCAGCAGCTTGGCCGGCGACCAGCAGCAGACCGACCGAAACGGCGGCGATCGTCTTACGCATCAGAATCCCCTTTAATATTTAACGTGGCACGCGGTTGCGCGCGTTTCCGAGAATGCTTCTACGCCCTCGAGGTTGCAGAAGGCAAGCAATTTTAGGCCTGTTACCCGTTTCGAAGGCACCACTTGTGGCCGATGAGCACCGGTTCCGACGCGCCCGGAGGGATCGCCGTCAGTATGTCAAACTCCGGCCGGACAGTCCGGTTCCGCGGATTTCGGCGACGACAACGTCCAGCTGCCGGGCCCGTTCGGCCGCCGACGGGTGCCCCCACTGGGCCCACCTGACGCGCCAGTTCGACTCGCCGAACCGTCGCCAGAAGGCCGGCGCGATCTCATAGGCGAAGTCCGCCCTCGCCATCAGAAAGAGGCCGACACGGTCGGCCTCGCGTTCCACGCGCTCCAGGCGGCCCGGCGCGACCGCCAGGTTTCCGAACACCCGCCGGGCAGGGGCCTCACGATCGAGGATGTCGCGATGTTCCAGCACGTTATGCGCCAGCTCATGACCCAGAATGACGGCCAGCTCATCGTCCGTCAGGGCGAACCGCGCGAGCGCGCTGGAGATGTGCACCGAGGACCCGTCGGCGCGGGCGTTCAGTTCGTCCGAAACATCCAGGTGCACATCATAGGCGCAGACGGCCTCGGGGACGACGACCACCTCGCGCACGACACCTTCGCGCCGGATCTCCATCGTCAGGGGGCCCCCGTCGACCAGCGCCGCTTCGAGCACCTTCAGGTTCGCCTCCACGCCCTCGTAGCGGGCGCGATCGGCCGTGGCGCCCGCCTTCAGCTCCACGCCGTCGACGGACATGACGACGTCTCCCCTCGCCAGACCCGCCTTCGCCGCCGGCCCCCCGGGAGCCGTGGCCGAGACGGCGGGCAGATCGCCCTCAAGTCCGTCGACAATGAGCATGTCGCGCATTGGGGCGCTGTACTGGTTGGCGGCATGCAAAAGCCAGCCCGCCCCGAAAGCCCGCTTGGGGCACACATCGACGTTCGAGGACACCAGGCGATGGAACACTCCCAGCACTCTCCGGTCCAGGTCTCCGATCTCGGCGATACGATCCGCTGTTGACGGGACCCGTCCGTCCGACAAGGGCGAGACGCGCATCGGGCTGCAGCTCCCTGCAATCGCGAGCAGGGGGAGGACCAGCACGAAGTGCCATCTGGGCCCCGTCATCAGAAGAGTCGGAATACGGCCAGTGCGGGGAGGGCGCTGATGGCGTCTTGAGCGAGGGCGTTCAGGCGGCTGATGTCCACCACGATGATGTCGTCACCGTAAATGGTCGGATCGACGTCGCGGCCATCGCGGATCGCCTCAAGATTGAAGACGGCCACCATCCGCTGTCCGTCGACTTCCCGGAAGACCGCGACCTGTTTGATGTCAGCTTCGCGAAGAGGGCCTCTCGCCATGGCCACGGCCTGCAAAAGTGTCGTTCGTCCGCGCATCTCGTAGACGCCGGGTTGGGTCACGGCACCGTCTACGGTGACTTTCTGGCTCGCGGCTTCTTCGATCGTCACCGTGACCTGCGGATTGCGCAGGTAGCGCTCGGCCAGACGCGTCCCGATCTCGTCCGAAAGTTCACTGGCCGTCAAACCCGCCGCCTGCACGGAGCCGATCAGCGGCATCTGGACATTCCCGGAGGAGTCCACACGGATTTTGTCGAACGAAAGGTCTGGAACCTGGAAGACGGCAATCCGCAACAGGTCCGCGGGGCCGATCCGGTACACTCCGTCAACCTCAGGTTCGGTGCCTTGCTGGAGTGCCCACGGATCCACGACCTGGACCGAGGTCGTATTCGACGGGGCGCGGCTCCCGGACGCACAAGCTGCCATGAAGAGCGCCGATATCAGAATAATGGCAAGGCGCATGGCGACGGTCCTTCTTGCGGGCTTCGCGCCCCGAGCAGCGCCGGAACGCTTTCGGCCCCTGTAGGTTCGGACGGAGCCGGACGACGGCTGTCCGGTAACAGGAGCGCCGGGCCGATGTCCATAGCGGAGAGGCGGGCGGGGTCCCCCGCCTCACGTGTCCCGGTCCATCTCCGCTCCGGGCTGAGCCCGCATGTCAGGCCGGCTCGGCAACTCGGTTCCCGATCCTGGAACACGGAGGTGGGCCAGCCGGCGGGACACCCGGGTCGGTGTCATGGAGAATGCGCCCGCGCAGTTGCCTTGACGCCGGGTCTCCGCGGCCTAGGGCCCGGCCCGGCAGGCTGCCGGGCTCCGCGCCTCGCAACCTAGAAGCGCTGCTTGCGGCATTTGATGCAGGTCATGGCTCGCGGGTTCGAGCGGCTCTGGACAAACCGGTGACGGCAGATGAGGCGGCGAATGAATGTGAGCATCGCAATGAATGTCCCAGGAAGTGGGTCCCGAAGGTCATTCGGGGTCTGACGCCGCTCGAGATCGCGAAGGTGGCGATGCTTCCTGCGCACTCAACGCACGTCTACAGCGTGTCAGGCAAGCGTCACCGTAAACGCGTCCGATGGGGGCTGGCCACTCACACCCCGTAGAAGTCCCGGTACCAGCTGACGAACCGACCCACGCCGACGTCGATGGCCGTCCTGGGTTCATACCCGATCTGGTGGCGGGTGCGCACGATGTCCGCCTCGGTTCGCAGCATCTCTCCCGGTTGAGCGGGCAGCAGGTTCATGATGGCCTTCTTGCCCAGCCCCGCTTCGATCAATCCAATGTAGCGTGAGAGCGGTTCGCGCCGGCCGGCTCCCAGATTGAACACGCGCCAGGGTGCCACCCCGCTGGTCGCCGGATCCGGCGCGTCGGCGCGCCACGCGGGGTCGGGTCGGGCGACGTCGTCCAGAGCCGCGAGCACCCCGTCGACGATGTCGTCCACATAGGTGAAGTCCCGCTCCATCAGACCCTCGCCATAGACGTCGATCGGCGTTCCCTCGACGATCGCCCGCGTGAATTTGAACAGGGCCATGTCGGGCCGCCCCCAGGGGCCGTACACGGTGAAGAACCTGAGGCCCGTACAGGGCAGGCCGTGCACGTAGGCGAAGGCGTGCGCCATGGCCTCGTTGGCGATCTTGGTCGCCGAGTAGAGGTTCAGCGGGTGAGAGACAGCCTGGCCGGTGTCGAAGGGCAGGGCTCCGTTGGCGCCGTACACGGAACTCGTGGATGCGAAGACCAGATGTTCGGTGCCGACGCGCTGACAGCCCTGCAGCACGTTCAGGAAGCCGACGACGTTGGCGTCGACGTAGGTCTCGGGGTTTTCCACGCTGTAGCGGATGCCCGCCTGCGCGCCCATGTGAACAACCCGGACTGGCCGGTGGTGTTCAAACAGCTCGGCCATGCGCGGCCTGTCGGCGAGATCGAGAACGTTGTCGACGTAGTTCGGATGGTCAAGAAGGCGCTCGCGCCGTGCCGCCTTGAGGCGGGGGTCGTAATAGGCGTTCAGGTTGTCGAGACCCACGACGTTCTGGCCACGCTCCAGCAGAGCGCGCGCGACGTGAAACCCGATGAAGCCGGCCGAGCCGGTGACGAGGATGGGGCGTCGAGCCATGCCGATGCTCTAGGACCTGTCTGACGGGAGTGGAACTGGTTTCAGCACCCCGGTGGTGATCCGGATGGAGCGCGCCTTGATCGCGGGGGAGGGCCCGCTATGCGCTCTGCCGCCCGGAGTCACTGCTGGAGCGCCGGCGACGGCCTCGCCTGGAGGAGCGGGATGAGCCGCGTTCGACTGTGCCGCGCTCGAGCAGGACGCACAGAAGGGCGAGAGTCGTCATCACGGTGACGGTGCGCAGGGGATAGTCCGCAACGGAGTGCGCAAGGATCACGCCGATCCCCACCGAGGCCGCCCGGGCCAGGTCCGCGTGGCCCCCGCCTCCGCCACGCCAGACCGTCCACACGCGGCGGCCGAACCAGACGAGAAAGGCGACGAGAATCGCGGCCCCGAACCAGCCCGTCTCGAGCCAGGACTCCAGATATTCGTTATGGGCCCTGTTGAAATAGGTCGGCCCCAGCTCGTCCGGCGGCTCGACCGACCGGAAGACCGGGTCGAAGCTTCCCAGCCCCGCGCCGATCGGAAGATGGGCCTGGGCGGCATCCGCGACGATCGGCCAGCGCTCGATGCGGACGTCCGTCGTCGAATCGGCGTCGAAGCGGGCCATGATGGGCGTTGCCCCCAGCACGGCCACCAGCGTGAGCGCCGCGGCGGCCCCGGCGGCCAGAGCCACAAAGGCCGGCCCTCGGCCGCCCTTGCCCAGGGACACCCACGTGCACAGACCCGTCAGCACCAGCACGGGGACCATCAGGACCACCCCCGCACGAGACCGGATGGCGCCCAGCGCCACGACGGCGAGGAGCACGAAGAAGGCCCCTGCCCACAAGGCGAGCCTGCCGTCGCTGCCCTCCCGGCTCCGGCCGGCGGCCAGGGCGGCCGCCAGCGGCAGGGCGATCAGGCAGAGCGTGGCCAGGTGGTTACGATTGGCGAAAAAGCCCGACGCATAGCCGCGGTCGCTGCCCGACCAGGGGTAGAGCTCGCCCGTGACCACCTGGACGATGCCGAGAAGAATGCTCGCCACGCACAGGGCCAGAAGCAGCCACACCGCGGTGCGGACCTCGGCGTTGTTCATCGTGAGCCCGGCGGCGAAGAGCGCCAGCGCCGGCAACAGCGACAGCCAGGCCCGCCAGGTCTGATCCGGAGTCAGCGAAATCGTCCCCCAGCCCGGCGTGACGCCGATGATCTCCAGGGCCAGGACCGCCTGTTCGCGACCCGGAAGCGCGGTCCAGATCTGCGGCGGAAGCGGGATGAGCTGGAGAAGCGGGATGGTCAACAGGCCGGCGGCGATGCCGAGAGCCAGCCGGTGCCGCGACCAGGCCCCAATGTCGTGGAGTTTCGGTAGGGTGAGAGCCAGAACGGGCAAGGCTGCAAGCTGGAGCAGGGCCAGTCTCAGCGCATGTTCGCGCGACGCTCCGCCGATCAGGATCGCGAGAGCCAGCAGGCTCCAGGCCGCGGCTGCGATCTGTCCCTGGCGGGTCCGTATCGAGTGCTTCTCGCCCAAAGCCAGGCTAGGCCTTTCGCTTGAGGTGTCGGGCTTGCGCCCGTGTCTCGGCCGCGCGCCCGCCACGGGCACCGGGGTTCCGACGATTCCGCGCGTATAGGACGCGAGGGACAGGGCAACAAGCATCAATCTGGGGGGAGTGACGCACCCCGCGCGGAGCCATCCGAGCGCCCGGGATCAGTCGGAGCGCCGGGGCCCGCCCGCCGGATCGACACGGAGCCGGTCGAACCAGGCCGACACGGAAGACCGACGATCTCCGCGCCGCGACTTCAATCGCAGCCACTGTGCGGAACAGCCCGACGCGGGCACTTCAAACGTCGTGCGCCAACCCGACCACTCAGGGTTCGCCGCGTCGGCGGCCGGCGACCACTCCACAAGAGGCCTGCCCGTCTCGAGGCAACTGAGGACCCAGGCCAGCCGGGCATCGTCCCCGCCGGCGTCGAACCTCACCTCGCCCGAGAATGAATAGACCCCGGGATCAAGCAGCAGGAGCTGCGTGGCTGCGTCCGCCACGCTGAACCCGTCCGACTGAACATAGAGCGCGTGCTGTCCGTCACGCGTCGGATCTTCGGAGACCTCAACGGCGATGCCCACACCTCCCCCCTTGATCCATCCAAACGGGATGGGGGCGTCGGGGCCCTCGAAGTCCCCGTCGTGGAGTCTCGCGGGCGCCGGTCTGGACAGTCTTTCCCTGAGCACCCGGAGGCCGGCGATCCTCCCCGCCCGCACCCAGGCCATGTAGATCGTCTGCAGTTCGCCGTCGGTGAGCCGGGCGGCCCGATCATTCAGGCCGAGGGCGAGCGCCGCCTGGATCGCCGGGCCCTCCGGAAGGTCGACGAGGGAGTTCAGATAGTCGGTGCGCCAGTTGGGCTGGGCATCCATCCGGTTGATCAGTGCGGGCAGCGCGCGGGGGTCCAACGCGGCGGCGGTCGAGAACAGCCGGAAGACCGGCTCGCGCAGATCGACCCGCCGGCGCACGAGCGTATCCGCGTGGCCAAAGGCACCGACATAGTCGCCCCTCTGCAGACGGCGGTTCATCAGCCAGGCGTGCGAGGGGTCGTCCCTCAGGCTCCAGTTGCCGGCCAGCGTGAGGATTTCGTCGGCCGCCGCCTCATCGGTGCGCGCCCGTACGAGCCCGAACACCCGTAGAGACCGCACGTCGAAAGGCGCCCTGCGGAGCGCCAGCACAGCGAGGTCCGCGGCCTGGTCGTGACGCTCGGCCACCAGCTCGGCCTCGGCCGCCCGGCTGAGCGCCTGGGCGGAGCCCGGAGCGAGCCGGACTGCCGCCTCCGGCGGCCCCCGCTGGACCACAAGGGAGATCACGATCTGCCAGGCCAACCAGACAGACAAGGCGATCAGGACATAGGGCACCCATTGGCGGACGACGGCGCTGGCGCCGTCGAACGTTGCCCCTTGCGTCTCCCGAGTGCCCGGACCCATCCTCAGGCAGCGGGGGGCTTGTCGGCGCTCGACGTATCTCCGTCGACGTAGTTGTAATCGTACGCGTAGTCGTAGCCGCCGTACTGCGCTGCCTTGATGTTGAACTTGGTCAATATGCCTCCGAGCAGGCGGGCATCGCTGACCAGCAGGCGACGCATGGCACCGCGCGCCTGCGCCCGGCGGGTGCCTTTGGACTCCAGGACGAAAAGCGTTCCCTCGACGGTCGAGGCCAGCAGCGGCGCGTCTCCGAAGCCGAGCACCGGAGGACCGTCGATGATGATGTGGTCGAATTCGCGCTGCATTTCGGCAAGGAGGCTACGCAGGCGGTCGCCGCCGAGCAACTCGACCGGGTTGGGCGGAAGCGGGCCGGCGCTCACCATGAAGAGGTTGGCTTCCTTCGTGGGCTGGACGGCGTCCGCAAGCACCGAGTCCCCAGCCAGCAGGTTGGTCATGCCGACGGTGTTGGAGACGCCGACGACCCGGTGCATCGACGGATTGCGCAGGTCGCCGTCCACAAGGAGGACGCGCTTGCCGATGCGGGCGAGATAGAGACTGGTCGCGAATGAAGACGTCGACTTTCCTTCGGCCGGCCGCGAACTCGTGAACAGGATCGTCGTCGGGAGGCCGTTGGGCGTTGAGAACTTCAGCGCCGTCTGCAGCGCGTAGTAGGCCTCCGACATCGGGGATCTGACGTTGTTCAAGGCTTCGGCAGGCGTCTCCTGGCGCGCGAGCAAGGGGATGACGCCCAGGATGGGCAGGCCCAGTTTGGTCTCCGCGTCTTCCGGCGTGGCCAGGGTTTCATCCAGGGCCTCCAGCACGAAGGCAGCAAGCACGCCAAGGCCCAATCCCAGCAAGGCCGCGAGCAGGATATTGATCGTGACATTCGGCTTCGAGGGGCCGCGCGGCACCTCCGCCCTGTCGACGATGGAGATGTTGTTGGAGGCGACGGCACCGGTGACGCCCACCTCCTTGTAGCGCTCCAGAAGGGCGTCATAGAGGGTGCGGCTGGTGTCCAGTTCCCGCATGAGAATGTTGTAGTCGACGCTCCGTCCGCGGAGGTCCTGGACCTCCCCCTTCAAGCCGTCGACCCGGCCCTGCAGGGCGCGCTCATTGTTGGCCGCAATGATGTACTGGCCTTCAATGGACCGCAGGATGCCCCGACCGATCTCCGTGATCTGGTTGTCCAGCTCCTCGATCTGGCCGCGGAGCTGGCTCTGGGCCGGCCATTCGCCCTGATAGATCCGGTCATTCTGCTGGTACTGCGCGTCCAGTCGCGCCCGCTCTTCGGTCAGCCGCTGAATCGCCGGGTTCTGCAGAAACTCCGGCAGGCTGGTGAGCGGCGAGCTGCGGGCCTGCCGCCAACGCTGCTCGGCGGCAATCCGCTGGGCCGTGGCGGCCGCCAGAGCGGCGTTCAGCGTCGAAAGGTTCGAGCCTTGAAGCGACTGGGTCTGGCCGGCACCTGTCGGACCCGCCTCGGAAAGATTGATGATCCCCTGGGCGTCCGCATACTCGACCAACGACCGCTCGGTGGCCTCGAGCTTGGCCTTGGTTTGCGCAATCTGCTCTTCCAGAAACTCCCGGGCGTACGACGAGGACTCGAAGCGGCGGTCCAGGTTGGCCTGGATGAAGTTTTCGGCATAGGCATTGGTCACGCGCGCTGCCAGCGCCGGATCCGGGCTCTCGAAGGTGATCAGCACAAGGCGCGATCCCCGGATCGGGCTCACGCCGAAATTAGCCATCACCAGGGAGATGACCTGCTGACGACGAAGGCTGAGAAATTCCGCCGCGGTCCGGTCGCCGCGCTCCGGGGCCGTCCCGCCCATGGCCTTGATGAAGTCGTCGGATGACGCAAGGCCCAGGCTGTCGATCACCCGTTCCGCCAGGGACCGGCTCTTCAGAAGGCCGTACTGGGTCTGAAAAAACTCCTCGCTGGAAGCCAGCGACTCCCGCGGAGCCACCTCTTCGACGTCGAGCACCCGCTCGGTTTCGCGGTCGATCTTGAGAGTGGCCATGGAGGTGTAGGTCGGGGTCGTCAGAAAGCTGACTGCCGCACCGATCAGCAGCGCGCCGACCAGGGCCCCGATGATGACCAGATGGTACTTGACTGCGAGCCGCCAGTACTCGCCGAGGTCGAAAGTCAGTGCGCCGCTGCCGAGAGCGGCAGCATCCTCTCGGCCGAGAACTCCGCGGCGCTGTTCTACCCCAGTGTCGCTCACAGTCAGAAACCCCATTCAGATCGAGAACGCCCCCATACGAGGGCGGCGAAGGGCAGATAGCCGATCACTCCGGCAAGAGCGAGCGCAAGTCGCCAAAATCGTGAGTCGCCAAGTCCGTCATGCCGACCGGGCACCAGGACATCGGCCCGGTGTTTCGACCGACCCTGCCTCCGGCTCGAGACGGCAGGCATGGTGCGCGGGTCCGGTCATCGCTCGGTTCGTCTGGGGGAAAGGAACTGCTTCGGCGGTTGGGGCACGGGGCCCCGTGCCGGCGGATCGGGTCAGCTGGGGTGCCTCAAACGGTGCACCTTGGTCTCGATCGGCTTGCGGAGCGTTTGGAGCAGTTCGAAGATCATGCGCTTGGCCTCGACGTCGTCCCCCGCCCGGGCCGCGGCCTCCAGCTTGCGGAGGTCCGCGTCGCCGAGGGCCACGCCGGCGTTGGCGTCGATCACCTCCATGACCCCGGGATCGCAGGGGCGGGCGGTCTCGGTGACGTCGACCAGCTCCTCGGTCATCTTCTCGCCGGGACGCAGGCCGGTGACCTTGATCTCCACGTCGACGCCGGGGACCTTGCCGCTGATCTCGATCAGGCGCCGCGCCAGTTCCACGATCCGCACCGGCTTGCCCATGTCGAGCACCAGCACGCCCTCGACGTCGTCGAACGCCGACTTGGCGGTGGCGTGCAGCACCAGCTGGACCGCCTCCGGGATGGTCATGAAATAGCGTTCGATGTCCGGATGCGTCAGCGTGACCGGTCCGCCCCGCTCGATCTGGGCCAGGAAGGTCGGCACCACGGAGCCGGCCGATCCCAGGACGTTGCCGAACCGGACCACGTTGAACCGGGGCCCGCCGGGCCGACGGCGCTGGCACACGGCCCGCTCGGCCAGACGCTTGGTCGCGCCCATGACGTTGGGCGGATTCACCGCCTTGTCGGTCGAGATGAAGACGAAGTTGGTCACCCCCGCCCGCACCGCCGCGTCGGCCACGTTGGCGCTGCCGATGACGTTGGTCAGGGCGCTGTCGGCCGGGTGGGCCTCCATCAGCGGCACGTGCTTCAGCGCCGCCGCATGGAAGACGATGTCGGGCGCTTCCTCGGCCATGAAGGCGCGGATGCGGGCCGCGTCGCGGACGTCGCACAGGCGGGCCGCCTTCGACAGGGTGGGCGAGGCCACCCCGATCTCCTGGTCGATGGTGAACAGCGAATATTCCGAGTTGTCGACCATCGCCAGGTGCGAGCACGACAAGGCCGACACCTGACGGCAAATCTCCGAGCCGATGCTGCCGCCGGCGCCGGTGACCAGGACGCGCTTGCCGGTGACCAGGCGGCGGACCCGCTCATGATCGAGATGCACCGGCGGACGGGCCAGCAGGTCGTTGAAATTCAGCTCCCGCAGGGTCGGCGGGCCCCCCGCGCCGTCCAGCGCCGTCATGCGGTTCAGGCGCAGCAGGCTGACGCCGCGGCCGCGCAGGCGGGCGAGGACATCGCCTTCCAGGTCGGCCGGCGCGATCGAGTCGTCGAGGAACAGGACGGACAGGTCGCCCGGGTCGGCGATGAACGCGTCGAGGATGTCCTCGGAGGCGTCGACGCCGCCCAGCACCCGGACCTCGCGCACCTCCTGGTTCCGGTCGCCGCGGTGGGGCGTGATCAGGCCCACCGCGCGGTGGGGCGGCTCGGGCATACGTGCCAGTTCGCGCAGATAGGCGTCCGCGGCGTCCATGCCGCCGATCAGGATCGCCCTGCGCTCCGGGCCGCGCGACCGGCCGAGGAAGGGGGCCAGCGCGCTGCCCAGTGCGCGCTCGTGCATCGCGCGGCGCAGCGTCAGGAGACCGGCGAACGCCAGCACGTCCAGCACCCAGGTCAGGAACAGGGTCGATCGCGGCAGGGCCGCCGCGCGGTCGAACACGAACACCGCCGCCAGCAGCACCAGCACGGTGACCGTCGAATTGCGCGCCATGACGATGATGTCGGACAGCGAGGTGAAGCGCCACGACTTGCGCCAGTGCTTCTGCGTCAGATCGATCGCCGCGCCGGTGACGACGAACAGCAGCACGTAAGGACCGATGGCCTCGACGGCCCGCGCCAGGGCCAGCGGCCCGGCGTCACGGAACGCGACCAGCCCGTAGGCCAGCAGCAGGGCGAACGCGCGGATCAGCAGCCGCGCCGTAATCTTGGAGAGACTGAGCACTGCGTTATCCCCAAACCGTTCGCAGTCTAACGCGAACGCCGAATTTCAGAAAGTCGGCGCCCCCGCGCCCCGGTTGAACTCAAGCCTCAGATCGTGATCCGGACCACCTTGTAGGCTTCGGCATAGGTGAAGCCGTTCTGGCTGCCGCGGAACCGCGCCAGCGCCATGCACGCCTCGATCGACCGCGACGGCGCCGTATGGACCTGGCTGGCATAGGCGTCGAGCGCGGCCTGCTTCTTCCCGATCTGGTCGGTCACGTCGATGAACAGTTCGGGCACGAAGGCGGCCTCGATGCCCGGCACGTTCCAGTGCGTCTCGGACAGGGTCTCGTAGGCCAGCACGATCTTCGGCGCCTTGTCGTGCACCGGGCGGCAGGCCACGACCGAGTAGTCGAACAGCACCCGGTGATCGATATGGCGGTCGGGGAAGGGGATCAGCACCGCTTCCGGCGCGCGCGACCTGATGAAGGCGTTGATCTTGCCCGTCACCTCGGCGACCGGTGCCTCGTGCACCTTCGTCGCCGGGATCTCGAGGAACTCCCAGTCGTGGGCGCCCAGGATCTTCAGCGCGGCGTCCGCCTCGCGCCGCGTCGTCTCGAACGCCTCCTGCGGATACAGGGGCGGCAGGTGGCCGCTGACGATCAGCACCGAGACCTTCACGCCGGCCTCGGCGAAGCGGGCGATGGTGCCGCCGGCGCCCAGGGTCTCGTCGTCCGGGTGCGGCGCGATCACGACCAGGCTCTTGATGCCGTCCATCATGGGCGTTCGATCCTCAGTTCGGGCAGGGGCACGATGGCCTCGGCGCCGTCGAACCTGCCCTTCAGCTTGGCCAGGATGTCGTCGGCGAAATTCCAGGCAAAGATCACCAGGGCGTCGGGCCGCTCGGTCTCCAGCGTTTTCGTGGCCACGATCGGCACGCCCGTGCCGGGCATGAAGCGGCCCTGTTTCAGGGCGTTGTCCTCGACGATGCAGGCGACCTCGTCGGTGCCGAGACCGGCCAGCTTCATCAGCAGGGTCGCCTTGGTCGGCGCGCCATAGCCGACGACCCGGTCGCCCCGCGCCGCGCGCTCGCGAACGGCGTCGCCGAAGCGTCGCATGGCCTCGTCGATGCCGGGTTTCCACGCCGCCATGAAGGCGTCGTCGTGCAGGATCGAGCGGGCCTCGTCATCGAGGAAGGCCTGGGCCTGGGGCGCGATCGTCCCGTCGCCGGTCTTCTTCAGCAGCAGCCGCAGCGAGCCGCCCTGCACCGCGTTCACGCTCAGGTCCAGCACGTCGAAGCCCAGACCCGTCAGGTGCCGCACCAGCGGCGCGGCCGTGTGATAGTCCAGATGCTCGTGATAGGTCGTGTCGAAGCAGCCGGTCCGCAGGACCTCGCGGAAATAGCCGATCTCGAAGCCGAAATGGCCGCCGTCCTTCAGCAGCGCATGGATGGCCGCGAACGTCCCCTTCAGGTCGTCGACGTGCGCCAGCACGTTGTGGCTGGTGACGTAGTCCGCCTGGCCGTGGCGCTCGACGATCCACTCCACGGCGCCGGCGCCGAAAAAGTCGTTCAGCGTCTCGATGCCGTTCTCATTGGCGATGCCCGCCGGCATCGAGGCCGGATCGACGCCGCACACCCGCAGGCCGCGCGCCTTGAACGGCTTCAGGCAGGTGCCGTCGTTGGACCCGACGTCCACGACCAGCGCCCCGGCCTGAAGACCCGCCTGGGCGATCGCCCAGTCGGCATAGGCCTCGAAGTGCCGGACGAAGCTGGCGCCGATGCCGCTCAGATAGGTGTAGTTGGTGGCGTAGAGCAGTCGCGGATCGACCGCCCAGCCCAGCTGGAAATGCCCGCAGTCGCCGCAGCGCATGACGTTCAGCGGATAGGCGGCGGCCGCGCGCGCGGCTTCTTCCGTCTCCTGAAGATTGTTGCCCAGCGGCACGCGACCGAAGTCGACCTGCTCGCTCAGGGACCGGGCCCCGCACAGGCGGCATTCCGTGATGCGCCGCGTGCCGTCCGCCGAGAATTCGCCGCCCATGCCCGTCTCCGTCGCTTCGCGCGCCCCGCTCACTTGGCGTAGGTTTCGAGCATTTCCTGCAGGTTTTCCTGCGTGACAAACGGCACCCGCACGGTGTCCGCCTCATAGGTCTCCTGGTCGCGCGGCAGCTTGCTCGACACGATCAGCCGCGTCTTCACCGGGAAATAGGTGGCGTGAATCTCGTTGTGCGGGGTGAAGATGTTGTCTCCTTCGCGCACCTTCAGATAGTGGACCTCGTCCGAGTCCAGCGCCTTGTAGAAATAGTCGATCTCGCCTTCCAGCACGTACATGAAGTGGAAGTCGGTCAGGTGGTAGTGGTTCGAGCGGATGGCGCCCGGGTTGCAGGTGATGATCGAGACGTTCTGGCAGGGCTCGTCCACGATCGACAGGATCCCGCCACGCTCATCGGCGTCCCGCTGGATGTTCGGGAACAGGGTGCTCTCGGTCGGCAGGGCCATCGTCCATCCTCTTGTTTCAGCCGCAGACTTCGCAAAATCGACGTCGGGGCGGCGGGAGCAATAGGGGATCACGTCCGGCGCGACAACGTGTCGAACCATGATGATTGCATTACGGTTCAACGGCGACGCCGTCGCGACGCCCCGAGGGTCGCCAGACCATGGAGGACCGCGGCGGCCTTGACCGACCTGTCCAGTCGCGCCGGCTGGCCGTCCAGCCACGCGTCCGCAGACCGCGACAGCATGGCGCGAAAGGCGTCCGGTGCCTCGATCCGTTCCTCACCGCCGCTGTCGGAGAGGGTCCGGGGGCCGGGCCGGCCGTAGAAATAGGGCGCGTAGGTCCGCGACGAGCCGTCCGCCAGCTCGATCGTGACCGAGTTCTCGTACGGTGTTCCCAGTCCGAAGTCGGCTTGGATGGGGAGGGCGGTGTCGCCTCCAACCAGAGCGATCCGATCAGCCTTGCCCGGATCGCCGCCTCCGTCGGCCGGGGTCAGGGTCTCCGGATCGAGCCCGAGGTCCTGCACGAGCGCCACCACGTAGGCACCCACGTCATAGAGGACGGAGTTCGCCGGTCCGCCCTCCTGTCGAAAGGTGCCTGCCGGCATTTCCGGGATCAGGAACCGGATCGACACCCCGCGGGTGCGGGTGCGCACGTCGGCCCAGTCCGCAAGCAGCCGGTCATGCAGCGGCGTATGGCGATGCATGAAGCCTTCGACCAGCACGCGCTTGCGCTCCGCGGCCAGCTCCGCCGCCCGGAGGGCGGCGCGAGGCATGACGAAGGCGGGCTTCTCGACCACGACGTCGTGTCCCGCTTCCAGCACCCGCACGACCTGGGCGTCGTGCGCCGACGGCGGCGTCGCGATCAGGAAGGCCACGTCCTTGGTCAGATGCGACAGGGCGCTTTCCAGGTCCGCGTGCACCGCGGCACCCGCGGGCGCGTGCTCGGGTCGCGAGGTGACCACGGCGACGACCGTCTGGCCGTTCGCCTGCAGGGCGGGGATCAGCTTGGTGCGCGCGTGCCCGCCCAGACCGACGACGCAGAATTTGCGCAGCCGCTCCGCCTGTCCGGGTTCCCGCTGGTGCGGGGGCAGGAACACCCGGCGCATCAGGAAATAGGCCGGCACGACGGTCAGCGCCGCCGCGGCGACCACAGAGGTCAGGTCGTCGAGCCCGAACCCACGCAGAGCAAAGGTCACCGCGACGGTCGGGGGCAGCACCGCGACCTGCGGCAGAAGATAGACGAACCCCGGGCGCGTCCGCTGCAGACGCTGATAGAGGTGCAGGTAGTTGCGCGTCAGGAGGTCGTGCCGCTCCACGATCCGGATACAGAACACGAAAAAGGTGTCCAGCACCGGGAGAGCCAGCGGCAGGGCGAAGGCCGGGTCCAGACCTTCGATGCCGCCCAGCCAGGCCGCCGCGCACAGCACCGCAAAGGTGGCCACGGCGAAACTGCCGGCGTCGCCGAGATAGAGCGTTCGGGGCCTGGCGTTCAGGACTGCGAACGGGATGAGGGCGGCCAGCAGCCCCATGGCACCCGCGGCGGTGTACCCGCCGCCGGGCGACGCGAGCATCACCGCGCCGCAAAGCAGGGCCACGGTGGTCGCCAGGTTCAGGTCCGCGCCGTCGTAGAAATTCGTGACCTGGGTCAACGCCACGCAGGCTGCGCCGCCGACCAGCGCCGTGGCGACGACCAGAGGGGCTGACCAGCCCGCCCCCGCCCCCGCCAGCACCAGTCCGGTCACCGTCACGCCGGTGACGAAGGCCACGGCCAGCCGCAGCCGGGCGCTCAGCCCCTTCAGATCGTCGATCCAGTAGACCAGCGTGGCGACGAGCACTGTCGCGCCTGCCCACAGCCACGCCTTCGGCGCGCCCGTCGCCGCCAGCGCCGCCAGCAGGGCGGGGGCCAGGATCACGCCGAAGCCGGTCGGGGTCGCGGTCCGGCCCGCAGCCAGCCACGCGCGTCGGTAGGCGATGGCCGCGATCGCGGCGGCGAACAGAATGGCAAGGCCGGGCAGCAAGGTCGTGACGGTCACGCTTGGCTCGTCCGCTTCTGAATGATGCGCGCCCCGGCGGGCACGTCGCGCGTCAGGGTCGATCCCGCGCCGATCACGGCTCCGTCCCCGATCGTCAACGGCGCGACGAGGAGGCTGCCAGAGCCAATGCTCACGCCGCGTCCGACGCGCGTGAACCGACGGCCTTCACCGTCAAAATTGCAGAAGGTCGTCCCGGCACCGAGGATGACGTCGTCGTCCACTTCAGCGTCCCCGATGAAGGCGCGGTGCGAAACCTTCACGCCTGAACCGAAGCGCGAACGGGCGGCCTCGACGTGAGCGCCCAGTATGCAGCCGTCTCCGGCTGTGACTCCGTCCCGCAGGAAGGCGAATGGTCCGATCACGGCGCGCTCGCCGACGGTGACCTCGGAAAGGATCGAATACGCCCGCACCGTCGCGCCGGCACCCAGCGCGACGGTGGTCAGTTGGCAACCTGCGCCCACGTCGGCAGGCCCCTCTATCTTGCAAACCCCCGCAAAGCTCACGTCGACTCCAAGAACCACCCGTCCCGAGAGCGTAACTTCCGCGCCGGTCCGGGAGAAAATGCGGTCGCTGCCGAACGCTTCGCGAAGCTCAGCCTCGGAGCGGAACGTGGTGGCACTCGCGAATGTCGTCTCCAGGGTCAAGCTTTCCGCCAATGCTGTTCGGGGCCCGGCCCGTCCACATGCGGGCACAGGGCTTATGCGACGCGCGAGCGAGGCCAGCAACCGCCACCACCGGCCCTCCCGCGAGCATAACGATTGCCCTGGGTTCCTCTTTCCGCGAAGACAGACGGTGACGAGCGTGGCGGCCAGCGACCGTGGAAGGCACGGCGCGCTCAAGGGGCGAAGCACTCATGCGCATCAGCGTTATCACGGCCAGCTACAATTCCGAGTCGACGCTCGCGTACACGCTGGAATCCTTTCTCTCACAGACCCATCCCGACAAGGAGCTGGTTCTGGTGGACGGGGCCTCGTCGGATCGAACGCTGAGCGTGGCGGCCTCCTTCGGGGCACCCGAAATTCGGGTGGTGTCAGAACGCGACGCGGGCGTGTTCGACGCCATGAACAAAGGGCTGGGCCTGTTCACCGGCGACGCGATTGGCTGGCTGAATTCTGACGACACGTTTCACGACGCCGACGTCTTGGCCAGGGTCGCCCAAGCCCTGGATCATGCCGACGTGGCTTTCGGGGACTTGCTGATGGTGACGGACCATCAGAGCAAGGAGGTCGTTCGTGAGTGGAAGGCCGGCCCCTTCCGGCAAGGGGCGTTCCAGGCGGGTTGGCAGCCCCCGCATCCCGGCTTCTTCGTTCGCCGGGGGCTGGCCCTTGAAGTCGGAAACTATGACCTGAGCTACAGGTCAGCGGCCGACTACGACTGGATGCTCCGTGTGCTGAATCGTCCGGACGTGCGCGCGGCGTATGTGCCCCATGTTCTGGCGGACTTTCAGATGGGCGGGATCAGTACCCGCGACTGGCGGGCCACGGTGAACGGCACGCTCGAGTGCCTTCGGTCCCGTCGGCAGCACCTGAACGCCCCCCCGGTGGACGCGGCGGTTTTCCTTCGCCTTTGGCGACGGCTCTTCCAGATCCGGAAGCTGAGCAGCTACTATCCGGGCTCCTGACGGAGGCAACCGGATGGACGCGAGCTTGGATCTCGCAGGAAGCGGCGGCTGGCTAGCCCGGCGACCCGGCTGACAGCTGCTCCATGGCCGCCATGATATGGTAGAAAGAGCTGGCGGGCGCGGGCTGGTCGTCGAACGACCCGTCCGCACGAAGCAGGTCCCTCCAGCGGCCATCGGGGATCAGGTACCTGGCCAAAGCCGAACGCGCCCGGGCACCGTCGGCTTGATAGGCCATCTCCGTTGGTACCGCCTCTGACAGAATGGTCGCCGCTTTCAGCCACTCGGTCTGTGGCCAAAGCCGCGCGCTGTTCGAGCAGGTCGTCAGATCGGGCGATAGCTGATCACAAGCGACGCCCAGCGTCGGATGCACGCCCTTCACGCCACACGCGTACAGACGACGGGCCGTCTCAACAAACCCATCATTGCCCCGCGCGCGCGCGTACCGCGCAAACAGCCAGGCCCACTCGAACTGGTGGCCCGGTTCCACGACGGGCACCTCACCGACAGGGGGCCCGCTCCAGTCAGGGGTGAAAAACTCACTCAACGCCCCCGTCGCCGGGTCGATGAAGCGACCGAGGGCCAGCGCGACGATCTCATCGGCCATCGCTCGCCATGGGCCATCGGGTTCGAGCACCTCCCACGCCAGGGAGGCCTCCAGCAGATGCATATGGGCGTTGCCCTGGAAGGGCCGGTCGCCGGATTCACGCCAGCCGCCGGCGGCGACGCGCCTGTCATCGAGCCTGCGTCTCAGCCGCTCCGCGCGCTCGGCGCAGACCTGTGGCTGGACGCCCGCCCCCTTGGCGGATGCCAAAGCCAGAAGGGCGAAGGCCTGGTCGTACAGATAGGGCTCGTCGTCCCGGGGGCGGCCGTCACGCGACACCCGGGCCCGCACGTCGCCCTCCGCCAGGGCGAAATCGGCCCAGTAGCAGTCGAGACCCTGCTCGAGAGCCGACCGCCAACGGCCCGGCCAGCCCAGTCTGCCCGCCCCCGCCAGCACATAGATCTGGCGGGCGGGGACGCGGGCGCGCTTGAAATCGGCCACGTCTCGTCCCTCTGCATCGAGCACCTCGGCGAAGCGGCCAAGGTCATCGACGCCAAAGCTCGTCCAGAAGGGCAGGGCCCGCAGCATCAGCCAGGACCTGAGGGAGTCGACGTCGGGCTGAACGGGCGGATCAACCGGGCGATGGGAGAGGAACTCCGGGGCCACGCTTCGCAGTCGATCCACCACCGACTTGACCTTCTGGGACGCGGCCAGGTCACAGACCAGGACGGCGTCCTGCTCGGCGATCACGGCCAGATCGCGCACGCCGACGGTGGCCACGACCATCCCGTCCGCCACGCGGACATAACAGGCGCCTTCCCCCTCGTGGATCGCCAGGCCCTGGCCGCCCGCTCCGGTCGCGGCGACGGAGTCCCACGCGCCCAGGTCCGACCAGGCGAAGTCGACGGGCAGGACCCACGCCGAGGTGGTCTTTTCCATCACCGCATAGTCGATGGAGACCTTGGGTGCCGAGCGGAAGGCGTCTCCGAGGGCGATCACCGGCCCCTCCGTCGCTTCGGCGAGAGATCGGATCGCGGCTTCTCCCACCCCGGGCTCATGACGCGCGAGTTCGTCCAGCAGGGTCTGGGCCCGGACGACGAAATTGCCGCTGTTCCAGAGGTAGCCGGCGGCGATAAAGCCTACCGCGGCCTCGGGCGTCGGTTTTTCGACGAAGGCCTCCACGGGCGCCAAACCCGGCCCCGTTGCCTTTATATATCCGTAGGCGGATGAAGGCTCGGTCGGCTTGACTCCAAGAGTGAGGATGCAGGGCCGGTCAAGCGCCGCGGCCGCGGCCTGGAAGGCGGCGTCGCAGAAGGCTTCCGCATCCGGCAAGTGGTGGTCGGAGGCCACATAGACGGCCACACCGTCGGCGTCGCGCCCGGCGATCCAGGCCGCCGCGGCGGCCATGGCAGGCGCGGAGTCCCGGGCCTCCGGCTCGAGCAGAATGACGGCGGACAGACCGATTTCCGCAAGCTGCGCCGCCACCGATTGACGGTGACTCAGCCCACAGACGATGACCAGAGACCCGCCATCCCGGGCGAGCGGCGAAACACGGCGGGCCGTGTCCTGGAACAGGGAATCCCGCCCGGTGAGATTCAGGAACTGCTTGGGGCGGGTCGGCCGGGAGGCAGGCCACAGCCGCGTGCCCGCGCCGCCACACATGATCACCGGGTAGATCGCCATGACGGGTTCCGCTCGCAGCTTGGCACCGCCGGCGCAAGGGCGTGCCGGGAAACTTCCGACTTGCCCTGACGTGACGACCGGCAAGACGGGCAATAACCGGTTGCCTGCATTGGGGACAAGTCCTAAAGAGCGCCGCGGATAGCGGCCGGGACGGCGTCGTCCGGGCACGGGAGTGTCGGCAGGGTTGATCGTCCGGGGCCTGCATGGCCCCACATCGACCGCGGCCGCTGCCCCGCCGCAGATGGGACCACGAGGGTAATCAAGCTATGGCCAAGAAGCGTGCGCTCGTTACCGGGATCACCGGTCAGGACGGGGCCTATCTGGCCGAATTCCTGCTTGGCAAGGGCTATGAAGTCCACGGCGTGAAACGGCGGGCATCCCTGTTCAACACGGACCGCATCGATCACCTCTACCAGGACCCTCACGTCGACAAGCGCGACCTGATCCTCCACTACGGTGACCTCACCGACAGCACCAACCTGGTGCGCCTGGTGCAGCAGGTTCAACCGGACGAGATTTACAACCTCGCCGCCATGAGCCACGTGGCGGTGTCGTTCGAGCTTCCGGAATACACGGCCAACGCCGACGGAATCGGCACCCTGCGGCTGCTGGAGGCGATGCGGATCTGCGGGATCGAAAAGACCTGCCGCTTCTATCAGGCCTCGACGTCGGAATTGTACGGCCTCGTCCAGGAAATCCCCCAGCGGGAGACCACTCCCTTCTACCCGCGCAGCCCCTATGCCGTGGCCAAGCTCTACGCCTACTGGATCACGGTCAACTATCGTGAGGCCTACGGCATGTATGCCTGCAACGGCATCCTGTTCAATCACGAGAGCCCGGTGCGCGGCGAGACCTTCGTGACGCGCAAGATCACCCGGGCGATCGCGCGCATCGCCCTCGGCCTGCAGGACTGCCTCTACCTCGGCAACCTGAGTGCGCTTCGGGACTGGGGTCACGCGAAGGACTATGTCGAGATGCAGTGGCTGATGCTTCAGCAGGATGTGGCCGAGGACTTTGTCATTGCGACGGGCCGTCAGTTCAGCGTGCGGGACTTCGTCAAGATGTCCGCCCTGGAACTGGGGATTTCGCTGGAGTTCCAGGGCGAAGAGGACAAGGAGGTCGCGGTCGTGACCGCGGTCACCGGCGACCGCGCCCGCTGTAAGGTCGGGGACGTCGTGGTGCGTGTCGACCCCCGCTACTATCGCCCGACCGAAGTCGAGACCCTGCTGGGTGACCCGACCAAGGCGAAGGTCAAGCTGGGATGGGAGCCGCGCATCAGCACCGAGCAACTGTGTGCCGAGATGGTCCTGTCGGACTATGAGGGTGCCCGTCGCGACAGCCTGGTCAAGGAGCACGGGTTCCAAGCGTACGACTACCACGAGTGACGGGGACGCCCCTGCCCCGGTGAGCCGAGGCCGGGGCGTCTCGACAACGTCAGGAGCGCAGGCGCGTGGGGGGCGGCGGCAACGCCCCTGTGTGCTAAGCCGCCTCGGGTGCCCGGTGAGACGCCGCGAAGTCGCCGCGCACCTCGGCGTGGCTGCCCGGCAGGCGTGCGCGCGTGGCGTCCTCAAGCCACATCGCGGTCGTCGCCACCTTGAAAACCTGGAAAAGGGCGGCAGCGTTGCCCGTGACGGCTCGTTGAAACAGCTGCGCCGTGGCCTTCCGCTTGAGGTAGGTCCACAGGGGGTGATTTGTGTCACCCAAGAGGTCGCTCATGAACTTGCCCCCGTCTTGTGCGATCCAGGTATGGATCGGCGTAGGGTAGCCCCGCTTGTCCAACCGATTTGCGATCTGGGCGAAGCCCCGGGCCTGGAGGTAATCTCTGACCGGTGCCTTGGTCCGCCCCCCCGAGATCAGGGACGGGCGTTTTCTGAAGACCTGCTCGACCAGACGGTAGTCCATGAACGGCAACCGGCTTTCGACTCCGTGAGCCATGCTGATCGCATCGCCATAATGCAGCAGGGCTGGCAGTATCTGACGGCAGTGATCGTCCTTCAGCAGATCGAACAGTCCCGCACCCGCCGGATCCTCGGCCGTTGCAGGGCGCTCACGAAGGCCTTCCTGCAGGATCGCATTCCCGCTGCGGCTGTGTGACCACAGCCGGTAGGCACCCGGAAAGGCTTGCCGCGCCGACCAGAGCGCGATCCACCTTGCGCCGAACGAACGACGCAGGGTTGCCATCTCCGTGGGCACCTGGGCCCAGCCGGACCGGCCCCTGATCACTTGCCGTAGGAGTGGAAGGGCGTAGCGGGGATACCCGCCAAGCAGTTCATCGGCGCCTTGGCCTTCGAGGAGAACCGTGATTCCGCGTTCCCGGGCCGCTTTCATCATTGCCCACGACGGCACGATCGCCGGCGAGTAGCTGGGCGAGTCCATGTGATGGATGGCCTTGCGCAGGGTGGCATGCCAGTCGGCCAGGTCGGAGTCGACCGTCGTCAGGGGCGCGCGGGCGAGATCGGCCGCGATCTGCGCCCAGTGCTCCTCGCCGCGAGAAGTGTCGCCGTAGACCGACGTGAAGCACTGGAGCGAGTTTCCGGAGACCGACCCTGCGGCCGCAAGAATGGCGCTGGAGTCCAGGCCGCCCGAAAGCGTGAGTCCCACCGGGACGTCGCTGCGGAGGCGGAGGTGAACGGCACTCTCCAGCGTTTGGCCGAAGTCGAAGGGGGCGGTGTCGGAGTCATCCGCGTCCGGGTAGTTCCAGTAGGCCTTCAGCCTCAGGAGGGCACCCGGTGAGACAAAGCCACACGAGGCCGCCGGGAGCGAGCGGATGTTTCGATAGAACGAACGCCCTCCCGCATGCATTTCGGTGCTGGAGAACAGATGGGCGATGGCATCCGGGTCCGGATCCGCGAGCTGAGGGACGAGGCTGAGAAGCGCCTTCGGCTCGGAGGCAAACAGGAAGCGTCCTTCAACTTCTGCGTAGTAGAATGGCTTCACGCCGAAGCGGTCGCGCGCCACGAACATCTGGTTGGAGTGACTGTCCCATATCGCAAAGGCCCACATGCCGTTCAATCGATCCAGCATGCCGGCGCCCCACAGGGCATACGCCTTCAGCAACACCTCTGTGTCGGTCCGGGTGCGGAACCGGGCTCCGAGACCTTCCAACTCCGTGCGCAACTCGAGGTAGTTGTAGATCTCGCCGTTGTAGACGATGACCGCCCCGGTTTCCGGGTCGGCCATCGGCTGCAGCCCGTCTTCGCTCAGGTCGATGATCGCCAAACGCCGATGCCCGAGCAGCACCTTGGCATCGCTCCAGACGCCTTCGCCATCGGGACCGCGGTGGCTGATCGACTCCAGCGCGCCGGCGAAGCGCTGGACGTCGCTTTGGACCGGATTCAGAACGCCCAGAATGCCGCACATGTTCGAGATTCCAAATGCAGCGTTCACATCCGGGGCCGGGCTTGGCGGCCCCCGCCGAACCCGCGCTCCGCCCGCAAGGCATGATCGAGTTTGGGCCTGCTTTCAAGACTAGCGTGAGCGAAATTCAGGCTTTTGACATCCCGGGACAGCCGCCTGCCGCTCGCCCTTCCGGCGCAGTCGCCATGAGCGTGCGCGCCGTTCAGCCTTTCGAGAACGATCTTCATGAGCTAGAAGCGCACGCGTCCTGCCCCGGGCACCTTGGGCATCCTGCAAACTGACCGCCTGGACCCCTGGCGGAGAACCACGTCTGGTGATGACATTGGAAAAAACCGCGCGCATCTTCGTGGCCGGGCACAACGGCATGGTCGGCGCTGCGCTGTGCCGTCGCCTGGCAGACAAGGGGTACGTCAACCTCGTGACCCGCTCCCGCGCGGATCTCGACCTGACGGACCAATCGGCCGTTCGTCGCTTCTTCGATGAACAGGAGCTGGACTACGTCTTCATCGCGGCTGCCAAGGTGGGCGGGATTCATGCGAACAACGTCTATCGCGCCGAGTTTCTTCACCAGAACCTGATGATCGCGGCGAACCTGATCGACGCTGCGCACGTGGCAGGGCTCGATCGCCTGATGTTTCTGGGCAGCAGCTGCATCTATCCCCGCGACTGCCCTCAGCCGATCCGGGAGGAGTATCTGCTCACCGGACCGCTGGAGAGCACCAACGAGCCGTACGCCCTGGCCAAGATCGCCGGTGTGAAGCTTTGCGAGGCGTACAATGCGCAGTACGGCCGACGCTATGTCAGTGTCATGCCGACGAACCTGTACGGGCCCGGCGACAACTACGACCTGCAAACCAGTCATGTCCTCCCCGCCTTGCTGCGCAAGGCAGTCGAGGCCAAGGCCGCCGGCGCGGCCGAGCTGAATCTCTGGGGCACGGGTACGCCGCGCCGCGAGTTCCTTTTCGTGGACGACCTGGCCGACGCCTGCGTCCATCTCATGGAGCGCGACTACGCCGGCGGCCTCATCAATGTCGGCACGGGTGAAGACGTGACCATCCGGGAGCTGGCCGAGCTGATCATGGACGTGGTCGGGGTGGACGCGAGCCTGACATTCGACGCGTCCCGTCCCGACGGTACGCCGCGGAAGCTCCTCGACGTCTCACAGCTTGCGGCGCAGGGCTGGACGGCGAAAACGGACCTGCGGACGGGTATCGAGCAGGCGCTCGCCGGCGGGTTTTCGCAGTTCCGCTCCGCCTAGGATGGACGTCCGGCTTACGAAGCAGCCCGTGGGGGCCCGCGCCCAACGCATGGGGCCTCTGGGGCTCGGCGAGGCCAGGGACCTCGTGAACGAGCGACTGCTGACGTGGATCGTCACGCTCAGCGTCGTCGGCTATCCCCTTGCCGGAATGCTGGCGGTCCTGCTGGGGCTGGACAGTCGCGCGACGTCCATTCCCTTCCGGCTGATCGTTTTCGGGCTTTCCGTCTGGGCGATGATGACGGTGCTTCAAAAACCGCAGCGCATCCGGTTCGACCTGCTGCTCGTCGTTTTTCTCTGGCTCTACCTCGGACGGCTGATCTTCGATCTTGGAAGACCGGAGTTCCCGAATATCCAGACCGACGCCCTGTTCTACGTCGGATCGATGCTGGTCCCGGTGATGGCCACGAGCCTCCTGACCCGGGATTGGCACGAACGATCCATCGCTTGGGCGCTTTTCGGGGTCGGCACCACGGTTTGCGTGGGCATCACCCTGATGAACGCGTTCGGCATCGGCGGCGACCGCATCCTGACGGAAACCCAGCAACGCCTGTCAATCGATACGGTCAACCCGATCACGCTCGGCCATGCGGCCGTCACGACGCTCTTCGCCATCCTGGTGCTCTGGAATCGGGTGCGCAATCTCGCCACGCTGGCGGTGCTCGTCCTGGGCGGAGTTGCCGCATTCTGGGTGCTGTTCCTCGCCAACTCGCGCTCCCCGTTCGTGGCCATGGGCCTTGCTCTGCTCGCCTGGCTTTTCGCCACGCGGCGGTGGCGGATTCTGGCGGGTCTGGTCGGAGCATCCCTGGTCGCGCTCGTGTCGGGGGCCGTGGGACGTCTGCTGGAGAATACGCGCTTCGGCAGTGCGGGGGCCAGATCGGCGTCCGAACGGCTGCTTGTCCAGGACGCTGCATGGCAGGATTTCCTGTCCAGCCCGCTGACGGGGACCGGCTATCTGGACAGCAAGTTCGGTGTGTATCCGCACAACGTCGTCATCGAGTCGGCAATGGCGTTGGGAATCGTCGGTCTCGTGCTGCTGACGCTGATCCTGGTGCTGGGGCTGCTCCGGACCAACCGGGCCTTCGGCGCGGGCGAGGTGCTTCTGGGCTGCCTGTTCTGTCAGTACCTCGTTCTCGCCCAAGTGTCGGGCAACCTGTACGCCTCCGGCGCGCTTTTCATTCTGCTGACCGTCATCGGCGGGCGCTATCTGGCTCTCATGAGGGAGCGTCCTATCGCTCCGCGTCATGCTATGCCGTGGGATCGACGACATAGAGCCTGATGCGGTGGGACTGAAATCTTCTCCAGACAGTCTCGTCGTGAGGCCAGGTTCAGATTTGGCCGGCGCGCCCTGTCTTCCACTCGAGGCCCCATGACCCCCATCCTCGACCACGCCCCGATCGCCGTCTTCGCCTATCGCCGGGCGGCGGGGCTGGGGCGG
The DNA here is from genome assembly GCA_018820275.1 of Alphaproteobacteria bacterium. Taxonomy (GTDB): domain Bacteria; phylum Pseudomonadota; class Alphaproteobacteria; order Caulobacterales; family Caulobacteraceae; genus Brevundimonas. The sequence goes on from JAHJOO010000050.1 coordinate 127,972, forward strand.
ATGCTGGACACCCTGCAGGCCTGCCCCGAATATGCGCGGTCCCCCGTCTTCGTCTTCTCCGACGGACCGAAGACCCCGGCGGCGGACAAGGACGTCAAGGCCGTGCGTGCCCTGCTGGCCGCGCGGCGGACGCCGAACATGACCATCGTGGAGGCGCCGGAGAACCGGGGACTGGCCGCGTCGATCATCGGCGGCGTGGACCAACTGACCAAGGAATATGGGCATGTGATCGTCATTGAAGACGACCTCAGGCTCTCGCCGGTTACCTTAACCTGGATGAACGCTGCGTTGCGCACTTATGCCGAGGACGAAAGGGTGATGCAGGTGTCTGCGCATGCTTTTGTCGTCGAAGCTTTCAGCGACCGCCGCGAGGCGCTTTTTCTGCCATTCACAACAACGTGGGGCTGGGCGACTTGGCGGCGTGCATGGGAGAAATTCGATCCCAATGCAACTGGATGGCAGCAACTACGATCTGACGATTCGCTTAAGCATCGCTTTGATTTAAACGGCAGTGCGCCTTATTCTCGAATGCTGTGCGACCAGATGGAAGCTGGCATCGACAGTTGGGGTATTCGATGGTATTGGTCTGTATTCAAGCATGAGGGCTTGGTTCTTTATCCCCCTCGATCGATAATCAAGAACCACGGCGTTGATTTCAAAGCTACGCATGGAGTAAAAAGCTTAGCCATCGCCATGGTGAAAGGATTGTTTCGTCCTGCCGCCAAGGAGGTCCCGACCTTCCCACTTTTAGTCGCTGTGGGGCCCGATGAATTCGTGGCCGTGTCCAGCGCCATTTCGAAGGGCCGGATATGAAAATGATTCTGTACCGTGCCTATTTCTGGCTCCGGCGCGCCATTTCGCGTAGTTGCTGTATTCAGAATGACGGCGCGCGTATATTGCGCTCTGCGCGAATTCTGAATGCACAGCAAATACCTAGTAAAATCAAAATTGGGTCCAACTCAATCGTGGCGGGTGAGCTTTTTGTTTTTGCTCATGGCGGCAGAATAATTGTTGGAAGCTGGTGTTTTATAGGTGAGTTTGCGCGGGTTTGGTCGGGTTCTCAGGTTACTATCGGGGACCGGGTGCTCATTTCGCATGGTGTGAACATCATGGACAACCTGACTCACCCGTTGTTGCCGAAGGCTCGTCATGCTCAGTTTCGAGCCATTTACGAGGGTGGTCATCCGCGTGTTGTTGAGTTGGACGATAAGCCCATTAATATTTGCGATGATGCTTGGGTTGGTGCTGGGGCCATAATCCTTAGGGGCGTCACCATCGGCGAAGGTGCCGTGGTGGCGGCGGGAGCGGTGGTCACCAAGGACGTGGCGCCGTACACGGTCGTCGCCGGCAACCCGGCCCGACCCATCAAGACCCTGGAGCCGACCGATGAGCAGCCCTGAGCAGCGGTTCGAAACCTGGGAGGGGGCCGTCTCCTGGCTGCGGGCGCAGCCGGATCGGCAGGACCTCGTGCGCGCCGCCTATTACGACGATCCCCTGATCGAGGCGGCCGAGCGGTATCGCACGGGTGAGGAATGGGCCGAGGTCCGGCGCCGCATGGGGCCGGGGGCCGGGCGTTCCGCCCTCGACGTGGGCGCGGGCCGCGGCATCGCCAGCTATGCCCTGGCCCGCGACGGCTTCGCCGTGTCGGCGCTCGAGCCCGACCCCAGCGCCCTGGTCGGCGCCGCGGCCATCCGCGCCCTCGCCGACGAGGCCGGGGTGCGGATCGACGTCGTCGAGGAATTTTCCGAGCGTCTGCCGTTTCAGGATGCGGCGTTCGATGTGGTCTTCGCCCGCGCGGTCCTGCACCACACCTCCGATCTGGCCCAGGCCTGTTCCGAATTCTTCCGGGTGCTGAAGCCGGGCGGCCGCTTCGTCGCCGTGCGCGAACACGTCATCTCCAGCCAGGATCAGTTGCCGGCGTTCCTTGAGATCCATCCGCTGCACAGTCTGTACGGCGGCGAGAACGCCTTTCTGCTGCAGCAGTATCGCGACGCGATCGCCGCGGCCGGCTTCGTCCTGACCGAGGAGCTGACGCCGCTGGGCAGCGCGATCAACTTCGCGCCCCTGACCGGGGCGGGGGTGAAGGACGAGATCGCCGCGCGTCTCGGCGCGCTCGGCAAGGCGGCGCGTCCGCTGTTCGACGCGCCCGGCGTCTGGCCGCTCGCGCGGGCGGCCCTGACGCGGGTCGATCACCGGCCGGGGCGGCTCTACTCCTTCATCTGCGACAAGCCGTGACCACCGGCGACGTCTGGATCACCGGCGCGCGGGGGTTCATCGGGCGCCACCTGGCCGCGCAGCTGGCCGGGTCGGGCCGGCGCGTGGTTGGGCTGGGGCACGGGGCCTGGCCCGACGCCGGACGGTGGGGCATCGCGCGCTGGCTGAACGGGGACATCGCGCCGGACAATCTCGGCCAGCTGGCGCATGACGAGGGGCGGCCGGCCGCCGTCTTCCACCTGGCCGGCGGGTCGTCGGTCGGGGCCGCCATCGCCGCCCCGCGCGAGGATTTCAAGCGCACGGTCGAGGCCACGGCGGCCCTGTGCGACTGGTTGCGGCTGGAGTCGCCGGAGTCGCGCCTGCTCGCCGTGTCCAGCGCGGCGGTCTATGGCGCGAGCCACGACGGGCCCATCGCCGAGGCCGCGGCCGGACGCCCCTATTCGCCCTACGGCTATCACAAGCTGATGATGGAGCAGGTCTGCCGCGCCTATGCGGAGACCTACGGCCTGTCGGTCGTCATCGCCCGGCTGTTCTCCGTCTACGGCCCCGAGCTGCGCAAGCAGCTGCTGTGGGACGCCTGCCAGAGGCTGGCCGCCGGCACCGCGGTGCTGGAGCTCGGCGGGTCGGGGACGGAACTGCGCGACTGGACCGACATCGCCGACGTCGTCCGGGCGCTGGAGATGCTTTCGGACCTGGCCTCGCCCGAGGCCCCCGCGATCAACGTCGGCACCGGGCGGGGGCTGGACGTCGCGGCGATCGCCGACCTGGTGGTCACCGCCTGGGGGGAGGGGACCGCCGTGCGGTTCAGCGGTCAGGGGCGGCCGGGCGATCCGCAGAGCCTCGTCGCCGATGCGAGACGGCTGCAGGCGCTGGGCTTCCGCTTCGACGTGTCCGCCGAACGGGGCGTCGCCGCCTATGTCGCCTGGCACCGGTCCCAGGCCTCCGGCCCGGCGGCGGGCGCATGATCCGCGTCGCCTTTCCCCTGATCGGCGGCCGCATCTGGACGGGCGGCTACAACTACCTGCTGAACCTGCTGCGCGTGGTCCAGACCCGCGCGCCCGGCCGCATCACTCCGGTGGTCCTGTTCGGTCCCGACGCGCCCGTCGAGGATCACGCGCCGTTTGCCGCCATCCCCGGGGTGGAGATCGTGGTCGATCCGGCCTTCGGCGCGGCGGGCAAGTCCCGGCGCATCGCCCTGGCCCTGACGCTGGGCCTGGATGCCGGGGCGGCGCGGGTCTTCGCCGCGCAACGCATCGACGTCGTGTTCGAGGCCGCGCAGTTCTACGGCTGGCGCCTGCGCGTGCCGGCCGTGGCCTGGATCCCCGATTTCCAGCACCGGTACCTGACCCATCTGTTCTCGCCCCTGGCCCGGCTCAAGCGCGCCGTCGGGTTCAACGTCCAGGTCGCGTCGGGCCGCCGCATCATGCTCAGCAGCGAGGACGCCCGCGCCGATTGCGAGCGGTTCCACCCCGCCTCGCGTGGCAAGACCGCCGTGGTCCCCTTCGCCATTCCGGCAGAGCAGCCCGTCGACGCCGTGGCCGCGCGGGCGGCGGCGGACCGCCATGGTCTGCCGCAGGACTTCTTCTTCCTGCCCAACCAGTTCTGGCTGCACAAGAACCACGCGGTGGTGATCGAGGCCCTGGCCCTGCTGAAGGCCGGGGGGCGGGACGTGGTGGTCGCGGCGTCCGGAAATCCGGTCGACCCGCGCGACCCCGCGCATTTCGACCGGCTTATGGCCCGTGCCGCCGAACTGGGGGTCAGCGACCTGTTCCGGCCCCTCGGTCTGATCCCCTATGGCGACATCGCCCTGCTGATGCGGGCGTCGCGGGCCCTGATCAATCCCTCCCTTTTCGAGGGCTGGAGCACGACGGTGGAGGAAGCCAAGGCGACCGGCACGCCGATGATCCTGTCGAACCTCGGGGTTCACCGCGAGCAGGCGGGGGGAGAGGCGACCTTTTTCGATCCCCGGGATCCCGCGTCGCTGGCCGATGCGATCACTGCCGCCGCCGCCGCTGACGACGACGGGGCGCGCCGCCGGGCCGCAGCCGAGGCTCCCGCCCGCGCCGAAGCCTGCTGCCGGGATTTCGCCGCGGCATTCGTCGCGCTGGTTGACAGCGTGAGTGACGGATCGACGCCTTCGCAGCGAACAGTGCGAACGCGCCGCATCAACCATGATGGGAGAGGGGCGACCCGCGGCGTCGAATAGGATCGGCGAGGAAGCCGCCGGGTCATCGAACATGCACAAGCTTTGCGTATCCTCGCATCCCGACTTATCGCCCGCGAGACATTCGTGCAGGGAGAGTCACTCGCCATCCCCCTGGAGAGTTGTTATGCCGCAGCGATTGGAGGAGGCGCGGGTTCATTTCGGACAAACGACGCGAGCCTTGGCTGGCCGTCCCGGGTGGAAGCGGCTCCAGTCCGCGGCTGCAGGGCGGCCCGGCACACCGTTGGCATCCCTTCCCCCGGATTGGCACCGCAACATTTCCACTTGGCCCAGAGGCGATTTCGTTGAAGACCCTCATGCCCGCATGTGTCGCTTGGGCAAAACTCCTCCTCGTTGAGAGAATTCATGATTGATCTGGTGTCGCTTAAGCAGTCCAAGACAGCACGGCGTGTGCTCGCGGGGCCGATCGCCCTCAGGAGGCAATGGAGCAAGGTTCAGGAGCGAGCGGCCAACCAGGTCCTCGACCGGGTCGCACTCGCTTGCCGGGAGGATCTGGTCGTTGCGGTTCCTGAACATTTCGGTGAGTTCGCGCTCTCACCCAAGTCTCATCTGGCCCGGCGGATTCTCCGCCATGGGGTCTTTGAGCCGGAGATCGCCGAACTTTACTACAAGCGAATTGTTCCTGATCGCGACGTGATCGACGTTGGCGCAAATGTGGGATTTTTCACGGTTGGGGGTGCCAAGCATCTGAAGACCGGAAGAGTCCTGGCGGTCGAGCCCACCCCGGGTGCCTTCGCCCGCTTGCTTCGGAACGTGAATCACAACGACGTCGCAAACAAAGTCATCCTCCACAACGGCCTGCTTTCCTCAGCGCCCGGCGAGCATGAATTTCACTCCATTGAGGGGATGGAAGAATACTCTTCAATGGGCCGCCTCACGCATCCGTCGACGACAGGAACGGACAGTCGATCTGTAAAAGTGCAGGCCGTCCGCCTCGACGACCTTGTTGAGATGCATGGCCTTCGACCTGCGCTGATCAAGGTTGACGTGGAAGGGGCCGAGCATTTGGTCTTCAGCGGGGCTGTCGAAACCCTCAAGAAGCACAGGCCATGCGTGATCTCGGAGTTGTCAGATCCCTTGTTGCGCAACCTGGGCGGGACCGCGGAAGAGGTTGTGTCCTTCTTTGAGGGGCTCGGCTACCGCGTGACGGATCCTGCCAACCCGAAGGCGCGTCCGGGGCAGCGGAGCTTTGGAGACATTCTTTGCGTGCCGGTCGAGGCAGGCTGATCAAACCGTGGGAACGCAAGACATGCTCCAAGCTATTCAGGCAGAGACCAACCGGCTGCTCCGGTCGATCGGATACGAGATTTCCCGGTACAATGGTGCCAGTCCGGGCTTCCAGGAACGCGCGGCCCTGACCGATCCGGAAGTCGATACCGTCATCGACGTCGGTGGAAATGAGGGGCAATTTGGCCGGAGAATCAGAAAGATCGTGCCTTCTGTTCCCATGGTGTCGTTCGAGCCTCTGCCCAAGGCCTTCGCACGCCTGCAGGCCTCTGCAGCGCGAGAGCCGAACTGGACCGCGTTCAATGTGGGGCTGGGTCGCAGTTCAGAAGTCATGGAACTGATCGTTTCTGAGAACGATCAGTGCAGCTCATTTTTGCAGGTCGCGGATGAATGCGTCGACGTGGTCGAGCAGAGTCGCCCCGTGGGAAGGATTGAGGTCGCTGTCGACCCCATCGACAAGTATGTCGACCACTTTGGTCGCTCCGTGTACATGAAAATCGATACGCAAGGCTTCGAGATGGAGGTCCTGTCGGGCGCCATGCTCACGCTTCGGCGGGCGAAGTACGTGTTCGTGGAGCTTTCGTTCATTCCTCTATACAAGGATGCGCCCCTCGCTCACGAAGTGATGGCCTGGATGCAAAACCAGGGATTTGAAGTGATTAGTTTCATTCCAGGGTTTAGTGATCTCGCGCGCGCGCGCATGCTTCAAGCTGACGTCCTCTTCGCCAGGAGAGACGTCCCCCCGCCGCAATAGCCGCTAAGGGAGTGCGGTTCGGCGGGGCCCCGGCGCGTGGGGTTGGGCTATCCCGGGGCCGCGCCAAAGGGCAAGCTTATGGGCATCAATGCGTTGCGAGGCCCGGCAGGACCGCGTGACTGTGGCGAGCAGGCGCGTGTGCCGGCGGATCAGGGGGAATATTCAGTGCGGGTCATGCTAGTCGCAAAGAGCTTGGCCGGACATCGCCGAGAGTACCTTGAGGTGGTTCAAGACGCCTGTCGTAGTCGGGGGATCTCTGAGGCCTGTGCGTCCGGATGGATGCCGACGCTCTTTCATTCTGGTCCGGTTATGTTCCTGATGATTGAGGAGGACTTTATCGGCTACTTCCTCGCCTCCGTCGTGCGGGCGGCCTTGGGCCGCAGGACGGTAGGTCTGCTTTTCAGGGGCCGGGAGGCAGCGCTGGGAGGAACGTTTCGTATGCGACTGAAGCGGGCCTTGTTGAAGGCGTTGCGCCAAACTCCCAAGAGTACGTCGTTGTCGATCGTTCCGTTCAGCATTGAGCCGCGCCTGGCGGAGGTTGCCGATGGTTGGATTGATGATATCCAGCTTTGGGACGTCGAGGACCTCGTGCCGCCCCCAAGCCGGCTGTCCGGACAACTCGTCGACATGGCCGCGGGCCGCGGGCTGGTCGTCAGTTTGGGTGCTCAGAGCGCCTCGAAGGGCTTGGATTTCTTCACTTCTGCCTGGTGCAGTGATCCGGATCTGCGCGATCGGTGGCTTTTCGTCGTCGCAGGAGAGGTCGGACAGCATGATCCGGCCCAGACTGAGCGGTTTTCATCACTCGGCGGCGTGATAGTTGACAGATTGCTGTCGGATGCCGAGTTGGCGTCCTTGTATGCTGTCGCAAGCGTCGTGTGGGTGATTTACTCCCCTGAGTATAATCAGGCGTCCGGCATATTCGGACGGGCCGTCCAGTATGACCGGCCCATTCTGGTGCGGCGCGGAGCGGCCATCGAGTCGCATGCCATCGAGCTGGGTGCCCGCGCGGTGGCGGTGGATTTTGGCGAAGTTTCTCAGGTGCCCGGCGCGCTTTCGGCGGCGGTTGCTCTGACCACCATCCCCCATGTGAATATCGAGGCGATGCGCCGAAGTAACTTGGGGCGTATTTTTTCAGCCCTGCAGGGGCGTAATTGATGAGGGTTGGGCGGAATGCGTCATGGAATATAGCTGAGGTCGCTTCTTCTACAGTATCCCTGTTTCTTCTTCTGAAGATAATTGTATCCGCATTGGGGGTCGAAGGCGTCGGCGTTTGGTCGCTTGTCTTGGCGACGACATCGCTTGCCCGACTTGCCGATGTTGGCGTCGCCGGGGGCTTGGGAAAGTTCGTAGCGGAAGCCTCGGCCCGTCATGGGCTGGTTGACGAGGCGGGACCGAAGCCGATCGAGTTCGTCGAAACTGCCCTCCTGGTCACCGTCCTGTTTTACGCTTTGGTCGCGGCCCTTGCCCATTGGCCGGCGTCGCAGGCACTGGCTCTGGTGCTCGATCAGGGTGCGAGACAGCAGGCACTGGCCCTTCTTCCCTTCGCCTTGGCATCTCTCGTCACGGCAGGTGGAAGTGCTGTGATGGGTTCAGCCTTGCTCGGATTGAATCGCAGCGACATGAAAAGCCAGATCGTGATTGCCGGCTTCTGCATCCAACTGGCACTCACCGCGGCATTCGTGCCCCGCTTCGGCCTGCCTGGGGTCGCCGTCGCTCAGATCGTTCAAGGTCTCTTCGTGATCGCCGCCGGATGGTTTGCGTCTTGCTGGCAGGCAGAGGGACGGCTCACACTTCGCGTGCCCTGCAAAGTAACGCCGGCCCTGCTCCGCCCCCTGGCGAGTTTTGGCATTCGCTTGCAGGCCGTAAATCTTGCAGCCTTGCTTTACGACCCTATCGTGAAGTTCCTCATTGCGGCTGTTGGCGGCACGGCAGCGTTGGGCGTCTTCGAAATGGCGTTTCGCCTTGTTACGCAATCACGCCAATTGCTCGCCGCTCCGTCTCAAAATCTGCTTCCACTATATGTGCATGCGATTGAATCGAGGCGACCATTGGCTGAATTGTATGGACCTGCGGTCGTTGTCTTGGCAGCCTTGTCAGTTGGCGGTTTGTCGTTGTTGACGATATCAACTCCGCTGATAAGCCTGATTTGGCTGGGCAGAGTCGAACCTCTCATGGCGATATTTGTGGGGGTGTTGTCCGTGGGGTGGACTCTCAACACGTTGGCTATCCCCGCGTTCTATATTGGACTCGCGACGGGTCGATTGAGATGGAACATTGCTGGAAGCGTGGCGGCCACGATGTTGGCGTGCCTTCTGGGATGGTCCATGGGAGAGGTTTGGGGCCCCTTGGGGGTTGTGGTGGGGGCGTCGATGGCAATCGGTCTTGGCGCGTTACTGCTGATATTTGGAAACACACTTGCGGCCCACATCAAGCCTTTTCCAGGCATTGGCGACGTCAGGTATGTCTGGGACTACTTGGGGGGGCTGTGCCACAAGCTTGTTCGTGCGGTCAGACATTAGGTGACGAGCGCAGTCGGAACGCTCATATCCGTTCGAGCGCCGGCTATCCGGTCTAGGCCGGGTTCCGCCGCGGGAGGATGCCGCTTTTCGAGCGTCCCCTTACGCCGCCACCGGGAACGTATCGGCTCACGCCTCCGGGCCGAGGACTAGACTTCCTGGTTGTACGCCCCGACCTGCGGATGGCGGGCCAGTCGCGGCTTCACCTCTTCCCGGAACAGGGCCCGCATGTCGTGTTCTGACCGCATGCTCTCGACCACCACCACCAGCTCGGGCTTGTTCGACGAGGCGCGGACGAGGACCCAGGAGCCGTCGTCCAGGTGCACGCGCGCGCCGTTGACGGTCAACACCTCGACGACCCTTCGGCCCAGAATGGACCCTCCGGCGTCGGCGAGGGCCTGGTACTCCGCGACGACCTTGTCCAGCACGCCGTATTTCAGCTCATCGTCGCAGTGCGGAGACATCGTCATCGACGTCCACGCGGCGGGCAGGGCGGCCTTGAGTTCGGAAAGCTTCCGGCCCGGGTTCCGGTCCAGCATGGCCAGGACCGCGCCCGCGGCGACCAGGCCGTCGTCATAGCCCCGCCCCAGCGGGGCGTTGAAGAAGAAGTGGCCGGATTTCTCGAAGCCGGCCAAGGCCCCCAGTTCCGCCGTCTTGCGCTTGATGTAGCTGTGGCCGGTCTTCCAGTAGACCGTCTTCGCCCCGTTGGCCTTCAGGACCTCGTCGGTCTTGTACAGCCCGGTCGACTTCACATCGACGACGAAGGTGGCATCGGGATGCAGGGCGGACAGGTCACGGCCGAGAAGCAGTCCGATCTTGTCCGCATAGATTTCCTCACCGCTGTCGTCCACCACCCCGCAGCGATCTCCGTCGCCGTCGAAGCCCAACGCCAGGTCGGCTCCGGTCTCCCGCACCTTCGCCGCCATGGCGCTCAGCATGGCGTGGTCTTCGGGGTTCGGATTGTACTTCGGAAACGTCCAGTCCAGATCGACGTCCATTTCAATCACGTCGGCCCCCATGCGGCGCAGGGCCTCGGGGGCGAACGCGCCGGCCGTGCCGTTCCCGCAGGCGGCCACCACCCTGATCGGCCGGGTCAGCCGGACGCCCGAGGAGACCTCGTCGATATAGCGTTCCCGGAAGTCGTCTACCCGCGTCAAGGCACCGCCCGGACGTGCCACGCCTTCGCCGCCAAGCACGATGGCCTTCAGGCGCCCGACCTCGTCGGGACCGAAGGTGAGGGGCGGCTGAGCGCCCATCTTGACCCCGGTCCAGCCGTTCTCGTTGTGGCTGGCCGTCACCATGGCGACGCAGGGGGCCTCCAGCGCGAACTGGGCGAAATAGGCGCACGGCGACAATGCGAGGCCGATGTCCAGAACCTCCATCCCGCCCTCGAGCAACCCCAGGGTCAGGGCCTGCTTCACGCTCAGGGAATAGGATCTGAAGTCGTGCCCGACGACGATGCGCGGCTTCTGGCCGATCTCGTGGATGTACGTGGCCAGCCCGAGGCCCAGCGCCTGGATCCCGAGAAGGTTGATCTCCTCCCCCAATATCCAGCGCGCATCGTACTCCCGAAAGCCGGTCGGCTTCACCAGGGGCACCGTCTCATAGTCTGCGGTGTTCGATTGGATCTGGGGGCGAGGGATTTTCATGGCGACCTTGGAACGACTTCAGGTGCGGACCCCGCAGCGTAGGGGCGAAGTATGACCGATCGACATCGGCTGCGGCGCGGAAACGGGGCGCGGGCGCGCGCGAACATGCGCCGTCAGGCGCGGCCGATCGAGGAATAGGCGAACCCCCGCGCCCGCATCTCGTCGGCGCGGTAGACGTTGCGCAGGTCGACCATCACCGGGGCGGCCATGGCCGACTTGACCCGCTCCAGATCCAGCGCACGGAACTGGTCCCACTCCGTCACGATCACCGCCGCGTGGGCGCCCGCCAGCGCCTCATACGGCCCCTCGGCGAAGACCACGTCGGTCAGCAGCTTGCCCGCCTCGTGCATGCCCTCGGGGTCGAAGGCCTGCACCGTCGCCCCCGCGGCCGTCAGCGCCGGCACCAGATCCAGCGCGGGCGAGTCGCGCATGTCGTCGGTGTTCGGCTTGAACGTCAGCCCCAGCACGCCGATGGTCTTGCCCGCCAGATCGCCGCCGACCGCCGCCCGCACGCGGTCGATCATCGACTTCTTGCGGGCGTCGTTGACCTCGACTGTGGTCTCCACCAGCCGCACCGGCGCGCCGGCCTCCCGCGCCGTGTGCACCAGCGCCAGCGTGTCCTTGGGGAAGCAGCTGCCGCCATAGCCGGGGCCCGCGTGCAGGAATTTCGAGCCGATCCGGTTGTCCAGGCCGATGCCGCGCGCGACCTGCTGCACGTCGGCGCCGACGGCCTCGCACAGGTCCGCCATCTCGTTGATGAAGGTGATCTTCATCGCCAGGAAGGCGTTGGCCGCATATTTGATCAGCTCCGAGGTGCGCCGCGCCGTGAACAGCAGCGGGCTCTCGTTCAGGTTCAGCGGGCGGTACAGCTCCGACATCACCGCCCGGGCGCGGGCCCCCGTCGCGCCGTCGACGTCGTCGATGCCGATGACCACCCGGTCGGGCCGCTTGAAGTCCCCGATCGCCGCGCCCTCGCGCAGGAATTCCGGATTGGACACCACGGCGAAGTCGGCGTCGGGATTGGCCTTGCGGATGATCGCCTCGACGTCGTCGCCGGTGCCGACCGGCACGGTCGACTTGGTGACGATCACGGTGAAGCCCTCGATCAGGCCGGCGATCTCCTCGGCCGCGGCGTGGACGTAGGACAGGTCGGCGTGGCCCCCGCCCCGGCGCGTCGGCGTGCCCACGGCGATGAAGACGGCGTCGGCCTGGCGGATGGCCTCGGCACCCTCGACGGTGAAGAACAGCCGCCCGTCGCGCACGTTGGTCGCCACCAGATCGTCCAGACCGGGCTCGTAGATCGGCATCTCGCCGGCCTCCAGCCGCGCGATCTTCGACCCGTCCTTGTCGATGCAGGTGACCACGTGGCCGAAATCGGCGAAACAGGCCCCCGAGACCAGGCCGACGTAGCCCGTTCCGATCATCGCCACGCGCATGCGCTCGTCCCCCTTCAGGTTCGGGGCCTGTTAGCGGTCTCGATACCTAAAGGCTAGTTCGGGCGTGACCTCTTTCGGGCAGGGCCGGAGAATCGTCGGCGACTGTACCCCCGCGGTGTCATTGATACCTCAGGCGGATTCGCGACCGCTACGATCGGGGGCAGGCCATTGCGAGCAGGGAGTGGTGCGGCGACGGCGCCCGGGCGAAGGCTCGGGAGCTCGCGCAACCGACCTCTCCCTCGCGTTGAGTGGAGGACGGAGGTCCGTCGCCCGCCGCACACTTGCCGCGAACGAGCCCCCCCTCCATGCTGGTTTCCCAGCGCTGCGGGGTGGACTTTGAGCAAGGCCGGCGATCAGACGGATCAGACCCGGGCCCGCCAGTTCGGCGTCCTCGCACGGCTGTGCGCCGATGCCGGGTCCGGTCGAAGGGTCGATGAACTGGCTCGGGCCGCGCGAGAAGTGCGCCAGTGGGACGGACTGGAGGACATGATCGTCCACCACCGGGTGGTCGGCATCGCGCATGCCGCGATGATGCGCTGCGCTGACGCCTTCCCCCTGCATCTTCGCCAGGCCTTGGCGAAGAGGGCATCGGCCCTGGCTGTGACCAACCTGTCCGGGGCGTCGGAGACCGTCAAGCTGCAGCTTCTGCTCGAAGAGGCTGGAATAGAGCCGGTCTTCTTCAAGGGGGCCACCCTGGCCCAGCGGGCTTACGGCACGCTGGCGACCAAACAGAGCAGGGATGTGGACTTCATCGTGCCCGCGGCAGACGTGGTCCACGCCGTCTCCCTGCTTGAGCAGCGTGGATACCGGTTGGAACTGCCCCGGCCGGGTCTGACCGGGGCACAGTGGCGTTCGATGACCACCTTCGGAATGGAGGTGCAGATGGTTCACCCGCAGAGTCACATCCGGGTGGAGCCGCACTGGCGGCTGACCCAGACCGAGGCCTTGATCTCCACGCAAGACCTGTGCGCCTCGGCGGGCAAGGCGTGGGACGCCATCGGCGATGTTCCCATCCGGACATTCCACCCCGACGACCTGTTCGCATATCTGTGCGTCCATGGCGCGGCGGCGGGGTGGTTTCGCCTCAAGTGGCTGACCGACCTCAACGCCTTGACGGACGAGGCCGCGCCGGGCGAGCTGGACCGGCTGTATCGACATGCTGCGACGCGCGGTGCGGGCGCGAGCGCGGCCTTGGCCTTGTCCATGTGCGGCACGGTCTTTGGGCGTGAGGTCCCGTCTGGGGTCCAGAGGCGGATTGACGGGAGTCGTCGGCTGCGCAGGCTCAAAGCGTTGTATCTTCGCAATCTTGAGGAGGTGCGGGTCTCCCCCTGGCGGGCCTTTCAGGGCGCGTTGCTGCTGGCCTCGGCCGAGGGCTGCCTCGGCACCCAGCTCCGCAGGATGATGATCTGTCCCGAGGACGCCATCGACCATCCCCTGCCTCGGCCCTTGCACTTCATGTATTACATCATCCGGGTCCCGGCCTGGCTCGGGCGCTGGCTCGTGCCGCCGCGCAAGGCGCTTTCGGCCTGACCACCGAGGCACCGGAGCGGTGCCTTCATCGCCGCTCCAGCCAGTCCATCAGCGGCGCCAGCCGCGGCGCGATCCCCCAGCCGATCGCCGCCCCCACGGCGTCCGCGACCAGGTCCATCAGGCTGCGGTCCCGCCCGACGAAGTCCTGCGCCACCTCCACGCCCGCGCCGATCAGCACCGCCAGCAGCGCCGCCCCCAGGCGGTTGCGCCACAGCGGGCCGACCTGCAGCGACAGGGTGATGGCCAGGAAGCCGACCACGTGCCAGACCTTGTCGGCGTACTGCTCCGGCCCCGGCACCTGGACCCGGGGGACCAGCATCAGGATCAGCAGGCCCAGGACGACGGCCCAGGCGGCGGTTCGGACGATCAGGCGCATGGAGGCGGCCTAGCACGTCTCCGCATTGAATCCTCGGCCGCGAACGTGCATCGAGGGCGCGACATGTTCGGTGGTCTGTTTCGAAAATCCCCGGCGGCGCCCGCGCCCGCCGCGCCCGCCCGGGTGCCCCGCCGGGGGCCGGACGGCCAGGTGGTCTGGGCCATAGGCGACGTCCACGGCTGCCTCGACCTGCTGGACGGCCTGCTCAAGGAGATCGCCGCAGACGAGGTCGCCGACGACCGTCCGCGCACCGTCGTCTTCCTCGGCGACTACGTTGATCGCGGGCCGGACTCGCGCGGCGTCGTCAGCCGCCTGATCCAGATCGCCGACATGCCCGACGTGGACGCCCGCTTCATCCGCGGCAACCACGAGGACAAGATGCACGAGTTCCTCGACGATCCCTCGGTCGGCGCCACCTGGTGCGAATACGGCGGCGACGCGGCCCTCGCCTCTTACGGTCTTGCCCCGCCCGCCGTACGCCACCGCAAGGAGGGCTGGGTCGCCCTGTCCGCCGATCTGGCGCACAAGCTGGGCCCGCGCGGCCGGCGCTTTCTGGAAGAGCTGGAGCCCGGCGTCACCCTGGGCGGCTACTTCTTCTGTCACGCCGGCGCCCTGCCGGGCGTGCCGCTGGACCAGCAGGCCGAACGCGACCTGATGTGGATCCGCGGCCGCTTCCTGAACGACGACCAGGCCTTCGACCGCGTCGTCGTGCACGGCCACACCCCGACCGACGTCCCCCACGTCGACCACCGCCGCATCGGGGTCGACACGGGCGCCTACGCCACCGGCGTGCTCACCGCCCTGCGCATCGACGGCGAGGAGGAACGCTTCGTCCAGGCCGTGCGCGGGCCCGGGGGCGACGTCTCGACGCGGGAGTGGAGCCCGGCCCGGGGCACCCCGGCATGAACCGTAACGCTTGTTGGCGCCGTTCCGTCGGCCCATGTAGGGTCCGGGGCGGAAGGAGACGGCTGACGTGACCTTCGTGTGCGGTCCTCGAATGCGCAACTCGCTGGCGACCCGCGCGGCCCTTCTGGACGCGGCGGTCAAGCGGTTCACGCGCGACGGCTACGACGACGTCGGCATGCGCGACGTCGCGGGCGACGTCGGCATCGATGCCGCGCTGGTGGTCCGCTACTTCGGCTCCAAGGAACAGCTGTTCGAGGCGGCCATCGACGCCTGTTTCGACGGCGAGCATTTCTGGGAGGGCGACCGCGCCGACTTCGGCCGGCGGCTGGCCGATCAGCTGGTCTACGGCGACACCAAACCCGGCAAGATGCAGGGCCTCAGCATCATCCTGCGCTCCATGGGCTCGGCCAAGGCGGTCGAGGTGGTCCAGCGCTCCTGCGTCCAGGACTTCATGCAGCCGCTGACCGACTGGATGGGCGGCGACGACGCGCCGGTGCGCGCCCGCCTCATGGCCGGCCTGTTGATGGGCATGTCGATCGGGCGCGAGATGACCGGTGGCCCCCAGACCCTGTCGCCCGAACACTGCGAGCTGATGCGCGACCGTCTGGCCGACCTGCTGCAGTCGCTGGCCGACGGCTGACTTGAGCCTCCCGCGCGGGCCGCTATAAGGGCCGCCAGATTCCGTTTCGCCCAGGACCGACGACATGGCCGACCCGCACGCTTCCGGCGACTATCAGCGCGGCACGCAGGAGATCTCCGAGCAGGTCTCGACCTTCCACCTGGTCATGATGCTGACCAAGTGGGGCTCGCTGGGCACCGTGGCCGTTGTTCTGTTCACGACCCTGATCCTCGCGACCGGCAATTTCTTCACCGCCTTCGTCTCGGCCGTGGCCCTGGCCGTGCTCGGCGTGGTGCTGCTGCGCGAGAAGAAGAAGGCGCACTGAGCGCCGCTTTACGGCCCTTCACAAACCGGCCTAACGTCCATTCCCTGACCTGAGGGGAAGGGATTCGCTTGACCGTCGCCCTGGCCGTGACCCGCGAACGTCGTGACGGCGAGACCCGCTGCGCCGTCACTCCCGACACGATCAAGAAGCTGACCGCGCTCGGCTGCACCGTCACCGTCGAGGCCGGGGCGGGGCAGGGCTCCTCCATCCCCGACGCCGAGTTCGCCGCCGCCGGCGCGACCGTCGCTGCCGACACCCACGCTGTCCTGTCCGGGGCCGACGTCCTGCTGAAGGTGCGCGGCCCCACGGCCCAGGAGATCAGCGCGCTGAAGCCCGGGGCGATCGTCGTCGCCCTGCTGGACGCCTACAGGGAAAAGGACACCGTCGCCGCCCTCGCCAAGGCCGGCGCCACCGCCTTCGCCATGGAGTTCGTGCCCCGCATCACCCGGGCCCAGGTCATGGACGCCCTGTCGTCACAGGCCAATCTGGCCGGCTATCGCGCGGTGATCGAGGCGGCCCACAGCTACGGCCGCGGCTTTCCCATGATGATGACGGCCGCCGGCACGGTCGCCGCCGCCAAGGTCTTCGTCATGGGCGCGGGCGTGGCGGGGCTCCAGGCCATCGCCACCGCCCGCCGTCTTGGCGCCGTCGTCACCGCCACCGACGTCCGCCCCGCCTCCAAGGAACAGGTCGAAAGCCTCGGGGCCAAATTCGTCGCCGTCGAGGACGAGGAGTTCAAGGCCGCCGAGACCGCCGCCGGCTACGCCAAGGCCATGTCGGCGGAGTATCAGGCCAAACAGGCCGAACTGACTGCATCCCACATCGTCAAACAGGACGTGGTGATCACCACCGCCCTGATCCCCGGCCGGCCCGCCCCGCGTCTGGTCACCGCCGCCCACGTCGCCTCGATGAAGCCCGGCTCGGTCATCGTCGACCTCGCCATCGACAACGGCGGCAACGTCGAGGGGGCGAAACTTGGTGAGGTCGTCACCACCCCCAACGGTGTCCAGATCGTCGGCTGGTCCAACCTCCCGGGCCGCATCGCCTCCGACGCCAGCGCCCTGTACGCCCGCAACCTGACCGCCTTCCTCGGCCTGCTGGTCAAGGACGGCGCGCTGACCGTCGACCTCGAGGACGAAATCCTGAAGGCCGCCGTCGTCACGCACGGCGGCGCGGTGGTGCATGAGGGGGTGCGGGGATGATCATGTCATCGACTCCCCTTCCCCTCGAGGGGGAAGGGGTTGGGGGTTGGGGTGGACGCGACGGCCCGTCCGATCAGATGCCGGTGACGCGGTCTGCGTCTCCGGTGCCCTCTGTCCAGCACCCTGCCTCCACCCCCACCCAACCCTCCCCCCTCGAGGGGGAGGGCTTGCTGAACTCGAAATTCGAACGTGCCCCCCGGATCAAGCCGGGCGGCGTGCAGCGGGCGCGGCGACTGCGGGCGGAGCCGACCTTGGCCGAGGCCCGCCTTTGGGAACTGTTGCGTCGCTTCGAGGTCCGCTTCCGTCGCGAAGCGCCCATAGGCCCGTACGTCACCGACTTCGCCTGTCACCGTGCCCGCCTCATCGTCGAGGTCGACGGCGGCGTCCACCGGCGCGAGGACGTCGCTCTGCGTGACGTTCATCGCCAAACGTGGCTCGAAGGGCAGGGCTACCGCGTCTTGCGCTTCACAAACGATCAGGTGCTTCTCCAGCCCGAGACCGTGCTCGACGCCATCCGCGCATCCCATCCCCTCCTGCGAGAGGACGCCTGACAATGGAACACGTCGACCCCACCGTCTTCCGCCTGGCCATCTTCGTGCTGGCCATCTTCGTCGGCTACTACGTGGTCTGGTCGGTGACGCCGGCGCTGCACACGCCCTTGATGGCCGTGACCAACGCCATCTCCAGCGTCATCGTCGTCGGCGGCCTGATCGCCGCGGCGGCGCTCAGCGGCGACGCCGACGGGCCCAACGCCTGGATCGCCAAGGGCGCCGGCGTCGCCGCCGTGACCCTCGCCAGCGTCAACATCTTCGGCGGCTTCATGGTCACGCGCCGCATGCTGGCCATGTACCGCAAGAAGGACAAACCCAAGCCCGAGGCCGCGAAGGGATGACGCTGGACCCCGTCCGCCTCGCCGTCGGTGCCGCCTGGCTGTCCGCCCTGGCGGGGCTGGGCCTGTGGGTCTGGATGGCGTGGCGGTGCGACTGCGCCATCACCAAGATGCGGCTCTACGACTGCGGCGTGGTGCTGGTCTTTTCGGCCGTCCTGACCTGGCTGCTGGTCAAGTCCGAGCCGATGAACGCCTTCGACTGGGCCATGGTTTTCCTCGGCCCCCTGTTCATCGCCGCCGCCCTGTGGCGGCTGAACCGCACGCGGCTGGGGCGATGATGGACCAGCCGGCGACCTTGCTGGATCAGACGTTGGACGCTCTGCGCGCGCGACAGGATGCGGCCCGACGCATCGGGGTGCGGTTCGTCGGTGTGGTGGGCTCCGTCGCCCGAGGAGAGGCCGGACCGACCAGCGACGTCGACGTGGTCTATGACGTCACCGCCCAAGGCCACCTGTGGCCCCTGCTCGGGATCGTGGCCGACCTTGAAGATCGTCTGGGACGGCGCGTCGACATCGTCGACCGCGCCATGATGCCGCCGGAGCGCTGGGAATGGATGGCGCGGGATCTCGTCCCGCTATGAAGGCCCGGCCTCTTCCCGACCTGCTTCAGGACGTTCTCGATTACGGCCAGGAAGCCATCGAGACCGTGGCCGACCTGTCCGCGGACCAAATTCTCGGCGAGCGCATGCGAGAACACGCGGTGTTGCGCACGGTGCAGATCGTCGGCGAGGCCGCGTCTCAGGCGACGAAGCTGGACGCGACCCTGTTGAGCCGGATTCCCGATCTGCGGCGCGCCATCGGGCTGCGAAACGTGCTCGTCCACGGCTACGTGAAGGTGCGCATGGAGGAGATCGTGCTGATCGTGCGTCACGACCTGCCCGACCTGCTGACCCAGGTTCGCGCGGCTTTGGGGGAACACAACTCATGAACGCTTCCATTGCGGCCCTCGCCTATCTGGCCTGCGGCGTCCTGTTCATCCTCTCCCTGCGCGGCCTCTCCAGCCCGGAGACCAGCCGGCAGGGCAACACCTACGGCATGGTCGGCATGGCCCTGGCCGTGGCCGTCACCCTGCTGACCCTGTGGACCACCGGCGCGCTGGATCCGCTGACGCTGGGCCTGATCGCCGGCGGGGTCGTCGTCGGCGGCGGGGCGGGGGCGCTGATCGCGGCGCGGGTGCAGATGACCCAGATGCCCCAGCTGGTGGCCGCTTTCCACAGCCTCGTCGGCATGGCCGCCTGTCTGGTCGCCGTCGGCGCCGTCTATGCGCCGGACGCCTTCGGCATCGCCACGGCCGAGGGCGGCATCAAGACCATCTCCCTGATCGAGCTCAGCCTCGGCGTGGCCATCGGTGCCATCACCTTCACCGGCTCGGTCATCGCCTTCGCCAAGCTGAACGGCAACATGTCGGGCGCGCCCATCCTCCTGCCCGCGCGCCACCTGATCAACATCGGCCTGGCGCTGGGGCTGGTGTTCCTGATCGGCATCCTGATCGGGACCCAGGGAACCGCCACCTGGGCCTTCTGGGGCGTCTTCGCCCTGGCCCTGATCCTCGGCGCGACGCTCATCATCCCCATCGGCGGCGCCGACATGCCCGTCGTCGTCTCGATGCTCAACTCCTACTCGGGCTGGGCCGCCGCCGCGCTCGGCTTCACGCTGGAGAACATCGCCCTGATCATCACCGGGGCGCTGGTCGGCTCGTCCGGCGCGATCCTCAGCTACATCATGTGCAAGGCGATGAACCGCAGCTTCATCTCGGTCATCCTCGGCGGCTTCGGCGGCGACGCGGCCGCCGGCACCTCCGGCCACGTCGAGACCCGCCCGGTCAAACAGGGCTCGGCCGACGACGCCGCCTTCATCATGAAGAACGCCAGCAAGGTCATCATCGTGCCCGGCTACGGCATGGCCGTGGCCCAGGCCCAGCATGCGCTCCGCGAAATGGCCGACAAGCTGAAGGAGGAGGGGGTCGAGGTGAAATACGCCATCCACCCCGTCGCCGGCCGCATGCCCGGCCACATGAACGTCCTGCTGGCCGAGGCCAACGTCCCCTATGACGAGGTCTTCGAGCTGGAGGACATCAACGCCGAGTTCGCCTCGTGCGACGTCGCCTTCGTCATCGGCGCCAACGACGTCACCAACCCGGCGGCGAAGACGGACCCCACCAGCGCGATCTACGGCATGCCCATCCTCGACGTCGAAAAGGCCGGCACCGTCCTGTTCGTCAAACGCGGCATGGCGGCGGGCTATGCGGGCGTCGAGAACGAACTCTTCTTCCGCGACAACACCATGATGCTCTTCGCCGACGCCAAGAAGATGGTCGAGGGGATCGTCAAGGGGCTGTGATGGTCGGCGAAGCCACCGCCTGGATCACCTTCGATCCGGCCAATGGGCTGGAAGTGGTTCGGCGCATCAGCGTCTTCGAGATCCTCTCGATCGTCGGCCTTGTGACGGCCGTCGTCTCGCTCTTGCTCTCCATGCGCGCGGCGGTCGACAACGCCCGGACCCGTTCCGCGGAGTTCTCGTTCCTGGTGTGGGAGCGGTTCCGCGAGGACGACGTCCAGGCGGCCTTTCTCTCGATCGAATGGGGACGCTTCCAATACCCCGTGGCCGGCGCCGGCAACGGGTTTGCGACCGCCCGGGAGGAGCGGGAGATCGACAGGCTTTTGTCGCTGCTGGACGACGTGGCGGCATTCGGCTTCAACAGCGCCCTGATGTCGGGCGACGTCGATCGTTGGGACTACGTCTTCACTCGAGTTTTTCAGAACGAGGCGATCGGCCGCTACATGCGGTTCTTGGACAACTTCTACATCGTCAACGGGGTGCCCGCCGGGCCTCATCAGCTGGCGCGGTCGTGGTACGAGCGGCGCGCCGCACGTCGAACTGCCGGGCCCGGCGGATATCGCGGCGCTCTGCAGCGGCTGCGCCGATGGTTGAAAGAGTGACCCCGCCCGTCGACGCGGTTGGATGAGCCGCCATACCATGCCCACCGAACCCAAGACCCGCCCCACCGACGTCCCCGTCGCCGACTTCATCGCCGCGGTCGAGCATCCGACCCGCCGCGCCGACGCCGAGGTCGTGTGTCGCATCCTGCAGGAGGTCTCGGGCCAGCCGCCGGTCATGTGGGGCGACGCCATCGTCGGCTTCGGGACCTACCGCAGCTCCACCGGCGACTGGCCGCGCATCGGCTTCTCGCCGCGCAAGGCCAACCTGTCGCTCTACGTCCTGTCGGGCTCGCCCGACGTCGCGCCCCTGCTGGCCCGGCTGGGCAAGCACAAGACCTCGGTCGCCTGCCTGTACGTCAACAAGCTGTCGGACATCGATCTGGACGTCCTGCGCGACCTGGCCGCCACGACCTGGGCCGCCATGGCGGCGAAGTACCCCGCCTAGCGCCGCCCCTCATAGGCGTCGAAGAACGGCTTCAGCTTGTCCTCGTACCGCTTCCACGCCGTCGCCGACTTCGAATACAGCGGCTTGCGCACCTGGGCGAAGCTCGCGGTGGTCACCGCCCGGTCGGTCTTGTGGAAGTCCCGGACCTGGTCCTCCCACGGCAGGCCCACGTGCTCCAGGATCCGCCGCATCCAGGTGTCCGGGTCGGCCACCAACGCCTCATAGGGCACGGTCAGCAGGGTTTCGGGCGGCAGCACCTTCGTCCAGTGCGCCCACAGCCGGTCCTCGCCGCGGAAATGCCGGCCGATGTCCTCCAGCGACCGCGTCCAGTCCACGCCGCGGGCGAAGCGGGTGCGGAAGCACGACCAGGCGATGCCCGCCGGGTGCCGCCTCAGCCAGACGAATTTCGCCTTCGGCAGGCACTGGTGGATCAGGCCCAGCATCCGCGTCTGGTTCAGCGTCTTGTCGACGACCCGCCCGTCCTTGCCGAACCGCTCGTCCAGCAGGTGCAGGTACGACCGCGCCACCCGCCCGGGCAGGGCCGCGCCGTTCGGGCCGGGAAGGGCGGCGGTCACCTCGGCGGGGGTATAGCCCGGGATGGCCATGGCCGCCGGGCGGAACAGATTGGCCTCGGCCCCGTCCTTGACCGCGCTGTGGCTGACCAGGATCTGTTCGACCAGCGTCGTCCCCGACCGCGGCAGACCCAGCACGAAGATCGGCCGGTCGCTGTCGCAGTCGGATTTCGGCAGGCCGTCCATGAAGGCCCGGTCCCAGCCGCCGACCACGGCGTCCACATAGCGGTCGGCCTTGTCGGCGTCATAGGCGCTGCTCACCTTCTGCAGCCGCGCCGCCTCGTCGAAGGCGGCGAAGGCCGCATCCAGCCGACCCTGATCGTCATAGGCCTTGCCCAGCGCGTACAGCAGCACGGTCCGGCCGTCGCGCCGCTCGGGCGCCGTGCCGATCCGCTCCAGCAGGGCCTCCATCGCCGCCACGTCCGGATCGTCGGCCGTGAAGGTCTTCATGTCGGCCAGCACGTGCCAGGCGTTCTCGGCGCCGAAGGCCACGGTCGGCAGGGTCATGATCCGGCGCAGATTGGCCTGCGCCTCCTCCGCCTGTCCCAGCTGCACCTGCGCCGTGGCCAGGAAGTGCAGCGCCGCGGGGTCGTTGGGCCGCTGCCGCACCAGCGCCGCCGCCTGATCGCGGCCCTCTTCGGTCCGCCCGGTCTGCTGCAGCAGCTGGGCGTGGGCCAGCAGGGTCTCGGCCGTCGGCCCGGCCTCGAGGGTCCGGCGCGAGGCGATCAGCGCCAGCGTCGCCTCGCCGATCGTCGCCGCCATCCGCGACACCGAGCCCCACTTGGCGCCCAGCGGCGGGTTCGCCTTCACCGCCCGCGCCAGCAGGGCCGCGCAGGCGTCCCGGTCGCGCGCCTGGAAGGCCTGCACCGCGGCATTCACGGCCTGGGCGCCGTCGAGGGTCTGGATCGTGTCCGTCATGCCCTCGGGCTAGCGGGCGGGGGCCCGGCGGGCAAGAGCCCGGATCACGCCGCCATTCGCAGCGGCTCCCGGTCCTGCGCCGCGTCCAGCGCGGCGCGGCCCTCGTCCCACAGGGCGTCCTCCTCGGTCCAGCGGGCGGCGGCGCGGCGGTCGATCACGTCCACCACCTGCTCCTCCAGCCGGTCCCAGATCACGGCCAGATCCTTCGACCGGCCCTCGCAGGGCACGATCAGATAGCGGTTGGCGGCGACGGCTTGGGCGGGGTCGAAGCGGGTCATTCGGAGGTCTCCTGCACGGGGCGACTTGTCGATGAGACCCATATGGTGCAGCGTTGCGACAGAAACGGTCGTACCAATCCGGGGCATCCATGCGGCACGAGAAGGCGGGTCTGGTCATCGAGCTGGCGCGGCGCATGGCGGCCTCGGCCGAGGGCCTGACGCTGGACGAGATGGCGCAGGAGATGGGCGTCCACCGCCGGACGGTCGAGCGCATGCGCGACGCCGTCCTGTCCCTGTATCCCCTCGCCGAGGAGGTGTCCGATCCGCCGACCAAGCGCTGGCGCATCCGCGGCGGCCTGTCCGGCTTCGAACAGGCGCCCGCCACCGCCGAGCTGGTCGAGCTGTCCCGCGCCGCCCAAGGCCTGCGCGCCACCGGCGAACCCGCCCGCGCCGCCGCGCTGGAAAGCCTCGAGCGCAAGATCAAGTCGGCCATGCGCGCCTCGGTCCTGACCCGCATCGCCCCGGACCAGGAGGCGCTGATGCGCGCCGAGACCCTGGCCGTCCAGGCCGGCCCCCGCCCCTCGTCGGACGAGGCCGTGCTGGCCCAGATCCGTCAGGCCGTGCTGGCCCAGCGCCCGCTGGGCTTCACCTACAGCCGCCCGGGGGCCGAGGCGCGCCGCCGCACCGTCGCCGCCTGCGGCCTGATGTTCGGCCGCGCCAACTATCTGGTCGCCGCCGACCTGACGACCGGCAAGATCCAGACCTTCCGCCTCGACCGCATGGCCGCGGTGCGGGCCGAGGAGGGGACCGCCGCCCCGCCGCCCGACTTCGACCTCGGCGCCTTCGCGGCGCGCAGCTTCGGCATCTATCAGGACGCGGTCGAGGACGTGGTCCTCAAGGTCGCCCCCGGCGAAAAGGCCGAGGAGGCCCGCGCCTGGCGCTGGCACCCGACCCAGACGCTGGAGGACGCCCCCGACGGCGGCGTCATCGTCCGCTTCACCGCCTCGGGCATGCGCGAACTGGCCTGGCACCTGTTCACCTGGTCGGGCTCGGTGACCATCCTCGCGCCGGAGCGGCTGAAGCAGGTGATGGCCGACGAACTGGCGGCCGCGCGGGCGGCGCTCGACTGAAGGCGCCGATCTCCCTCCCCTTCAGGGGAGGGTGGCCGGCGCGCAGCGCCGGACGGGGCAGGGCGAGACAGGCGCGCCACGACCCCGCTTGCTCCAGCCCTGCGCTCGTGCAGGATCGGCTCATGTCCGTCGCCCTCGCCCTCTCCGCCGTCCTCGCCACGACCGCTCCCGATCCGCTCTCCGCGGCGGACCTGCCCGCCGTTCTCGGCAAGGGCTGGTGGTGCACCTGGGACGCCGCCGAGAACGGCTGCTTCGCCATCCAGCGCTACGACTTCGCGCGCGGCGAGACCTATCGCTGCACCGGCAGCGACGTCGCCTGGCTCGACATCGCGCTGAGCTGGGCGGACGGCGGCTTGCGAGGCGCCATGGAGGCGCGGCCGCTGATCCGATCGTTGAAGGCCCGCGCGGACGCGCACGGCGCCCGCCTCATCAAGGTCTGCTGGACCTCGACCTTCAAGCTGGACGGCGACGACCTCTGCGAACCCGACTGGGCCACCGTCGGCGGACCGACGATGCGCCTGTCGCGCAACGGCGCCTGGCAGAGCGAAGACGACCTCGTTGTGCCGCCCGCTGAGGCGGCAGAGTATTTCACCTTCTGGCCGGCGGCCTTCGACGAGATGGTGGCCAACCTCCCCGCCGAGGCCATTGGCGATGCGGAGGTGAAATCGTTCGTGGCGATCCACACCGCAGGGGTCACCTGCCAGTCCTACACCCGGGCCGACGGCGGCGTCCTCCGCCGGGAGTCCGACACGGGGGCACGGGCCTCGGTTCACGACCTGCGCCCCCTGTCCCGGCCGGAAGACGGCGTGCTCGTGCAACGTCTGGACTGACGTCGCTCCACCCCGAATTACGGCGACGTCGACCCCTTCGTCGACATATCGACTCCAGTCCCCGTCGGCCTTTGCGGCCCGTTCGACCCTTTTTTCCGGACAGGGTTCCCGCCCGGCGCAGGCTTCGTCTCCAACCTTCGTGGAGACCCGTCGTGCCCCCTTCCGTCCTCCCCCGCATCCGCTCCGAAGCCGTCTGGAACCGGGCGCGCGACGCCTACCTCGCCGGCCAGACCGCCGCCGACGTCTGCGCCCGCTTCGGCCTCGGCATGTCGACCTTCCGCGCCCGGGCCCGCCGCTGCGGCTGGCGTCGCACGGATCTGCCCGACCCCTTCGTCGACGATCCCGAGGAGCAGCTCTGCTACCTCCCGCTCGACGACGAGGGCGACGCGCCCCATCCCGTTCAGGCCGGGGTACGCAACAGCGGGGCGGCCGATCTGCGCGTCTCCTCGTGGCGTCGCGCCCGCCGCGCCATCGACGCAGGCGACGTGCTCGAGGCGCGCCGCTGGCTGCGGCTGATGGCCGAACTCTCCGAACTGGCCCGCTACGAGGCCCACGACGTCGAGCGGCTGCTCCAGCAGCAGGCGCCCGACGACGACCCGCCCGATCCGGACTCAGCGGACTCAGCGGACTCAATTTTTCACCGGGGGTCTCCTGAGTCTCGAGAGTCCACGCCGTCTCCCGATGGGGCCGCCCCGCCCCAGCCATCGCTCAGGGACTGGCAGGCCGGGATCGCGGCGACGGCGGATCAGGAGCGCGCCCGCCTGCGCGCCCTGCGCGGCCAGTGGGACTGACCCCTCACGCCCGGAACGGATACGGGCTGACCGACTTGGCCCAGTCATCGACCGCCAGCGGCCGGTCCAGCGGCGGGGCGGCGCGCTCGGCGCAGGGGTGGCGCGGGCACAGACGGCAGGCGGGGCCGATGGGCGTGACCTGCGGCGCCCCCAGATCCAGCCCGCGCGCCGCCGCCAGCCGCGGCGCGTGGCGCAACTCGCAGCCCAGCCCGATCGCCAGATCCTGCCCCTCGCCGAACCCGTCATGACCCTGCCGGTCGACCGTCCGCGCCATCGTGAACCAGCGCCCGCCGTCCGGCGTCTCGACGATCTGCGTCACCATCCGGCCCGGCGTGCGGAAGGCCGAGAACAGCCGCCAGCGCGGGCACGATCCGCCGAAGCGGGCGAAGGGAAAGGCGTCGGCCGCGTACCGTTTGGACACATTGCCCGCCTGATCGACCCGCATCAGGAAGAAGGGCACGCCCCGCGCCCCCGGCCGCGACAGGGTCGTCAGCCGGTGCGCCGCCTGCTCGAACGAGACGCCGAACCGCGCCTGCAGCCGGGCGATGTCGTACCCCGTCGCCTCCGCCAGCGTCTGGAAGGCGCCGTAGGGCATCAGGATCGCGGCGGCCAGGGTGTTGGTCAGCGCCGTCTTCAACAGGCGACCGGCACCCTCGTCGGGCGGGCCGGCGGCCGCGACCATGGCCTCCAGCTCGGGGCCGTGCTCCGTCAGCGCCAGCTGATAGGCGACGGCGAAGGCGCGCGACGACGGGCCCAGGGTCTCGGCCAGCAGCAGGCGGTTGCGGTGCGGGTCGAAGCGGCGCGTCCACTCCACCATGACCTCGGCCGGCACGGTGCGGACGGTCAGATCGTGCCGCGCCTTCAGCCGCGCCCGCGCCCGCGCCTCGAACGGCTCGCCCGGCGCCTCGGCCTCCAGCGCCGCGGCCAGCGCCTCGCCCAGCGCGTCCAGCTCGGGAAAGAAATTCCGCCGCCCCTGCACGTGCTCGCGCACCCAGTCGGCCGGGCCCTCGACCGCGTCCTGCCCCAGCGTGGCCTGCGCCGTCCGCCGCGCGTCGTGGGCCCGGAACAGCCGCAGCAGGGCCTCGGCCAGCGCCGGCTGGTCGTCGATCAGCTGCACGATCTCGTGGCGCGGCACGTCCAGCCCGGCCAGCACAGGGTCGGACAGGGCCTCGCGCACCTGGGCCTCGTCCGCGGCCCCGTCGCGCCCCAGCGCCCTCAGGTCGACGTCATAGGTCTCGGCCAGCCGCAGCAGCAGCTGGGCCGACATGGCCCGCTGGTTGCGCTCGACATGGTTCAGATAGCTGGGCGACACGCCCAGATCGGCGGCCATCGCCGTCTGGGTCAGCCCCAGATCCCGCCGCAGCCGCTTCAGCCGGCCGCCCAGGAACAGCTTCTTGTCCGCCGCGTCCATGCGGAGACGCTGTCATGAAATGACTTAAGAAGCCATTACGCATTGTGACAAAGCGACTTCATTGCGGCGGCCTGAGATGTGTCATTCGTGACCGTCGCGTGTTCCTCTTCCGACAGGCCGCATGCCGCGGCGACCGCGAGATGACCATGACCGACTTCACCGACCTCGTCCCCGCGCCCAAGGGCCGCTTCGACGGCATCGAACGGCCCTATAGCGCCGAGGACGTCCTGCGCCTGCGCGGCTCCGTGCCGATCACCCACACCCTCGCCGAGCGCGGCGCCAACCGGCTGTGGGAGCTGCTCCACACCGAGGACTATGTGAACGCCCTCGGCGCCGTCACGGGCAACCAGGCCATGCAGATGGTCCGCGCGGGTCTCAAGGCCATCTACCTGTCGGGCTGGCAGGTCGCCGCCGACGCCAACACCGCCCGGGCCATGTACCCGGACCAGTCGCTGTACCCGGCCAACGCCGCGCCGGAACTGTGCCGCCGCATCAACCGCACGCTCCAGCGCGCCGACCAGATCGAGCACGCCGAGGGCGGCGCGAAGCGCGACTGGTTCGTCCCCATCGTCGCTGACGCCGAGGCCGGCTTCGGCGGCTCGCTGAACAGCTTCGAGATCATGAAGGCCTTCATCGAGGCTGGTGCCGCCGGCGTCCACTTCGAGGACCAGCTGGCGTCCGAGAAGAAGTGCGGCCACCTCGGCGGCAAGGTGCTGATCCCCACCGCCCAGCACGAGCGCAACCTGGTCGCGGCCCGTCTGGCCGCCGACGTCATGGGCACGGCCACCCTGACCGTCGCCCGCACCGACGCCGAGTCGGCCCAGCTGATCACCTCCGACGTCGACGAGCGCGATCACCCCTTCATCGACCGCGACGACCGCACGGTCGAGGGCTTCTACCGCCTCAAGCCCGGGACCGGCCTCGACCACTGCATCGCCCGTGGACTGGCCTATGCGAAGGTCGCCGACGTCCTGTGGTGGGAGACCTCCCACCCCGATCTGGACGACGCCCGCCGCTTCGCCGAGGCGATCCAGAAGCAGCATCCCGGCAAGCTGATGGCCTACAACTGCTCGCCCTCCTTCAACTGGGAGGCCAAGCTGGACAAGGACACCATCGCCCGCTTCCAGCGCGAGCTGGGCGCCATGGGCTACAAGTTCCAGTTCGTCACCCTGGCCGGCTTCCACAGCCTGAACAACGGCATGTTCGAGCTGGCCTCCGGCTACCGCGACCGCGGCATGGCGGCCTACTCCGAGCTGCAGCAGCGCGAGTTCGCCAACGAGGCCGCCGGCTACACCGCCACCCGCCACCAGCGCGAGGTCGGCACCGGCTACTTCGACCAGGTCGCCACCGTCATCTCGTCGGGCCGGTCGTCCACGACCGCGCTCAAGGACTCCACCGAAGCCGCCCAGTTCGCGGCCGCTCACTGACCCCGAGGATCATCATGGAACCGCTGACCAGCTCCACCGCCATCATCGACTTCTGCCTCGCGCCCCTGGCCCTGACCGACGGCACCGAGGCCGAGCGCGAGGTGCGCCGCCGCCTCGAGCACGTGCTCAATACCTTCCGCGCCAAGGCGGCCCAGCCCGTCGCCGTGGACTTCTCCAACATGCCCAGCCAGGTCATCAACGAGGCCGCGCACGGCTACGAGTGAGGGCTCCGGGTCAGGCGAAGGCGAACAGCAGCCGTCCCTGACCCATCCGCTCGCGCAGGTCCGGCAGGTCGGCGTGGGCCACCGAGAAGCAGCCGTAGCTGCGGCCCAGCTTGCCCTCGCGGGCCAGGAAGTCGGGATCGGCATAGTCCGCGCCGTGCACGATGATCGCGCGGTCGCGGGCCTTGTCGTTGGAGTACTCCAGCCCGTCCAGCAGGACGTTCGGCCCCTGCGCCGGCCCCCACGACGGCCCCGCCGTGACGTAGGACCCGACCGACGAGCAATAGCTCTCGGGCACGTTGGAGAAGTTCCGGGCGAACCCGACATGGTCGGGGTCCGACCCCCGGCCGTGGCTGGTGCGCAGCGTCTTGACCGTCCCGGCGTGCAGGTCGACCTCGTACAGCCGCTCCTCGCCGGAGTGGCGCTTGAAGTCGACCAGGTACATCCGGTCGCGGTTCGGGATGCGGGCGTGGTGGATGTCCAGCGCCGCCATGGCGCGGTCCATCAGCTCCTTGCGGACCAGGCCGCGCGGATCCAGCGGCGGCGAGACGAAGGGATCGGCGGCGGCGACCGCAATGGCCGGGGCGGGGACGATCGGCGTCTCGACCACGGCCGCCAGCGGCGCGACCGGCTGCACCGACGAGGCCGCCGACGAGCAGCCCGCCAGCAGCGCGGACCCGCCCAGAATCACTCCTCGCCTCGAAACCCGCATGCGACGCCCTCGTAGCGGTTACACCGACTGTGACCGACTGTTTCAAAGGTGGACGCCCGTTTCAACCTCGGCCTTGGCGAACGGCGACGAGCGTCTAGGGTGCAAGAGACATACCGGGAGGGGTTCATGAGATCGATCGTCGCGGCCGCGCTGGCCTGGCTGGCTCTGGCCGGCGCCGCCATCGCCCAGCAAACGCCCGCGGGCGCGGCCTCCTCGCCCGAGGGGCGAACCGTGTTCGTCCACGCCGGCCGACTGCTCGCCGATCCGTCGACCGGCGTTGTGCAACGCGATAAAACTTTGGTGATCGTCGGGAACAGGATCGTCGAGGTCCGCGACGGCTTCGTCGGCGAGGGCGAGGTGATCGATCTGCGGGACGCCTTCGTCCTGCCCGGCCTGATCGATTCCCACGTCCATCTGACCAGCGAGCAGAACCCGAACCAGCGTCTGCAGGCCGTCACCCTCGACCCCGCCGACCGCGCCATCGTCGGCGCCGGCAACGCCCGCAAGACGCTGATGGCCGGCTTCACCACCGTGGCCGATCTCGGGGCCCCCAACGACGCCATCTTCGCCCTGCGCGACGGCGTGGCGCGCGGCGACGTGATCGGCCCGCGCATCCTGGCCTCGGGCAGCTCGGTGTCCGTCCACGGCGGCCACGGCGACGCCAACGGCTACCGCGAGGACGTCATGCATCTGCTGTCGTCGGAGTCCGTCTGCTCCGGCCCGGACGACTGCATGCGCGCGGTCCGCACCCAGGTCCGCGCCGGCGCCGACGTGATCAAGATCACCTCCACGGGCGGCGTCCTCTCCAACACCGCCGCCGGTCTGGGCCAGCAGTTCACCGACGCCGAGCTGGCCGCCATCGTCGAGGTCGCCCACCGCATGGGCCGCAAGGTCACCGCCCACGCCCACGGGGCCGACGGCATCAACGCCTTCCTGCGTGCCGGCGGCGACTCCATCGAGCACGGCACGTATCTGGACGACGAGTCGATCCGCCTGTTCCGCCAGACCGGGGCCTGGCTGGTCCCCACCCTGATGGCCGGCGACTATGTCGCCCGCGTCGCCTCCGGCCCCGACAACTTCTTCACCCCGGCCCAGACGGCCAAGGCGCTGGAGGCCGGACCGCGCATGCTCGACATGGCGTCCCGCGCCCACGGCGGCGGCGTGAAGATCGCCTTCGGCACCGACAGCGGCGTCTCGCCCCACGGCGACAACGCCGGGGAGTTCGCCCTGCTGGTCCGCGCCGGCCTGACCCCTCTGGAGGCGGTCCAGACCGCCACGGTCAACGCCGCGGCGCATCTGGGCATCTCCGACCAGGCCGGCCGCCTGCTGCCCGGGATGCCCGCCGACCTGATCGCCGTCGGCGGCGATCCCCTGCAGGACGTGACCGAGCTGGAGCGCGTCCGCTTCGTCATGAAGGGCGGCGTGGTGCATCGCGACGACGGCCGGTGACCGGCGGGTCGCCATTGCGGCGCATCTGATCTAAGCACGCCGTTCGGCCAGAGAGAGCGACGCGTGAGCGAGACGTCCCGCCCGGGTGGCAAACCCGCCACCATCAACGACGTCGCCCGCCTCGCGGGGGTGTCGAAGAAGACCGTGTCGCGGGTCATCAACAACTCGCCTTCGGTCAAGGAGGAGACGCGCAAGCGCGTCGAGGCCGTCATCTCCAAGCATGGCTACACGCCGGACCCGCAGGCGCGAGGCCTGGCCTTCCGACGGTCCTTCCTCGTCGGCATGATCTACGACAATCCCAGCCCCAACTACGTCGTCAACATGCAGCAGGGCGTGCTGGACGGCGTGCGGGGCTCGGGCCTGGAGCTGGTGGTCCATCCCTGCGACCGCGCCTCGCCCCGGTTTCTGGAGGACGTGCGCAGTTTCGTGGTCCGGCAGAAGCTGTTCGGCGTCGTCATGCCGCCCTCGGTCTCGGAGGACGAGCGGGTCGTGGCCATCCTGAAGGAGGCGGACTGCCCCTACGTCCGCATCGCCTCCGTGTCGCTGGACGAGGCGGGGTCGATGGTCGTGACGCACGACAGCCGGGGCGCCGCCCGCGCCGCGCGGCATCTGGCGGGGCTGGGCCACCGCCGGGTCGCCTTCATCTCGGGCCCCGACAGCTTCAGGTCCTCGCACGAGCGCGGCCGGGGCTTCCGCGAGGGTCTGGCCGAACATGGGGTCGAGCTGGCCGCCGACCTGATCCGCCAGGGCGCCTACACCTTCGAGTCGGGCGTCGAGGCGGCGCGCGATCTGCTGGGGCTCAGGGATCGACCCAGCGCCATCTTCGCCGGCAACGACGAGATGGCGATCGGCGTCATGAAGGCCGCGCGCGAACTGGGGCTGGACGTGCCGCGCGACCTGTCGATCGTCGGCTTCGACGACCTGCCCATGGCCTCGCGCGTCTGGCCGAACCTCACCACCGTGCGCCTGCCGATCCGCGACATGGGGCGCATGGCGGCCGAGAAGCTGACCGCCCGCCTGCGCGGCCTGGATCCGGCGGTGCTCGACCAGCCCGCGGTGGATCCGCAACTGGTCGAACGGGACTCCGCCGGGCCGCCCCGGGACTGACCGCGGCCGTCAGGCTCCGCCGACGACGCCCTTCAGATAGTCGCGGATGCCGTCGTCCGTGGCGTTGGCGAAGAACAGCTCGGAGAACCGGCGGCCCGCGACCGCGGCCCGCAGAAGGTCCTGATCGACGGTCTTCAGGACGGTCAGCATGTCGTGGCAGGTGACGGCCTTGAGGTCCTTCAGGATGCCGCGGTTCTTCCGCATGATCTCGGCGCGTTCCTTCGGATAGCCCAGGCCGCGTTCGCCCTCGAACAGCTTGCGATAGACGTCCTGCAGGTTCAGCTCGGCGGCCCAACCGAAGCCCTTGGCATAGGGCATGGCGATGGCGTTGCCGTCGTTGATCTGGCCGAACAGGAAGGCGTCGGTGGGGTCGATGATCAGCCCGCAGAAGACCCCGGGCATGGCGTTGGCGGCCAGCATCGAGCCCGTGCCCGTGCCGCATCCCGTGACCACGAAGTCGGCCGCGCCGGAGTTCAGCAGGATCCCCGCCAGCAGGCCGTTCATGACATAGGTGAGCGAGGCGTCGTCGTCGGCGCCGTACATGCCGTAGTGGAACACCTGATGGCCCAGCGGTTCGGCCACGGCGGTCAGGGCGGCATGGACCGTCTCGCTCTTGGCGGCCTGGCTGTTCTCGATGATGAGGGCAATCTTCATGGCGGTTCCTGTCGTCAGGGGGGAGAGGGCGCATCGCCACTCGATTTGCCTCGACATATGACACCGGTTACCTATGTGCACAATCCGCGGCGGTAGGGCACACATGCGGGCGGGACCCCGCCATCGCAAGGCCCCGTCGTCTTCACTCCTGCGAGACCGAAATGAGCGCCATGTTTGATCTCACCGGCCGCACGGCCCTCGTCACCGGTGCCAACACCGGGTTGGGGCAGGCCATCGCCGTCGGCCTCGCCGAGGCGGGCGCGGACATCGTCGCCGTGGGCCGGTCAGCGCCGACCGAAACGGCGGCGATGGTCGCGGGGACCGGGCGGGCCCTGCACGCCATCCCGGCCGACCTGGGATCGACCGCGCCGATCGCCGACGTGGTCGCCCAGGCGGTCGCGGCGGTCGGGCGGATCGACGTGCTGGTCAACAACGCCGGCATCATCCGTCGCGCCGACAGCCTCGACTTCACCGAGGCCGACTGGGACGCGGTGATCGACACCAATCTGAAGTCGGCCTTCTTCCTCAGCCAGGCCGTGGCCCGGACATGGGTCGAGGCGGGGAGGGGGGGCAGGATCGTCAACATCTGTTCCATGCTGAGCTTCCAGGGCGGCGTCCGCGTGCCCAGCTACACGGCATCGAAGAGCGGCCTCGCCGGCCTGACCCGTCTGCTGGCCTGCGAATGGGCGGCCAGGGGGATCAACGTCAACGGCATTGCGCCCGGCTATTTCGCCACCAACAACACCGAGGCCCTGCGCGCCGACGAGACCCGCAATCGCGACATCCTCGCGCGCATCCCGGCCGGTCGCTGGGGCGAGGCCGAGGACCTCAAGGGCGCCGCCGTCTTCCTGGCGTCGGACGCCTCGGCCTACGTCCACGGCACGATCCTCACCGTCGACGGCGGCTGGATGGCGCGCTGAGCCTCAGGCCAGACTGTTCAGCCAGTCCTCGAGGTTGGTGAAGCCGTCCCCGTCGGGGTCCCGGGGCGCGTCGCGCGGATCGGCCGGATCCAGGCCGCGGGCCCGCTCCCAGTCGTCCGGCAGGCCGTCGCCGTCGCCGTCGGTCCACGGCGTGCCCGGCGCGAGTTCGGGCCAGCCGCCGACGTCGGCCTGACTGTCGAGGATCCGGCCCGATCCGTCGCGTACGCCGGCGACGACGCGCGCGTCCGCGGCGTCGCGCGGCAGGGCTCCGGCCGTCGCGAGCACGCGCCGGGTCGTCTCCGCCGGCGTCGCGTCGGCGGGATCCGCCCAGTCCGGCCGTGCGGCCAGTTTCTCGCCCGGCCCGCCGTCAGACCGCACGAGGCTCCACGGGTCGTCGGGCACGACGCCGGCCATGCCATTCTCCTCGAACCAGGCGCGACCCAGCGGATTGGAGTCCTCGAAGGCCCAACGCCCTTGGCTGTCCGGACCCGAGAGATAGGCGTTGCCGACGAAGGCGTAGGTCGAGATCGTCTCGGTGTCGGCATTGTAGCCCGCGTGGCCGCCGCCCCAGTTGAAGAAGACGTTCTGGCGGAACTCGAACAGGGGGCCGACCGGATCGATGGCGGGCGGGTTGTAGTTGCCGGGGCGCGGCATCCGGGCGCGATGGCTGGCCCACAGATTGCCCACGAAGCTGATCCGGGCACCGTGGCCGCCGCGCGCCAGGGTGCCGTAGCCGTGCTCGCCCTTGGCGTGGCCGGACGCATTCAGGGACTCGGCGATGATCGAGTTCTGGACCGTGACGTCGTAGATGCCCCGCGCCGGAGGGTCGTAGCGGCTGCCGACCGAGAGGGTCTCGTCGACGGACCAGCTGGCCGAGACGTGATCCAGGATGATGCGGCTGCCGCGTTCGATGGAGATGGCGTCGGCCTCGACGCCGCCTTCGTCGCCGAGGCGCGACCGAAGGTGGCGGATCACCACGTCGTCGGCGCGGACGATCAGGGGCTGGCCGCGTACGGCGACGCCGCCGCCGGGGGCGGTCTGTCCGGCGACGGTCACGCGTCCCTCGCGGATCACGAGGGGCGAGGCGAGCCGGATCGTGCCGCCGACGTCGAAGATCACCGTGCGGGGGCCCTCCGCCTCCAGAGCCGCGCGCAGGGTGCCGGGGCCCGCATCGTCGAGGGAGGTCACGCGCAGCACCGCTCCGCCCCGGCCGCCGACGGCATGGCGCCCGGCTCCCTCGGCTCCGGGAAAGGCGAGGTGCTGCGCGACCGCCGGACTGTGTGCGCAAACGGCAACGGTCGTCGCGCCGATGATGACGATCGCGCGACGTGCTTCGTCGAACGGGGTTGCCGAAAGGCGGAACATGGGTTTAGGCTCCCGATTGATACCGGTGTCAGGACGCATTCGACGCGGATTTGACACCGGTGTCAAACGGCGAGGCCGAAGAGCCGGACCGCAAAAACAGATAGACCGGGGACACCCCGGCGTCCTGTATGCCCATTGGGAGGAGGCATATGTTGCAGTTCATCCAGGCCCGGAATTCCGGCGCCTTCCGTCGCACCCTGATCGCCGGATCGTCCGGCCTGGCCATGGCCATGACGCTGGGCGTCATGGGCGCCGCCGCGCAGTCGCAGGATCCGGAGACCGAGGTCGACGAGATCGTCGTCACCGGCTACCGCGCCAGCCTGACGGCCGGCCTGGCCGCCAAGCGCCGCGAGGCGACGGTGGTCGACGTCATCGTCGCCGAGGACATCGCCGACTTCCCCGACCTGAACCTGGCCGAGGCGATCCAGCGCGTCCCGGGCGTGGCCATCGACCGTGACGCCGGCGAAGGCCGGTCGATCACCGTGCGCGGCCTGGGGTCCGACTTCACCCGCACGCGCATCAACGGCATGGAGGCCCAGGCCACCACGGGCGGCACGGACTCCTCGGGCGGCGCCAATCGCGGGCGCGGCTTCGACTTCAACGTCTTCGCCTCGGAGCTCTTCAACTCGATCACGGTGCGCAAGACCGCCGCGGCCGAGACGGAAGAGGGCTCGCTGGGCGCCACGGTCGACCTCCAGGCGACGCGGCCGTTCGACTTCCCGGGCCGCACCTTCGCCTTCTCCGCCCAGGCCGGCTACAACGACCTGTCGGAGCAGTGGAACCCGCGCGTCGCCCTGCTGGTGAGCGACACCTTCGGCGACCAGGACCAGTTCGGCGCCCTGATCTCGGTGGCCTACAGCGAGCGCAGCCTGCTGGAAGAGGGCTTCAGCACCGTGCGCTGGGCCCCGGCGGTCGGCACCGGCAGCTCGGGCGGCTTCTGCAGCCCCGTCGGCGTCGCCCCCCAGAATCCCGGCAACAGCGGGTCGACGGGCTCCAGCGCCGCCAACTGCTCCACCGGCAATCCGCGCCCGGCCAACACGCCCGACAACGTGACCGCCTACCAGACGGCCAACCAGGCGAACGTCTTCATTCCGCGGCTGCCGCGCTACGGCCGGCTGACCCATGAGCAAGAGCGTCTGGGCGTCACCGGTGCCTTCCAGTGGCGTCCGGCGGACACCACCCTGTTCTCGGTCGACGTGCTGTATTCCAAGCTGGACGCGACCCGTCAGGAAGACTTCCTCCAGGCCATGTCGTTCAGCCGCAACGCGGCTGCGGGCGGCCAGACCCAGGTGATCGTCCGCGACGCCGTGGTCGAGAACAACATGCTGGTCTACGGCCTGTTCGACAACGTCGACATGCGGTCCGAGAGCCGGTTCGACGTGCTGTCGACCGAGTTCACCCAGATCAGCTTCACCGCCGAGCACGAGTTCACCGACCGCCTGCGCGGCCGCTACTACATCGGCCGGGCCGTCTCCACGTTCGAAAACCCGATCCAGACGACGGTCACGCTGGATGCCCAGGACACCGACGGCTACTCGTGGGACTTCCGCGGCAACTTGAACTCGCCGGTCATCACCTACGGGATCGACGTGACCGATCCGGCGGCCTGGAGCTGGCGTCAGACCGGCACGGCCGTGCCCCGGTCCGAGATCCGGATCCGGCCGAACGGCGCGGAGAACATCTTCGGGTCGTGGCAGGCCGACATCGCCTACGACGCCAACGACTGGATGACGTTCAAGGCCGGGGTCAACTTCAAGACCTATGAGTCCACCACCTACGAGTTCCGGCGGACCGACGAGACGGTCGTGCCGGCCCTGCCGGGCGGGACCACGGTGGCCGACATCTCCAACCAGCTGACGGGCTTCGGCCGGGACCTGATCCCCGGCGGCACGATCAACTGGCTGCGGCCGGACCTCAACTCGATCGCCGAGCTGTTCGACATCTACTGCAACTGCGACACCGGCGTGCCGGGCGGCGACTTCCGCCTGACGAGCATCACCAACGGCAACGCGCGCGGCGGCAACCGCTCGATCAACGAGGAGGACCTGGCCTTCTACGTCCAGGCCGACTGGAACACCGAGCTGTTCGGCATGCCGTTCCGGGGCAACGTCGGCGTCCGCCAGGCCAACACGCGCATCGAGGCCGAGGGCTACAGCTCGACCGGCGGCGGCACGCGGGTGGTCGGCGAGCACGAGTACACCGACACCCTGCCGTCGCTGAACCTGACCTTCGAACCGAGGGACGACCTGCTGGTCCGCTTCGGCGCGGCCAAGGTCATGGCTCGCCCGCAGATCAACAACTCGCTGTCGGGCGCGAACTACCTGGTGCCGGTGACGTCGCTGAACGCGAGCGGGCCCAACTTCACCGCCACCATCGGCAACGTGAAGCTGGAGCCGTTCCGGGCCAACACCTACGACTTCTCGATCGAGTGGTACTTCGCGCCGGAGAGCCTGCTGTCCTTCGCCTACTTCTACAAGGACATCGACACCTACATCCAGATCCTGCGGCAGGACCTGCCGTATACGGACCTGACGGCGCTGAACCCGTCGGCCTTCTCGCCGACCTTCTGCACCGGCGTCTGCAGCCCGACGACGATCTTCCAGCTGACCAGCGCGGTGAACACCGAGGGCGGGCCGCTGAAGGGGTTCGAGATCAGCTATCAGCAGCCCTTCCGGTTCCTGCCGGGCCCGCTGGGCAACACGGGGGTGCAGCTGAACTACACCCACGTGGAGAGTGAGATCGACTACTGCGGAGACGCCCTCTGCACGACGTTCGTGACCGCCGATCTGGCGGCGCTGTCGCCGCAGTCGTGGAACGCCACCCTCTACTACGAGGACGACCGCTTCTCGGCGCGGGTCTCCGGTTCGGCGCGGGACCAGTACCTGCAGAACATCCCGGGCCGGAACGGCAATGCGCAGGAGGGCAAGTTCGAGACGTTCAACCTCGACGCCTCGGCCTCGTTCAAGCTGACCGACAGCCTCGACGTGACGTTCGAGGCCATCAACCTGACGGACGAGTTCAACCACCAGTGGGTGGGCGACGAGGACCGGCAGAGCACGTCCGTCTATCACCACACCGGACGCCAGTACTACATCGGGGCCCGCGCGCGGTTCTGATCCCCATCCTCTCCTGAGGAGCGACTTCGGCCGGTCCGGCCCCAATCCGGACCGGCCGTCTCTTTGTCCGGCGCGCGCCTTGGGGCAGGGTGGGCCGGAGGAGATTCCATGACCGCCACGCCGCTGAGCCCCCGATCCGCCGACGCCTGCCGCTGGGACCTGGCGGCGCTGGGCGAGGTCATGCTGCGGCTGGACCCGGGCGAGGGCCGGGTGCGCACGGCGCGACGGTTCGACGTCTGGGAGGGCGGCGGCGAGTACAATGTGGCGCGCGCCCTGGCCAAGGGCTTCGGCCGGCGCACGACCGCGGTGACCGCCCTTCCGCGCAACGATCTGGGGCTGCTGGTCGACGACCTGATGGCCCAGGGCGGCGTGGACCGGAGCCACGTGGTGTGGCGGGACTTCGACGGCGTCGGACGCGACACCCGCGTCGGGCTGAACTTCACCGAGCGGGGCTTCGGCGTCCGCCCGGCGCGGGGCACGTCGGACCGGGCCAACTCGGCGGCGTCGCAGCTGGCGCCCGAAGAGGTCGACGGGACCCGGCTGTTCGGGACGGAGGGCGTGCGCTGGTTCCACACCGGCGGCATCTTCGCGGCCCTGTCCGACGCCTCGGCGCGGACCGCGCTGGCGGCGGTGGCGGCGGCGAAGGCGTCGGGCGCGGTGGTGTCCTATGACCTGAACTACCGCGCCAGCCTGTGGGCGGCGCACGCCGATCCCGAGGCGGCGCGGCGCGTCAGCCGCGAGATCGCGCGTCACGTGGACGTGATGATCGGCGACGCCTGGGGCTTCCGCGAGTGCCTGGGCCTGGACGTGGACGGGGCGGCGGATCTGGAGACGGCCGCGCGGGCCTATGCGGCGCAGTTCCCCGACGTCCGGATCGTCGCGGCCACCCGCCGCAAGGCGGACACCGCGGGCCGCAACGACTGGTCGGCGCAGGCCTGGTCCGACGGCCAGCTGGTGACCTCCGTCCAGCGGCCGGGGCTGGACGTGCTGGACCGTGTCGGCGGCGGGGACGGCTTCGTCGCCGGGCTGGCGCACGCCCTGCTGGAGGGCCAGGACCTGCAGACGGCGGTGGAGTGGGGCGCGGCGCACGGGGCGCTGGCCATGACCACGCCGGGCGACACGTCGATGGTCGACGCGTCGGAGGTGGCGGCCCTGGTCGCCGGCGCGGACGCGCGATCGGTGCGCTGAAGCTTGGCGCCCAAGGCCCTGCGAGGCAGGATGGCGGCATGCACACACGTCACCTCGTCGACGGCCTGTCGGTCGCGCCCCAGATCACCCTCGACGACGTGGCCGCAGCTGCCGCGCAGGGGTTCCGCAGCCTGGTCTCCAACCGTCCCGACGGCGAGGAGCCCGGCCAGCCGACGGCGGCCGAGGTCGAGGCCGCGGCCCGTGACGCCGGGCTGGCGTTCCGCTGGCTGCCCGTGACCATGCCGACGCTCTCGCAGGAGGAGGCGCGGGCCTTCGCGACGGCGCTCGAGGAGATGCCCGGGCCCACGCTGGCCTTCTGCCGCACCGGCACGCGCTCGACCGCGCTGTGGGCCCTGTCGCAGGCCGGGACCCGGCCGACCGACGAGATCGTGTCGACCGCAGCCGCCGCGGGCTACGACCTCGAGGGGCTGAGACCGAGGCTGGACCTCGGCGGCTGAAGCCCCGCCCGACCTGGACTCAGGAGACTCAGGAGACTCACGAGACTCCCCGACAAAAACGGGTGCCGAGAGTCTCTTGAGTCCACATCGGCCCCGGTCGCTGATCCCGGCGGGATCGGGTGGAGAGACTGGGCCAGGTCTGAACCCGCGGCGGCCAGCGCCCGCGATTTCGCAGGCTGCCTTTGACTCCGCAGGGGTTTTCCCGCGCGGCCGACGCAATCCGTCGGGTCGGGCCCGCGCTTTCGGCGTCGATCGTCCGGGCCGGACGGTCCGTCAGACCAGTTCGACCGCCATCGCCACCGCCTCGCCGCCGCCGATGCACAGCGACGCCATGCCCTTCCTGCCGCCGCGCGCCTGAAGCGCCGCGAGCAGGGTCGACAGGATGCGCGCGCCCGAGGCCCCGATCGGGTGGCCCAGAGCGGTCGCGCCGCCGTTGACGTTCAGCCTGTCGCCGTCGATGCCCAGTTCCTTCCGGGCGATCATGGCGACCACGGCGAAGGCCTCGTTGATCTCCCACAGGTCGACGTCGGCGACGGTCCAGCCGGCCTTGTCGAGGGCCTTCTTCATCGCCGGCACGGGCGCCGTGGTGAACAGGCCGGGCTCGTGCGCGTGGGCGGCGTGGCTGACGACGCGGGCGACGATGGGCAGGCCCAGCGTCTTCGCCACGCTCTCGCGCGTCATAACGAGGGCCGCCGCGCCGTCGGAGATGGACGAGGCGTTGGCGGCGGTGATGGTGCCGTCCTTCGCGAAGGCGGGCTTCAGCGTCGGGATCTTGTCGGGACGGGCCTTGCCGGGCTGTTCGTCGGTATCGACGGTCTCGACGCCGGCGCGGGTCTTCACCTCGACCGGCGTGATCTCGGCCTTGAACGCCCCGCTGGCGATGGCGGCGGTGGCCCGGCGCAGGCTCTCGAGAGCGTACTCGTCCTGCTGCTCGCGCGTGAACTGGTACTGGCTGGCGGCGTCCTCGGCGAAGGCGCCCATCAGCTTGCCGGGCGCGTAGGCGTCCTCGAGGCCGTCCAGGTACATGCTGTCGGAGATGACGTCGTGGCCGATGCGGGCGCCGCCGCGGTGCTTGGCCATGACGTAGGGCGCGCCGGTCATGGACTCCATGCCGCCCGCGACGATGACGTCGGCGGTGCCGGCCTTCAGCGCGTCGTGGGCCATCATCGCCGCCTGCAGACCCGAGCCGCACATCTTGTTGACGGTGGTCGCCTCGACGTGGAGGCCGAGGCCGGCGCCGATGGCCGCCTGGCGCGCCGGCGCCTGGCCCAGTCCGGCGGGCAGGACGCAGCCCATGAAGATCTGGTCGATCTTTTCAGCCGGCACGCCCGCGCGCTCGACCGCGGCCTTGACCGCCGCCGCGCCCAGGTCGGTGGCCTTGACGCCGCCGAGGGCGCCCTGGAAGCCGCCCATGGGCGTGCGGGCGAAGGAGCAGATGACGACGGGGTCGGACATGACGAAGCCTCTCGAAAACCGTGCCGGGTAGATCGCGGGTCGCGCGCCGTGTTGCAAGTGCTCAGTCGGAATGGGCCGCGTCCCAGGCGGCCGTGACGGTCAGGCGCCAGACGTGCCGCAGGGCGCCGTCCTCGCGGTCACGGGCGCCGTCGCGGCTGGATGCCCGGCGCGCCACGAGGGCGGTCCCGGCCTGCCGCAGCAGGGGCAGGGCCGCGTCGGGGCGCCGCGCGGCGGCGAGGGCGGCGCCGAGGTCGGCGGTCGTGGCGAGACGGCCGAGGTGATCCGGAGGCAGGGCGCGTTCCGCCAGGTCGGAAGCCTGCTTCAAACGTTCGATGGCGCGATCGCCGCGCCGCAGTTCGCCCTCCGCCAGCCCCAGCAGGGACAGGATGCGCAGGGCGTTGACGTGGTCGGGGCCGAGCGACAGGCGGGTCAGCTCCAGCGCCTCCTCCAGCAGGGGCAGGGCGGCACCGGCGTCCCCGGCCGACAGATGGACGTCGGCCAGGACGGTCAGGGCCGCGGCGACGTCGGGGTGGCCGGGCGGCAGGTGGCGGCGTCGGAGGTCAAGCGCGCGCCCGGCGGCACCCCGGGCCTCTTCGGGCCGGCCGAGGACGAGGGCGAGATCCGCCCGGGCCGACAGGGCGGCGGCGAGGTCCAGCGGCGCATCGGCGCGTTCCAGCGCGTCGACGGCGGCTCCCTGCATGGACCAGGCCGCGTCGAGACGCCCGTCCAGAGCCAGGGCCTCTGCCAGCAGGATGAGGGTCTGGGCCGTCAGCGGGTCGTCGTCGCCGAGGGCGCGGACGCGGACGGCGTGGGCGCGGCGAAGCACCTCCCGGGCCTCGTCGGGGCGATCGAGATCGAGGAGCACGGCGCCGAGATTATTCAGCGTCAGGCCCAGCTCCGGGTGGTCGGACGGCAGGGTCGCCTCGCGCACCGCCAGGATGCGGCGCTGGATCTCCGCCGACTCCTGAAACCGGCCGAGGGCCCGGAGAATGGAGGCGAGGTTGTTCAGCGAGGTCAGGGTCGGCGGTGCCTCTGGGCCTTCGGATGCGGCGCGCAGCTCGACCGCCCGGGTCATGACCTCCAGGGCCTCGGCATGCCGTCCCTGTTTGTGCAGGTTCAGGCCGAGGTCGTTCAGGGCCCAGCCCCGCCGCGGGTGGCCCGGCTCCGTCGCGCGTTCAAGAGCGGCGAGGGCGTCGCGATACAGGGTCTCGGCCTCGGCGAGGCGTCCCTGATCCTCGACGGCGTTGGCGTGCAGCAGGCGCAGGCTGCCGGCGTCGGGGGAGGCGTCGCCCCACAGGGCGGCGGCGTCGGCGGCGGCACGGGCGAAGCGGGGTTCCGCCTCCGCGGCCCGGCCTTCCCCC
Organism: Alphaproteobacteria bacterium; assembly: GCA_018820275.1. Taxonomy (GTDB): domain Bacteria; phylum Pseudomonadota; class Alphaproteobacteria; order Caulobacterales; family Caulobacteraceae; genus Brevundimonas. The sequence goes on from JAHJOO010000050.1 coordinate 170,525, forward strand.
ATCAGGCGCTGGCCCTCGCGCACGTCGGACTGGATGCGGGCGGGGTCCTGGGCCGCGACGGGGGTGGCCCAGAGCAGCACGAGCAGGAGGATCAGGCCGAGGCGCATCCGCAAGCGCTAGCCCTTGGCCGCGCGTCGCGCCACCGCGCGAAACCTGACGGTCAGGCCGCCTTGTCGTCGGGCATGACGTCGCCGACGGTCGGACAGTCGGCGGTCAGGGTCAGCTGGATGTCGCGGGGCTTCACGATCTCGCCGCAGCAGCCGCAGGCGATGCGCGGCTTCAGGTCCTGTCCGCAGGCCTTGTGGGTCATGGACACGCCCGCGCCGGTCTCGCCATAGACGTGCTTGGCACCCCAGCCGTGCAGGGTGACCAGCACGCCGTACAGGTCCTTGCCCTTGGGCGTGAGGACGTACTCGTTGCGCGGCGGGCGTTCGGAATAGAGCCGCGGCTCCAGCACGCCGTGCTGCACCAGGCTCTTCAGCCGGGCGGCCAGGACGTTGCGGGCCACGCCCAGCCGTTCCTGCCACTGTTCGAAGCGGGTGACGCCGTTGAAGGCGTCGCGGACGACCAGCAGGGTCCAGGGATCGCCGATCACCTCGAGGGTGGCGGCGATCGAGCAGCTCTGGCGCGAATAGTCGGCGGTGCGTCCCATGGGCCGAAAGTGACCCTGCGTCAGCGGTTTGACAAGAGGGTTGCCTTTCGGAACGGACAAGGTCAGTCTTGTTTCGCTACGGACTCGTCTATCGTCGGCGCGTCCCGATCCCCAAACTGGGCGGAAGCGGCGACGCTTCCGCCCGCACCTTGATTGCGGCAAAGACGGCGCGATGCAGGCCCTGACCGAAGCCCTGACCCTGTCCCGCGGCGACGCGGGCGTGCTGACCGCACGGCTCGACGCGGACTTCTCGAACGCGCCCCAGGCCATGGACCCGCTGAAGGGGGCGCCGTTCGGTGGCCTGATGGCGGCGCTGGCCGGGTCGGCCGCGCGGATCGGGGCCGGGCTGGAGACGCCGCTGCGGACCCTGACGGTGCAGTATCTGGCCGCGGCCCGGTTCGAGCCGGTCGAGTTCCGGGCGACCCTGCTGCGCGGAGGGCGAAACGTGGCCTATGCGGCCGTGCAGGCCGGTCAGGGCGACCGGCAGGCGCTGCAGGCGCTGGCGACCTTCGGCCGCGACGTCGAGGGGCCCCGGCTGGACCTGATGCCGCCGCCGCCCGGCGCGCCCGGCGACTTCGAGCGCCTGCCGATGGATCCGGTCTTCGGCCCCTGGTTCACGCGCCACATCGACCATCGCTTTCCCGAGGGGCCGCGGCTGTTCGGCCAGAATGCGGGCGGCGCGATCGAACTGGGCTGCTGGATGCGCTGCACGGACGGGGCGCCGCTGGACGAGGCGCGGCTGCTGTTCCTGCTGGACGGCCTGTATCCGACCTACTGGACCGGCCTGCCCGCGCCGCCGGCGATCTCGGCCAGCGTCGACCTGAGGGCCGACCTGATGGGCGAGCTGACCCCGGCGACCTCGCCCGAGGGCTGGGCGTATTCCCATTTCGTCAGCCGCGACGTGGGCGGGGGCTGGGCGGTCGAGGACGGCACGGCGCAGGCCCCCGACGGCACGCCGCTGGCTCTGGTTCGGCAACGTCGCCGCCTGATGCCCCTGCGGACCTGAGCGGCGTCAGGCGCCGTGCCGCTGGATCAGGGGGATGACGACGTCCTCCTCGTCCTCGAGGTGACGCAGCATCGGGGCCCCCGCGGCCAGGACGGCGTCGGCCATGCGGTCGGCCGCCGTCGCCGCGTCGGGCGCGCCGGTCTGGAGCCGGCCATGGAATTCCCGCGCGGTCAGGAACATGGCCTCGAGGTGCGCGTGCACGGCGTCGTGGTCGCGGTCCAGAAGGTCGAGCCCGGCCTGGACGCGGGGCTCGGCGCGCCGGAACTGCGGGAAGTAGTGGCCGCTCTCGATCCGGTGGTGGCCGTCCAGATGCTGCAGGTGCGACTGCAGGAGCGGCAGAATCCGGCCGTGGAAGGCGCGCAGGTCGCCGCCGGCCCGCCAGTCCGCGATCGCCGCCGCCATCTGCGTCTGCTGGCGGCGGAAGCCGTCGTGCATCTGCAGCCAGAAGGCGGCGGTCTGGTTGAGACCGGTCCAGCGGTCGCGGGGCAGGGCGTCGCGCAGCCAGGTCAGCTCCGCCGGCAGGCCCGTGCGCGTGGCCAGATCGTGCGGATCAGACGACAGCCGTCGTCTCGCGGATGAAGCCGCCGCCGATCAGGCGGTCGGGGTCGGCGGGGTCGTAGAGGGCGCAGGCCTGGCCGGGGGCCACGCCCTCCTCGCCCGTGTCGAAGGCGACGCCGATCGCGCCGTCCGCGAGCGTCAGCCGGGCCGCCGACGGCGGACGGGTGGAGCGGACGCGGGCCAGCACGGGTGCGCCGTCGCGGGCGGCGTCCGCCATCGTCGGGGCGTCGCCCAGCCAGTTGGTCTCCTCCAGGGTGAGGGCGGCGGTCAGCAGGGCCTCGCGCGGGCCGACGATGACGTGGCGGCGCGCGGGGTCGAGCTTCGTCACGAACAGGGGCTCGCCCACGGCGACGTTCAGGCCGCGGCGCTGGCCGATGGTGTAGTCGGTGATGCCGGCGTGAGAGCCCAGCACGCGGCCGTCCATGTGCACGATCTCGCCGGCCTGACGGCCCTCGGGACGCAGCTTGTCGATCAGGGACCGATAGTCGCCCGAGGGGACGAAGCAGATGTCCTGGCTGTCCGGCTTGGCGGCGATGCGCAGGCCCAGCTCGGCGGCCACGCCGCGCACCTGGGGCTTCTCCAGGTCGGCGAGGGGGAAGCGCAGATAGTCGAGCTGCTGCGGCGTGGTGGCGAACAGGAAGTAGGACTGGTCGCGCGAATGGTCGACGGCCTTGCGAATCTGCGGGCGACCGTCGGGGCCGACGGCGCGGCGGACGTAGTGGCCGGTGGCCATGGCCTCGGCGCCGAGGTCGCGGGCCACGTCCAGCAGGTCGCGGAACTTGACCGTCTGGTTGCAGCGGATGCAGGGCACGGGGGTCCGGCCTTCCAGATAGGCGTCCGCGAACTGGTCGATGACGGCGTCGCGGAAGCGGCTCTCGTAGTCCAGGACGTAGTGGGGGATACCGAGCATCTCGGCGGCCAGGCGGGCGTCGTGGATGTCCTGGCCGGCGCAGCAGGCACCCTTCTTCTTGAGCGCCGCGCCGTGGTCGTACAGCTGCAGGGTCACGCCGACGACGTCGTAGCCCGCCTTGTGCAGCAGGGCGGCGACGACGGTGGAGTCCACCCCTCCGGACATGGCCGCGACCACGCGCGATCCGACCGGCAGGCCGACGGCCGCGCGCGCGGAGGCGATCGCCGCGTCCATGTCCCCGTCGGCGCTCATGGGGGCGATGGCCGGGATCGGGCAGAGGTCCTCGGTCAGGCTCATGTGCGCCATCTAATGCGGAACCGGTGCGATTTCGAGGCCCGGACGCGCCGGAGGCCGCCTGCGTCTCCGCGGGCGGCCTCCGGTTCGGCTCGCAAGGAGGGGGGAGGGTTACGAGCGGTAGTGCTGGATGCGCGTCGTGCGCAGGCCCTGCATGCCCCATTTGTCGATGGACTGCTGCCAGGCGGAAAATTCTTCGGCCGTGAGGCCATAGCGGGTGAGGGCGTCGTCGATCGACAGCAGCCCGCCGCGCACGGCGGCCACCACCTCCGCCTTGCGGCGGATGACCCAGCGGTCCGTGTTCGGCGGCGGCAGGTCGCGCAGGGTCAGCGGCGTTCCCGTCGGACCCACCACATACTGCTCGCCTTTGCCGTTGACTCTACGCTCTTGCAGCATGGGCTTATGCCTCTTCACCAACCATCACGGGACGGACTATGCCCGTGTGCCGCTAAGGGCCGTTTAAGCGGCGTGGTGAAGGAGGCCTTACCCGCCATGGCGGTCGGCCACCTTCGATTCAGAATGCGAACGCCGGTCATTCAGCCCTCCGACGCCGACGTCAGCGCTTGATGCTGATCAGCTCGGCCAGCATCTCGTCGGCCGTGGTGATGATCTTGGACGAGGCCGAATAGGCCCGCTGGGTGGTGATCAGGCCGGTGAACTCGGCCGACAGGTCGACCGTGGACGCCTCCAGCTGCGAGGAGCCCAGCGTGCCCGCCCCGCCCGATCCGGCGGTCTTCAGGTTGAAGGTGCCGGAGCCCTGGCTGACCCGGTAGGCGTTGCCGCTGGTCTGCAGCAGGGCGTCGGGGCTGGGGAAGGTGGCGATGGCGATCTGGGCGATCTTGCGGGTCACGCCGTTGTCGAAGATGGCGGTGACGAAGCCGGTCTCGTCGATCTTCACCTCGCTGAGGTTGCCGAAGGCGGTGCCGTTGGTCAGCACGGCCTGCACCACCGAGGCGCTGTCATACTGGGTCAGGCCGCCGGCGGCGGCCGTGAGGTCGAAGCTGAGCACCTGATCGTCGATGCCGAGGCCGGCGGACCAGGCGACCTCTCCGGCCCCGGGCGCGGCGGAATCCGAGGCCGCGAAGGTCAGGGTGGCCTCCTCCGGGTCTTCAAACAGGGCCTGGGCGCCGAGCGCGGCCATGGCGTCCACGTCCAGACGGCCGTCCTGGGTGAAGGCGACGAGGCCGGTCTTGATCTGGCCATTGCCGAGCCCGGCCCCGCTGACGACGTCGTCCGCCGGGACGGCCCGGATCTCCGAGTACCACTGGTTCGGCGTGGTGCTCTTCAGGAACGAGATGGCGATGGTGCGCTGGCCGCCCTTGGAGTCCGAGACGGGAATGGTCAGCTCGAAGTCCGGCTTGACGCCGGTCCCGGTCTCGGGGTCCCACATGGCCATGGAGTTGGTGGCCGGATCGTAGGCGTCGGCACCCGGAGGCACGGCGGCGGCGGCCGTCGCCTCGGCCGAGACGGCCTGGCTGGACTTGATGTTGGCGTTCAGCTGGATCCGGGTCGTGGCCTCGGCCGTGCCGCCGACCGAGCCGACGTTGATCGTGCGCAGGCGGCTGAGGTCGGAGGGGTCGGTGGTGATGTTGCCCTCGGTGTCCACCGGCCAGCCCTGCAGATACAGGCCCGAGGTGTTCTTCAGATAGCCGAGGTTGTCGACGCGGAAGGCGCCCGCGCGGGTGAACAGACGGCTGTCGGTGACCTCAAGGTTCTCCGCCTTCTCGGTGACCACGAAGAAGCCCTGCCCGGCGATGCCGAGATCGGTGGAGGAGGTGGTGCGCTGCAGCTGGCCGTTCTGGCTGGTGTAGTGGCGCGCCGTGGCGAGGACGCCGCCGGCGGAATAGCCGGCCCCCTGGGCCTGGCTGTTGATCACGGTCTGGAACTCGCCGGCCGTGCGCTTGTAGCCGATGGTGTTCACGTTCGCGATGTTCTGCGAGATGGCGGCGAGGGCCGCCGAGTTCGCGGTCAGGCCGGACACGCCGGCGAGAAGGGCGCTGTTGATGCTCATGGCGCGGCTCCGTTACGAAAACAATTTCATGGGGTTGAGGGCGGAAAGGGGCGAGGTCTCGGACTGTTCGACGGCCGCCCGGGCCTCTTCGACGGCGATCACCGACGACAGCGGCAGGATGGACGTGCCGATCGTCAGGAAGGGCTGGCCGTCGTACATCTCGACGCCGGTGACGCGACCGCGGACGAGGACCTGGGACTGGACGGCCTCGCCGGCCCCGTTCGTGGCGACGACCTTCAGGGTGTAGACCTGCCCGTCCTGACCGCCGGTCCAGGTGAAGTCGTGCAGACCTTCGCCGCGCTCCGGCGCGGCGGCCTCGTGCACCACGCGGCCGGAGGCGTCGAACACCTGGAGTTTCGCCGAGGCGGCGTCGCCGGCCAGCTCGTAACTCCAGGTCGCTTCGCCGTCGGTCGCCTTGACCGCCGACCAGACGGCGGTGGCGTCGCGGCCGATGTAGGTGGTGGCACCCGTCAGATCCGATCCGCCCTGTCCCTGCAGGATCGCGGTGAGCAGGTCGTTGGTCAGCAGCTGCTGTTCGACCCCCGCCATCTGGGTGAGCTGCCCGGTGAACTCGTTGGAATCGACCGGCGACAGCGGGTCCTGGTTCCGGAGCTGGGCCGTGAGCAGCGCGAGGAAGGTCTCGAAATTCTGGCTGAGCAGGGCCGAGCTGGAGCCGATCCGCGAGGTGGCGTCGCTGGCTGTGGTGACGGCGTCGACCATGGTTCAGACCTTCACGTCGACGCGATCGCGCGCCGTGCCGAGGGAGAGGGAGAGGTTGATCAGTGGGGCGGCCTCGGCCCGGTCGGCGAGGTCGCGAGCGGCGGCGAACGCGCGGTTCGGGCGGCGCTCGAAGCCGTCGTGACGTGACGACGAGCCGTCGCGCTGGGAGAATTCGAGGGCGTCGCGGGACAGCTGGAAACCGGCCTGTTCGAGCTGGCGGCGCAGCTCGTCGGCCCGGCCGCGCATCTCGGCCGCCGCCGTGGGGCTGTCGAACGCCAGACGGGCGGTCAGGGAGCCGTCCTCGCCCATCTCCAGGCTGACGTCGACGCGGCCGAGATCCTCGGGCGTCAGGGCCATTTCGAAGCGGGTGTACTTGCCTTCCAGCCGCCGCACGACCTGGGCCGTGAGATCCGCCAGCGTCTCGTGGGCGACGCGGGAGAGACCGTAGGCGGGGGCTTCCGCGGCGGGTGCGGCGGGCGCCTCGGGCGCCGGCGCCTGCGTGCGCTCTGCACCGGACGCGGCCGCCGGGTCGACG
>JAHJOO010000051.1 GCA_018820275.1 Alphaproteobacteria bacterium
CGCGGCGGCAACCCGGCCACGGCGGCGGCCTTCAACACCGCCTTCGACGAGATCAAGCCCCTGCTGCGCCCCGAACAGCAGGTGAAGCTGGAGAGCCTGCGGCTGCGCTTCGCCGGCGGCGGCGGACGCGGCACGGTCTGGGTCCTGCGCGACGGCAAGCCGGCCCAGGTCTCGGTCCGGACCGGGGCCACCGACGGCTCCTACACCGAGATCCTCGGCGGCGAGCTGAAGGAGGGCGACGAGGTGATCACCGGCGGTGGAACGCGCCGCACCGACGAGCGCGCCCAGCAGCAGGCCCGGCGCATGACGGGCGGCGGGTTCGGCGGATGATCGAGATCGACCGGCTGACCAAGACCTACGTCATGGGCGACGAGGTGATCTCGGCCCTGGCCGACGTGACCCTGCGCATCGACCGGGGAGAACACGTCGCCATCGTGGGTCCGTCCGGATCGGGCAAGTCGACGCTGATGAACGTGCTGGGCGGCCTCGATCGGCCGACCAGCGGCCAGTACCGGTTCGAGTCCGAGCCGGTGGAGGATTTCGACGACGACCAGCTGGCGGGGTTCCGCAACCGGCGCATCGGCTTCGTCTTCCAGTCCTTCCAGCTGCTTCCGCGGCTGACGGCGGCCCAGAACGTCGAGCTGCCGATGATCTATGCGGGCATCGAACCCAAGGTCCGGCGCGAACGCGCGGTCGAGCTTCTGACGCGCGTCGGGCTTGAGCACCGGCTGAACAACCGGCCCACCCAGATGTCGGGCGGCCAGCAGCAGCGCGTGGCCATCGCCCGCGCCCTGGCCAATGCGCCCGACCTGTTGCTGGCGGACGAGCCGACCGGCGCGCTGGACACCGCCACGGGCCAGGAGGTGCTGGCGCTGTTCGACCAGCTGAACGCCCAGGGGCTGACCCTGTGCATCGTCACCCACGACCAGGAGGTGGCGGCGCGTGCGCGGCGACGGATCGCCTTCCGCGACGGTCACATCGTGCAGGACGACCGCCATGCTGGATAAGACGACGACGCGCGGCACGGCGCTCAACTTCTCGGCCGGCGGCATGAGCTCGATGGAGCTGGTGCGGTTCGCCGTCGGGGCGATCGCGGCCCACCCGATGCGGTCGGCGCTGACCTCTCTGGGCGTGGTCATCGGCGTCGCGGCCGTGATCATGATGACCTCGATCGGCGTCGGCGCGCAGCAGCGGGTCGAGCAGGCCCTGTCCAGCCTCGGCACCAACATGCTGGTGGTGCGGCCGGGCGCGCCGCGCAGCGGCGGCGGCGGCTTCGTCCGCGGCGCCGGCGGTTCGGGCGCCACCCTGACGGTGGACGACGCCGAGGCGATGCGGGCGCTGGACGGCATCGCCGCCGTCTCGCCCGCCATCAATGGCGGGGCCCAACTGGTCTATGAAGGTGCCAACTGGTCCAGCCGGATCGAGGGGGTCACCCCCGACTATCTGATCGCCCGCGACCTGGAGATCGCGTCCGGCCAGATGTTCGACGACTCGGCCGCCGAGAGCGGGCGCAAGGTCGCCGTGCTGGGCCAGACCGTTGTCACCGAACTGTTCGGCGAGGGCGTCGATCCGGTCGGGCAACGCATCCGGGTCGGCCCGATCCCCTTCCAGGTCATCGGCGTGCTGGCCCCCAAGGGCCAGTCGGGCTTCCAGGACCAGGACGACATCGTGGTGATCCCGCTGGACGCGGCGCGCAGCCGGGTGATCGGCCGCGGCCCCAGCGCACGCGGCAACAGCGTCAACCAGGTCTATGTGAAGGCCGTCGACGAGGACGCCCTGTTCCAGCTGGAGCAGGACGTTGCCGAACTGCTGCGCCAGCGGCACCGCATCCAGCCGGGCGAGGAAGACGACTTCAACGTCCAGAACCTGACCTCGGTGCAGGAGGCGGCGCAGAGCTCGACCCAGACCTTCACCATCCTGCTGGCGGCGGTCGCCGGCGTGTCGCTGGTGGTCGGCGGGGTCGGCATCATGAACATCATGCTGGTCTCCGTCACCGAACGGACCCGCGAGATCGGCCTGCGCATGGCCATCGGCGCCAAACGGTCCGACGTCCTGACCCAGTTCGCCCTGGAGTCCGTCGCCCTGTCGCTGCTGGGCGGGCTGATCGGGCTGACCCTCGGCGTCGGAGGGGCGCTGCTCATGTCGATGCTGGGGGATTGGCCGTCCGTCATCCCGGCCTGGGCCGCGCCGCTGGCGATCGGCTTCTCCAGCTTCGTCGGCGTGGTCTTCGGGGCCTATCCGGCCTGGCGCGCGGCGCAGCTCGACCCCATCGAGGCCCTGCGGCGGGAATAGGCCCCATCTTCGCCATGCTTGACCGGTGTCCTCACCGGATCGGCGGTCAGGCGGAGGGCGGATGACGAAGGGGGCACGCGCGCGATGGCGGACGCCGGCGATCCTCGTCGGATCGGCCGCCGTGCATGCGGTGGTGCTGGGCGTGCTGGGCATGCGGGCCGTCCAGATGGACGCCTGGACCGGACCGGACCGGCCCGTCATTCTCATCCAGATCGAACCCCGGCCCCTGCTCGAGGGCGAGCGCCCCCGCGAGCCCGTCTTCGCCGCGCCGCAGCCGTCGTCCGAGCCGACCGCCGAGAGGCGCTCGCTGACCGCGCCCGAACCCGGGCTGATCCGGCGCGAGGATGAGGACGATCTCCCCACCGCGCCCTCCCCCCGCACGCCCCGGATGGGGGCACCCGGTCCGTCCGCGGCCGATCAGGGCATCGACGACGCCTGGCGCGTGCCGACCTCGCCGACGCGCCGCCAGCTGGGCCGCACCCTGCGCGGCAGCATGATCGGCTGCGACGTGATGGACGGGAACCTGTCGGCCGGCGAGCAGGCGCAATGCGACGAGGCCTTCAATCGCGCGGCCGGAGCGGCGGCCCCGATCGCCGGCAGCGGGGACGCCCGGCGCGACGCGCGCTTCGCGGCGGAAGGGGCCCGCGAGATGGACGCCTATGAGGCGCGCCGCCGTCCCCTGGCGGGGGGCACGGGACTGGGCGAGCACGGCGACTGCCCCGGGTCGAACTTCGGCACGGGCTGCCCCGGCCAGCACCTCGACCGCGGCTGGCGGCGCGACAACAACGACATGATGACGGGGGCCCAGGGCGGCAAGTCGCGCTGAGCCACGAAAAAGGGCGGCCCGTCAGGACCGCCCTCTTCTTGATCGAATTGGCAGATTTGACCGCCGCGGCTGGTCGAATTGACCGGCCGATTAATCAGCCCTCGGTCGTCTCCAGCTCCGCGGCCAGATCGGCCGGCAGGGCCTCGACCGCCGCCTCGCGCGCGTCGGTCAGGACCGCGTCGCGCTCGTTGGCGATCTTCTGGAGCGCCCGCAGATAGGCGCCCGTGCCGGCCGGGATCAGGCGGCCAACGATGACGTTCTCCTTGAGGCCCTCCAGGGTGTCGATCTTGCCGTTGACCGAGGCGTCGGTGAGGACGCGGGTGGTCTCCTGGAAGGACGCCGCCGAGATGAAGCTGCGGGTCTGCAGCGACGCCTTGGTGATGCCCAGCAGGACCGGCTGGGTGACGGCCGGACGGCCGCCGCGCTTCTCGACCTTCTGGTTCTCCAGAACGGCCTCGGCGACCTCGACGGTGTCGCCCTTGATCAGGGTGGTCTCACCCGAATCCAGGACTTCGACCTTCTGCAGCATCTGGCGGACGATCACCTCGATGTGCTTGTCGTTGATCGGCACGCCCTGCAGGCGATAGACCTCCTGCACCTCGTTGACGAGGTATTCCGCCAGGGCCTCGACGCCCTGGATGCGCAGCAGGTCGTGCGGATCCGGGTTGCCGTCGATGATGTAGTCGCCCTTCTGGATCAGGTCGCCGTCCTGCACCGAGATGTGCTTGCCCTTGGGGATCAGGAACTCGACCGCTTCGCCCTGCACGCCGTCCGCATTGGGCTCGGGCGTGATCTTGATGCGGCGCTTGTTCTTGTAGTCGCGTCCGAATTCGACGCGACCGTCCATCTCGGCGATGACCGCGCAGTCCTTGGGACGACGGGCCTCGAACAGCTCGGCCACCCGCGGCAGACCGCCGGTGATGTCGCGGGTCTTGGCCCCTTCGGTCGGGACGCGGGCGATGATCTCGCCCGGCTTGACCTGGTCGCCGTTGGACACCGACAGAACCGCGCCGACCGGCAGCAGGTACCGGGCGTCGCCGCCCGAGGCCAGCTTGGCGTAGCCGTCGCCGGCCGTGACGCCCATGGCCGGACGCAGGTCCGAGCCGCGCGGGCTGGCCCGCCAGTCGGAGACGACGCGGTTGGCGATGCCGGTGGCTTCATCGGTCTCTTCGCGGACCGACAGGCCCTCGACCAGATCCTCGAAGCGGATGGTGCCGCCCACTTCGGTGAGGATCGGGGTGGTGTAGGGATCCCACTCCGCCAGACGCTGACCCTTGCCGACCTCGGAGCCCTCCTTGACGCGGATGCGCGCGCCGTAGGGGATCTTGTGGCTCTCGCGGTCCTTGCCGTCGACGACGATGGTCACGACGACGTTGCGGCTCATCGCCACCAGGTCGCCGTGCGCCGCCTTGACGGTCGGGCCGGAGATCCGGGCCGCGCCGGCGTTGGTCGCCTCGAAGAACGAGGTCTCCGCCACCTGGGCCGTGCCGCCGATGTGGAAGGTCCGCATCGTCAGCTGGGTGCCCGGCTCGCCGATCGACTGGGCGGCGATGACGCCGACCGCTTCGCCGATGTTGACGTTGGTGCCGCGCGCCAGGTCACGGCCGTAGCACATGCCGCAGATGCCCGCGTCCGCCTCGCAGGTCAGGCCCGAGCGAACCTTGACCGACTGCACGCCGGCCTGTTCGAGGACCTCGATTTCCTCTTCCTGCAGATAGGTGTCCGCGGGGAACAGGACGGTGTCGGCACCCGGCTCCTTGATGTCCTCGGCCGCATAGCGACCCAGGACGCGCTGGCCCAGCGAGACCAGGACGTCGCCGCCTTCGACCACCGCGCGCAGGGTGATGCCGCGGGTGGAGCCGCAGTCTTCCTCGGTGACGATGGAGTCCTGCGCCACGTCCACCAGACGGCGGGTCAGATAGCCCGAGTTGGCGGTCTTCAGGGCGGTGTCGGCCAGACCCTTGCGGGCGCCGTGGGTGGAGTTGAAGTACTCCAGCACGGTCAGACCTTCCTTGAAGTTCGACACGATCGGCGTCTCGATGATTTCGCCGGACGGCTTGGCCATCAGGCCGCGCATACCGCCCAGTTGTTTCATCTGGGCCTGCGAACCGCGGGCGCCGGAGTTGGCCATCATGAACACCGAATTGATGTCCGGGCGTTCGCCCTCGGCCAGCACGCGCGGCTGGGCGATCTCGGCCATCATCGCGTCGGCGATCCGGTCCGTGGACTTGGCCCAGGCGTCAACGACCTTGTTGTACTTCTCGCCCTTGGTGATCAGGCCGTCGGCGTACTGCTGTTCGTATTCCTCGACCTGGGTGCGGGTCTCGGCGACGATGCCGATCTTCTTGGTCGGGATGACGATGTCGTCCTTGCCGAAGGAGATGCCGGCCTTGGCCGCCTCGCGGAAG
>JAHJOO010000052.1 GCA_018820275.1 Alphaproteobacteria bacterium
CGAGCGTCGCCCGCGCGGCGAGGGTCGTCAGGGCCGCGAGGCCCGGCCCGCCGACACGGGCGAGGACGCCCCCGCCCCGCGCGGCCGTCCGTTCGGCGACGCCGAGGTGCCGGCCTTCCTGCGCCGCCCGGTCGTCATCGGCGCTTGAACCCGCTCCCGAATCCGCGTTCTTCCAACCGCGCTTAACCCGCCGTTACGCTTCGACGGCTAGGGTCCGGGGACGAAGAAATGCGGGGGAACGCATGGCCAAGGTCGTAGAAACGACCCTGCGCGGACCGGAGGCCTATGGCCTCGCGCGGCGCGTGCTGGACGAGATGGAGGCGGCGGGCGTGTGGCCCACGCCGGTCAATTTCGAGCTTTGGCTGCATCATCTCGGCGAGCCCGAGGGCCCGCTGGGACAGGAAATCCGCCGCATCCTCGCCGCCGGCGAGCCCTTCACGGACGCCGTGTCGGACATGCTGGCGGCCGAATATCTGCCGCGCGGGCGCCTGTCCGAGGAGATCCGCGACGCCGGCCGCGTGCTGGATCGCGAGCTGAACAGCGTCGCCACCGCCATCGCCACGGCGCACAGGAGCCAGAACGAGTACGGGCAGGTTCTCGCCGGCGCCTCCGCCGACATGGACAAGGCCGACTCTCCCGACAATCTGCGCGCGGTGGTCGACGGCCTGACCACGGCCACCCGCAAGGTGCAGAAGCAGAACGCCGACCTCGAGAAGCGCCTCGACGTCTCGACGCGCGAGGTCGCCAAGCTGCGCGAGCATCTGGAGCAGGTGCGTCGCGACGCCATGACGGACGCCCTGACCAATCTGGCGAACCGCAAGGCCTTCGACGAGCATCTGGAGGCCAGCGTCGAGTCGGCCCATCGCGACGGCCGCGAACTGGTCCTCGCCGTCGTCGACATCGATCATTTCAAACGGTTCAACGACACCTGGGGTCACCAGACGGGCGACCAGGTGATCCGCTACGTCGCCAGCGTGCTGGCCCGGCTGGCGCGCTCTCCGCGCATGGCCGCCCGCTACGGCGGCGAGGAATTCGCGGTCGTCTTCCCCAACGAGGACGCCGCCGCGGTCGAGGCCGCGCTGGAATCGGTGCGGACCGAGATCGCCTCGCGCTCGCTGCGGCGCCGGTCGACCGACGACGAACTGGGCGCAGTGACGATTTCAGCGGGCTATGCCCGGCTGGCGCGGGACGAGACGGCCTCGGCCCTGATCGGGCGCGCCGACGAGGCCCTGTACGCCTCCAAGCACGCCGGGCGGAACCGCGTCACCAGCGCCGAGACGACCCGGCGGGCCGCGGCCTGACGCCCCGCCTTGAAGCGGCCATGCCGCAGGTGAACATCGCCGCATGATCCGCAGCCTGGCCTTCGCCGTCGCCTACTGGTCGCTGTCGATCGCCTACACCCTGATGGCGGTGATCGCGGCCCTGCTGCCGGGCCGCGCGGCGACGGGCTGGATCATCCGGGGCTACGTCCGTCGCATGGTCGAGGCCATGCGGCTGCTGGCGGGGATCCGCATCGAGGTGCGCGGCAAGGCGCGCCTGCCGGCCGGGGCCTTTATCATCGCCGCCAAGCACCAGAGCTGGGGCGACGGCTATTCCGTCTATGGCGAGGTCGAGGACCTGGCCTTCGTCACCGGCGACCATCTGGAGAAATTCCCGCTGATGGCCACGGTGCTGCGCAAGCTGGGGGCCATCGTGGTCAACAACTGCGGGGGGCGCGAAGCGCGGGACTCGCTGAAGAGCCGCGGCGCCGACGCCCATCGTGAGGGTCGGCGGATCCTGATCTATCCCGAGGGCAATCTGGCGAAGGTGGGCGAGAAGTTCCGCTATCGCTCGGGCGTCTGGCACATGTACCGCGACTTCGACATGCCGGTGGTCCCCCTGGCGACGAACCTCGGCCTGTTCTGGCCTCAGGAGGCGTTCGAAAAGCGTCCCGGCACGGCGACGATCGAGTTCCTGGAGCCGATCCCGACGGGGCTGCCGAAGGACGAGTTCATGGCCCGACTGGAGGCGGCGGTCGAAGGCCGCACGGCGGAACTGGTCGCCGCGGCCACGGGCGCGCCGGTCACGCCCGCCGTGCAGGTGCCCACGCCGGACGAGCTACGCAATCCCCGACCAATTCCGACGTCAAACTGATCAATTTCCCGGTCCAACTTCGCCAAGTGGAAGGTCAAACCGGCGAAAGTCATCACTGAGCTCCGATTCGGCCGCCACCTGATCGTCAGTCGGCGCTCGCCGGCGTGATCGTCACGCTCTCGCCGCAGCCGCAGGCGTCGGTCTGGTTCGGGTTACGGAAGACGAATTTCGAGGCCAGCGGCGTGACCTCCCAGTCGATCTCGGTGCCGATCAGATACAGGATGGCCTTGCCCTCGATCACCACGCGCGCGCCGTCGAAGTCGACCGCCTCGTCGAACGAGCTGACCACGTCGGTCAGGCTGAAGACGTATTCCTGACCGGCGCAGCCGCCGTTCTTGACGCCGATCTTCAGGCCGATCTTGTCCGGGTTGGCGGCCAGCAGCTCGCGCACGCGGTCGGCGGCCGCCGGCGTCAGGGTGACGACCGAGGGTCGCGGGCGGCGCGGGGCGGGGGTGACGACGGGTTCGCTCATCATCAGAACATGTTCAGGGCCAGCTTGGCCTCGTCGCTCATGCGGGAGGGGTCCCACGGGGGATCGAACACGAGGTTGGCCTTGGCGGATTTGACGCCCTCGACCTTGGCCACCGCATCCTCGATCCAGCCCGGCATCTCGCCGGCGACAGGACAGCCGGGCGCCGTCAGCGTCATCTCGATGTCGACCTCGCGGTCGTCGGACAGGTCGACCTTGTAGATCAGGCCCAGCTCATAGACATCGACGGGGATCTCGGGGTCGAAGACGGTCTTGAGCGCCGTCACGATGTCGTCGGTCAGACGCGCGATCTCGTCCTGCGACAGGGCGCTGGCCTGCGGCTCGTCCCAGGCGGCGGCGAAGTCGGCGTTGTCGGAAATCGGGGCGCTCATACGAAGAAGTCTCTGGCCTTGATCAGGGCGTCGGCGAAGGCGTCGGCCTCGTCCACCGTGTTATATAGGGCGAAGGAGGCCCGTCCGCTCGACGTCAGGCCGAAACGGGTCGCCAGCGGCTCGGCGCAGTGCAGGCCGGCGCGGACGGCGACCCCGTAGCGATCCAGGATCTGGGCCACGTCGTGGGCGTGGGCCCCGTCGACGTCGAAGGCGAAGATCGCCCCCTTGCCCGGGGCCGTGCCGATCTCGGTCAGCCAGTTCACGCCCGACAGACGGTCGCGGACGCGATCCAGCAGGGCGGCCTCGTGCGCCCGCACCGCGGCGGGGTCGAAGGCGGCGTACCAGTCGATCGCCGCGCCCAGGCCGATGGCCTCGAGGATGGGTGGCGTGCCGGCCTCGAAGCGATGCGGCGGCCTGGCATAGGTGACGCGGTCCATCGCCACCGTCTCGATCATCTCGCCCCCGCCCTGGAACGGCGGCAGGGCCTCCAGCGCCGCCTCGGTCCCGATCAGGGCGCCGATGCCGGTCGGGCCGAACAGCTTGTGGCCGGTGATGACGTAGAAGTCGCAGCCGAGGGCGGCCACGTCCGGCGCGCAGTGCACCGCGCCCTGGCAGCCGTCGACCAGCACCTGCGCGCCGGCCGCGTGTGCCATCCGCACGATCTCCGCCACCGGGTTCACCGTGCCCAGCACGTTGGACATGTGGGTGACCGCGACCATCCGCGTCTTCGGCCCCAGCAGATCGGCATATCCGGCCATGTCCAGGCTGCCGTCGTCCAGCACCGGGATCCATCTCAGTACCGCCCCGTGGCGCTCGCGCAGCAGGTGCCAGGGCACGATGTTGGAGTGGTGCTCCATCTGGCTGACGAGGATCTCGTCGCCCGGCTGGAGGGACTGGCCCAGCCCGGCCGCCACCAGATTGATCGCCTCGGTGCCGCCCTTGGTGAAGACCACCCGCTCCGGCGCCTCGGCCCCCACGAAGCGGGCGACGCTCTCGCGCGCGGCCTCGAAGGCCTCGGTCGTCTCGTTGGCGAGGGTGTGCAGGCCGCGATGGACGTTGGCGTAGCTGCCCTCCATCGCCCGCGCCATCGCGTCGATCACCGCGCGCGGCTTCTGCGCGCTGGCGGCGGAGTCCAGATAGACCAGCGGCCGCCCGTTCACCTGCCGCGACAGGATCGGGAATTGCGCGCGGACGGCGTCGACGTCGAAGGGGGTCACACTCGTGCCGTCAGCCATTCCCGCACCGTCTCTCTCGCGCCCTCGTGCTCGATCCGGTCGACGACCTCGAACAGGAAGGCCTGGGTCAGAAGCGCCCTCGCCTCCTCGGCCGGCAGGCCGCGCTGCTGCATGTAGAACAGGGCGCTCTCGTCCAGCGTGCCGACGGTATTGCCGTGCGCGCACTGCACGTCGTCGGCATAGATGATCAGCTCCGGCTTGGCGTCGACCTCGCCCCGTTCGGACAGGATCAGGGCGTTGTGCGCCATGCGGGCGTCGGTGCCGTCGGCCCCGCGCTCCACCACGATCTTGCCCTGGAACACGCCCCGCGCCGTGTCGCGCACCACGCCCTTGACCAACTGGCTGGTCTGGCCGTCGAGGCCGGCGTGGGTGACCACGCTGGTCAGGTCGGCGTGGCGCTCGCCGGACAGGGCATAGAGCCCGTCCATGCGGACCGAGGCACCGTGGCCGGGGTGGCGCACGTGGGTCTCGAAGCGCTGCAGTTTGGCGCCGGACGTTGCCGTGACCTGCGCGAACGTCGCCCCGGCCGACAGCGTCACCTCGGCCCGCACGAAGGCCAGCGCGTCCGCCGCGTCCTCGCCCAGCACGACGCGGGTGAGGGACGCGCCCTCGCCGACTGTAATGTTCAGGCGGGCGTTGGAGACGTAGGCGGCAGCCAGCCCTTCATGGCTTTCCAGCAGCAGCAGCCGGGCGCCGGGCGCGACCTCGACGGTGGCCTCGGGCTGGTGCCCTGACCCGTCGGTCGTCGAGACGAAGCGCAAGCGCACGGTGCGCTCGCCCTCGCGGGTCGAAACGGCCGCCGCGCCGTGGCCGTTGACCACGACCACCTCTTCGCCGCCCAGAGCCGCGAACGGCCCGCCCGGCGCGACTTCGGCGGCCGGAGACGCCGGCGGCGTCTCGCGCAGCAGACGGCGCACGTCGGTGTACTTCCACGCCTCGACGCGGCGCGACGGGAAGGACGAGGGATCGCGTAGATCGAGCAGCTGCGCGTTCACGCCGCCTCCGCCGCGTATTTGTCGTAGCCCTCGGCTTCCAGCTGATGCGCCAGTTCCGGCCCGCCGGAGGCCACGATCCGGCCCGCCGCCAGCACGTGCACGCGGTCGGGTTTGATATAGTCCAGCAGGCGCTGGTAGTGGGTGATGACCAGCATCGACCGCTCGGGGCCGCGCAGGGCGTTGACGCCGTCGGCGACGATGCGCAGGGCGTCGATGTCCAGACCCGAGTCCGTCTCGTCGAGGATCAGCAGCGACGGCTCCAGCAGGGCCATCTGCAGGATCTCCATCCGCTTCTTCTCGCCGCCGGAGAAGCCGACGTTCAGCGGCCGCTTCAGCATGTCGAAATTCATCTTCAGCCGCGTCGACGCCGCGCGGACCAGCTTCAGGAAGTCGGGCGCCGACACCTCGGCCTCGCCCCGCGCCCGCTTCTGGGCGTTCAGCGCCGTGCGGATGAAGGTCATGGCCGGCACGCCGGGGATTTCCAGCGGATACTGGAACGACAGGAAGACGCCCTTCGCCGCGCGCTCGGCCGGATCCAGCGCCAGCAGGTCCTCGCCGTTCCACGACGCCGATCCGGCCGTCGCCTCATAGCCGGGCCGCCCGGTCAGGGCGTAGCCCAGCGTCGACTTGCCCGCCCCGTTCGGCCCCATGACGGCGTGCACCTCGCCCGCCGGGACGTCGAGCGTCAGCCCGTTGAGGATCGGCTTGTCGCCGACGGAGACGTGGAGGTTGGAGATGGAGAGCATCAGGCGTCTTCATTCGAGTAGCCGAAGAATGCACCGCATTCGACGGGAGAGGCTTCGGAGAGACGATCCAGCGCGTCACGCGATGGCTCATCGAGCAAGGTATTCAGGTCGGCGACGGGTGAGGCTTCTTCGACCTCAAGGACGTCGAATCCTTCGAGATCGAACCGTCTGATCGCGCGGTCGCGGAACTCCCGATCGCTAGCTGCGAGCGCGAGCACGTTGACGTAGCCGCCGACCATGTCGGCAGGGATCACACCAACGACGCCGGGCTTGGGCCGAACATGCAGCGTCCCGAACCAAGGAACATGTGTCACCCCACGCTCCCTTCCAGACTGATCGCCACCAGCTTCTGCGCCTCGACGGCGAACTCCATGGGCAGCTTCTGCATCACGTCGCGGACGAAGCCGTTGACCAGCAGGGCCACCGCCTCCTCCTCCGACAGGCCGCGCTGCTGGGCGTAGAACAGCTGGTCGTCGGACAGGCGCGTCGTCGTCGCCTCGTGCTCCAGCTGGGCCGAGCCGTTGCGGGCCTCGATGTAGGGGATAGTGTGCGAGCCGCAGTCCTTGCCGATCAGCAGGCTGTCGCACTGGGTGAAGTTGCGCACGCCCGTCGCCTTGGGGTGCACCGACACCAGGCCGCGATAGGTCGAGTCCGACTTCCCGGCCGACACCGCCTTGGCGATGATCCGCGACTTCGAGTTCTTGCCCAGGTGCACCATCTTGGTGCCCGTGTCGGCCTGCTGCCGGCCGTTGGTGATGGCGATCGAATAGAACTCGCCCGAGCTGTCCTCGCCCTTCAGGATGCAGGACGGGTATTTCCAGGTGACGGCGCTGCCCGTTTCGACCTGGGTCCACGACACCTTGGACCGGTCGCCGCGGCAGTCGGCGCGCTTGGTGACGAAGTTGTAGATGCCGCCCTTGCCCTCGGCGTCGCCGGGGTACCAGTTCTGCACCGTCGAATATTTGATCTCGGCGTCGTCCAGCGCGACCAGCTCGACCACCGCCGCGTGCAGCTGGTTCTCGTCGCGCATCGGGGCCGTGCAGCCCTCCAGATAGGAGACGTAGCTGCCCTTGTCGGCGATGATCAGGGTGCGCTCGAACTGGCCGGTCTGGGACGCATTGATGCGGAAATAGGTCGACAGCTCCATCGGACAGCGCACGCCCGGCGGGATGTAGACGAAGGATCCGTCGGAAAAGACCGCGCTGTTCAGGGCCGCGAAATAGTTGTCCGAAACCGGCACGACCGATCCGAGATATTGGCGCACCAGATCTGGATATTCGCGCAAGGCCTCGGAAATGGGCATGAAAATCACGCCCGCCTTGGCCAGTTCGGCTTTGAAGGTGGTGACCACCGACACGCTGTCGAACACCGCGTCGACCGCATAGCGCGGCGCGCCCTCGACGCCCGCCAGCACCGCCTGCTCCTTCAGCGGGATGCCCAGCTTCTCGTAGATGGCCAGCAGTTCCGGATCGACCTCGTCGAGGCTCCTGGGCCCGTCCTTCTGCTTCGGCGCGGCGTAGTAGAACAGCTCCTGATAGTCGACCGGCTCATACCGGACCGAGGCCCAGGTCGGCTCCTCCATCGCCAGCCAGCGCTCATAGGCGGCCAGACGCCATTCCAGCATCCAGTCCGGCTCGCCCTTCTTCTCCGAGATGAAGCGGACGATGTCGGCGTTCAGCCCCTTGGGCGCGAACTCGGTCTCGATGTCGCTGGTGAAACCGTGGGCGTACTTCTCCAGGGCGGCGACGGCGTCGACGGTTTCCTTGACGGCGGCCATCAGGCGACCTCCGCCGTCTTCAGGCGCGCCTGCTTCTTGCCCCAGGCCTCCAGCCAGGCGTCGGCGAAGCGGACCCAGTCGGCCTCGGTCGTGCCCCAGCCGCCGGAGATGCGGATGCCGTTGGTGGCCAGCGAGGTGCGGCCGGTCGCCAGAATGGCGCGCGACGGCTTGATCTTGCCCGACGAGCAGGCGCTGCCGCCCGACACCATGACGCCCATCAGGTCCAGGGTGATCAACTGCTGCGGGCTGTCCCAGCCGGGTGCGGCCATGAACAGGGTGTTGGGCAGGCGCGGCGCGCCCTCGGCGATGATCACCGCGCCGGCCGCCTTGACGCGCGCCTCGGCCGCATCGCGCCAGGCCTTGTGCGCCCCGGCCAGCGGCAGGTCGCGCGCGGCGCAGTCGGCGGCCGCGCCGAAGCCGGTGATGCCCGGCACATTCTCGGTGCCCGCCCGCAGGCCGCGTTCCTGGCCCGCCCCGTGCAGGATGCGCACGGCCTCGCGGCCGTCTTTCAGCACCAGCGCCCCCACCCCCTGCGGCCCGCCCAGCTTGTGCGCCGACAGGGTGAGGGAGTCGGCGCCGAGCTCGCGCAGGTTCACCGGGATCTTGCCCGCCGACTGGATGGCGTCGACGTGCAGCCAGCCGCCCGCCGCGCGCACCAGCCTGGCCGCCTCGGCGATCGGCTGGATCGCGCCGCTCTCGTTGTTGGCGTGATGGATCGCCACCACCGCCTTGCCCGGCAGGGCCAGCAGTTGAGCCAGCTTCTTCAGGTCGACGACGCCGTCGCGATCGACCGGCAGCATCTTGACCGGCTTGCCGGACGCCGTCGCCGCCTCGGCCACGCACGGGTGTTCGGTGGCCGAGACGATCAGCCGCTCGCAGCCCGCCGCGATGGCGCTGACGATCGCCTGGGCGTTCGATTCCGTGCCGCCGGACGAGAAGATCACCGCCGTCGGATCGGCCCCGACCAGATCGGCGACCTGCGCCCGGGCCGTCTCGACCCGCGCCCGTGCCCGCCGGCCGGCGGCGTGCACCGCCGACGGATTGCCGTTGTCGGCCAGAGCCTTGGCCATGATCTCCTGAACCTCGGGGCGAACCAGACCGGAGGCGTTGTAGTCGAGATAGATCGCGCTCACGCCGCCGCTCCCTGCGCCAGCATGGGGGCCACGCGGCGGCGAGCGCCGGTGCGCTTCATGACGACGTCCTCCAGCGACACCGCCGCCAGATAGGCGTGGATCTCGGCACCCAGGTCCTCCCACAGATGATGGGTGATGCAGCGCTCGCCCCCGGCCATGCAGCCGTGCGGCGTGCCCTGCACGGCGCAGCGCACGGCGCGGATCGGCTCGTCGACGGCCAGGACGATGTCGGCCACGGCGGTCTCGGCCGCGGAGCGCGCCAGGCGATAGCCGCCGCCGGGACCGCGCACGCTGAGCACCAGCCCGGCCTTGCGCAGGCGGGCGAACAGCTGCTCCAGATAGCTGAGCGAAATCTCCTGACGCGCCGCGATCTCGGCCAGAGAGACGGCCCGCGGATCGCCGGCGTCGGCCCGGCCGTTCCGGGCCAGATCGGCCATCGCCATGACGGCGTAGCGGCCCTTGGTCGACAGGCGCATGAGGGTCCTCAAAAATCGCGCGCATTCACGGGGCTCTGTGCTAGAACCCGCGCCCTTGAGAGGGCCGCGCGCCGTGCCGGGGACTTAGAAAGTCCCACCCCGGCGGTCAAGTATTGCGCCGACCCGAAAACGACGATTGAGACGGAAAACGATGCCTGAAGTCATCCTGCCCGGCGCCTCGGGCCGCATCGAGGGTCGCTATTCGCCGGGCAAGCGCCCCAACGCCCCGATCGCCCTGATCCTGCACCCGCACCCCAAGGCGGGCGGGCACATGAACAATCCGGTCGCGGTGACGCTGTTCCAGCTGTTCCAGAAGCGCGGCTTCGCCACGCTGCGCTACAACAGCCGCGGCGTCGGAAAGTCGCAGGGCGAGTTCGACAGCGGCATCGGCGAACTGGCCGACGCGGCCACGGCGCTGGACTGGCTGCAGTCCAACAACCCCGCCGCCACCCAGACCTGGGTCGCGGGCTATCAGTTCGGGGCCTATATCGGCATGCAGCTGCTGATGCGCCGGCCCGAGACGGACGGCTTCATCTCGGTGTCGCCGCCCTCGAACATCTACGACTTCAGCTTCCTGGCCCCCTGCCCGGCGTCCGGCCTGTTCCTGCACGGCACGGCCGACACCATCGTGCCGCCCGTCGAGGTCGAGCGCGTGGTCAACAAGCTGCGCACCCAGAAGGGCATCGTCATCGACTACGAGCTGGAGGACGGGGCCACCCACTTCTGGCAGGACCACGTGCCCGCCGTGGAGCGCCGCGTCGGTGCCTACCTGGACAAGCGGCTGGAAGAGAACCCGGCCTAGACCGGCATGTCGGTCGGCATGACGTCGAACCGGGGCACGCCGTCGTCGGCGCGGTCCCAGGCCGGGGCGCGGCTGGCGTAGACCGTCATCGCCGGCGTCACCGCGTCGGGATCGTCCAGGGCCCCGGCCCGCAGAAACACCATTCCCGGCATCCGGTCATTGGTCGAGTACAGCGGCGACCCGCAGATTTCGCAAAAGGCGCGCGTGACGATCGAACCGCTGTCCGCCGCCTTGTCGAAGCGGCGGATCGGGCCGTCGGCGCGAAAGCCCGCCTCGGACACGACCACGTGGGTGCAGCGCCCCGCGCCGCTGGCCTTGCGGCAATCCACGCAGTGGCAGTGACCGGCGAACTGCGCCCCGCCCTCGCCGGTGAAGCTGGATCGACCGCACAGGCATCTTCCGGTCAACGCGTCGCTCATCGCCGTCCCTCCCCAAGTGGCTCAGGGAGGTTAACTTGTAATTTGCAAGTGACAAGCCAGATTCCGCAGATGTCCGCTCGCCCTCCCCGTTCCGGCTGCCCCATCGCGTCGAGCCTCGACCTGCTGGGCGACCGGTGGACGCTGGTGATCCTGCGCGACCTGCTGACAGGCAAGAGCCGGTACGCGGAACTTCTGGCGTCCCCCGAGCGCATCTCGACGAACATCCTGGCGGCCCGACTCGCGGACATGGAGGCGGCCGGACTGATCGTCCGGTCTGCCTATCAGGAGAGCCCCCGTCGTTTCGCCTATGCCGTGACGGCGAAGGGCGAGGCGCTGCTTCCGGTGCTGCAGCAGTTGTGCCTGTGGGGGAATGCCCACCTGCCCGACACCTGGACGCCTCCGACGTCCTTCATGAAGCGGGCGGCACCTCAGTAGAGCAGGAATTCCCGCCGCTCATCCTCCCACGCCCGCTCATCCGGCCCCGCGACCGCGTCCAGATCGCCGGCCTCGGCGCCCGCATCGTCCACCCAGTCACGCAGGGCCGGGCCGCCGTTGATGACGTCGATGGCCAGCCTGTCGAAGACGTACTCGTACGGGAAGTCGCGCCACAGGTCGTAGTCGGCGCGCAGGCGACGAATGGCCTTGAACGCCAGAGCCTGAACCCGCCAGGGCCGGAAGGCGGCGTGGTCATAGCCGGGGTCGTCCACGTGGATCTGGACCCCGTTGCACAGCAGGCCCGCGTGCTTGTGGAAGGTCGGCTGGAACCAGACCTCGCGCAGGCGGCAGCCGTCCAGCCACTGCGGCGCGAAGGCCTGCATCCCGGCGATGATCGCGCGGGCATCGAGGTCGGGCGCCCCGAACAGCTCCAGCGGCCGGGTGGTGCCGCGCCCCTCGGACAGGGTCGTGCCCTCCAGCATCACCGTGCCGGCATAGGCGCGCGCCATCGAGACGTTGGGCGCGTTGGGGCTGGGGTTGATCCAGCTGCGCTCGCCCAGCGGCCAGCCGTATCCGGGGCCCTGCTCCGGTTGCCAGCCCTCCATCGCGATGACGCGATAGTCGACGTCGAGGTTGAACGTCTTGATGAACCACCGGCCCATCTCGCCCAGGGTCATGCCGTGGCGCATCGGCATGGGCCCGGCGCCGACGAAGCTCTCCCAGCCGGGGCGCAGGGCCGAGCCCTCCACCGGCCGTCCCGCCGGATTGGGCCGGTCCAGCACCCAGACCGACTTGCCGTGCTCGGCCGCGGCTTCCAGCACATAGAGCAGCGTCGTCACGAAGGTGTAGATGCGGCAGCCGAGGTCCTGCAGGTCCACCAGGATGACGTCGAACGTCGACAGCATCTGCCCCGTCGGCCGGCGCACCTCGCCGTACAGGCTGAACACCGGGAAGCCGTGGACCGGATCGGTCTCGTCCGGCGTCTCCATCATGTTGTCCTGCAGGTCGCCTTTCATCCCGTGCTGGGGGCCGAAGGCGGCGCTGATCGTGACGCCCGCCGCGATCAGGGCGTCGACCGAATGGGTCAGGTCCGCCGTCACGGAGGCCGGATGCGCCAGCAGGGCGACCCGCCGCCCCTTCAGTTGGGCCAGCAGGGCGGGATCGGCGAGCAGGCGGTCGATGCCGAAGATCATGGAAGGTCCAGGACGAAGCTGTCGGGATGGTGGAAGTCCGGCTTATCGGACGGATGGGCCAGCGCCCACCAGGAGAAGGACCCGTCGACCGCTTCGATGACGGCAGAGAGCCCCAGACGGGTCGCGCCAATTGGCAACTCGATGCGCGTCTCCAGCGCCAGCATGTCCCAGGCGAGGTCCAGTTCGCCGGGCGTCGCGACCTCCAGCGCTTCGCGCATCCCCTGGCGCGGAGAATCGAAACGATAGCTGGCCCACTGTCCGGAGGGAGACAGGTTGTACTCCACATACCCGTCCCCGGTCTGGACGAAGGCCTCGAAGCAGCTGTGCCGCCACAGGTCGTCGGCGCGGTCGCGCCTCGCCGGAGCCGGCCAGATCACCTCGGGCATCTGTCCCTCTGCGACGAAGCGCAGCCACAGCGCCAGCCCGTCCCGCTGCAGCATCACGGTCAGGGCATCGATCGGGCTCTCCGCCGAGGCCGGATGCGGCTTCAGCCGGACCTCCAGCATCGTCGGACTGTCGGTTCGCTCCGGCATCCTGCCGTGCTACACGCCCCCTCCTCCAATCGCCAAGCCCCACCCCTCAAGACGTCCTGACGCCATGACCGAGCCCGCCTTCCAGTCCGACTTCCTGAAGACGCTGCAGGCGCGCGGCTACATCCATCAGATCACCCACCCGGCGGAGCTGGACGCGGCCGCCAGGGCGGGCGTGGTCTCGGGCTACATCGGCTTCGACGCGACCGCACCGTCGCTCCACGTCGGCAGCCTGATCCAGATCATGATGCTGCGCCGGTTGCAGCAGGCGGGGCACCGGCCGGTGGTCATCATGGGCGGCGGCACGACCAAGGTCGGCGATCCGACCGGCAAGGACGCCTCGCGGCCCCATCTGACCGACGCCACGATCTCGGCCAACATCGCCTCGATCCGCACCGTGTTCGAGAAATTCCTGACCTTCGGCGACGGCCCGACCGACGCGGTCATGATCGACAACGACGACTGGCTGTCGACCTATGGCTACATCCAGTTCCTGCGGGACTTCGGCACCCATTTCACCGTCAACCGGATGCTGGCCTTCGATTCCGTCAAGCTGCGGCTGGAACGCGAGCAGCCGATGACCTTCCTCGAGTTCAACTACATGCTCATGCAGTCGGTGGACTTCCTCGAGCTGAACCGGCGCCTGGGCGTGACCCTGCAGATGGGCGGGTCGGACCAGTGGGGCAACATCGTCTCGGGCGTCGACCTGGTCCGCCGCGTGGATCAGAAGGCCGCCTTCGGCCTGACCACGCCGCTGCTGACCACGGCCTCGGGCGGCAAGATGGGCAAGACGGCGCAGGGCGCGATCTGGCTGAACGCCGAACAGCTGAGCCCCTACGACTACTGGCAGTTCTGGCGCAACGTGGACGACGCCGACGTGGGGCGGTTCCTGCGCCTGTTCACCGACCTGCCGCTGGACGAGGTCGCCCGGCTGGAGGGCCTTCAGGGGGCGGAGATCAACGACGCCAAGAAGGTGCTGGCCGATCAGGCCACGACGATGCTGCACGGGGCCGAAGAGGCGGCGAAGGCGCGGGGGGCCGCCGAGGGCGCGTTCGAACAGGGACGACTGTCCGCCGACCTGCCCACCGTTGAGCTGCCGCGCGACGAGGTGATCGGGGCCATGATCGCGGCCGTGGCGACGAAGGCGGGGCTGACCCAGTCCAACGGCGAGGCGCGCCGCCTGGCCCAGGGCGGCGGTCTGCGGCTGAACGATGCCGGCGTGGCGGACGGGGCTGCGACGATCGGCGAGGCTGATCTGAACGCCGACGGCGTGCTGAAACTGGCCGCCGGCAAGAAGAAGATCGTTCTGGTGAAGCCGGTCTGAGGGGAAACAGCGATGACCGGGATCACCGAGGGCGAGAAGGCCCCAGCGTTCGACCTGCCGACCGACGGCGGCGGACGGTTCAGTCTGGAGGACGGGTCGGGGCAAGCGACCGTGCTGTTCTTCTACCCCAAGGCCGACACGCCGGGCTGCACCAATGAGGCGAAGGACTTCTCGGCCCTGATCGACGACTTCGCCGCCGCCGGGGCGCGGGTCATCGGCGTGTCGCGCGACCCGGTGCGGGCGCTGGACCGGTTCAGGGCGAAGCACGACCTGAAGATCGTTCTTGGCTCGGACGAGGCCGGCGCGGTGACCGAGGCCTTCGGCGTCTGGGTGGAGAAGTCGATGTACGGGCGCACCTACATGGGCGTCGAGAGATCGACCTTCCTGATCGGGCCGGACGGCGTCGTCCGCCGCGCCTGGCGGTCGGTCAAGGTGAAGGGACATGCCGCCGAGGTTCTGGACGCGGCCAAAGCTGGCTGAACCGTAGATTCGTCTGTGGACGATCCAAGTTCGCACCAGAAGCGATGCAGATGCCCGCCTCGCCCGGGAGGCGAATTCCAGTCCCGAAGATCGGCGTTATTCGCGCCAAACCCCGGCAACGTGGTTAAGATTGCGTGAACGCCCTTGAACGACGGTTTCCAGTGAAGGCATAACCGCTCACCGACGTGGGGGCGTTGCTTGTGACCGACGACGAAGAGACCAAGCCATCCTGGTTCCGGAAGCGGTTTCCCGTCCGCTATCTGTACCTGCGGACGGGCGACGACGTCCGCGCGGTCGCCTTGAAGCCCTGGCACCAGTTCGTCGGCGCCTGCGGCATGACCGCCCTGGCGCTGTGGACGGTGGTCGCGTCCGCCGGCTTCACCCTCGATCTGATGCAGAGCGGCGGGGCCGACGGTGCCATCGAACGGGCCCGCGCCGCCTCGGAACGCGCCAACGCCGACCTGCGGGCGCGACTGGACACCGCCGTCGTCCGCATGACGGCGACGTCCGGCTCGCTGGACGAACTGGCCCACATGGTCGAGCGGCGCCACGTCGCCCTGACCCAGGTCATGACCATGTTCCAGGGCGTCGACGGCGCCCAGGACCTGCTGACGCCGACCGTCTTGGATCCCGACGCGCCGCTGTCTCCGACCCAGCGCATCGTCGGCGTGCGGCTGGACCAGGAGACGTTGATCGGCCGCGCCGAGACCCTCGCGCAGACGCGCGCGGAGCGGTTGCGGCTGGCGTTCCGACTGGCGGGACTGAACCCGGCCGCCTATGCGGCGGGCGGGCCCGGCCTCGGCGGTCCGCTGGTCACGGCCGACGACCCGCGCGCCCTGGCGGCCATTCTGGACGTCGACGAGGCCTTCGCCGCCCGCATCCTCAACGCCTCCACCGACCTGTCGGACATGCGCGCCCTGACGGCGGTCTCGGCCGCCCTGCCCTTCGCCCGGCCGACGGAGGCCCGGGTGACGTCCGGCTTCGGCCTGCGCTTCGATCCGTTCAACGCGCGGCCCGCCTATCATCAGGGCCAGGACTTCGCCGGGCCGTTGAACACGCCCATCCTGTCGACCGCGCCGGGAATCGTCTCTTTCGTCGGCGTCCGTTCAGGCTATGGCAACACCGTCGAGATAGATCATGGTCGCGGTTTCAAGACGCGCTACGCCCATCTGAACGCCACATCCGTCCGGGTGGGGCAGCCGGTGGCCGTGGGCCAGAGGATCGGCGCCATGGGCACAACCGGCCGCTCGACCGGCGTGCATCTGCACTATGAAGTGTGGATGGACGGCCGGGCCCAGAACCCCGCCCGCTTCATGAGAGCTGGAGATCATCTTGTTCAATAAGTCGAAGTCGCCCTCCCCGGCCGACCCCCGGTCCACCGCCATTCCGCCCCTGCCCGACATTCCGGCGCCGGCCGCGCCGCGCGCCGCCCAGCCGTCCGCGCCCGCCCCGGCCACGCCGGGCCGCGGCCTGTCGACCCTGTCGGCCGACCTGAATTTCGAGGGCAATGTGTCCGGCGGCGGCGATCTGCAGATCGACGGCCAGATCAAGGGCGACGTCCGCGTCGGCCGCCTGATCGTGGGCGAGACGGGCGCCGTCGAAGGCAATGTCGCGGCCGACTACGTCGAGGTCCGCGGCCGGGTCCAGGGCGCGGTGACCGGCAAGCAGGTCAAGCTGGTGTCGACCGCCTACGTCGACGGCGACATCACCGCCGAGCAGCTGTCGATCGACGTCGGTGCCTATTTCCAGGGCCGCTGCATCCAGGGCCGCCGCGACGCCCCGCAGGTTCCCAAGTCGGCCCCGCAACCCGCCGCCGCGCCGCAGCCCGCCGCCCAGCCGGCGACGCAGACCATCTCGATGTCGAACTGAACCCGGCCTCTCCCTCCCCCAGCGGGGAGGGAGATTTCCGGCCTCACTCGACGGTCGATCCGCGCGTCTCGCCGACGCGCGCGGCCAGGGCCGCGCCCATGAAGGCGTCGAGGTCGCCGTCCAGCACCCCCTGGGTGTCGGAGGTTTCCACGTTGGTCCGCAGGTCCTTCACCATCTGGTACGGCTGCAGCACATAGGACCGGATCTGGTGGCCCCAGCCGATGTCGGTCTTGGCGTCGGCCAGGGCCTGGGCCGCGGCCTCGCGCTTCTGCAGTTCCAGCTCGTACAGACGGGCCCGCAGCATCTTCCACGCCTGCTCGCGGTTCTGGTGCTGCGAGCGGCCGGCCTGACAGGCCACCACGGTGTTGGTGGGGATGTGCGTCAGACGCACCGCCGAGTCCGTCTTGTTGATGTGCTGACCACCGGCGCCCGAGGCGCGATAGGTGTCGGTGCGGACGTCGGACGGGTTGATGTCGATCTCGATGGCGTCGTCCACAACGGGCGAAACGCCGATCGAGGCGAACGAGGTGTGGCGCTTGGCCGCCGCGTCATAGGGGCTGATGCGCACCAGCCGGTGCACGCCGGACTCCGACTTCAGCCAGCCGTAGGCGTTCGGCCCCTCGATCAGGATGGTGGCCGACTTGACCCCCGCCTGTTCGCCGGATTCCTCCGCCTCGATCGTGACTTCGTATCCGTGGGCCCGGGCCCAGCGCGAATACATGCGCAGCAGCATGCCGGCCCAGTCGTTGGACTCCGTGCCGCCAGCACCGGAGTTCACTTCCAGATAGGCGTCGTTGCCGTCGGCCTCGCCGGACAGCAGGGCCTCCAGCTCGGCGCGGGCGGCGCGGTCCTTGATCGCCTTGAGATCCGCGCGGGCGCCCTCAAGAGCCTCCTCATCGCCTTCCTCGTCGGCCATTTCGGCCAGCATCAGGCCGTCTTCCAGGCCCTGCTCCATCTCGCGAACGGTCCCGATCTGGGCCTCGAGACGGGAGCGGTCACGGCTGACGGCCTGGGCCTGGGCGGGGTCGTCCCACAGGGTCGGATCCTCGACCCGGGCGTTCAGTTCATCGAGTTTTCGCAGCGCGGCATCCCAGTCAAAGACGCCTCCTGAGCAGAGCGACGCTCTGCTCGATGTCGGCCTTCATGGCCTCGACATCCGGTCTCATGGATTTCTCCGGGTTCGGGTGAGGGGCCGAGATAGAGGGGACGGGCCGCTATGGGAAGGGGCAGCCGGGCCCGGGGCCCGACTTCTCCCCCGCCCCCGGAGCGCGAGCGGTCGGTTCAGAACAGACCGCTGAGATCCTCGGGCGGATCCTGCTTCTTGGGCGGCGGCGGGGCGGTGGGCGGCGGGGCGGCCCCTTCCTGCGCGGCCTGGGCCTCGCGCTCGCGGCGGATCAGGTCGTCGTAGAGCTGGGGCCCGGTCGGCGTCTGCGGCTCCGGCGCGCGCTCCTCCTCGCGGCGGCGCTCGGTGCCGGGGCGGAAGGCCTCCTCGATGCCGTTCACGGTGCGGAAGACGGCGTTCTTCGGCCGGACGAAGGGCCGCGCGGGGCGGGCCTTGAGCGCCGTCTGCATGAACTCGTTGAAGATCGGCACCGGCGTGGTCGCCCCGGTTTCGCCGGAGCCCATGGGCCGGTTGTCGTCGAAGCCGATGAAGACCCCGACCACGATGTCCGAGGAAAAGCCGACGAACCAGGCGGAGCGGTATTCGTTGGTCGTGCCGGTCTTGCCGCCGACCCAACGGCCCAGGCCCCGCGCGCTGGCGGCCGTCCCGCGCTGGACCACGCCTTCCAGCATGGACGACACCTGATAGGCCGTGATCGGGTCGATGACCTGGGTTCCGCGCTCGGGCAGGCGCGGCGATTCCTGCCCCGAGAAGCCGCGCCCGCATTCGCGGCAATTGCGCTCGTCGGCCCGCCAGGTGGTCTCGCCGGTGCGGTCCTGGACGTATTCGATCAGATAGGGCTCGACCCGCCGCCCGCCGTTGACGAAGGCGGAATAGGCGGCCGTCAGGCGCAGAGGCGTGGTCTCTCCGGCTCCCAGGGACACCGACAGGTTCGGCTGCAGCTTGCCGACGCCCATCTTGTCGGCGAGTTCGACGACGTTGCCCATGCCGATGTCCTGGGCCAGGCGCACGGTCATGACGTTGCGCGACAGCTCCAGCCCGCGCCGCAGCGACTGCGGCCCGTAATATTGCCGGCTGTAGTTTTCCGGGGTCCAGCGCGTCCCGTTGGGGCCGCCCGCGAAGCTGATCGGGGCGTCCAGCACGATGGACGCGGGCGTATAGTCGCCTTCCAGCGCCGCGGCGTAGACGAAGGGCTTGAACGCCGAGCCGGGCTGGCGCTCGGCCTGGGTCGCGCGGTTGAAGCTGGACAGGGCGTAGGAATAGCCGCCGACCATGGCCAGCACGCGTCCGGTGTGCGGGTCGAGGGCGACGAGGGCGCCGTTGACGGCGGGAATCTGTTTCAGCGCGAACTGGCCGTTGCGAGGCTCCACGAAGACCATATCGCCCCGGCGCAGCTGCTTGTTGGCGTTGGCCCAAGCCGCGTCGGAGGCGACGAGACTGCCCGTGCGGTCGTCGGCCGCCAACCGGACGCGGACGTTGTTGCCCGACACGCTCTCGATGGCCGCGGCCCGCCAGGCGCGACGCTCGGGCGGCGCGGTCTTCTTCAGGGCCTGGGCCTGCCAGCCCTCGGCGAAGTCGGTCGTCCCCCACGGCCCCCGCCAGCCATGGCGCCGGTCGTAGTTCTCCAGCCCCGTCATCAGCGCCGAGCGCGCCGCCGACTGCAGCGCCGGGTCCAAGGTCGTGCGCAGATACAGGCCGCCGGCGTTCACCGGCCGGTCGCCGAAGCGGGCGACGGCCTGCCGGCGCGCCTCCTCCACGAAGAAGTCGGCGTCGGCGTACTGGGCGCGACGCGGGGCGTCCTGGGTGGTCAGGGGGCGGGCGACGGCGGCGGCGACCTGGGCGTCGGTGAGGAAGCCGTTCTCGCCCATCTCGCCGATGACCCAGTCGCGACGGGCCTTGGCGGCCTCGGGACGGCGCTTGGGGTGATAGTTGTTCGGCCCCTTGGGCAGGGCGGCGAGGAAGGCGGCCTCGTCGGGCGTCAGTTGCGTCAGCGACTTGCCGAAATAGTTGTAGGCGGCCGAGGCGACGCCATACGAGCGGTACCCGAGGAAGATCTCGTTCAGGTACAGCTCGATGATCTGCTCCTTGGACAGGGTGCCTTCCAGGCGGCTGGCCAGCACGGCTTCCTTGAGCTTGCGGTTCAGGCTGCTTTCCGAGGTCAGCAGGACGTTCTTGGCCACCTGCTGGGTGATGGTCGAGCCGCCTTCCAGCCGGCGCCCGGACACCACGTTGAACAGGTTCTTGAACATGGCGCGGCCGATGCCGCCCACGTCGATGCCGCCGTGGCGGAAGAAGTTGCGGTCCTCGGCGGCGAGGAAGGCCTGAATCACCGTCGGCGGGATCTGGTCATAGGAGACGTAGATCCGGCGCTCCTCGGAGAACTCGCCGATCAGGGTCCCGTCCGCGGCGTAGACCCGCGTCGCCGTCGGCGGCCGATAGTCGGCCAGCTCGGCCGCATCGGGCAGGTCGTGGAACAGCCAGGCGGCGTAGATCGTGACCACCAGCCCCGCAAGGGCGATGGCCCCCAGCAGGCCGACGCCCGCCATGACGATCCAACGTTCCGCGATCTTCACCAGACACTCCGAGCCACGCCGGGGTCAGCTTTAGCCCGCGTCGCCGTCGGCGCAAAGGGTCAGGGACGACCGGCGCCCTCCGGATTGGCCGCGTACCGGATCGGACCGGGGTCGAGGAAGAAGGCGTCGATGCCCCGCACCACGGCCCGCATCAGGCGCCGGCGGCCCGACTGGCTGTCCAGGGCGCGGGCGTCGTCCGGGTTGGTGATGAACCCCATCTCCAGCAGCACAGCGGGCACGTCGGGGGCCAGGAGTACGGCGAGACCGGCGTCCCGGTGGCTCCGCCGCAGCATCGGATGGCCCGCGCCCTCGATCTCGCCCAGCAGGCCGCGGGCGAACCGGGCCGACTGATTCTGGGTGGACCTCTGGGTGATGTCCAGCAGGATGCGGTCCACGCCCGGGTCACGTCCGGGCAGGTCCAGTTCGCGGGTCCAGTCGTCGCGGCCCGTGAACTCGCGCACCGCCCGCCCGGCCCCCTGTTCGGACAGGGTGTAGACGCTGGCGCCGCGGGTGGCCGCGTCCGCCGAGGAATCGAGGTGCAGGGAGATGAACAGGTCGGCGCCCGACCGACGGGCGATCTCCACCCGCCGCTGCAGGGGCACGTAGACGTCGCGGTCGCGGGTCAGCATGACCCGGTAGCGGCCCGTCCGTTCCAGCTCGGCCTTCAGTTCGAGGGCCGCCGCCAGCGCCAGTTCGCTCTCGCGATGCGAGGTGCCCAGAGCGCCGGAATCCCGGCCGCCGTGCCCCGCGTCGATCACGATGAGCGGCTTTTCGCGGCGCGCCGGGGCGGCGGGTTCCGCGACCGGTGGGCGGGCGGGCCGGCCGTCCGCGGCCAGGTCGATGACGTAGCGATGATGCGCGACGCCGTCGCCCGGCGGGAGCAGGAAACGCCGCTCGATGCGGGCACCGCCGACGAGGCTCAGCTCGACGCGGGAGCCGCCGGCTTCCGACGCCACCCGCCAGCGGCGCACCAGCCCCCGGCCTTCGCCTTCCAGCGCGCGGCGGGCGCGCGCGCCGCGCAGGGACAGGACCACGCGGCCGTCGCGACCGCCGTCAACGACCGAGCCCTCGACCGCCCCGTCGAGGTCGATGACCACGCGGGTGGCCTGGGCGTCGCCGCCGAGGCGCAGGTTCAGCACGTCGCCGCCGAACGCGGCCAGCCCCCGTCCGGCGGTCAGGCCGACCGCGCAGACGACCACGAAGGCCAGAGCCGTCAGCGCCCAGTCGCGGGGCCGCCAGCCGACCTTGGAGAGAGGGGGTGAAGCGCGCATTCTGACGGTCTTCGCGGTTGAACTCGGGTGTCGACCGCCACACTGGCGCATCGTCCTGTGGATTCCGTTAAGCCAAGCGTGCTTTCAATTCAGACGGGCGGACCCTATGTTCGTCCGTCCGCGTCTGATCGCGCCGAGGGAATCTCCTGTCCGGCGCGCCCTCCCCGCGGCACCATACCACCCTTCGGGCCGGCGTTTGCGCCGCCCGGCAGCCGGGGCGGACGTCACACGGCGGCCGATCCCCTGGATGAAACGAAACCCATGGGCACTGCCGCCTTGGTCACCCTAAGGTCCACCTGGACCGAACCGTCGCAGCGCCAAGGGCGCGGCGGCGAGGTGACCCGTGCGCACGCCCCCTTCCCCATTCGGCGAGCCGTCGCGGTCGCCGGGCCAAGGCCCGGACCGCTCGACCGAGCGCGCCAGAGAGAGACTTTTGATGTCAAAGACCATGTTGATCGACGCGGCGCACGCGGAAGAAACCCGCGTCGCCATCGTCCAGGGCCGTCAGGTCGAAGAATTCGACTTTGAATCCAAGGCGCGGCGGCAGCTGCGCGGAAACATCTACCTGGCCAAGGTAGTCCGGGTCGAACCCAGCCTGCAGGCGGCCTTCGTCGAGTACGGCGGCAATCGCCACGGCTTCCTGGCCTTCAACGAAATCCACCCCGACTACTACCAGATCCCCGTGGCCGACCGCGAAGCCATCATGGCCGAAGCGGCGACGGACGAGGATCACGAGGACGACCTGGGCCGCGAGAGCTCGGACGACGAGGGCGACAGCGAAGGCAAGCTGGCCGACGAGGAGCGTCTCAAGCGCCGGCTGATGCGCCGCTACAAGATCCAGGACGTCATCCGGCGCCGGCAGATCCTGCTGGTTCAGGTCGTCAAGGACGAGCGCGGCGGCAAGGGCGCGGCCCTGACCACCTGGCTGTCGCTGGCCGGCCGCTACTGCGTGCTGATGCCCAACACCGGCAAGGGCGGCGGCATCTCGCGCAAGATCACCCAGGCCAGCGACCGCAAGCGCCTGAAGGCGGCGGCGGCCGCCCTGGACGTGCCGCACGGCATGGGCCTGATCATCCGCACGGCCGGCGCCAAGCGCACCAAGGCCGAGATCAAGCGCGACTACGAATACCTGCTGCGCCTGTGGGAGACGATCCGCGAGACGACCCTGAAGTCCAACGCCCCCTCGATGATCCATGAGGAGGAGAACCTGGTCCGCCGCGCCGTGCGCGACATGTTCGACAAGGATTTCGACGGCATCCAGGTGGAAGGCGTCGAGGGCTGGAAGGAGGCGCGCGACTTCATGCGCGTGCTGATGCCGTCGCAGGCGAAGAAGGTGCACCTGTACCGCGGCTCCAAGCCGCTGTTCGCCTCGAACGGCATCGAGGAAATGCTGCACCAGATCCACCAGCCGGTCGTGAACCTGAAGTCCGGCGGCTATCTGGTGATCAACCAGACCGAGGCCCTGGTGGCCATCGACGTCAACTCCGGCCGAGCCACCAAGGAGCGCAACGTCGAGCAGACGGCGTTCAAGACCAATATGGAAGCGGCGGAAGAAGCGGCCCGCCAGCTGCGCCTGCGCGACCTCGCCGGGCTGGTGGTCATCGACTTCATCGACATGGAGGAGTCGAAGAACAACCGGGCCGTCGAGAAATGCCTGAAGGACGCGCTGGCCCAGGACCGGGCCCGCATCCAGATGGGCAAGATCTCCGGCTTCGGCCTGATGGAGATCAGCCGCCAGCGTCGCCGCCTGGGCGTGATCGAAGGCGCGACCGAGGCCTGTCCGCACTGCCACGGCGCCGGACGCGTGCGCTCGGCCGAAAGCGCGGCGCTGATGGCGCTGCGGGCGGTGGACATCGAGGTGGGCAAGAACGGCGCGGGGGTCGTGCATCTGCGCGTGCCGACGGCGACGGCGCTCTACATCCTGAACTTCAAGCGCGGCCACCTGGACCGCCTGCTGGAGCAGCGCGGCGTGGCCCTGGTGGTCATGGTCGACGACCGGCTGGGCCAGGCCGAGAGCGCGGTGGATCGCATCGAGACGAACGAGGACTTCGTCCCGCCGACCTCCGACTTCGACCCGGCCGACCTGGCCGACGACTTCGTCTACGACGAGGCCGAGGACGAGGATGAGGTCTTTGAGGACTCCGGCGAGGACGAGGACGAGGATGAGGTCGCGGACGACGGCGAAGGCCGCGGTGAGCCGCGCGCGCTCCGTCAGGCGGAGGCCGACGACGATTCCGACGGCGGCCGTCGCCGTCGCCGGGGCCGTCGCGGCGGCCGCAGGGCGCGCGAGGAATCCCCGGAACGCGACGGCTTCGTCTGGGTGCGCGGACGGACGCCCTCGCTGCAGGATCCGTTCGTCTGGTTCGATCCGCTGCAGCCGCAGGCGGCGGGCGACCCCGGGGCGAAGGACGAGCGCGAGCCGCGCCTGACGGAAGACGCGCGGACCGACGAGGCCCGTGGCGACGGCGAGCGCGGCGGACGCCGCCGTCGGCGTCGCGGCCGCGGTCGCGGCGAACGGAGCGAAGGCGCCGAGGGCACCGTTGCGACCCCGGACGGCACGGAGACCGCGCTCGAGGCCGCGTCGGAAGAGGCCTCGGTCGAGGCCGCTCCCGAAGCCGGGGCCGCCGTCGCGATCCCCGCCGAGCCCAAACGCCGGCGCGTGCGCCGCAAGCCGTCGGCCGCTGCGGAGAGCGCCTCGGAGGACGTGACCGCCGAGGCCGCGCCGGCTCTGGAAGCGCCCGCGTTCGAGGAAACGCCCGCGGAGGCGGCCGATGAGGTCGTGCCCGACACGGAAGTCGTCGAGGCGGAAGCCGTCGAGCCCGAGCCGGTCGTCGCGGCCGAGCCCGCGCCGCGGCCGGAACCGGTCCGGGCGCCGCTGCCGACGCCCGAGGACGATCCCGCCCAGATCACGGCCCCGCCGCCGAAGCCCAAGCGCGGGTGGTGGCGCCTTTAAGGGCGCCATCAGGCGGCCATGATGGTTTCGGACGCAGGGGGGCGGCGCCGCGACGCGGTTTCCCCTGCGGCCCCGACGCCGTAGGATCGTCCGCAAGGGGGATCGGCAGAGTGGAGCTTGCGATGAACTGGCTGTCCCGAACCGCCACCCGCGCGGCGGCCGTCCTGGGTGCCGCGGCCCTGATGCTGACGGCCCAGTCGGTTCAGGCCCAGAGCCTGATCCGGGACACCGAGATCGAAGGGATCATCCACGACTGGTCCGAGCCCGTGTTCGTGGCCATGGGTCTCGAGCCCGACGAGATCACCATCCTGCTGGTCAACGACCAGGACCTGAACGCCTTCGCCACGCGCGGCCGGATCATGGGCCTGAACACCGGCCTGATCATGCGGACGCGCACGCCCAACGAGCTGCTGGGCGTGATCGCCCACGAGGGCGGGCACATCCGCAACCGCCACACCCTGCGCGACGGGGCCCAGAACGCGGGCATGCAGCCCTTTCTCATGACCATGGCGCTGGGGGCCCTCGCCGCCGTGGCCGGCGCGCCGGACGCCGCGGCCGTCCTGATGGCCAACAGCCAGTATTTCGGCACCCTTTCGGCCCTGCGCTACATGCAGGGACAGGAGGGCGAGGCCGACATCACCGCGGCCCGCGCCCTCGAGCGGGCCGGAATGTCGGGTCGCGGTCTGCTGGGCTTCTTCGAGAATTTCCGCTCGCAGGAGGTCTTCTCGGAGGCCCGGCGCTTCCCCTATTTCCGCAGTCACCCCCTCTCGTCGCAGCGCATCGAGCAGTTGCGCCCGATCGTCACCCAGGCCGAGCACTACGAGGTCCTCGACACCCCGGTGCAGATCGCCGAGCACGCCCTCGTCCAGGCCAAGATCCATGCCTTCATGGAGCCGCCCGTGCAGACGCTCCGGAAGTACCCGGAGTCGGACACGAGCTATCCCGCGCGCTACGCCCGGGCGATCGCCCGTTATCGCGCGGGCGAAACGGAGGTGGCGCTGGCGGCCGTGGACGAGCTGTTGGCCGAACAGCCCGAGAATCCCTTCCTGTGGGAGCTTCGCGGTCAGATCCTGTTCGAGGAGGGGCGCGCGCCCGAGGCGGTGGAGGCCCACCGCAAGTCGATCGCGCTGCTGCCCGACGCGCCGCTGCTGCACGTCAACCTGGCCCATGCGCTTCTGGAATCGGGGCTTCCCGACGCGGTCGAGGACGCGGTCGTCCACCTGAAGCGGGCGGTGGCTCTGGAGCCCGAGAACAGCCTGGCCTGGCGCCTGCTCGGACAGGCCTATGCCCGGCAGGGCAAGGAGGGCGAGGCCCGCCTGGCCCATGCCGAGCTCTATTTCTCGCTCGGCCAGGAGCAGGAGGCGGTGCAGTTCGCCCTGCGCGCCCGCGACATGCTGGAGCCCGGCTCGATCGAATGGCGGCGCGCCATGGACATCATCCTGGCTTCCGGCGCGACGCTGGAGGATCTGCGCATCCTCGACGAGGACACCGCCCGCCGTCGCCCGGGCGTGATCCGCCCCACGGGCGGCTGAGCCCCCCGCAACGGACCCCTTCATGACCGAGCAGACCCCGTCCGAAGCGCCGCCGGCGCCGCGCCCCGACCCCTTCGCCCGCTTCGCCGATCCGCGCGCGACGGCGGCCGCCCTGGCCGTCGCCGTGCTGGCCCTGGGCGTCGCCGCGTGGCCGCAGGTGAGCGGCGGCGACTTCGGCACGCGCGTGCGGACCTATCTGCTGGCCAATCCCGAGGTGCTGGACGAGGTCGTCCGCGCCCGCGACGTCAAGGCCAATGCCGACCGCGTCAACCAGCTGACCGAGGCGGTGCGCGCCAATCCGACCCTGCTCCAGCCGGGCCCGAACGAGCCGGCCTTCGGCCCCGCCGACGCCAAGGTGACCGTGGTCGAGTATTTCGACTACCGCTGCCCCTACTGCAAGGTCGCCGCGCCCGGCTACATCGAGCTGATGGAGGCCAATCCGGACGTCCGCTTCGTCTTCCGCGAATGGCCCATCCTGGACCGCGAGGGCGAGATCACCTCGCAGTACGCCGCGCGCGCCGCCCTGGTGGCCCATGCCCAGGGCAAGTACCTGCCCGTGCACCAGGCCCTGATGGCAGAGCGCTCCCTCACCATCGAGGCGGTCGACCGGATCCTGGCGGAAAACGGTGTGGTCATCGGGGCCAATCGCGAGGCCCTGCAGTCCGCGCCGGTGGCGCAGGTTCTGGCCGACGTCCAGATCGGGGCCGGCCAGATGGGGCTGGACGCCACGCCGACCTTCTTCGTCAACGGCCGGGCCATGCCCAGCAACGACCCCGAGGCCATCGGCCGCGCGATCCAGGCGGCGAAATGAGGGCCGCTCACGCGCGCCTCCCGCGCTCCCGCACCCCGCACCAGCCCGCTCCGGCCCGGCTTCGGAACGGTTTGCAAGCTTTGTGGTAGCCTGATTAGCTGCGGATCGTCACTGACCCCGGATCGAGGGCCTCATGCCGACTTCCCGACTTCTGGCCCCCGCATTCGCCGCCCTCGCCCTTGCCTCGCCGGCGCTCGCCCAGGAACTCCCCGTCTGCCATCGGCCGGACAGCGACTACGACACGGTCAGCATCCGGTACTATCGTAACGCTTTCGGCGGCAGCCCGATCGACGTCACGGCGCGCAGCGCCGCCGAGACCCGGTGGACGGGCTCAGCCATGACCTGGACAGCGGTCTATGATGTCGGCACCGGGAATTTCCAGATCCGCATGGGCAGCGCACGACAGCTCCCGTTCGTGCCGACCCGGGTCACGCTCAGCCGCGACGCCACCGCCGTGACCGTCTCCGGAACCGATTTGATCGAGTATCCGCGGACCCGGGATCTGCCGCGGGAATACCGCATGGACTTCGGCCCCATCAGGGAGCTGGGGGACGGAGAACTCGCCGTCTGGTCCGCCGCGACGAGGGGTGAGCCGATCAGCGTGCACATAGAAACGGAGACCGGCCAGACGTTCGCCGGGCCCCTGCGCTTCACTGAGTTCGGCGTCCGGTGCATGCGGGCCGACAGCCTGCACAGCAGCGAACTGAACCGGATCCAGACCGGAGCATGCCGGATCCGCTGACGCCGCTGCCCGTCAGATCAGGCCCGACAGCGGCGAGCTGGGGCTGGCGTAGAGGCGCCGGGGCATGCGGCCCGCCAGATAGCCCTGACGGCCGGCGATGACGGCATGCTTCATGGCCTCGGCCATCAGGATCGGATCCTTGGCCCCGGCGATGGCGGTGTTCATCAGCACGGCGTCGCAGCCCAGCTCCATCGCCAGGGTCGCGTCCGACGGCGTGCCGACGCCCGCGTCGACCAGCACCGGCACGGTGGCCTGTTCGATGATGAGGCTGATGTTGACGCGGTTCTGGATGCCGAGGCCCGAACCGATCGGCGCGGCCGCCGGCATGATGGCGGCGGCCCCGGCCTCCTCGAGACGCTTCGCCATGACCACGTCGTCGGTGCAGTAGACCATGACCTGGAAGCCGTCCTTGATCAGCAGCTCCAGCGCCCGCAGCGTCTCGATCATGTCGGGATAGAGGTGGGCGGTGTCGCTGAGCACCTCCAGCTTGACCAGGTCCCAGCCGCCCGCCTCGCGCGCCAGCCGCAGGGTCCGCACCGCGTCCTCGCCGGTGAAGCAGCCGGCGGTGTTGGGCAGGAAGGTGAAGCGGTCCGGCTTCACGTGATCCACCAGCATCGGCTGGCTGGTGTCCGTCAGGTTCACCCGGCGGACCGCAACGGTGACGATCTCGGCCCCCGCGGCCTCGGCGGCCGCGGCGTTCTGCGCATAGCTGGCGTATTTGCCGGTGCCGACGATCAGGCGGGACGAAAAGGTGCGACCGGCGACGGTCCACGTGTCGGGGGAAGAGGTCATTCGCTCGCTTTAGCGCTTTCCGCCACCAGACCGAAGAGGTTCGCCGGCCGGACCCCATTTTGACTTGTAAGCGGTTACAGACCCTGCTTGCTTCTCGGGAGCGCGGCTGCAGACCGCGCGCGAGGGAACAGCGCATGGCCGTCACACATCGTCGCCGCATCATCCAGGGGCTATCGGGGCTGGCCGCTCTTTCGGCGGCCGGTTGCGCCACGGGCGGACGACAGGCCCGCCGGGACGCCCGCCCAAACATCTTGTTCATCATGACCGACGACCACGCCCAGTCGGCTCTCAGCTGCTATGGCAATACCATCCTGAAGACCCCGAACCTGGACCGCATCGCGTCCGGCGGCGTGCGCTTCAACCAGGGCTTCGTGACCAACAGCTTGTGCCTGCCGAGTCGGGCGAGCTACCTGACGGGCCTGTACTCGCACGCCCACGGCATGACGAC
Organism: Alphaproteobacteria bacterium; assembly: GCA_018820275.1. Classification (GTDB taxonomy): domain Bacteria; phylum Pseudomonadota; class Alphaproteobacteria; order Caulobacterales; family Caulobacteraceae; genus Brevundimonas. The sequence continues at coordinate 28,654 of JAHJOO010000052.1, forward strand.
GAATGGAGAGGAATCCGGGTTCGTCAACGAACCGTTCCTGGACAACGCCACGACCTATCCGAACATGCTGAGAAAGGCGGGGTACTACACTGGCGTGGTCGGCAAATGGCACGTCAACACGCCGCCGGACGGGTATGATCACACCGCCGTCCTGCCCGGACAGGGGCAGTATTTCGACCCACAGATCATCATCAATGGGCGGATGGACCGCGGGAGCGGCCACACGGACGACGTGATCGGTGAGCAGGCGATCAGGTTTCTGCAGCACCGGCCAACCGACAAGCCCTTCTGCCTGCTCTATCAATTCAAGGCGCCGCATCGGGGATGGGAGCCGGCACCGCGTTTCGCAAACGCCTTCGCGGACGTGGAAATCGCGCCGCCCGAGACCTTCTTGGAAGACATCCATGACAGGCCGCGCGCCGTTCAGCTGGCGGACATGCTGATCGCGGACATGGCGGACTATCGGCGGCGCGGCGTCACCGCCGAGATGCCTTATGAAGAGCGCGCACGGCGCAACTATGAGTTCTTCATCAAGGACTATTTCCGCGTTCTTCTGGGGGTCGACGAGAACGTCGGCAAGGTACTGGACCTGCTGGACCGGCAGGGTCTGAGCGAGAACACGGTGGTCGTCTACACGTCCGACAACGGCTTTTTCCTGGGCGATCACGGGATGTTCGACAAGCGGCTCATATACGAACAGTCGATCAAGGTGCCCATGCTGGTGCGTCACCCGGCCTCGATCGCGCCGGGTCAGGTCAACGATGTCCAGATGGTTCTGAACGTCGATGTGGCACCCACGTTCATGGACTTCGCCGGGCTGGAGCCGGACCCCCACATGCACGGCCGCAGTTGGCGGCCCGTGGTTCAGGGCGCGGTTCCCGCCGACTGGCGCAAGGACTTCCTCTACCAGTATTTCGAGTTCCCGGCGGCTCACTGCGTGCGACCACACCGTGGCGTGCGGACTGACCGGTGGAAGCTGATCCGTTGGGAGTTTCCGGCGGCGTGGGAGCTGTATGACCTTCACACAGACCCACAGGAACAGACCAACCTGACGGGGCGTCCTGAGGTTGCCGAGGTCGAGGACCGGCTGCGGTCCCGGCTCGACGCCCTGCGACGCGAGGTGGGAGACGGAGATCTGCCGGGCTATGTTCCCGGCGACCCGGTCGAGCTGCGCCACTGCAAGCCCGTAAACTGAGACGCTTACCCGCCCCCCACGAACTGCACCACCTCGATGCGGTCGCCCTCGGCCAGCGGGGTTTGCGCATGCAGGGACCTCGGCACGATCTCCAGATTGCGCTCGACGGCCACCTTGCGGACGTCGAGCCCCAGCTCCTGGACGAGGGCCAGGACGGTGTCCGCCGCGACCGTGCGATCTTCACCGTTGACCTGAATACGCAGCAAGAACACGTCCTTTCCGGGCCCCGGCGCCTTCTACACCCGCGGGCCCGGTCCTAGCCAGCCCGCGCCGGCAGGCGGGCGGCCAGATCGCCGATCGCCTGCTTCAGCTCCGCGATCTCGCCGCGCAGGGCGGCCATGTCGGCCATGTCCTCGGCGTGGGCCTGCTGCCGCTCCTCGCTGGCCAGGCGCAGATCGTCCTCCAGCTTGTGGCGCTCGGCCTTGGCCTCCTCCTCGTGCTCGCTCTGCATGGCGTTGACGACGATGCCGATGAACAGATTCAGCATGGTGAAGGTCGTGCACAGGATGAAGGGCACGAAGAACATCCAGGCGTACGGATGGACCTCCATCACCGGCCGCACGATCCCCATCGACCAGCTCTCCAGCGTCATGACCTGGAACAGCGAATAGGCCGAGGCCGGGATCGAGCCGAACCACTGCGGGAAGTCGGCCCCGTAGAGCTTGGTCGCCATCACCGAGGCGACATAGAAGATCAGCCCCATCAGCAGGACGATCGATCCCATCCCCGGCAGGGCGCTGATCAGGGCCCCGACCACGCGCCGCAGCGACGGCACGATGGTGATCATCCGCAGCACCCGCAGGATGCGAAGCGCCCGCAGCACCGAGAACGGCCCCGCCGCCGGGACCAGGGCGATGGCCACCACCGCAAAGTCGAACAGGCTCCACGGATCCCGGAAGAAGGCCGCGCGGTGCACCGCGATCCGCGCCGTCACCTCGACCACGAAGACGGCCAGAACGATCCGGTCCAGCCACAGCAGCGCCGGTCCGATCCGCGCCATGACCCACGGACTGGTCTCCAGCCCCAGCGTGATCGCGTTCAGAATGATGAGGGCCAGAATGAACCGCTCGGTGCGCGGCGAGGTCACCAGTCGTCTGAGCCGGTCTACGGCAGTCTCCACGAGGCCTTCTGCGCGCCCCATGCCGCATTCGCGCGGCCCGCGCCAGACGGCGCTTCGACGGGCCGGTTTGATAACCACGGCGGCTCGGCTAAAAGGCCAGCCCGACTCGGGTCGGACCGCCCGTTCGCAACCGCGATGCCAGATTTGCCCGTCCTCTACGTCCTGAACGGTCCCAACCTCAACCTGCTGGGGGAACGGGAGCCGGAAATCTATGGGCGCGAGACGCTGGAGGACGTGCGCGCCCTGTGCGAGCGCGCCGCGCCCGGCTGGACGGTCGTGTTCCGCCAGACCAATCACGAAGGCGTGCTGATCGACTGGGTGCAGGAGGCGCGGACCGCCGCGGCGGCACTGGTGATCAATCCGGCGGCGTATACCCACACCTCCATCGCCCTGCTGGACGCGCTGAAGACGTTGAGCATTCCGGTGGTGGAGTGCCACCTTTCCGACCCGGCGACGCGCGAGGATTTCCGGCATCGCTCCTACGTCGCCCTCGTGGCGGCGAAGACGGTCGCGGGCCACGGGGCCCGCAGCTATGAACTGGCGGTTCAGGCCGCCGTCGAACTGGCACAGGAACGCGGGCTCGCGTAAGCCCGTTCGAGACAGAAGAAACAGAGGTCCCCATGGCCGTCAGCAAGTCCCCCGCCGCCAAGCCGGCCGCCCCGAAGTCCGACGCGATCGATGCCGGACTGGTGCGGTCGCTGGCCGACATCCTGAAGGACACCGGCCTGACCGAGATCGAGGTGGAGCGCGGCGACCTGAAGATCCGGGTGGCGCGCGAGATCACCATGACCGCCGCGCCGGTCGCCTATGCCGCCGCGCCGGCGCCCGTGGCGGCCCCGGCGCCTGCCGCCGCCGCCCCGGCCGCCATGCCCAG